>CANRIW010000072.1 GCA_947630785.1 uncultured Oscillospiraceae bacterium | reverse complement strand
GGGGGTGGATGGAGCCGGGCTTGGCCAGAACCTGGCCGCGCTCGATGTCGGTCTTGTTGATGCCGCGGAGCAGGCAGCCCGCGTTGTCGCCGGCCTCGATGAAGTCCAGGGTCTTGCGGAACATCTCCATGGAGGTGACGACGGTGGTGCGCTTCTCCTCGGTCAGGCCCACGATCTCGACGGTCTCGCCGGCCTTCAGCACGCCGCGCTCCACACGGCCGGTAGCCACGGTGCCGCGGCCGGTAATGGTGAAGACGTCCTCGACGGGCATCAGGAAGGGCAGGGTGTCGTCACGGGGAGGAGTGGGGATCCAGGTGTCGACGGCGTCCATCAGCTCCCAGATGCACTTGTACTCGGGGGCGGCGGGATCCTTGGACTCGGAAACCAGGGCGTTCAGAGCGGAACCGCGGATGATGGGGGTGTCGTCGCCGGGGAAGCCGTAGAAGTCCAGCATCTCGCGGACTTCCATCTCCACCAGCTCCAGCAGCTCCTCGTCGTCCACCTGGTCGCACTTGTTCAGGAAGACCAGCACGGAGGGCACGTTCACCTGGCGGGCCAGCAGCAGATGCTCCTTGGTCTGAGCCATGGGGCCGTCGGAGGCGGCGATGACCAGGATGGCGCCATCCATCTGAGCGGCGCCGGTGATCATGTTCTTGATATAGTCGGCGTGGCCCGGGCAGTCGACGTGGGCATAGTGCCGGGCGTCGGTCTCGTACTCCACGTGAGCGGTGTTGATGGTGATGCCGCGCTCGCGCTCCTCGGGGGCCTTGTCGATGGAAGAGTAGTCGGTGTACTGGGCCTGGCCCTTCATGGCGAGGCACTTGGTGATGGCGGCGGTCAGGGTGGTCTTGCCGTGGTCGATGTGGCCGATGGTGCCGATGTTCACATGGGGCTTGGTACGCTCAAACTTTTGCTTAGCCATTTTGAGTTTCCTCCTTAATAATATCGGATGTTTTAGGACGGTTGTCATGTAGACCCAGTTATGGGCCTATTCTATCGCATTGCGGGGAAAATTGCAACTACATTTTTCCCTTTTCCGCAGGGGGGTCAGTCGTCGCTCCTGCGGCCGCGCTGGGCGATGATCTTTTCGGCGATGCTCCTGGGGATCTCCACATAGCTGTGGGGCTCCATGGTGTACTGGCCGCGGCCCTGGGTGCGGGAGCGCAGGTCGGTGGCATAGCCGAACATCTCGGACAGCGGGACGAGGGCGTCCACCTGGGTGGCGCCGGGGCGGACCTCCTGGCCCTGGATCTGGCCGCGGCGGCTGTTCAAATCGCCGATGACGTTGCCCAGGTAGTCGTCCGGCACGGTGACGGACACCTTCATGATGGGCTCCAGCAGGCAGGCGCCGGCTTTGCGGCAGGCGTCCTTGAAGGCCATGGAACCGGCGATCTTGAAGGCCATCTCGGAGGAGTCCACCTCGTGATAGGACCCGTCGTACAGGGTGACCTTCACGTCCACCACGGGGTAGCCGGCCAGCACGCCGGCCTGCATGGCCCCCTGGATGCCCGCGTCCACCGCGGGGATATACTCCTTGGGGATGGCGCCGCCCACGATCTCGTTGACGAACTCATAGCCCTTGCCGGACTCGTTGGGCTCGATGCGGATCTTGACGTGGCCGTACTGGCCCTTGCCGCCGGACTGCCGGGCGTACTTGGTCTCCTGCTCGGCGCTCTTTCGGACGGTCTCCTTGTAGGCCACCTGGGGGGCGCCCACATTGGCCTCCACCTTGTACTCGCGAAGCAGGCGGTCCACGATGATCTCCAGGTGGAGCTCGCCCATGCCGGCGATGATGGTCTGTCCGGTCTCCTCGTCGGTGTAGGTCTTGAAGGTGGGGTCCTCCTCGGCCAGCTTCATCAGGGCGATGCCCATCTTCTCCTGGCCGGCCTTGGTCTTGGGCTCGATGGCCACCCGGATGACCGGCTCGGGGAACTCCATGGACTCCAGGATGATGGGGTGCTTCTCATCGCAGAGGGTGTCGCCGGTGGTGGAATTCTTCAGGCCGATGACGGCGGCGATGTCGCCGGAGTAGACGGTCTCGATGTCCTCCCGGTGGTTGGCGTGCATCTGGAGGATGCGGCCGATGCGCTCCTTCTGCTTCTTGGTGGAGTTGAGCACGGTGGAGCCGGTGTTCAGCGTGCCGGAGTAGACCCGGACGTAGGACAGGCGGCCCACGAAGGGATCGGTGGCGATCTTGAAGGCCAGGGCGGAGAAGGGAGCCTCGTCAGAGGCGGGGCGCTCGTCCTCCTCGTCGGTATCGGGGTTGACGCCCCGGATGGCCGGGATGTCCACGGGAGAGGGCATATAGTCCACGATGGCGTCCAGCAGTTTCTGGACACCCTTGTTGCGGTAAGAGGTGCCGCAGGTCACGGGGACCAGCAGATTCTCAATGGTGCCCTTCCGCAGCGCCTTGCGGATCATGTCGGTGGGGATGGGCTGCTCGTCCAGGGCCAGCATCATGATCTCCTCGTCGATGTCGGCGCAGGAGTCGATGAGCCTGGTGCGGTACTCCTGGGCCAGCTCCATCATGTCGGCGGGGATGTCCTCCACCCGCATGTCCTTGCCCATCTCGTCGTAGTAGACGTCGGCGTTCATCTCCACCAGGTCGATGATGCCCTTGAACTCGGACTCCTTGCCGATGGGCAGCTGGACGGGCACCGCGTTGGCCTTGAGCCGGTCGTGGATCATGTCCAGCACGTGGTAGAAGTCCGCGCCCATGATGTCCATCTTGTTGACGTAGATCATCCGGGGGACCTTGTAGTGGTCCGCCTGACGCCACACCGTCTCCGACTGGGGCTCCACGCCGCCCTTGGCGCACATGACGGTCACGGAGCCGTCCAGCACGCGCAGGGAGCGCTCCACCTCCACGGTGAAGTCCACGTGGCCCGGGGTGTCGATGATGTTGATGCGGGTCTGGGGGAACTGGTTGGCGGTCCCCTTCCAGTAGCAGGTGGTGGCGGCGGAAGTGATGGTGATGCCGCGCTCCTGCTCCTGGGCCATCCAGTCCATGGTGGCGGTGCCGTCGTGAGTCTCGCCGATCTTGTAATTCACGCCGGTATAGTAGAGGATACGCTCGGTGGTAGTGGTCTTACCGGCGTCGATGTGGGCCATGATGCCGATATTGCGCGTATTCTCCAGAGAAACTTTTCTTGCCATAGGGTATTCTCCTGTTTCGCAGGATCACCAGCGGTAATGGGCGAACGCCTTATTGGCCTCGGCCATCTTGTGGACGTCCTCGCGCTTCTTCACGGCGGAGCCGGTGTTGTTGGCGGCGTCCATGACCTCGCCGGCCAGACGCTCCTTCATGGTCTTCTCGCCGCGGTTGCGGGCGTAGCTGGTGAGCCAGCGCAGACCGAGGGTCTGCCGGCGCTCGGGCCGGACCTCCATGGGGACCTGATAAGTGGAGCCGCCCACACGGCGGGACTTGGTCTCCAGGGAGGGCATGATGTTCTCCATGGCGGCGGTAAAGACCTCAAGGGGCTCCTTGCCGGTCTTATCCTTGATGATGTCAAAGGCACCATAGACGACCTTCTGGGCTACGCCCTTCTTGCCGTCCAGCATGATGCTGTTGACGAGCTTAGTGACTAAGACGGAATTATACAGCGGGTCGGGCAAGATCTCCCGCTTGGGTACGTTTCCTCTTCTGGGCACTTCGCTTCCCTCCTTCATATAAAATGATGTTCATAGGTACTCGAAGCTGGCCGGTGAGGCCGGCCAAGTCCGTGTAATGCCTGTCCGAGGTTTGCCCATACATAGACGAAATATATAAGGTAAACGCTCGGCAAGGCGGGGTGCCTTGCGCGTCAGCGCAAAACTCGTTTGGGTGTGCCGGAATTACTTCTTCTTGCCGGCCTTGGGCCGCTTGGCGCCGTACTTGGAACGGGCCTGCATACGGCCGTTGACGCCCTGGGTGTCCAGAGTGCCGCGGATGATGTGGTAACGCACGCCGGGCAGGTCCTTCACACGGCCGCCGCGGATCATCACCACGGAGTGCTCCTGCAGATTGTGGCCGACGCCGGGGATATAAGCGGTGACCTCGTAGCCGTTGGTCAGACGCACACGGGCGATCTTCCGCAGAGCGGAGTTGGGCTTCTTGGGGGTGGTGGTACGCACCGCCGTGCAGACGCCGCGCTTCTGGGGAGAGGGCAGGTCGGTCTCCTTGTTCCGCAGGGTGTTCAGGCCGTGCTGCATGGCGGGAGAGGTGGACTTGTAGGTGACCCGCTCGCGGCCCTTCCGCACCAGTTGGTTAAAAGTAGGCATGATTTTCCTCCTTTCCATGAAATTATATTTTAACGACTAAACCGGGGTTTATTCGTTAAAACCGGATTTTTCCGCCGGTCAGAGGTCGGCCGCCACAGCGGCTCCCACGGCGATGCCGCAGGCCCGTCCCAGGGCCCTCATGCTCTCTGCCCGCTCCACGGGGACCCCGGCCGCCCTGGCCAGTTCCTCCAGCGGGGCGGTGATGCCGGGGTCGGCGTCAGCGGCCAGAAAGAGCTTTTTGGCCACGCCGCCGGTAAGGGCCCGACGCACCTGCTTGACGCCCGCCACCCTGGCGGCGTGTTCCAGCTCGGTCAGCATCGGGGGCACCTCCTTTTCGGGCAGATCGCGCACCAGCGCAAGTTAGGATTATAGCATAGCAAGCCCCGCCAGTCAAGCACTTTTTGCCTGATTTGGCGGGGTTTTCGCACAAATGGATGGTCAATTTCAGCGGGCGGAGTGGTCATTCAGCGGAAAAAGGCGTAGATCAGCAGTCCGATGTGGACCACGAGCGCCGCCGGCACCGTGACGGTGAACCGCTTTTTCCTGATCTTGTGGCGGAACAGGAGCATCCCCAGAAGGCCGCCGGCGGCCCCGCCGAACACGGCGGCGCACAGCAGCGCCGCCTCCGGGACGCGGCTTTTGCCCCGCCTGGCCATCAGCTTGTCCCAGCCGAACAGCAGAAACGCGATCAGGCTCATGACACCCATCCAGACCAGCAGCAGTCTGACGGTTTCGTTCATGAACGGCCCCTCCCTCGCCACTTTGAATGGAAACGATGCACAAAAACAGCCCGACGCCAAATTTTCTCTTGACGCGGGCGCTTGCCTATGGTATTATAAAGTGCTTTTTGTGTGCAACAGAGAGGAGGGGCTACCCCTCCACGTTAAACACAGTATAGCAGAAGCTGGAACAGAGCGCAAGAGCAAGAGGCAACTATGTGACAACAATGCCGGGCGTTTCGTCCGGCCCGAAATTTGACGACTGGAGCGTGATGAAATGGCGAGAGCGGTCAAGGACGTGTATTACGGCAAGACCCTGCGCAAGAGCTTCGCCCGGGGCGAGGACATCCTGGAGATGCCCTACCTGCTGGAGATCCAGAAAAAATCCTACAACTGGTTTTTGGAGACCGGCCTGCAGGAGGTGTTCAACGATGTTGACGCCATCACCGACTATGCCAATAACCTGGAGCTGACCTTCATCAGCTTCTCCATGAACGATCCCCCCAAGTACACCATCGAGGAGTGCAAGGCCCAGGACATGACCTACGCCGCTCCCATGAAGGTGCAGGTGCGCCTGCGCAACAAGGAGACCGGCGAGATCAAGGAGCAGGAGATCTTCATGGGGGACTTCCCCATCATGACCCAGGCCGGCACCTTCGTCATCAACGGCGCGGAGCGGGTCATCGTGTCCCAGATCGTCCGCTCCCCCGGCGTGTACTTCGCCCGCAACGCGGACAAGCAGGACAACATCACCTACGCCTCCACCGTCATCCCCTATCGGGGCGCCTGGCTGGAGTATGAGACCGACCTGTCCGATGTGTTCTACGTCCGCATCGACAAGAACCGCAAGCTGCCCATTACCTGCCTCATCCGGGCCATCGGCCCCCAGACCGACAGCGAGATCGTCGATATGTTCGGCGAGGACCCCCGCCTGCTGGCCACCATGGAGAAGGACGCCTGCAAGACCCGGGAGGAGTCCCTGCTGGAGATCTACCGCAAGCTGCGCCCCGGCGAGCCCCCCACGGTGGAGACCAGCGAGGCCATGCTGGACGGGCTGTTCTTCGACCGGCGGCGGTATGACCTGTCCAACGTGGGCCGGTATAAGATCAACAAGAAGCTGGCGGTGTGGAGC
>CANRIW010000071.1 GCA_947630785.1 uncultured Oscillospiraceae bacterium | reverse complement strand
ATCGCCCGCGTGAAGACCATCCTGCGTGAGCAGCAGGGCCGATAAGGAGGAGTAGGACATGGAAAACAGAACTTCTTCCCGCAAGACCAGAGTCGGCCTGGTGGTTTCGGACAAGATGGACAAGACCGTGGTGGTCGCCATCGCCGACCGCGTGGCCCATCCTCTGTACAAGAAGATCGTCAAGCGGACCTATAAGCTGAAGGCCCACGACGAGAACAACCAGTGCGGCGTGGGCGACCGCGTCCGCGTGATGGAGACCCGCCCCCTGTCCAAGGACAAGCGCTGGCGCGTGGTCGAGATCATTGAGAAGGCCAAGTAAGGAGGTGCCAGAGTATGATTCAGGAAGAAACCTATCTGAAGGTTGCTGACAACACCGGCGCCAAGGAGATCAAGACGATCCGCGTGCTGGGCGGCTCCAAGCGCCGCTTCGGCAACATCGGCGACGTGGTGGTCGCCTCTGTCCGCAAGGCCCAGCCCGGCGGCCAGGTGAAGAAGGGCGAGGTCGTCCGCGCCGTGATCGTGCGCTCCAGCCGGGGCGTGCGTCGGGCCGACGGCTCCTACGTCCGGTTCGACGACAACGCCGCCGTCCTCATCCGCGAGGACAAGAACCCCCGGGGCACCCGTATCTTTGGCCCGGTGGCCCGCGAGCTGCGTGACAAGGATTACATGAAGATCCTGTCTCTGGCTCCCGAAGTGCTGTAAGGGAGGAGCGAACGAGTATGAACATCAAGAAGAACGATACCGTCGTGGTCCTCTCCGGCAAGGACAAGGGCAAGCAGGGCAAGGTGATGTCCGTTGACCCCAAGGCCGGCAAGGCCATCGTGGAGAAGGTCAACGTGGCCACCAAGCACCAGAAGCCCCGCCGTCAGGGCGAGGAGGGCGGCATCATCTCCAAGGAGACCCCCATCTACGCCAGCAAGCTGATGACCGTCTGCCCCAAGTGCGGCAAGCCCACCCGGGTGGCCCACAAGGTGGAGAACGGCAAGAAGACCCGCGTGTGCAAGCACTGCGGGGCCGAGATCTGAGAGAGGAGGAGTGATTGAACATGGCTGATAAGAAAGCAAAGGCCGCCGAGGCCCCCGTTGAGCCCGCCGCCAAGAAGGTCCCCAACCTGAAGGCGAAGTACCAGTCCGAGGTCGCTCCCGCTCTGATGCAGAAGTTCGGCTACAAGTCCGTGATGGAGATCCCCCGGATCGACAAGATCGTGGTCAACTGCGGCTGCGGCGAGGCCCGGGACAACGCCAAGGTGCTGGACAGCGTGGTCAGCGATCTGGGCGCCATCACCGGCCAGAAGCCCGTCATCACCAAGGCCAAGAAGTCCGTGGCCAACTTCAAGCTCCGCGAGGGCATGCCCATCGGCGCCAAGGTGACCCTGCGCCAGGACAAGATGTGGGAGTTCATGGACCGCCTGTTCAACGTGGCCCTGCCCCGTGTCCGCGACTTCCGCGGCATCAACCCCAACGCCTTCGACGGCCGCGGCAACTACGCCCTGGGCCTGAAGGAGCAGCTGATCTTCCCCGAGATCGAGTACGACAAGATCGACAAGATCCGCGGCCTGGACGTGGTCATCACCACCACCGCCAGGACCGACGAGGAGGCCAAGGAGCTGCTGACGCTCCTGGGCGCTCCCTTCACCACCAACGGCTGAGAAGGAGGAAACAGCTATGGCTAAGAAATCTATGATTCTCAAGCAGCAGGCTGAGCCCAAGTTCTCCAGCCGCCGCTACAACCGCTGCAAGATCTGCGGGCGGCCCCACGCCTACCTGCGGAACTACGGCATCTGCCGTATCTGCTTCCGCGAGCTGGCCTATAAGGGCCAAATTCCGGGAGTCAAAAAGGCTTCCTGGTAAATTTCATGGTAACTCGTCCAGGGCGGGAGCTTGCTCCCGCCTATGGGCCTGTTATACGGGCCTGTCGAAACGACGCGGAAACGGGCCCATTCTGCGGGGATTGACCCACCCTGCGGAGCAAAACGAGACCCCCAGCGTGGGAAAAGACGGATAACAGGTCGGGGGACCCTTACCTGGCCCCCGATACCTTTCCGCCTGTACGGATGGAATTTCCGTAATCTGAATAGGAGGTAAAAATCTCATGCAAATCACCGATCCCATTGCGGATATGCTGACCCGCATCCGCAACGCGAACAACGCCAAGCATGACACCGTGGATGTTCCCGCTTCCAACATGAAGAAGGCCATCGCCCAGATCCTGCTGGATGAAGGCTATATCAAGAACTTCCAGAACATCAGCGACGGCAAGCAGGGCGTGATCCGCATCACCCTGAAGTATCAGCAGCCCGGCAAGGAGAAGGTCATCTCCGGCCTGCGGCGGGTGTCCAAGCCCGGCCTGCGGGTATATGCCGGCGCCGAGGAGCTGCCCCGCGTGCTCCGCGGCCTGGGCATCGCCATCGTGTCCACGTCCAAGGGCGTCATGACCGACAAGAAGGCCCGCGAGGCCCATGTCGGCGGCGAAGTCTTGGCGTTCGTGTGGTAAGGAGGGTATAGGAATGTCGAGAATTGGTAGAGCTCCTATCACCGTCCCCGCCGGCGTGGACGTCAAGGTGGAGGACAACAACCTTGTCACCGTGAAGGGCCCCAAGGGCACCCTCACCCAGCAGCTGGAACCCAGCATGACCATCACCCAGGACGGCGGCGTGATCCACGTCACCCGTCCCAACGACCTGAAGGAGAGCCGCTCTCTCCACGGCCTGACCCGCTCCCTGCTCCACAACATGGTGGTGGGCGTCACCGAGGGCTTCAAGAAGACCCTGGACGTGAACGGCGTGGGCTACCGCGTCGCCATGGAGGGCGGAAAGCTGGTCATGAACCTGGGCTTCTCCCATCAGGTCACCATGGAGGCTCCCGCTGGCATCACCATCGAGACCCCCAACCCCAACCAGATCGTGATCTCCGGCGCTGACAAGCAGCTGGTGGGCCAGTTCGCCGCCAACGTCCGCGAGAAGCGTCCTCCCGAGCCGTACAAGGGCAAGGGCATCAAGTATTCCGACGAGGTCATCCGCCGCAAGGTGGGCAAGACCGGCGTCAAGAAGTGATAAGGAGGTGTGCCGATTATGATCAACCGTCCCAATACCAAGGCTCAGCGCCTGCACCGTCATAAGCGGGTCCGCGGGAAAGTGTCCGGCACCCCCGAGCGTCCCCGTCTGAACGTGTTCCGCAGCGAGACCAACATCTACGCCCAGGTCATCGACGATACCACGGGCAAGACCCTGGCCTCCGCTTCCTCTCTGGAGAAGGGCTTCTCCTGCGACGGCACCAAGACCGACGCCGCCAGGAAGGTCGGCGAGCTGGTGGCCGAGCGGGCCAAGGCCAAGGGCATCGAGGCTGTCGTGTTCGACCGCGGCGGCTATCTGTACCACGGCTGCGTGAAGGCTCTGGCCGAGGGCGCCCGCGAGGGCGGCCTGCAGTTCTGAGAGAGGAGGAAAAACAAGCTATGCCTAGATTTGAAAGAGAACCCAAGGAATATGTGGAGAAGGTCGTATACCTGAACCGGGTCTCCAAGACCGTCAAGGGCGGCCGTGTGGCCAAGTTCTCCGCTCTGGTCGTCGTGGGCGACGAGAAGGGCAAGGTGGGCTACGGCCTGGGCAAGGCCGCCGAGGTGGCCGAGGCCATCCGCAAGGGCATCGAGGACGCCAAGAAGAACATGGTGACCGTCACCCTGTCCGGCACCACCATTCCTCACGAGATCATCGGCGAGTTCGGGGCAGGCCGCGTCCTCCTCAAGCCCGCCTCCAAGGGCACCGGCATCATCGCCGGCGGCCCCGTCCGCGCCGTCATGGAGGCCGCGGGCGTGTCCGACATCCGCGCCAAGTGCCTGCGCACCAATAACCCCCAGAACGTGGTGGCCGCCACCATGGAGGGCCTCAAGGCTCTGCGGAGCCCCGCCGAGGTGGCCCGCATCCGGGGCAAGAGCGTGGAAGAGATTATTTAAGGAGGCTCGCGACAATGGCTAAAACGATTGAAATCAAGCTCGTCAAGAGCCTTAACGGGCGTCTGGCCAATCACAAGGCCACCGCCGCGGCCCTGGGCCTGCACAAGATCGGCGACACCACTGTTCAGCCCGACAACGCGGCCACCCGCGGCAAGATCGCCCACATCGGTTACCTGCTCCAGGTCACCGAGAACGCCTAAGGAGGTGCCACACATGAATCTGCATGATCTGTCTCCCGCCGCCGGCTCCACTCACGTGGCCAAGCGCAAGGGCCGCGGCATCGGCACCGGCAACGGCAAGACCGCCGGCCGCGGACATAAGGGCCAGTGGGCCCGCTCCGGCGGCGGCGTCCGCATCGGGTTTGAGGGCGGCCAGATGCCTCTGGCCCGCCGGCTGCCCAAGCGGGGCTTCAACAACATCTTCGCCAAGCGGCTGGAGACCGTCAACGTCTCCGCGCTGAACAAGTTCGAGGACGGCGCCACCGTCGACGCCGCCGCGCTGTTGGACAAGGGCGTCCTGTCCAAGTGCGAGTACGGCGTGAAGGTGCTGGGCAACGGCGAGGTCACCAGGAAGCTCACCGTTCGTGCCTCCGCCTTCTCCGCCTCCGCCAAAGAGAAGATCGAAAAGGCGGGCGGCACGGCGGAGGTGATCTGACATGCTTCAGACGATCCGTAACGCATGGCGCGTGCCGGAGCTGCGGGGCAAGCTGATTTTCACCATCTTCGCGCTGCTGATCTTCCGGCTGGGCGCCTGCATCCCGGTGCCCTTCATCGACACCGAGACCCTGGGCCAGTATATGAGCCAGCAGTCGGCCAGCATTTTCGGCCTGCTGAACGTCATGAGCGGCGACGCCTTTATGTACGCCACCGTATTTGCCCTGGGCATCCAGCCCTATATCAACAGCTCCATTATCGTGCAGCTGCTGACCATCGCCATCCCCGCCCTTGAGCGCATGGCCAAGGACGAGGGCGAGGAGGGCAAGAAGAAGATCGCCGCCATCACCCGGTATGCCACCGTGGCCATCGCCCTGATCCAGGCGTTCGGCTATTACACCCTGATCAACTATTACGGTGTGGTCACCGTGAAGGGCGTCTGGCCCGCCATCGTCATCATCGCCGCCTTCGTGGCCGGCTCCGCCTTCGTCATGTGGCTGGGCGAGCAGATCACCGAGTTCGGCATCGGCAACGGTATCTCCATCGTTCTGTTCGCCGGCATCGTGTCCCGCGGGCCCTCCATGGTCTACGAGATCATCACCGGCGTGCGGAACTGGGCGTCCGGCGCCGATCCTGAGAACGTCAGAGTGCTGGCCCCGTGGTTCATCCCGCTCATCGTCATCGGCCTGCTGCTGCTCACCGCCCTGGTGGTGTTCATCGACAACGCCGAGCGGCGCATCCCTGTGCAGTACGCCAAGCGGGTGGTGGGCCGGAAGATGTACGGCGGCCAGTCCACCCACATCCCCATCAAGGTGAACATGTCCGGCGTGCTGCCCATCATCTTCGCTCAGGCCATCGCCTCCATCCCGGCCACCATCGGCTCCTTTGTGCCATCGGCCCAGACGGAGGGCACCGGCTGGTACAATTTCCTGCAGATCTTCAAGAACACCGGCCTGGTGTACAGCATCGTCTACTTCCTGCTGATCATCGCGTTCAGCTACTTCTACAACACCATCCAGTTCAACCCCGTTGAGGTGGCCAACAACCTGAAGAAGAACGGCGGCTTCGTGCCTGGCTTCCGGCCCGGCAAGCCCACCAGCGACTTCTTCGCCCGGGTCATCTCCCGCATCACCCTGTTCGGCGCCCTGTTCCTGGCGGTCGTCGCCCTGCTGCCCACCATCACGGGCAACATCATGAACGCCCTGGGGAGCTCCGCCGGCAGCGGTCTGGCCATTGGCGGCACCTCCATCATCATCGTGGTGGGCGTCGCGCTGGAGACCGTGAAGGCCCTGGAGGCCCAGCTGATGATGCGGCACTACAAGGGATTCCTTGAGTGAGCCTGAGAGGTGAGCTGTATGAAGCTGATTCTGCTCGGCGCCCCCGGCGCCGGTAAGGGAACCCAGGCAGCCATCCTTAGCGAGAGGCTGTCCATCCCCACCATCTCCACAGGCAACATCCTCCGGGCGGCCGTGAAGAACGGCACCCCGGTGGGTCTGAAGGCCAAGAGCTATATGGACGCCGGCAAGCTGGTGCCCGACGAGGTCATCATCGGCATCGTGGCCGAGCGGCTGGCCGAGCCCGACTGTGCCAAGGGTTTCATCCTGGACGGGGTGCCCCGCACCATCGCCCAGGCTGAGGCCCTGGAGCAGGAAGGCGTGGCGTTTGACGCTGTGGTCGACATCGAGGTGGACGACGCTGTCATCGAGCAGCGGATGTCTGGCCGGCGGGCCTGCACCAACTGCGGCGCCACCTACCACATCGTGGCCGCCCCTCCCAAGACGGAGGGCGTGTGCGACGTGTGCGGCGGCGAGCTGGTCCAGCGGGCCGACGACAAGCCCGAGACCGTCCGCGGCCGTCTGGCGGTCTACCACAGGGAGACCGAGCCGCTGAAGGACTTCTACGGGCAGCGCGGCCTTCTGAAGACTGTGGAAAATCAGCAGACCATCGAGGACACCACCAAGGCGATCCTCGCGGTGCTGGGTCTCTGATCTATGGAGCTCATCACCCTGAAATCTCCCCGGGAGCAGGAGCTCATGCGGCGGGCGGGACGGATCACCGCCCAGGCCCGCCGGCTGGCCGGGGAAATGGTCAAGCCCGGCGTCACCACCCTTGAGATCGACGCCGCGGTGAGAAGATTTATCGAAAGCCAGGGGGCGACCCCCTCGTTTCTGAATTACAGCGGCTACCCCGGATCGGCCTGTATCTCGGTGAATGAAGTGGTCATCCACGGCATCCCGTCAAAGCGGATCGTCCTGAAAGAGGGCGACATCGTCAGCGTGGACGTGGGCGCCCACATCGGCGGGTTCCACGGGGACTGCGCCGCTACCTATCCCTGCGGGGAGATCTCCGACGAGGCCAAAAAGCTCATCGAGGTCACCCGGCAGAGCTTCTGGGAGGGCATCAAAAACGCCCGGCCGGGGAACCGCGTGTCGGATATCTCCCACGCCGTACAGAAGTATGTGGAGGGCTTCGGCTTCTCCGTGGTCCGGGACTTCGTGGGCCACGGGGTGGGGGCCAGGCTCCACGAGGCGCCCGAGGTGCCCAACTACGGCCCCGCCGGCCATGGTGCCCGGCTCCAGCCGGGGATGACCATCGCGGTGGAGCCCATGGTGTGCGCCGGCGACTGGCGCGTGCGGGTGCTGAAGGACGGCTGGACCACGGTGACCGAGGACGGCAGCCTTGCCGCCCACTATGAGAACTCCATCCTCATCACCGAGGACGGGCCGGAGATCCTCACGGTCACCGAGGACGGGGCCTATGAGTGAGTATCGCGCCGGACAGATCGTCCGGGCCACAGCGGGACGGGACAAAGACGGGCTCTTCTGCGTCACCGGCGTGGACGAGAGCACGTCCCATCTGCTGCTGTGCGACGGCAGGCGGCGGAGAGCGGCGCGGCCCAAGCGGAAAAAGCCTGGGCACGTGCTGGCGCTGACCGGGCCGGAGGCACCGTATCCACACCCGACCATTCAGAAGCTGAACCTGGGAGAACCGGTCACGGACCGGGAATTGAGACGGGCGCTGGCCGCCTTCAAGGAGGAAAACACCCTTGGCTAAAGACGATATGATCGAACTGGAGGGCGTGGTCACCGAGGCCCTGCCCAACACCACCTTCAATGTGGACATCGGAAACGGCCACATCATCCTGGCCCACATTTCCGGTAAACTGCGGATGAACTTCATCCGCATCCTCCCCGGCGATAAAGTCACGGTGCAGATGTCGCCCTACGACCTGACCCGCGGCCGCATCACCTGGCGGAGCAAGTAAGTATCAACGACCGGCGCGGCGCGGCCTTGCCCACGCCGCTGTCCGGGGCCATTTAAGGCGCTATTACAGGAGGTTAAACAAAATGAAAGTAAGACCGTCTGTCAAGCCCATGTGCGAGAAGTGCAAGATCATCAAGCGCAAGGGCAGAGTCATGGTCATTTGCGAAAACCCCAAGCACAAGCAGAGACAAGGTTAAGGAGGGGCAAAGAGTATGGCAAGAATTGCCGGCATTGATCTGCCGAGGGAAAAGCGAGTCGAGATCGGACTCACCTATATCTATGGGATCGGCCGCACCAGCGCCAACAAGATCCTGAAGGAAGCTGGCGTTGATCCTGATACCCGGGTCAAGGACCTCACCGACGCCGAGGAGGCCAAGCTCCGCGAGATCATCAGCCACGAGTACACCGTGGAGGGCGACCTGCGCCGGAACGTGGCCATGGACGTGAAGCGTCTCACTGAGATCGGCTGCTACCGGGGCATCCGCCATCGCAAGGGCCTCCCCGTCCGCGGGCAGCGCTCCAAGACCAACGCCCGCACCCGCAAGGGTCCCAAGCGCACCGTCGCCAACAA
The DNA here is from genome assembly GCA_947630785.1 of uncultured Oscillospiraceae bacterium. Classification (GTDB taxonomy): domain Bacteria; phylum Bacillota; class Clostridia; order Oscillospirales; family Oscillospiraceae; genus Enterenecus. The sequence goes on along the minus strand of CANRIW010000071.1, from coordinate 10,646 downwards.
GAAGAAGTAAGGAGGGATATGCAACATGCCTGCTAAGAAAGTCGTCAAGCGCCGCCGCGAGCGCAAAAACGTGGAGAAGGGTCAGGTGCACATCCGCTCCTCCTTCAACAACACCATGGTCACCGTGACCGATATGCAGGGCAACGCCCTGTCCTGGGCCTCCTCCGGCGAGATGGGCTTCCGGGGCTCCCGGAAATCCACCCCCTTCGCCGCCCAGACCGCCGCTGAGACCGCCGCCAACGCCGCCATCGACCAGTGCGGTCTGAAGAGCGTCGAGGTGTACGTGAAGGGCCCCGGCCAGGGCCGCGAGGCCGCCATCCGCGCGCTGCAGGCCGTGGGCCTGGAGGTCACCCTTATCAAGGACGTGACCCCCGTTCCCCACAACGGCTGCCGCCCGCCCAAGCGCCGCCGCGTGTAATTCGGAAGGAGGAAAACAACAGCTATGGCTAAGAATTCTCAGCCCATTATGAAGCGCTGCCGCGCTCTGGGCATTTCTCCCGCCGTTCTGGGTTACACCGGCAACAGCAAGCGGGAATCCAACCGGAACCCCGGCCCCCAGCGCCGCGCCAAGAAGAGCGAGTACGCCCTGCAGCTGGCCGAGAAGCAGAAGGTCAAGTTCGTCTACGGCGTGCTGGAGAAGCAGTTCCGCGCCTACTATGAGAAGGCCGCCCGCATGAAGGGCAACACCGGCGAGGAGCTCATGACGATGCTGGAGTGCCGTCTGGACAACGTGGTGTACCGCCTGGGTCTGGCCGGCACCCGCCGGGAGGCCCGTCAGCTGGTCAACCACGGCCACTTCACCGTCAACGGCAAGCGGGTCAACATCCCCTCTTACCTGGTGAAGGTGGGCGACGTGGTGGCCGTGGGCGATAAGAGCCGCTCCAACGCCCGCTTCAAGAAGCTGGTGGAGGACGACGCCTTCGCTCCCGCCCCCAAGTGGCTGGAAAAGGCCAAAAACGCTCCTCTGGAGGGCAAGGTCATCGCTCTGCCCGCCCGGGACGACATCGATTTCGACGTGGCTGTCAACCTCATCGTGGAGTTGTATTCCAAGTAAGCATCTCCGGGCGCTTTGCGCGCCCTTGCGCAGAATACAGCTATGCCGCGCCTGCCGCGGCAGCCGCCATCAAAAGGAGGGTAAACACACGATATGGTAGAAATCCAGAAGCCGCGTATCGAATGTATCGAGAATGTGGGCGAGGACGCCTACGGCAAGTACGTGGTCGAGCCTCTGGAGCGGGGCTATGGCACCACCATCGGCAACTCCCTGCGCCGCATCCTGCTGTCCTCTCTGCCCGGTACCGCCGTCACAGCGGTGAAGATCGCCGGCGTTCAGCATGAGTTCTCCACCATCCCCGGAGTCAAGGAGGATGTGACCGAGATCGTGCTGAACATCAAGGGCATCATCGCCAAGCTGTACAGCGAGGGCGCCAAGACGGTCTATATCGAGGCCGTGGGGGAGGGCGAGGTCACCGCCGGCGACATCAAGGCCGACAGCGACGTGGAGATCCTCAACCCTCAGCATCACATCGCCACCCTGGGCGCCGACGGCTCCCTCAACATGGAGCTCACCCTCTCCCAGGGCCGCGGTTATGTCACCGCGGATAAGAACAAGCCCGCTCAGACCATCATTGGGCTCATCCCTGTGGATTCGGTCTACTCCCCCGTGCGGAAGGTCAACTACTTTGTGGAGAACACCCGCGTGGGCGACGCCACCGACTACGATAAGCTCACTCTGGAGGTGTGGACCAACGGCACCATCTCCGCCAGAGACGCCGTCTCCCTGGGGGCGCGTATCCTGGTGGACCACTTCACTCTGTTCACCGACCTGTCCGAGACCATGGGCTCCAAGTCCACCGTGGTGGAAAAGGCCGAGACGCAGAGGGATAAGGTGCTGGAGCTCACCATCGAGGAGCTGGACCTGTCCGTGCGGTCCTTCAACTGCCTGAAGCGGGCCAACATCAACACCGTGGAGGACCTGATCTCCAAGACCGAGGACGAGATGATGAAGGTCCGGAACCTGGGCCGCAAGTCCCTGGAGGAGGTCATCAACAAGCTGGCCATGATGGGCCTCTACCTGGCCTCCGAGGAGAAATAACGGGGTAAGTAACGTTCCCCCGCGCAAGACTGAACGAATTTATCCGCCCCCTGAGGGCGAAAGGAGTTAATCGCTATGGCTATCAACCGTAAGCTGGGCCGCACCAGCGACCAGCGCCGCGCCATGCTGCGCGCCATGACCACCTATCTGCTGGAGAACGGGCAGATCAAGACCACCTACGCCCGCGCCAAGGAGGTCGCCCCCATCGCCGAGAAGATGATCGGCCTGGCCAAGAAGAACAACCTGGCCGCCTACCGGCAGGCCCTGTCCTACCTGACCAAGGAGGACGTGGCCAAGAAGCTGTTCGGCCAGATCGGCCCCAAGTACGCCGACCGCAGCGGCGGCTATACCCGGGTGCTCAAGATGGGCCCCCGCCGGGGCGACGCCGCCGAAATGGCAATTATTCAGTTAGTATAATTGCCGTTTCAGGGTCCCCACAAAATGCGCGGCATTTTGCGGGGCGAGGAGGAGCTGCGAAGTGAGCGAGTTTTCGGCGTGGCCGAAAACGAACGATACGGAGCTTGCGACGACGAGGCGATCATCCAGCCGGTGTAAGACGTTCCTGTCAGAGGATTTAAGAGAAGCCCACCCGAAAAGGTGGGCTTTTCTTCTGTCAGTCCCGCCTTTTCTCCGTTTCCCACTTGTTTTCCCTCCGAAAAAGGGATAGAATAAAGATACCGTTTCATGACTGCGCACACAAAAACACGCCTGAGAGGAGCTGAACGCCGTGATCCGGATCGCCATCGCAGAGGATGACCCCGCATGCGCCCAGCAGCTTTGTCAGTTCATCGAGACCTTTGGCCAGGAGTCCGCCCAGACCTTTACCACCGCTGTTTTCTCTGACGGAGAGAAACTGGTGGCGGCGTATGATTCTCAATTCGACATCATCCTGATGGATGTGGAGATGCCCGTTATGGACGGCATGACGGCGGCGGGCTATATCCGCCGGATGGACCCGGCCGTGGTCATCATCTTCATCACCAATATGGCTCAGTACGCCATCAAGGGCTATGAAGTGGACGCCCTGGATTATGTGCTGAAGCCGGTGAGTTACTTTTCCTTCACTCAGCGGCTGAACCGGGCCATCTCCCGCATCCGGGCCAGGCGCAAAGCCTATGTGACCCTTCCTGTCAAGGGGGGCGCCATGCGCCTGGAGTCGGCCGATCTCTACTATGTGGAGAGCCAGGGCCACCAGCTGCTCTACCACACCCGCTCAGGGGTATATCAGGCCGCGGGCACGATCCAGCAGGCGGAGCAGGACCTGGAGGGCATGGGATTCTTCCGCTGCAACAAGGGCTACCTGGTGAACCTGGAGCATGTGGACGGCATCCAGGGGAACTGCGCCCAGGTCAAGGGAGACAGCCTGCTCATCAGCCGGGGCCGCCGGACCCCGTTTCTGGAAGCGCTGGCCGGCTATGTCGGGGGGACGAGACGATGAACGTCACCCCCAACATCCCCCGGCTGTTCACCGCCCTGGCCGAGTGGTCCGCCTGCCTGGTGTTCATTTTACGTTTGCCCAAACGATCCGGCATGAATAAGATCGCCCTCGCCGTGGCGCTGCTGGCGGCGCTGGGCGTCCAGTGCGTATTCCTGGAGGCCACCGGCACCCTGCCGCTGGTCTACTGGTTCCCCTGCATGGGGGTGGCCGCCCTGCTCATGCTGGGGCTGGTCTGGCTGTGCTGCGATATCAAGGCCATTCCCGCGGTATACGTCACCGCCCGGGCCTTTTTGCTGGCCGAGCTGGCCGCCTCCCTGGAGTGGCAGATCTATTACTATTTCGCCAGCGCCTTCCATCTGTCGGGCCCGGCCCCGGCGGCCGCCTTTCTGATCCCCATCTATATCCTGTTTTTCGGCGGCACCTATCTGGCGGAGGAGCTGCGGAAGGAACCCCGCTCCCCGCTGCCGGACCGTCCCTCCGAGCTGATCCTTCCTCTGGCCATCGCCCTGGCCTCCTTCTGCATCGGCAATCTGAGCTTCGTGATCAGCGACAGCCCCTTCTCCACCGGCATCGTGGCCGATATCCACACCATCCGCACCCTGTCCGACCTGGCGGGCGTGGCGGCGCTGTTCGCCTATCACCTCCAGCGCTCTGAGCTCTATGCCAGACAGGAGCTGGACTCCATCCAGAATATCCTGCGGAACCAGTACGTCCAGTATCAGCAGTCCAGGGAGAGCATCGATCTCATCAACCACAAATTCCACGACCTGAAGCACCAGATCGCCTATCTCCGGGCGGAGACCGACCCGGAGCGCCGCTCCGCCTTCCTGGACGAGATGGAGAGCGAGATCCGGGACTACGAGGCCCAGAACAAGACCGGCAACCCGGTCCTGGACACGGTGCTCACCGGCAAGAGCCTCTACTGTGCCCGGCACCACATCGCTCTCACCTGCGTGGCCGACGGCGCGCTGCTGAACTTCATGAGCGTGGTAGATCTGAGCTCCCTCTTCGGCAACATCCTGGACAACGCCATCGAGTGCGAGCTGCGCATCGCCGACAAGTCCAAGCGGCTGGTCCACCTGATGGTCTACAACCGGAAGGACCTGTTGTTCATCCAGTGCGAGAACTACTGCGACGCCCCCCCCGCCCTGGAAAAGGACGGCCTGCCCAGGACCACCAAGGCGGACCCGGACCACCACGGCTACGGGCTGAAATCCATCCGCTACACCGCCGGAAAGTACGGCGGCTCCATGAGCATCAATGTGAAGGACGACTGGTTCGAGCTGACTGTCGTCATTCCGCTGAATCAGAATAACTGAGCCTTCCGCCCTGTTTCGTGGCCCCGGCCGCCGCCTTGTGCGTGCGGCCGGGGCCAATTTTGTGCAATTTGACGGCCCCATTTGCAGTTTGTGCTTCAAATCGTGCAGTTTGTGCAGTTTCGTAACACAACCGTAAAATTTGTGATAGAATTCCCTCGCAACGGCGCGGGGACGGCCATCCCGCGCTCTATGCGGCCTTTGGAAAAGTCAAATTTGGAAAAGTAGGAGGAATTCAAATGTTAGGTATCAACATGCAAGACGTGATCACTACGTTGGGTCTGATCCAGAACTATCTGATCGCCCTCGGCGTCATCCTGGTAGTGGCCGTCATCGTCACCATCGCCGCCATCAAGATCAAGAAGCCCCTGAAGGGCCTGGTCCGCGGCTCCGCCTGGATGGCCTTTTTGCTGGCCCTGGTCATCATCGTGGACCTGATCCTGACGGGCCCCCTGTACGGCATCGTCAGCATGGCGCTCCGCGGCGGCGGCGACATCAGTGAGCAGAGCATCACTGACGCCAGCGCCCTTTGCGAGGGCATTGCCGAGGAGGGCTTCGTCCTGCTGAAGAACGACGGCGTCCTGCCTCTGGGCGAGGGTGCCAAGGTCAACACCTTCGGCTGGTCCTCCACCAACCCCGTGTACGGCGGCACCGGTTCCGGCTCCCTGTCCGGCCTGTATGAGACGGTCTCCCTGCTCCAGGGCCTGAAAAACGCCGGGATCGAGTACAACACCACCCTGACCGACTTCTACACCGGCTGGCGGGATAAGCGCCCCACCATCGGCATGATGGGCCAGGACTGGACCGTCCCCGAGCCCAGCATGAGCGACTATGACGGCGCCGGCGTGTTCGAGAACGCCGCTTCTTACTCCGACACCGCCATCATCGTGCTGGCCCGCTCCGGCGGCGAGGGCGCCGACCTGCCTACCTCTCTGGATCCCAGCTTCGAGTCTACCTTCACTGACGACGGCAGCGGCACCATGTTCTCCGCCAGCGGCCTGCGTTACAGCGAGTATCCCGAGGATCTGGACGCCGGCAAGCACTATCTGGAGCCCACCACCCGTGAGCTTGCCATGATCGACCGTGTGACCAGCGAGTTCGACAAGGTCGTGGTCGTCATCAACGCCTCCAACGCCATGGAGCTGGGCTGGGTCGAGGATTATCCCCAGATTGGCGCCGTCATCCTGGCCCCCGGCCCCGGCCAGACCGGCTTCAACGCCCTGGGCGACATCCTCACCGGCAAGGTGAACCCCTCCGGCAAGACCATCGACACCTTCGTCTATGATCTGACCGATACGCCCTATTTCAACAACATCGGCGAGTTCAAGTACACCAACATGGACGACGTGGCTCCCCTGTCCTATGGCATGCCCGTGATCCCCAACTTCGTCAACTATGTCGAGGGCATCTATGTGGGCTACCGCTGGTATGAGACCGCCGCCGCCGAGGGCGTCATCGACTACGACAAGACCGTTGTGTACCCCTTCGGCTACGGCCTGAGCTACACCACCTTCGAGCAGACCATGGGCGCCATCTCCGAGTCCGACGGCACCATCAGCTTTGACGTGACCGTGAAGAACACCGGCTCCGTGGCCGGCAAGGACGTGGTCCAGGTCTACTACAACCCGCCCTACACTAACGGCGGCATCGAGAAGTCCGCCGCCAACCTGGTGGCCTTCGCCAAGACCGGCGTCATCGAGGCCGGCCAGACCGAGACCGTGAAGATTTCCTTTGCCGTGGAGGATATGGCCTCCTACGATTACAAGGGCGCCGGTTGCTATGTGCTGGAGCAGGGCGACTACGAGATCTCCATCAACTCCGACGCTCACAACAAGATCGACTCCCAGACCTACACCGTGGCCAGCACCGTCACCTATGACGAGAGCAATCCCCGTTCCACCGACAAGGTCGCCGCTGTCAACCAGTTCGACTATGCCGCCGGCGATGTGACCTATCTGTCCCGCGCCGACAAGTTCGCCAACTATGACGCTGCCACCGCGGCTCCCACCAACACCGAGATGGCTGCGGACATGAAGGCCACCTTCTACAACAGCGTCACCTATGATCCCACCCAGTTCAACAACCCCGACGACGTCATGCCCACCACCGGCAAGAAGGGCAGCCTGACGCTGTCCGACGTGCGCGGCCTGGACTACGACGATCCCAAGTGGGATGAGCTGCTGGATCAGCTGTCCGTGGATGATATGGTCAACCTGATCGCCGTGGGCGGCTATCAGAGCGTCGCCGTCAGCTCCGTGGGCAAGACCCAGCAGGTGGACTGCGACGGCCCCGCCTCCATCAACAACAACTTCACCGGCAAGGCATCCATCGGCTTCCCCGCCGGCGTGGTGATCGCCGCCACCTGGAACACCGACCTGGCCCATGACTTCGGCGCCAGCATCGGCAAGATGGCCGATGAGATGGACGTGTCCGGCTGGTACGCCCCCGCCATGAACACCCACCGCTCCGCCTTCGCCGGCCGTAACTTCGAGTACTACTCCGAGGACGGCTACATCTCCGGCGCCATGGCCTCCAACGCCGTTCTGGGCGCCGCCGAGAGCAACGTGTACGCCTTCATCAAGCACTTCGCCCTGAACGACCAGGAGACCCACCGTACCGACATGATCTGCACCTGGTCCAACGAGCAGGCTATGCGCGAGATCTACCTCAAGCCCTTCGAGATGTGTGTGAAGAACTATGACTTCGCCAGCCACAATCCCATGGCCGTCATGTGCGCCTTCAACTACATCGGCAACAACTGGGCCGGTGCCACTCCTCAGCTGCAGAAGACCGTCCTGCGTGACGAGTGGGGCTTCGTGGGCATGGTGCTGACCGACTACTTCGGCGGCTACGGCTACATGGACGCCGACATCGCCATCCGCAACGGCACCGACTTCTGCCTGACCCCGCAGGCCACCGCTGAGAGCACCCTCACCGACCAGACCAGCGCCACCTCTGTCCTGGCCATGCGCGAGGCCTCCCACAACATCCTGTATACCACGGCCAACAGCCGCGCCTACGCCAACGGCGCCGGCGGCGGTCTGGCTGCCTGGGAGATCGCCATGTACGTCATCTCCGCCGTGGTCATCGCCATCGCTGTGATCTGCGAGATCCTGTTCATCAAGAAGTTCGTCAACAAGAAGAAGGCCGCCTGAGCGACCTGACCACACACTTAGCAATCCGCAAGTGTTTCCCGCCTGCCCCCTCCCCCGCGCGGGGAGGGGGCAGGCCCAAAATCCCCTTTGCGCTAAATCGTTAATTCTCCTGCCCGCCGGCAGGATCGGGAGGTAATATGAAGTGAAACACCAAGACATCGTCTCCAAGCTGACCCTGGAGGAGAAGTGCTACCTGCTGTCCGGCAAGGACTTCTGGCAGAGCCGCAGCGTGAAGGCCAAAGGGGTGCCCAACATGACCCTGTCGGATGGCCCCCACGGCATCCGCAAGCAGGAGGGCGCCGGAGACCAGCTGGGCCTCAACGGCTCGGTCCCCGCCACCTGTTTCCCCACCGCCGCCACCATCGCCAACTCCTGGGACCCCGCCCTGGGCGAGGAGATCGGCAAGTATCTGGGCGAGGAGGCCGCCGCCCAGGACGTATGCGTGCTGCTGGGCCCCGGCATGAACATCAAACGCTCCCCCCTCTGCGGCCGCAACTTCGAGTATTTCTGCGAGGACCCGTACTTAGCGGGCAAGATGGCCGCCGGGTACGTCCGCGGCATCCAGGCCAACGGCGTGTCCGCCTGCCCCAAGCACTTCGCCGCCAACAACACCGAGCTGCGCCGTCAGGCCTCTGACTCCGTGGTTGACGAGCGGACTCTCCGCGAGATCTACCTCACCGGGTTTGAGATCGCGGTGAAGGAGGCCCAGCCCAAGAGCCTCATGTCCTCCTACAACATGATCAACGGCGTTTACGCCAACGAGAACGAGCATCTGCTCCAGGAGATCCTGCGGGATCAGTGGGGCTTCGACGGGTTCGTGGTGTCCGACTGGGGCGCCTCCAACGACCATGTGGCCGGCGTGGCGGCGGGCTCCCATCTGGAGATGCCCTCCACCGGCGGCGACTCCGACGAGGAGCTGATCCAGGCCGTGAAGGACGGCAAGATCAGCGAGGAACTGGTGGACAAGCGCGTGGACGAGCTGCTTGACGTGGTCCTCTCCACCCGTGCCGCCGTGAACCCCCACATCGGCAAGGGCTTTGACGTGGACGCCCATCACGCCATGGCCATGAAGGCCAGCGAGCAGTCCATCGTCCTTCTGAAAAATGAAAACAACATCCTTCCTCTTGCGAAGGGTTCCAAAGTGGCCGTCATCGGCGAGTTCGCCAAGCAGGCCCGGTATCAGGGCGCCGGCTCCTCCGTGGTGAACTGCACCAAGCTGGACCACACCATGGACGTGATCGGCAATTTCGATCTGAACGTGGTGGGCTTCGAGGCCGGCTATCCCCGCTGCGGCGCGGGCGACCCCGCCATGCAGGCCAAGGCCGTGGAGCTGGCCAAACAGGGCGATTACGTCCTGCTGTACCTGGGCCTGGACGAGATCAGCGAGTCCGAGGGCTTGGACCGCGCTCACATGAAGCTGCCCCAGAGCCAGATCGACCTGCTGAACGCGGTGGCGGAGGTCAATCCCAACGTTATCATCGTCATGTCCGCCGGCTCCTCCGTGGAGATGCCCTGGCTGGACAAGTGCAAGGCCATGGTCCACGGCTATCTGTGCGGCCAGGCCGGGGCCTCCGCCGTGCTCAAGGTCATCCTGGGCGAGGTGAACCCCTCCGGCAAGCTGTCCGAGACTTATCCCGTGGCCTATGAGGACACCCCCTCCGCTCCGTATTTCCCCGCCAAGGAGCGCACCGTGGAGTACCGCGAGGGCCTGTATGTGGGCTACCGCTATTTCGAGACCGCCAAGGTCCCCGTGCTGTTCCCCTTCGGCTACGGCCTGAGCTACACCACCTTCGCCTACAGCGATTTGAAGGTGTCCCCCACCGAGGCCACCTTCACCATCACCAACACCGGCAAGGTGGACGGGGCGGAGATCGCCCAGCTGTACGTCCACGCCAAGAATCCCACCGTATACCGCCCCGCCAAGGAGCTGAAGGGCTTCGCCAAGGTGTTCCTGAAGGCCGGCGAGTCCAAGACGGTCACCATCAAGCTGGACGACAAGGCGTTCCGGTACTTCAACGTGAAGACCGACAAGTTTGAGATCGACGGCGGCGAGTACGACATCATGATCGGCGCGTCCGTGGCGGACATCAAGCTCACCGGGACCGTCACGGTGAAGGGCACCGACGCCCCCGCTCCCTATGACATGAGCAAGCTGCCCAGCTACGCCAAGGGCGACATCAAGGCCGTGTCCGACGAGGAGTTCACCGAGTTGCTGGGCCATCCCATCCCCGACGGCCACTGGCTGGAGGGCGAGCTGGAGATGAACGACGCCATTTGCCAGCTGTATTACGCCAAGAGCGGCCCCGCCCGGTTCGTGTACAAGATCATGACCAACATGCTGAACAAGAGCATGGAGAAGGGCAAGCCCGACCTGAACATCATCTTCATCTACAACATGCCCTTCCGGGCCATCGGCAAGATGGCGGGCGGCATGTGCAGCCAGGAGATGTGCCACAGCATTTTGAAGATCGTCAACGGCCACTTCTTCAAGGGCGTGGGCGGCGTGATCGGCGGCTTCTTCCGGCAGCGCAAGGTGCAGAAGAAAGCCAACAGCATGGAGTAAATAAGGGAGTCCTGCAAATAAAAGTCAAGCCCAAAAATGAAAAAAGGCCACAAAAATCGTGGTCTAAGAAAAAGGGCAA
>CANRIW010000070.1 GCA_947630785.1 uncultured Oscillospiraceae bacterium | reverse complement strand
TACTATGACTACTATGGTAAGCGGCCATTGGATGTTTATCAATTTCAACCGCTGACGCTGAACCTTGAGGTGGTGGATGTAGTCACCTTTGCGGAAGTTTTGCGTCCCACTACCATCTATGACCTGATTGACTACGCGGTGCGGGAGTGCGTGAGGCGGGAGTTGCGGATGCGGGTGTGCAAACACTGCCGACGGTACTTTGCCATCTCCAAGCGGCTCACCGCGGAGTACTGTGATTTGCCCATCGACGACAAGGGCCGCACCTGCAAGGATGTGGCGGCGGGCATCCAATGGACGAGGCGCAGCCAAGAGGACGAGGTGTTCACCGCGTACCGCCGGGAGTACAAGAAGAGATTTGGCTGGATCAGGGCGGGGAAGATCGACAAGGACTCCTTCTACGCCTGGGGCGAGAGGGCCAGAGAGAAGAAGGAGGAGTGCGAGACTGGGACGATCTCGCAAGCGGAATTCGAGCGGTGGCTGAAGGAGTCGTAGGTGATCCACCAGTAACGGAACAGGTTGCAGTGTCACGCTTTGGGGTTTTGCGGTCCTTGATTTTCTAAGGCTCAAAACCGTGAAACAAGGAGGGCCTGTGTATTTACCTTACCGCCTTGAAAAACGGACTTACAAGCGTGACATGGGCTCCCTGCTTTCTACGCATTTCGAGGCTTCACAGCCCTTGATTCGCTAAGGTCCAAAACCGCGAAACACGAGGAGCCTGTGTAGTTACCTTACCACCCCTCGAAAACGGTTTCTATATGCGTAGAAAACTCTTTTTCCAAAAGGCGGGGTCGCTCCATTTGCGGATGGAGCGGCCCCAATGCGTTGAGCGGTCAGATCACATAGACCCGATACTCGGTGTGGGTGTAGACCCCGTCTATATAGGTGTCCCACGCCTCCACCGAGTAGGACCCCGGCGGGCAGGAGTTGAAGAGTTTGGTCAGTTCACTGTCCCGCCAGGGCCAGAAGGACCAGGCACCGGCGCTGTCCGGGATGGTGAGACTGATGCGGACGTAGGGAGTGCCTTTGGAGCCGTAGCGCAGTTTGCCCCCGCTGCTGGTCTCAGGGTTTGTCCCGGCCAGATTCATCAGCGTGTACTGCATCCTGCGGGTCTCGTAGAGGTTGCGGACGTAGAGGTAGTCACCATTGGATTTGATGAAGTGCCGCACCTCCGGCGCGGGCAGTTCCACCGTTGGGAAGCTGGACCAGTCACAGGTGGGCGTGGGCAGAGGGGGCAGCGGTCCCTCGGAGAACATGTTGGCGTCCCAACGGCTCACATCCTTGATGGTGTACAGGGTACCATCGTCGCATGGGATCACATCACCTGCCTTGGGGACGTACTGGCTGCCGTCTGTCGGCAGGGTCACCGTGCCGCTGGGCCTGGGTTTCTTCGGCGCCACGCCTGTATAGGGCTTGCCCGTCTCGATCTGGACGGTGCCGTCCCAGTAGACGTTGAAGTCCACCTTGGCGCCGATGTCCCGGAGCCGGACATAGTTCTCGTCGTTGATCATGTATGCAGTGAGCTCCACCCGCTGGCCGTCAATGTAGACGGCGCAGTTGCTTCTGGTGGCGGTGAGCCGCGCGGCGGCCGCCTGGGCCCCGCTGGTGAGCGTCACTCCGGCGAGGATGCCGACGAGCATGAGCGTGGCGCTTTTCACTTTGCTTTTCATAAGTTGACCTCCGTTTCGGTAGATTTGGTGCTTTCGCAAACCAAACAATACCCACACGGAGGTCAAAAGTCTATCAGAAACGTGTTAGCAAAAGGGAGAAAGAGCAAGGGGTGAATGCAGCAGATCACCAGTTCGTTACGGATCAATCTTTGGTTTCCAGATCCTTTTTCTTCAACGACGCCAGTATCTCATTCACATTGTCCGCGTTGGTCACGCCGGGGTACGCCTGCTCAAACTCGATCAGGGCGGACTTTGCGGCCTGTTCACTGGCCGCGATTTGCGCGTACTGGGCACTGAAGTTCCCCACGGACATAGCGCTTTCGATAAACGCGGTGGAGGCCGGCGGCAGCTTGTCCCACGCACCGTACAGGTCAATCACCGCCCTGCGGATGTCCTCGATCGTCAGGGGGTTGCCCTTTCGCTCATGTTCGGCCAGGATGCCCAGGACATCGGATAGGTCGTTTTTGTACTGCCGCCCGGAGCGGAGCTTCATGGCGATCAGGTACTGGGCCGAAACCGTCCGCACCTCCAGCACGCCATAGTAGCGCTTGTAGAAGGTGGTGAATTCGGCCAGTCTTGGCGTATATGAGGCGGTCCGCTTGAAATCTTCATTGAGCCAGCGGGTTGGGAGGCCGAACTTGTCCCCCACATGGTTGATGGCCTCTTTCATCGTGGAGGCCGCCAGGAGCAGGGCGTCCACATCAGTGGTCATGTCCCGGAAGCCGTAATTGATGAGCACCGAGGCGCCGCCGATCAGGATCAGCTCTGCGGGCATGGATTTGCCGCTCACCCTGCGGTACTCCTTGGCAAGCTCTTTCAGGCAGGCGTCCAGATTGTCTCTGGTAAAAACGATTTTCTCAGATGACATCCCGCACCTCGTTCTCCACAATGTTGAAACGCATGAACTCAGGGATGGCTTTTTCCACAGACCGCTTCATGGTCAAGTCATCCCGCGTGGCGGCGCACATAGCCAGCACGCCGGACGGATAAAGCACCTCCGTGAGTCTGCACCGGCGCAGATCATCATATTCAGTGCAGAGAGGCACCCCATTTTCGCGGCTGACGTAGTCCAGCATGGCTAGGAGATACAGGCTCTCCGGGTACCACTTCTTCTGATAGAGCTCCCAAATTTCCCCGCTCTCCAGGATACGGATGATGAACCCCACGTCGCCCTGTTCCTTCAGTCTGTGGCAGACATTGCTTTTGAACAGTTCGAAGCTGGGACGAGGTTCAAAGGCGTCCGCCAGGAGCGCCTCCACCGTCGTGTCCAAAGCCCGCGCGATCCGATAGACGGTCTCCGCGCTGCACTTTTTCAGCTCCGCTCTGCCTGCGCAGATGTCGTTGATGGTCGTGTAGGGGATGCGGCTCTCCTTGGACAGCCGGTATTTGGACATATTCTTTTGCTTAATGAGCTGATTGACAGTCATCACAGACACCTGCCTTCTGTATTATTATAACGGTTAGCCGATACAATGTCAACGGTAATATGATGACCAAAACCGTCTCCGATATTACAGCGAAACCTTGAGCTGGGAATTGCGGCTGAAAAAATTGCAATTTGCTGTGGAGTATGGTATACGACACATGGAGGGATTGCTGTGAACAGTACGATGGAATATAAGGGCTACCTGGGCAGCGTGGAGTTTTCCGAGGCCGACGGAGTGTTTTTTGGTAAGGTGATGGGGATCCGCGGGCTGATTTCTTATCAGGGCACGGACGCGAAGGAACTGGTGGAGGATTTCCACCGTGCGGTAGATGGTTATCTTGCCCTTTGCGCGTCAGAGGACAAGGAATCCAAGCGGACTTCTGACGAGTCCTATGACGGACCGGCACCTCAAACTCAGAAGAAATCTTGGGTGGGTTTCAAAACATGCCGCTCGAAAGAAATAGAAGCCTTGTATGAAAAAGACCCGGTTACTGTCCTTGAACCGGGCGAGGCGGCGAGGAAAGAATATGGTGAGCTGTGGGGCAGTCAGGTATTGGCCCTCATAAAAGAACAGCTTGATGCGCTTAACGCAGGCCGACAGCTTGCGATCCAAATTCGGGATGAGTATGTCCTGTTTCTCAGCGGGCCAGAGCAGAAGTGACCCGTCAGGAACCAGCGGTTGGATTCTCCGGGGTGTTTTATTCTTCAGTTCGTCTTGTTTCCCTCCCAATTGTGACAGGGGGCTGGGCTAAATTTAAGAGGGGGGGTATCGGCGGTAGAGTGCTTTCAGATAATTATGAATAGTGGTTGCCTCTTTTGAAGTCCAAGCACACTATAATTCGGCGCAAAAAATGCTGGAATTTATATGAAGAAGTCCCCTATTGCATTGTTCCTCGTTGCATGAGCGCTGGTGTAGTGGTACAATTAACAAACTAATGCTTTCAATAATCGATTGCTTCATTTCCTGTGTCCCATAATCAGTACAAGGCCATTGCTTCGGTGGGAACCCGGGGTAGGGCCAAGTCCTCGCGAACCACATGATTTGTTGCGACATTGAGACGCCTACCAACAGGTCGGGATTCACAATCCGCTCATACAGCGCAGTCCTGCTCCAATAATGGCCCGTGAGAAGGCCGGGGATTCACTCAAGCTATGGAGTTGTGGTAGCTTAGGGATTTTCGTAGTGTCCCCGGACAACGGGGACGTGATAGACGCATCAAAAGAGAAAGCACTGCTTAAAAATCCGCAGTATTCGAGATATTTTCACGCTTTGCATTGGGGAATGCAATAGGCAGCCTATTCACTGTAACATACGAATCTTAGAATTAGCGTTGTAACAAAACTGAAAGGGGAAATTTGAAAAATGCACTCGACAATCCTCTGGTTTTCCGTTATAATAGAAAATAATAAAAAGTGAGAAGGGGATGGAGAAACAAAGTTGGAAAAATACGTAGCGCAGTTCCCCAGTTGTTTCCCCAAGCATTTCGCAGAGAAAATTTTGCCGCAAGGATTGCCATATCAAAAAATAGATGTTTTTCGAGTCTGTGTAAATGGTACAATTAACAAGGAAACATTCTCCAGTTCATACGAGGACTTCTACTATGGCAGAAAGCCTTGGCCAAGGAATTGGGAAAAGAAAAAAGAGGATCCGGGTGCCTATTCAGTGTCGTGTAATGACTCCATAGAGGGAGTTTCAAATGCATTGAAATGCTTAGTTGACTACCATCCAGCTGCATTTTTGATTCGAGGGACAGCATCTTCAGAGTTGGGGCCAATGCAAAGAACCACCGACAGAGAACCAACATATTCCGATAGTAGCCACATTGATTGGTGGCTGTATGCGGATTCAGATCCTAGCCCGATGTTCCAAAAAGTATAAAACTGTGCGGGTCGGGAGATTACTATAGGTTGAGAATCATTTTGCATTTTTCATTATAAGGTATTTTAAAATGGAAACATATTTTGTTCTGCCCCAAATTGGGGAATTAACGCTCGAGCATGTTTTTTATTTGTTAGACAGTGAACCAATTCTGTTTGTCTGTAAGGACTTGATGGGGCACCGATATCTTTGCTCGTGCTGTTTGATGTATCAAGAGTGGGTAGTAGGTCGAACAGAAGAATCTGCTCTTCTTAGCCTGATTGACGACAAGACTACGATTCGCGACATCTTTGTGAATGATTGTGACAGCAAATATCTTGTTTGGTGGGATGGCGAAAACTTTAAACTCAACTCTGATGTTCCTGATGGAATGCTTCCCAAGGTAGGAGCGACTTTGGAACTTGAACAGGAGAAGACTGGCCCGTATCGAGAAACCTTGAGGCGAATTATCCAACTGCGGGCGTTGTCCAAGGTGTTGTTGAAGGCCGATGGATTCGAATGGCCAGGCTTTTTGGAGCACTTCCAAATTTCCGCCGATCTCCAAAAATTAGCTTCCGCATTATCTGAGTTCACTGAATATTTTAAGAGTTCCACGACAACACTTCAGGATTATCATGAGATATTGTCTTTAGCAGGTACAATGCGGCGACTCGATGATGCAGATAATATTTGCAACCGAGAAAGCGCCAAATCCGTATCGAAGCAAAGCTTTTCCATTCGGGCCAAGCACCAACAGAAAGCGATTGGACGCAAGCAAGCAGCCTATCAGCCAATTTGTGTCGATTGTTTTGCCGCATAAGGGGGAGTTAATGTGAAAGCCATTGAGCAAAGTGAATTTCAGTTTACAAACCCTCTGTTGATGGAAATGCATTTTTCAATCAACACGGAGTATCTGGCTAAGTTAGACGATGATACTCTGAATACTCCTCTCAAAATGAATGTTAACAGAAAAAATGCGGAGGAGCCTGATGACAATACGGCTTTTGTTCTCTTGTCAGTTGACCTTGGGGAAGATGGAGCGGATTTCCCGTATCATATTGCTGTGACAATGGGGGCAAACTTTAGATGGGCTCCATCATTGCCCCGTGACATGGTGGAATCACTACTATCCCGCAACGCTCCGGCGCTCCTCCTCGGGTATATACGTCCGTATATCGCACAAATAACCGAAGCTAGCCCAGTGGGCGCAGTTCATATCCCGTATATGAACTTTGCTCTTCAAGATTAATAAACAGAAATCGGATCTTTTTCGAACAATTTTTTCGAAAAAGATCCGATTTTGATAAAACTTATTTATGCGGATCCCCGATGTCGGAGGCAGTGGGGTTTAAACCCAAGAACCTATGAGGGCTACCTGACTTTGAGTGAAATCATGTACAGGGAAACGCCCCATACTTACTCATACGGTTACTATTAGTGAGAGATTGCTTCAGTATTATGAGCAATACGATGGAGTATAAGGGCTACTTGGGCAGCGTGGAGTTTTCCGAGGCCGATGGTGTGTTTTTTGGCAAGGTGATGGGGATCCGCGGGTTGCTCTCCTACGAGGGTACCAATGCAAAAGAACTGGTAAGGGACTTCCACGGCGTCGTGGACGACTACCTTGCTCTTTGTTCGGCGGAAGGGAAGGAACCGGAGCGGGCATATAAGGGAAGCTTCAATGTCCGTGTATCCCCTGAACTGCACAAGCGGGCAGTTATCTGCGCGGCGGCCCAGCAGATCTCGTTAAACAGCTTTGTGGAGCAGGCCCTTGCCAAATCCGTGGCTGACCAGCGCATCTGATCCATAGGTGTTTTATTCTTCAGTTCGTCTTGTTCTCCCTCCAACTGTGACAGGGGGCTGGGCTAAATTTGAGAGGGGGCCAATTGAAATTTTCTCTTTTATTCCACTCTGAACTATGGTATACTATAATAGCTCATCGGTTTGAGAATGGTATGAGGATGCCCTTACGAGTCCTGTCCGGTGGTGGACGACCCTCTGGGTGAGGCGGTCTGACCCAGAACCTGACCCAGAACAGAAAATGAGCAGGTGGACGCAGTGGACAAGGCAGTTCCGATCCGGTTCATTTTTTGGAGCGAATAGGCCAAAATGGATGGAGAATCACTGTTTTTTCGTCCCATTTGACCTTCACACGCAAGAGGTCACAGATTCGAGTTCTGTAGTCTCCACCAAATTCGGCCTGAAACTTGCAGTTTCGGGCCGATTTTTTGTTTTTTCAGAACTTTTACTGCAAGATTATTTTGGGCGGCTTGGTGCCTTTTCAGCTTGACCACATAAATGACCACAGTCAGAAAAATTAGCCCCTCCGGGACGAGTGTCTCGAAGGGGCGTAAAGCGGGATGTTATAGGGCGGGGCGCTGGGTGCGTATTCTTTGATTCAGCAACTCATTTTTTGAGTTGTTTTTGGATTGCATTAATGAATGATAACGTTCTTTTCGGGTAGGCGTTTTTCGGTTGCAAAATCAAAGACGAAATGGTACAATGGCACGACCTATCCATCTTTGAAGGAGAGAAACAAGCAATGCCCGATAACATTATCCTGGTTGCAGAAACCGGTGCGGACATTCCGCACGAGATGGCGGAGCGGTATCGGATCCGCACCGTCCCGATGCACGTTACCTTTGGAAGCGCAGTCAAGGAGGACGGCGCTTTCCCTTCGGAGGAGATTTGCCGCTACTACGACGAGACGGGAGATCTGCCTAAGACCAGTTGCAGCACGCCGGAGGATTTTACCCGCGTGTTCGATGCGATCCATGAGGAGCAGCCGGAGGCGCAAATCCTCTATCTGGCGTACTCCTCCGCCACCACCGGCTCCTATCAGAGCGCACAGATCGCGGCGGAAGGACGAGACTATGTGACCAGTGTGGACACAAAGTTTGCCTCCGCCGGGCAGTGCGCCGTTGTGGTCAGCGTGGCCCGGATGCTGGAGGCCCACCCGGAGTGGGGCGTGAAAGAGGCGGCCACCGCCGCAGAGAAGCTGGTGAGCCGCTGCAGGATGTGCTTCATACCCAACGATTTGAAGTATCTGCGTGCAGGTGGTCGGGTGAGCAATACGGCGGCCCTGTTCGGGGGGCTGCTGAATATCCATCCGCTGATTGAAATGCTGGACGGGAAGCTGATCCCCACTAAAAAGCTGCGGGGGAAAATGCGAACTCTTGCTCCCAAGCTGGTGCGGGACTATGCGCTGGACAATGACCTGGATCGGGAAGAACTGTGGCTGATCCGCACGCCCCGCCTGCCGGAGACCATCATTGATTCCGCGGAAGAGGCCGCCCGCGCCCTGGGTTATCGGACGATCACTTGGATTCGGACCGGCGGGGTCATCACTACCCATGGCGGCCCCGGCGCGTTTGGCGTGGTGGGCCTCGCCGCAGACTCTTCACTGTGACAGGTTGACCATCAGAACCGGTCCACTTTTCTTGACAGCTACACAGCGGCTTTTTTGCTTTGGAAATTTGTTATAAGACCGCTCTCTGCGCGGAGAAAAATGTTACGCACACTTGCAATATCGCAGGAATGAGGATGGTGTCTTTTTCAGCTTGCCCCATAAATGACCACAGACAGGCAAATTCGACCCTGCGGATCATGTATCCGCAGGGCTTTATGTTTTTTCAGACCCAGGCTGTGGGGATGTCACCCCATCTCCATAGTCTGCCGCATCCCTCTCGCGCTTTTGGTGTTTGCCAGCATTGCGGCCTCGCAGGGCCTTCCCTCGGCCACCAGTTGCTTTGCCTCGGCGATCTCCGCCCTCATCTGCCGGATCAACTTCGCCAGCAGTTCCTCGCACTCCTGCTCGGTTTTGGCATAGACATTGCGGGAATGGATCTTCCCATCAGGCCACCTTGGGGAGAATTTGCCCTCCCAAAGATGGTCGTTGAGCTGTGTCACGCACCCGGTCCCGGCCTTGCGGATCTTGCCCTTGTACGGCTCAAAGGCGGGCCTCTGGCGCGTTCCGGCGCCTGGAACGGGCACACCCTCGCCGGCGGTGTCTGTTTTTGCAACGGGCTCGCATTTGGCGATGCCGCGGTCGATCTTGTCGGCAGCGGACTGCCGCATGGCGTCGGTGACGTGGGTATAGATGTTCAGCGTGGTGCTGGCTGAGACGTGGCCGATGACGGCGGAGAGCGTTTTCACGTCCATGCCATTTTCCAGCGCCATCGTTGAGAAGACATGGCGTAAGTCGTGGAATCGAACTTTTTTGCATTTGGCGTGTTCCAGAATAGTCTGGAGCCGTTTGCGGACTGTGGCCGGGTCCAGCGGGGAGTCGTCCTTCTTGGGGGAGGGGAACATCCAGCGGGAGTTTACCCGCCTTTTGTATTCGGTGAGTGTGTCCACCAGTAGGGGTGGAAGGATGATCGTGCGAGAGGAGGACTTTGTTTTGGGTGCGGAGATCGCCAGTTCGCCGTTGATCCGATTGACCTGGCGCTCGATCCGCAGTTCTCCGGTCTTAGGGTCCAGGTCGTCCCACTGGAGGGCCAGCACTTCGCCCCGGCGCATCCCTGTGGACAGTTCCAGCAGGAAGAGCTCATAATATCCCTCCTCCTTGGCTTGGACAAGGAAGCGCCGCAGCTCATCTTTGGTGAGTATCTGCATTTCCTTCGCGTTCTGCGGCGGGAGGGAACACCCCTCAGCGGGGTTGGTGTGGATCAGCCCGTCTTTCACCGCCCGGTCCAGCGCCGTCCGGCATCGGGTGTGGCAGGACCAGACGGTGCGATTGGAGACGCCCGCCCCATAGAGCCCTGTGCGGATCAGGCGGCCCTCGCTTTTCAGCTTGGTATAGAACTGCTGAAGGTCGTTCGTGGTGAGTTTCTCCAATGGAACGGCTCCCAGCGCCGGGATGATGTGCTTGTAGATGGCGTTCTCATATTCCTGCCGGGTGGACGGGCGGAGGTTTGGCTTGCTGTGGTTCTGATACCAGAAGTCCATCCACTCTCCGAAGGTCGTGGAGTTCTTGGGCGTTTCCGGCTCCGGCGGGGCCAGGGATTCCTTGAGTTTGTTTAACTTTGCGGCGCACTCCGTCTTGGTTTTCGCCAGCACGTTTTTGGTGATGGGCAGGTTCTTGTCGTCGTAGCCGATGACCACCCGGCCCTCCCAGCGTCCGTCCTTGCGGAGATGGATGGAGCCGGCGCCTCTTTTTCTGCGTTTTGCCATAGATCAGCCTCCGATCAGGTCTTGCATGATGTTTCCCACGACCGCGGCGGCCTGCCGCTGCATATCGCCGGTGACGTGGGTATAGGTGTTCAGGGTGAAGGCCGCATTGGTGTGGCCCAGGATGCCCGCCAGCGTCTTGGCGTCCACGCCGCTGGACAGAGCGTGTGTGGCGAACGTGTGCCGCAGGGCGTGGAAAGAGATGTCGGGCAGGCCCGCTTCTTCCAGGAGCTGCTTCAGCCGCCTGTATGCCGCACCGGGATCGACGGGCTGGCCTGGCCTCAGCGGTTGCATGAAGATCCACTCGCTATGGGCAGCCAGCTTCCGTTTCCTCAGCAGTTCGGCGGTGCTGGCGGGGAGGAGGATCTTGCGCCTGCCCTTGCCGGTTTTCGTCTCGCCGGTGGTATAGCCGCCGCCTCGTTTTGTGTGGAGCGTCCGGCAGATTTGGAGGGTCCCGGCGTCGGCGTCGAAGTCCCGCCATTGGAGGCCGCAGATCTCGCCCCGGCGCAGGCCGGTGGTCAGCTCGGTGTAGAAGAAGTCGTGCCAGACAGGGTCGCCGTTGATGACCTCCATAAATCTGTCCAGCTGGGTGTCATTCAGGATTTTCTTGGGTTTGTAACTCACTTTGGGCGCGGTCACGTCATCAGCGGGGTTGTGCGGAATGAGCCGGGCGGCCACCGCGTCCTTCAGTGCCCGGTGGAGCATGGTGTGGACCCTTCGGACGGTGCTGCCCGCCAGTTGGCGGCCCATCCTTTCATCTTTGCGAATACGCCCGTGTTTTTGCAGATAGGTATACAGCTTTTGAATATCCGTGGCGGTGAGGGCGGTCAACTTCTTTTTGGACAGATCAGGTTTGATATAATGTTCGGCGTAGCAACGGTAGCCTGTTATGGTGCTTTCCCGCAGGCGGGACGCGGCATACTCTGTCAGCCAGCGGTCCAGCCATTCTCCGAGGGTCATGCCGCCGCTGTCCGCCAGCTCCACGTCCCGGTGGAGCTCCATGCTTTGGTGGAGCTTGGCCAGCAGCTCCTTTTGGGTCGGGGCGAGGACGTAGCGGAAGATGGGTTTGCCGTTGTCCTTATGGCCCGCCACGATGCGTCCCTCCCAGCGGCCATCCTTGCGTTTACGGATGCTGCCCTCGCCGTTGGCGCGTTTTCTCGTCATCGTCAGTCACCCCCGTTTCGTTTCTTTGCTTGTTCTTCGTTCTCTCTGTCGAAGGAGTAGGGCGGCAGTTCGCCCAGCTCCTGTTCGATCCCTCTGGCCAGCCTGATGCCGGAGAGGAAGCTGTCCAGCGAGACTTGGTCCCGCAGGTCGTCCTCCAGATCCAGCAGGTGGAGCAGCAGGACCCGCTGGCTTCTTCCCAGCCGTCCCCGCAGGCGGGCGAGGATTCTGTCCCGCTCACGCTGTATCCTCATCGCTTCGGGTGACGCTGTGGTGAACCGTTCGTGCAGGGCTTTCAGGTATTCTGGCATGGCGGTCGCCTCCTTTTCCAGCGACACACAATACCACCCCTGGCCGGGAATAGCCAGGGGTGGAGCGCACAGTTATCAAACTGTTATCATTTGTTTGCGGATGGCATTGTGTTCCCTGCTTTCTACGCATTTCGGGGCTTCGCAGCCCTTGATTCTCTAAGGCCTAAAACCGCGAAACAGGAGGGGCCTTTGTACCTGCTCTTGAAAGCGGTTTCTATATGCGTAGAAAATCCTTTTTCCAAAAGGCAGGGCCGCTCCATTGATGGAGCGGCCCCATTGCGTGAGAGGTCAGGCCACATAGATCTGGTACTCGGTCTGCATGAACACGCCGTTACGATAGACGTCCCAGGCTTGTAAGGCATAACTGCCAGGGATCCCGTTGAACGGCTTTGCGATTTCAGACTCTCTCCATGGCCAGAAGGACCAGGGAGTCACATCATCCGGGATGCTGAGGCTGATCCTGACGTAGGGTGTGCCCTTACTTCCATACCGCAGCTTTCCATTGACGCTGGTGTTGGGATTGGCCCCGGCCATATTCATCAGCGTGTACTGCATCCGGCGTGTCTCATAGAGATTGCGGACGAACAGGTAGTCCGCGTCAGGGCGGGCGAAGTGTCGTGCCTCCGGCGCAGGCAGGTCCACGCCGGGGAAGCTGGACCAGTCACAGGTCGGTGTGGGCAGAGGTGGCAGCGGACCCTCCGCGAACATGTTGGCGTCCCAGCGGCTCACGTCCTTGATGATGTATGTGGTTCCATCATCGCATGGGATCACATCGCCCGCCCTGGGGATGTACTGGCTGCCGTCCCTCGGTAGAGTCACCGTTCCATTGGGCTTTGGCTCCATCGGCGCCACGCCAGTGTAGGGCTTGTCCGTCTCGATCTGGACGGTTCCGTTCCAGTAGACGTTGAACCCAACCTTGGCCCCGATGTCCCGGAGCCGGACGTAATTCTCGTTGTTGATCATGTAGGCGGTGAGCTCTATCCGCTGGCCGTTGATGTAGACGGCGCAGTTGCTCCGGGTGGCGGTAAGGTAACTCGTGGCGGCGTGAGTGGCGCTGGTGAGCGTTATCCCCGCCAGGATGCCGGCGCCCATCAGTAGCAGATTCTTCACTCGGTTTTTCATCTCTTTTGCCTCCTTCTCAGGTATGTTTGGTGCTTTCGCAACACAAACATACCGAATATGGCGATGGAAATCCACCAGAACCGTGTTGGCAAAATGGAGAAAGAACTGACGGGAAATGCAGCAGATCACCGAGACTTTTTCTTTGATCAGGCGGGTCATTTTTTAACCCTCACATAACCTATTGACTTAGGTTATCGCAGGTTATACAAGGTTCGGCAGGAATAAACTTGAACTGATTTTGCTTGTATGCTATACTGAGTCGTGTAACAGGCGAACAGGGAGGCGATCAAGTGGATTTCAACGGATTTCTCATGAGCGGCGACGTCAAGGCCGCGGAGATTCACAGCGGCCGCATCCTGCCCATTGACAGTTCACGCATGCCCCTGTATCTTGCCAGACGCGATGATCTGGACGGCTGGCTGGAGGGCCGCGCGATCGACCGTCACCGCGCCAACTCCCGCATTTTGAAAAAGGTCCTCCGCTTGAGCGACAGCAGCGACGTCGCCGCCGTCATGCGCTCTCACGCAGCTACCATCACAGATAATTACTGGATCTGCCATGAGGGTGAAACCTTGACTTATCAGGATATCCGTTTCTCTGAGGATACGTTTGCCGAGGTCGCTTTGACGGGGAGCTTCTCCAGTTATTCCAGGCAGTACAGAGAGGAACAGCTGCGGGGCAATTCCCCGGAGCTCACAAACATCGGAAGCTATGAGAAGTGCTGGAGGCTCATCGACGGAGAATGGTGGCTCGTCAAGGCGGGGACGCCGGAGGAGCGGTTCTCGGAGATTTTTATTTCGGAATTGGGGACCAGACTGGGGTTTGCCATGGCGGAGTATCTTCCCGACGGACAGTTCGTAAGGACCAGAGATTTCACCAAAGGGCGCTGCAACTTTGAGCCTGCCGACGCTATCGTCGGAGAGGAAGAGGACTATGCGTTCAACTATGAGAGGCTGACGGAGCTTGACCCCAGGTTGGGAAAGGAGTATTTGGACATCCTGTTTATGGACGCCCTCTGCTTCAATATGGACAGGCACACGAAGAATTATGGAGTTTTGCGGGAGCAGTCCACAGGGAAGGTCCTATGCATGGCCCCGAATTTCGATAACAACATCGCTCTGATCTCCCGCGGTTACGGCGCGGATCCCGGTCAGACCAACGATATGCTGATCAGACTGTTTGCGGAGTTGTTAGCGGATGAAGGTCTTGAGTACGAGCTGCCGGCGCTGAGTATGGATGCGCTTGCCTCGATCACTTCCGCGGTGCTGCCCGGCGAGAACATACGGCGTGACTATGTGGTCGAGATGGTGGGAAGCCGTATGCGGAAGCTGGAGCAGATACTCGGTCAGCAGATGCGGGAACCGCGATTTGAAGGACCGCAGATGGTATAGCATTTGTCATCGGAAACACTATTTTGCCTCCCGCCAGCCAGCTGGCGGGAGGCTTTTCCTTTCACTTGGCGACCCTCACATGGACATCGTCGGTCCCTGGTACTCCTCATGGTCGTCCGGCTTGTACCCCATGGCGATCTTCTTCTCTCTGATCCTCTGCCGCAGCTTGCGGTCCGCCCGCAGCCCCACCGGGTTGGAGGGCGGAGCAGAGTTCTGCTGAAAGATCCTGCCCATGTGGTGGAGCAGCCGGGTGGCGGACAGCAGGACGGCGGAGAGGAGATTTGGATGCGCTTGACTTTGTTCCAGCAGGAACCGCGCGTACTGATCACCCTGGTCGGCGGACCGCCCCAGCCAGTATTGAGCGGCTTCGACGTCCCGCGGGACGTCCTTGCCGTCCAGGTACAGCTTGCCCAGGAGGTACTGGGCGAACGGACTACCCTGCTCCGCCGCGTCGGTGAGATACTCAACGGCCCTGTCCGTGTCCTTCGGGACGCCGTTGCCGAGGAGACAGAGCTTGCCCAACTGATACGCGGCGTACTGATTTCCCAGCGCCGCGCTCCGCTCCAGCCAGACCGCCGCCTCGTCCATACGCCGCTGGAAGGACATCAGCCTGGCCAGGGAGTACATGACGGGAGCGTCGTTCATCTCTGCCGCCCTTGTGAGCCACAGCTCCGCCTTCTCCCAGTCCTCATAGAGATGGATGCCGTCCCGGTACAGACAGCCCAGCAGTCTCGCGGCCTCCGGCATTTGGCGCTCCTCCCACAGCCGCTCCAGCATCCTCACCGCTATCCGCTTGTCCTCGGGGTGCGAGTCCCAGTTGAAAAGGATCTCTTTGCAGCTGAGATAGTCCTGATCCCAGGTGCCGCCGGCGTCGGGCTCATCCTCCATGCCCTCGTCCTCAAAGGTGTGCTCGCCCAGCCGTACACGCTCCGCCTCCCGGATGACCATGTTTTTGATGGAGCGGAACTCTTTTTGCTGAGACAGCGGCAGACGCTCCCGCGTCTTCTCGTGATAGTAGCTCTCCAGCTCGTCCCGGAGTTTGTTCCAGACCTCATAGCACTGAGCCACCTCCGGCACCTTCGCCAGCTCGTCCACGATTGAATCCACCAACTCTTTCAGCGGCTTTTTGAGATAGCCGTACTGCTTCTTGCCCTTGACGCTCTCCAGTCTGCCGGCCAGTTCGCTCATCTTGAGGGCGACGTCCGGGCTGTCGCAGAGGCCGGAGCGCATCTCGTCGATGAGCTTTTTCATGGCGTCCTGGGCGGCATAGGTCAGGTCCTTGTAGGAGACGTCCTTGCGCTGATAGAGATTCAGCAGCTCATCCCGGAAGATGGCGTTGGTCAGCTTGGAGCGCATGAGTTCGATGCCGCGCTTGGTGAGGAAGCCGCGCTTGGGATCGTCGGACCAGACCATCATGTGGATGTGAGGATGCTCACCCTCGTCATGGAAGGCGGCGTACCAGTGGAGCAGGTCGGCGGGGATCTTCATGGCGTCGGCCAGGTCAGGCTGGTGGGCCATGAGGAGATCCCGCCACACCGCCGCGTTGTCGAAGCCCAGGCGGGCGGCGTCCTCCCGGCGCAGGGAGTAGATGATCGTCCAGACGTTGCCCTCATGTTCGTTCAGTTCTTCCATCGCCGCGCCGAGATCGACGGACTCCGCCGAGCTGAACAGGCCGTGGTCTCCATGCCGCTCCGCCCTCGGCCGGGTGGCGATGTACCGCATGTAGATCTCCGGCTCAGAGGAACGGTTGGCCTCCAGCTTCTCCACGCCCTCGCGGGTGGCGATGTACTTCATGTAGCCGCCTGCTTTGACCGCTCTGACGTAGCCGCTCTTTTGGACCAGCTTCGGCATGACTTACCACGCCTCCCGCTGGAAGTGGAGCGCGTCTTTGAACGAGATGGCGCCGTTGCTCTCCCGCACCTCACGGACGCACTTGCCCCGGTAGTGCTGGTAGGTCGCGTCGTCCATATCGCAGTCGATGGCGAGGATGTTGTTGGTCATGTTCTGCTCCACCGCCTGCTTGAACATGAGCCTGCCCATGCGGTCGGCCAGCGCGTTGAGGGTGCCGCCCACCACCTCGGACATGACGCGGGGCAGGTAGGCGCCGGCCCTCTCACAGTTGAGGTAGCCGGTGTAGAACCAGATGGCCTTCTCGATGAACTCGCTCTGGCTCTGGCAGTTGTCCGCGTGGAAGTTGGCCTCCACCTGGGCCTTGGCCTCCGGCGTGAGCCAGAGGGCGAACTTTTGCTTGTTTTTGACCATATCGTGAAAACCTCCTTAGTTTTTGGCAGGAACCCCTCCGCAAACCCCGTAATACAGGGATACAGCGGGGCCGATGACCCCAGGCGGGGCAAAAACGGGGTGTCGGGAACCCCCTCGGGACTGCCCGCACTGCGGGCAGTTGTGTCCGCTCCGGGGCGCTCGCGACCCCGGAGCTTTCCCCTGCAAATCTTTCGCCCCTCTGCTCATGCCCTTGCCTGGTGAAATCGCCGAAGAAAAGCGGCGGGCAAAAGGGCGC
>CANRIW010000069.1 GCA_947630785.1 uncultured Oscillospiraceae bacterium | reverse complement strand
TCTCTCTCACCTCATTCCCATTTTACCTCATCTATGCAAAAAAGTCTGCCTCTAGGCAGACTTTTTCGACAGACTGAAGCGTCGGATCCGGCGAAAGCCGGATCCGACGCTTTTCTTTCGTTGACCTTTCCCGCCCACTGTCGGGGGAAAAGGTCAACGGTCCGGGTATTCTTACTTCAGGCCGTTCTCGTAGGACTCGATCATCTTCTTGACCATCTGGCCGCCGATAGAGCCGGCCTGACGGGCGGTGATATCGCCGTTGTAGCCCTGCTTCAGGTTGACGCCGACCTCGTTGGCCGCCTCCATCTTGAACTTATCCATGGCCTCGCGGGCGCCGGGAACGACCAGGCGGTTGGAAGAACTATTGGTGTTAGACATTTCCTTCGTCTCCTTTGCATTTCGTTTCGGTTTGTCTTTGGTCGGATTGAAAATCCGAGCATAGTTTGAGCGCAGGAGACGTTTCTATGCGGAATGTTTTGCTGGTAATTTTCACATGTGTATTAGCTGGGCAAACGAAGAAGGCAAAAGCAACACATTCAAGCTCACGAAATCTATCGTTATTCGGGTTCCTCCTCCAGAAGCCAGTCAATGGGTACGCCGAGTATCCGCGACAGGACCTTTAATTCGTAATCCGCTACAAAACGGGTCCCAATTTCGATCCTACTTATGCAGTCACGCTCTAAAGTCACCCCTTCGATCTGCAGCCGAGCTGCCAACTCTTCTTAAATTTCCTTTATGTTGCTATTGTTGCTTTGCTTATCGGTTTTATCTGGTCAGGCATGAAACGGCAAAAATAAAACTCGCTTTCACCTTATTTGGACCCCTGCCAAACGGCAGGGGTCCTATTCTACAAAAGCGCCCGCCTCAATCAGAGGCGGGCGCAGCGTTATTTCTCAATGGCTATCACCCGGATTGCTGGTTCAATGTGTTGCGACATCCACTAAAACCCTCCTCCACAATCTCCGTGTCGCAACGCTCCGCCAACTGATGATACCCACAACCCGCGACCAAACACAAACCCATGAGTTTCAAGGGTTCCCGCCCTCTTAAGTTCCAGGGGCATTCGTTCAGAGAAAAGATGCCCGGCACCGAAGCCGGGCATCTTTTCGGTTTTTCAGTTTGCCGCACAGCAAGCTATGTAGGAGCGCAAAACTGCGCTCCGCAGAGGAAATCACCGCTCCCGGTCCTTTTCCGCTCTCTTGCGTTTCCAGTCGCAGTGGATGGCGATCCCATTGCACATCTTCGTGTGTTCCTTTTCCGTGATCACCTTGTGCTCGCACAGATAGTTGTTGTAGTAGTTGAGCCAAATCTCCTCTGCCATGATACTTTGCTTTTGCTGGTTGGTCATTTTGCTCCTTTCTTTTCCCTCCTGCTGATATACCAATGTTCTCCACGATTGAGTATTGGCGCCGGTCCATGATTTTAGACAGTTCTACGTCACAGGATCTCTCGGGGTTCAAGGGTACTCCCTGACAAGCTGACTTGTGGCCCCACAATTCAGCTTGTCAGGGACTTTCCGTCCCTGTGACCCGCTTTGTCAATGAAATATACCCGAAATATTGCTTGCTTTTTCCATTGTATCAGCATATAATGAAATAAAAGTGTGAATGATTTGCACGAGAACTCATGTAAAAGTGTGATGAGGTGCCTATGGAACGATTGATTTTGAATGACCTGCTGAAATGGAAAAACTCCAACCACCGCAAGCCCCTGATCCTCAAGGGCGTGCGGCAGGTGGGCAAGACTTGGGCGCTCAAAGAATTTGGCCGGCGGTACTACGAGAACACCGCCTACTTCAATTTCGACGAGCACGAGGAGTACCGGCAGTTCTTTGAGACCACCAAAGACGTGGACCGCATTTTGCAGAACCTGATGCTGGCTAGCGGGCAGAAGATCCTGCCGGAGAAAACGCTCATCATCTTCGATGAGGTGCAGGACTGCCCCAAGGTCATCAACTCCATGAAGTATTTTTGCGAGAACGCGCCTCAGTACCACATCGCCTGCGCCGGCTCCCTGCTGGGCATCGCCCTGGCCAGGCCCTCCTCTTTCCCGGTGGGTAAAGTCAACTTCATGCAGATGAACCCCATGACCTTCACGGAGTTTCTGCTGGCCAACGGGGATGGGAACCTTGCGGCCTACCTGGACAGCGTTGACGCCATCGAGCCCATCCCGGACGCCTTTTTCAATCCTCTGACGGAGAAGCTCAAGATGTACTACGTCACCGGCGGGATGCCGGAGCCGGTGCTGATGTGGACCCAGGAGCGGGACGTGGAGGCCATGCAGGAGGCCCTTTCCAACATCATCGGGGCCTATGAGCGGGACTTTGCCAAGCACCCGGACGTAAAGGAGTTCCCGAAGATCTCGATGATCTGGAAGTCCATCCCCTCCCAACTGGCCAGGGAGAACAAGAAGTTCATCTACAAGGTCGTGAAGGAGGGCGCCCGCGCCCGCGAGTATGAGGACGCCCTGCAATGGCTGGTGGACGCCCGGCTGGTACACAAGGTCTACCGCAGCGCAGCGCCCCGGCTACCGGTGTCCGCCTACGACGACCTGTCCGCATTCAAGATCTATCTGGTGGACGTGGGTCTGCTTCGGCGTCTGGCCCAACTCTCCCCCACCGCCTTTGGCGAGGGCAACCGGCTCTTTACGGAGTTCAAGGGAGCCCTGACGGAAAACTATGTGCTGCAAACGCTCATCACTCAGTTTGAGGTGCTGCCCCGGTACTGGAGCCAGAACAACCCGCCCTACGAGGTGGATTTTCTCATCCAGCGTGAGAACGACATCTTTCCGGTGGAGGTCAAGTCCGAGGCCAACAACGCCAGCAAGAGCCTGCGGAAGTTCAAAGAACTGTTCCCGGAAGACGTCAAACTCCGAATCCGCTTCTCGCTGGACAATCTGATGCTGGACGGGGATGTGCTGAATATCCCGCTGTTCATGGCGGATCAGACGGAAAAATTGATTGGAATAGCGCTGGAACGCAGAAATTAGTCCGGTTTATGGGACTGATATTCTGATAAACTTTAGATACCATCAAAGTTTAAGGAGGTCAAAAATGTACCTTGCACATCGCGCAGAAGATGGCCGAGAGCAGAGCATCTTGGAGCACGACCAAAATGTAGCGGAACTGTGTGCCGCCTTTGCCGTGCCCTTTGGGGCGGAGGAATTGGGGCGGGAGGTGGGACTGGTCCACGACATTGGGAAGTACTCCCGCGCCTTTCAGCGCCGCATCCTAGGGGAGAACATCTGGACCGACCACTCCACCGCCGGGGCCCAGGAGATCGCCAAATACTTCTGGCCCGCCGCCTACTGCGTGGCTGGTCACCACGGCGGCCTGCCCGACGGCGGTGGCCGGACGAGCCACCCCTCCGACCCGACCCTGAGCGGGCGGCTCAAGCGGACGGTGGAGCCCTATGGGGACTTCTCCAAGGAGATCCAGCTGGAGCACGCCCGGTTCCGGCCGCCCAAAGTCCTGGGCCGGGGCGGCTTCACCATGGCGTTCTGGGTCCGGATGCTGTTCTCCTGCCTGGTGGACGCGGACTTCCTGGACACCGAGGCGTTCATGCGGGGCAGTCCCCCGCCCCGGGGCAGCGACGTCACCATGGAACAGCTGCTCGCCCGGCTGGAAGCCTACACGGCCCGCTGGCAGGACCCCGAAACTGACCTCGACCGCGCCCGGTGTGACATTCTCCGGGCCTGCCTGGAGGCGGGAAAAGCCCAGTCCCCCGGCCTGTTCACCCTGACGGTGCCCACCGGCGGCGGCAAGACCGTCTCCTCCCTGGCCTTCGCCCTGCGCCACGCCCAGGTCCACGGGAAAAAGCGGATCGTCTACGTCATCCCCTACACCAGCATTATCGAGCAGACGGCGGACACCTTCCGCAAGGTCCTGGGGGAGGACGTGGTGCTGGAACACCACTCCAACGTGGACTTTGGCGACGACGAGAGCGGCCCGCCGGACCCGGAGAAGGAGCGGAAAAAGCTGGCATCCGAGAACTGGGATTTGCCGGTGGTGGTGACCACGGCGGTGCAGTTTTTCGAGTCCCTGTTTGCGAACAAACCATCCCGGTGCCGGAAGCTCCATAACCTAGCGGACAGCGTCATCATCTTCGACGAGGCCCAGACCATCCCCCTGCCCTATCTGCTGCCCTGTGTACGAGCCATTGCGGAGCTCACCGTGAACTACGGCGCGTCCTGTGTCCTCTGCACCGCCACCCAGCCGGCCCTTGGGCCGCTGTTCCAGGCCGTCACCCCGGACCTGGCCACACGGGAAATCGCGCCCGAAATTCCCGCTCAGGTCTTTCAGCGGGTGCGATATGAGCGCCTGGAACAGTTGTCCGACGAAGATCTGGCCCAGCGGCTCAACACTCACAGCCAGGTTCTGTGCATCGTGTCCACCCGCAAGCAGGCCCAGGCGGTCTACACGCTTCTGGGCAAGGGCGACAGCTTCCACCTGTCCACCCTCATGACGCCGGAGCACCGGCGGGAGGTGCTGCACACCATACGGGACCGGCTGAAAGCCGGTCTCCCCTGCCGGGTGGTGTCCACCAGCCTCATCGAGGCCGGGGTGGATGTGGACTTTCCCGCGGTCTATCGGGCGGAGGCGGGGCTGGACTCCGTCGTCCAGGCAGCCGGGCGGTGCAACCGGGAGGGGATGCGTCCCGCAGACGAAAGCCTTGTGTACATTTTCCAGCCAGACAGCGCCTACACCGCCACTCTGCCTCACGCCATGAAGCGGCCCCTGGAGGTCATGCGCTCCGTCACTCGGGACTGTCCGGCCCTGGACGCGCCGGAGGCCATCGAGCGCTATTTCACCGCTCTGCATCTGTTCAGCGGAGAGGAAATCGACAGCAAGCGCATCGTCCCCCGGTTCGAGGGTGGAGTACAGGACCCGTACCATCCCTCTTTCCCCTTTGCCGAGACGGCCAGGGAGTTCCACCTCATCGATCAGAACACCCGCGCCGTCCTCATCCCCCGCACAGAGGAGGCCAAGGCGCTGGCCGCCCGCCTGCAAAACGGCGAGCGCAGCCGTGGCCTGCTGCGGAAGGCAGGGCAATTCTCCGTGAACGTGTACGAAAACCACTTCAACGCCCTCAACGCCCGGGGCGCGCTGGATATTCTGGAGGACGACCTGGCCGTGCTGACCGATCCGTCCCTGTATAGCAAGACCACCGGCCTGGCCCTGCTGGCCGACGGCGGGGTGGGGATTTTCCTGTGAGCAACCCATACTTTTTGCTTGACAGTTCCCAGGTTTCGTGTATACCATTTATTATGCAAAACAACCACATAATAGAAAGAGAGGTGGACCGAAAATGAGCCAAGGAATCCAGGTGGAGGTGTGGGGGGACTACGCCCTGTTCACCCGTCCGGAGCTTAAGGTTGAGCGCGTCAGCTACGATGTGATGACGCCCAGCGCCGCCCGGGGGCTGATCGAGGCTGTGTACTGGCACCCCGGTCTGCGGTGGCACATCGACCGCATCCACGTGATGAACCCCATCACCTTCACCAACATCCGGCGCAACGAGGTCAAGGACAAAATTCTGGCCTCCAACGTGCGCTCGGTGATGACCGGCGGGGACAAGCCCCTGGCCATCTACACCGGCGAGAGCATCCAGCAGCGGGCCTCCATGGTGCTGACCGATGTCAGGTACGTGATCGACGCCCATTTCACCATGACCGACAGAGCCGCGCCGTCGGACAACGAGGGCAAGTTCATCGACATCGCCCGGCGGCGGCTGGACCGGGGCCAATGCTACCACCAGCCCTGCTTTGGCTGCCGGGAGTTCCCCGCCCACTTCCGGGCCTGGCCCGGCGGGCCGGTGCCCACGATCCCGGAGACCCGCTCCCTGGGGCTGATGCTCTACGACATGGACTACTCCGACCCCGAGGACATCCAGCCCATGTTCTTCCTGGCGGAGTTGACCAACGGCGTCCTGGAGGTAGCGGGAAAGGAGGTGCTGCGATGATCTTACAGGCTTTGTGCGGCTATTACGACGCCCTTGCCCGGCGGGGAGAGATCACGCCCCCCGGCTGGAGCGTGGCAAAGGTCTCCTTCGCCCTGGACATCGACGAGCAGGGCAACCTTTGCGGGGTCATCCCGCTGAAAATCACGCCGGAGGGCGGCAAAAAGGAAGTGCCTCAGTCCTTGCAGGTGCCGGAGCAGCAGAAGCGGGCCGTCAACATCTGTGCAAACTTTCTGTGTGACAACAGTTCCTATTTTCTTGGCATTGACAACAAGGGGAAACCGGACCGGACGCTGAAATGTTTTGAGGAAGCAAAGGCCCTTCACCGAAACGTTCTCGATACCGTGGACTCCCCCGCCGCCCGGGCGGTGTGCGCCTTCTTCGATACCTGGCAGCCGGAGCAGGCGGCGGAGCACCCGGTCCTGGCCGACTATCTGGAGGAAATCCTGAAGGGCCCAAACCTGGTTTTCTCCGTCAACCAGCTTCGCGTCCTGGATGACCCCGCTGTCCGGGCCGCGTGGGACGACCACCGCTCGGCCCGATCCGCCGGGGCGGCGTCCGGCCGCTGTCTGGTCACCGGCAGGCAGGCCCCCATCGCCCGGCTCCATCCCGCCATCAAAGGGATCAAAGACGCCCAAGCCACCGGCGCGTCGCTGGTGTCCTTCAACGCCTCCGCGTTCGAGTCCTACGGCCACGAGGGGAAGGAGACGGGTCAGGGGCTCAACTCCCCCGTCTCCGAGGAGGCCGCGTTTCGGTACGGCGCGGTGCTGAACCGGCTCATCGCCGACCGGGAACACCGCCAGTACATCGGCGACACCGCCGTGGTCTTCTGGGCGGAGGACGCCGAACCGCTGTGCCAGGACTTGTTCTCCTGCGCCACGTTCGGCGGCCCATCGGAGGTCATCACCGACAGGGACCTGCACGATGCGGTGAAGAAACTGGCCCGCGGCGATCCGGCGAACGTGAACGGCGTTCCGCTCAGCCCGAAGAACCGGTTCTATGTGCTGGGCCTTGCCCCCAACGCCGCGAGGCTCAGCGTGCGGTTCTTCCTGCAGGACACCTTCGGCCAGATGCTCGCCAACGTGCAGGCCCATTACGACCGGCTGGAAATCGTCAAACCCGCCAACGTGACAAATGGAGCCCTGCCCCTGCTGCAGCTGCTCAATGAGACCGTCAAGACCGTCAAGACCGCCAACTCCAACAGCCGGGACAAGAAGGCGTCCCCGCCCATGGCCGGGGCGGTGGTGCGGGCCGTCCTGTCCGACGGGCCCTACCCTGTCTCCCTGCTGGAGCAGACCATGCTGCGTATCCGGGCGGAACAGGACGTCACCTATGGCCGGGCGGCCATTCTGAAAGCGTTTTTCCTGAAAAACAGAGAATTCAAAGTGCCAGAGGAGGTCTTAACCGTGGAACTCAACGACCAGAGCAACCATCTTCCCTACGTGCTGGGGCGTCTGTTCGCCGTGCTGGAGCGGGTTCAGTCCGCCGCCAACCCCGGCATCAACGCCACCATCAAGGACAAGTATTTCAACAGCGCCTGCGCCACCCCCGCCGCCATCTTCCCCCTGCTGACCAAGCTGTCCCAGAGCCATCTGCGCAAGCTGGACACGGGCCTGCGGGTCTACTATGAGAAGCTGATCGGCGATCTGGAAAACCGCATCCGCGAGACCCTGCCCGCCCGGCTGCCCCTGGCCGACCAGGGGACCTTCCACCTGGGCTACTACCATCAGGTTCAGAAATTCTATGAGAAGAAGGACAAAGGAGGAACTGAAAATGTCTGACCCCATCAAGAATCGCTATGAGTTCGTGATCCTGTTCGACGTGGAGAACGGCAACCCCAACGGCGACCCCGACGCGGGCAACATGCCCCGGCTGGACCCGGAGACCGGCTACGGCCTCGTCACCGACGTGTGCCTCAAGCGG
Organism: uncultured Oscillospiraceae bacterium; assembly: GCA_947630785.1. Classification (GTDB taxonomy): domain Bacteria; phylum Bacillota; class Clostridia; order Oscillospirales; family Oscillospiraceae; genus Enterenecus. The sequence goes on along the minus strand of CANRIW010000069.1, from coordinate 40,223 downwards.
AAGATTCGGAATTTTGTGGAGACCGCGAAGGAGGACGAGGCGGGCTACCGCATCTACATCAAGGATGGCGTGCCCCTGAACCGCTCCGACGTTGAAGCTGGAATCCCTTTTGGCATTCAGGATCAACTCACAGCAATTCAGCAGGTTTCCAGTAAAGAGGCAAAAGCCATCGGAGCGAAATTAAAAAAAGATGACCCAAAAATCGACCTCAAATTGCGGGATTGGCTGTGTCAAACCTTTTTTGATATTCGCACTTTTGGGGCCGTCATGACTACTTTCGTTAGCGGGGCTCTCAATTGTGGCCAAGTCCGGGGGCCCGTCCAGCTGGGTTTCGCCCGGAGCGTCGACCCCATCGTGCCCCAGGAGGTCACTATTGCACGTATTACACAGGCCACACAGAAAGACGTTGAGGAAAAGGGACCTCATACATTGGGAAATAAGTTTATCGTCCCCTACGCCCTCTACCGCTGCGAGGGCTACGTCTCCGCCAACCTGGCCCGGAAGGTCACCGGGTTCTCCGAGGACGACCTGGAACTGCTGTGGCAGGCCATCCTGAACATGTTCGAGAACGACCGCTCCGCCGCCCGTGGCAAGATGGCCGTCCGGGAACTGATCGTCTTCAGGCACGACTCTGAGCTGGGCTGCGCCCCGGCCTGGAAGCTGTTCGACACCGTCACCGTCGCCCACAAGGACGGCGTCATTTCCCCCAGGGCCTACAGCGACTACACCGTGGCCGTGGACGAGGCCGCCCTGCCCGCCGGCGTCACCTGCAAGCGCATGGGGTGACCGCTCCGCCGGAGGACGACTACCTCGCCCTGTCCGGCCTCCAGCACTTCGCCTTCTGCCGCCGCCAGTGGGCTTTGATCCACATCGAACGGCAGTGGGTGGAAAACCTGCGCACCGTGGAGGGGGACCTGCTCCACCGGCGCGCCCACGATGAACAACAGACCGAGAGCCGCGGCGATACATTGATCGTCCGCGGCCTTCGGGTCGTCTCCCACCGTTTGCAAGTGCAGGGGGTGTGCGACGTGGTGGAGTTCCACCGGGACCCCGCCGGGGTGACCCTTGCGGGCCGGGAGGGCAAATGGTTCCCCTACCCTGTGGAGTACAAGCGGGGCAAACCTAAGCCCTTTGACGCCGACGAACTCCAACTCTGCGCCCAGGTCATGTGCCTGGAGGAGATGCTGCTGTGTTCCATCCCGGAGGGCAGTCTGTTCTACGGCGAGCCCCGGCGGCGCACCAAGGTGGCGCTGGACGAGGCCCTGCGGGCGCGGGCAGAGTCCATGCTGGCCGAGATGCGGGCCCTCTACGCCCGTGGTCACACCCCCAAGGCCAGGCCCGGCAAGGGCTGCGCCTCCTGCTCATTGAAGGACCTGTGCCTGCCCCGGCTGGCAAAGGTCCAGTCCCCCGCCGCCTGGCTCCGAGACCATCTGCCCGGAAAGGAGGACGAGTTGTGAGGAAATTTCTCAACACCCTGTTCGTCCTCAGCGAGGACAGCTATCTGGCCCTGGAGGGCGAGACGGTGGTGGTGCTCTCCGGGGAGGAGAAGCGGGGCCAGTTCCCCCTCCACACCCTGGAAAACATCCTCTGCTTCTCCTACAAGGGGGCCAGCCCCGCCCTCATGGGCAAGTGCGCCCGGGAGGGGATCAACCTGTGCTTCCTGACCCCCAGAGGCCGGTTCCTGGCCAGGGTCTGCGGGGAGAATCCGGGCAACGTCCTGCTCCGCCGGACCCAGTACCGCACGGCGGACGACCCGGCTCAAAGCTGCCGGATTGCCCGGTGCTTCCTCTTCGGCAAGGTCTACAACGGCCGGTGGAGCATCGAGCGCACCCGCCGGGACCACGCCATGCGGGTGGACGATGAAAAGCTGGGCCGGGCCTCCTCCCTGCTGGCGGACAGCCTGCCCGCCTTTCTGGAGGAGACCGACCTGGACTCCCTCCGGGGGCTGGAGGGCCAGACCGCCGCCGTCTATTTCGACGCCTTCGACGCCCTCATCCTGAACCAGCGGGAGGCCTTCACCTTCACTGGCCGCTCCCGCCGGCCGCCCCTGGACCCGGTGAACGCCATGCTGTCCTTCGCCTACACCCTGCTGGCCAATTCCTGCGCCGGGGCGCTGGAAAGCGTGGGGCTGGACGCCTATGTGGGCTTCCTCCACCGGGACCGGCCGGGGCGGACCTCCCTGGCGTTGGACCTGATGGAGGAACTGCGGCCTCTGTTCGCCGACCGGTTCGTGCTGACGCTCATCAACAACCGGGAGATACGCCCCGAACATTTTGACCAACAGCCCGGCGGGGCGGTCTGGCTGTCCGACAATGGCCGGAAAATCTTTCTCTCCGCGTGGCAGAAGCGGCTGGCAGAGCCTATCACGCATCCGTATCTGAAAGAAAAACTGGCCTGGGGGCTGGTGCCCTATGTCCAGGCCCTGCTGCTGGCCCGGTATCTCCGGGGCGATTTGGACGGCTATCCGCCGTTTTTGCGGAAGTGAGGCAGTCCTATGCTGGTGCTCATCACCTATGACGTGAATACAGAGGACGCCGCCGGGCGGAAGCGGCTGCGGCGGGTGGCGAGGCAGTGCGTCAATTACGGCCAGCGGGTGCAGAATTCGGTGTTCGAGTGTCTGGTGGACCTGGCGCAGTATAAGCTGCTCCAGGCCAAACTGCTGGAGATCATCGACCCGGCCAAGGACAGCCTGCGGTTCTATCAGCTGGGCAACAAATACCAGAGCAAGATTGAGCACTTCGGCGTGAAGGCATCCTATGAGCCGGAGGGGGTCCTGCTGGTATAACCGGTGCGAGGGACAAGCGAACAGGAATATGCCGCACGGTTCGCGCCCTCTTATCCGGCAAAAAGGGCGGTCTGCCGCTGAAAAGAGCGGTCGGTCCGGTCTGAAATGTTCTTTATGCAAATGCTTTTTCGCAGACCGTACAGAATTCTTTGGGGAATTTTGTGCAGATTTGCTGTCGCGCCCCTCGCGGGGCGCGTGGGTTGAAATAAATAATACATGATAATCCTCCTAATATTTCCGGGTCGCGCCCCTCGCGGGGCGCGTGGGTTGAAATCTTGCTTTACGCATATATAACCCCTCCAAAAAGTCGCGCCCCTCGCGGGGCGCGTGGGTTGAAATGCATTAAGCGGGCCAAGGGTTAAGCGTTAGCAAGTCGCGCCCCTCGCGGGGCGCGTGGGTTGAAATAAGCTGTATGATTGCATTTACTCTGATGATAACAGTCGCGCCCCTCGCGGGGCGCGTGGGTTGAAATACCGTGTAACAGCTAATGGGATAACTCACTGACCGTCGCGCCCCTCGCGGGGCGCGTGGGTTGAAATTTAAAAACACGCCAAATAAAGCACGTTTTCAACCGTCGCGCCCCTCGCGGGGCGCGTGGGTTGAAATGCGTCCTCGTACCCCGTGGCCTGTTTGGGTTTCGGTCGCGCCCCTCGCGGGGCGCGTGGGTTGAAATCCCTCGGCGACGAGCTTGAGGAAGTCGATCGCGGCGTCGCGCCCCTCGCGGGGCGCGTGGGTTGAAATTCCAGGTCCTCCAGGGGGTCCTCCAGGCGCTCCGTCGTCGCGCCCCTCGCGGGGCGCGTGGGTTGAAATATCGGATGCTCCGCGACGTGGAGACGGGCGGGTGGTCGCGCCCCTCGCGGGGCGCGTGGGTTGAAATTCGAGCGCGCCCTGGTTGTTCCCAGCCAGCTGCCGTCGCGCCCCTCGCGGGGCGCGTGGGTTGAAATTTCAGAGCGTGGCGGCGGCCCGCCTGGGCGCCGTGTCGCGCCCCTCGCGGGGCGCGTGGGTTGAAATTTGTGTGGTCGCTGTCCCCGGTGGCGGGCGGGGGTCGCGCCCCTCGCGGGGCGCGTGGGTTGAAATCGCTATACGGCGGAGAGTAATGTAAACTCTATGGTCGCGCCCCTCGCGGGGCGCGTGGGTTGAAATCCCTTTGCATAAAAATAGGGAGACCGGAAACCCGGTCGCGCCCCTCGCGGGGCGCGTGGGTTGAAATACGATGTCCCCCTCGAAGGGGGCGGGCCAGGGGGTCGCGCCCCTCGCGGGGCGCGTGGGTTGAAATCAGAACTTTTCAATGGCCGGGTAGCGTGCCCAGGTCGCGCCCCTCGCGGGGCGCGTGGGTTGAAATCTTCAGGTCAACGGCGACCGCCCCGGCGTACTCCCGTCGCGCCCCTCGCGGGGCGCGTGGGTTGAAATCGCTGGCATATCGACGACACGACCTTCAGCTTCAGTCGCGCCCCTCGCGGGGCGCGTGGGTTGAAATCGTCGGCCCGCTCGACGTGACGCTCGAACGCAAGTCGCGCCCCTCGCGGGGCGCGTGGGTTGAAATCGTTGGCTCATAATGTCCTCCTATGTGTCGCCGCCGTCGCGCCCCTCGCGGGGCGCGTGGGTTGAAATCTTGTTGGTCATGTCGTTCTGTCTGGCCATATACGGTCGCGCCCCTCGCGGGGCGCGTGGGTTGAAATCCTGGCCTTCTTCGTTCAACCGCTCCAAGGCATCCGTCGCGCCCCTCGCGGGGCGCGTGGGTTGAAATTTCATGACGGCCATGGCGGCCGCCAGCTGGAGGCGGTCGCGCCCCTCGCGGGGCGCGTGGGTTGAAATAACGCGGAGCCGACGGCCCCGGCCCCCACCCGGGTCGCGCCCCTCGCGGGGCGCGTGGGTTGAAATCTGTAAGGGGGCGCGGACATGAAGATCGACAAGGTCGCGCCCCTCGCGGGGCGCGTGGGTTGAAATTCCCCGGCCTCCAGGGCCTGCTCCCAGGTCTTGGTCGCGCCCCTCGCGGGGCGCGTGGGTTGAAATCAGGCCGTACAAGGGGCCATCGCCATCGTCACCGTCGCGCCCCTCGCGGGGCGCGTGGGTTGAAATCGGGGCCGCCTGAAAAATATGGTCTGGGACTTCCTGGTCGCGCCCCTCGCGGGGCGCGTGGGTTGAAATCCCCATGGTGGGGATCAGCGGGACCGGGAAGATGGGTCGCGCCCCTCGCGGGGCGCGTGGGTTGAAATATCATAGCACAAAGCCGGGAGTGGGACAAGCCAGTCGCGCCCCTCGCGGGGCGCGTGGGTTGAAATAGCTTCGGCTTCTTCGTCCACAGGACCGTCATGCGTCGCGCCCCTCGCGGGGCGCGTGGGTTGAAATTTTTCGTCGTCCCTGGAGATATAGGCGGCACCCAGTCGCGCCCCTCGCGGGGCGCGTGGGTTGAAATCCGAACAGCGTGGACTGGTCCAGGGCCGTCTCCAGGTCGCGCCCCTCGCGGGGCGCGTGGGTTGAAATTTGATTTTTCCGCCCGGCGGCGCGCCGGGTCCCGGTCGCGCCCCTCGCGGGGCGCGTGGGTTGAAATTTGTCCTCCTTTTAGACTTTTTCCCACTGCCACAGTCGCGCCCCTCGCGGGGCGCGTGGGTTGAAATTCCAGCAGGGACAGCCCTTCGTTCCCGATAAAGAGTCGCGCCCCTCGCGGGGCGCGTGGGTTGAAATCGGCCGTCGTAGCGGATGCGGAAGCCCAGGCCGGTCGCGCCCCTCGCGGGGCGCGTGGGTTGAAATATTTTGACCGTGGTCCCGTTGCAGACCAGGGTGGTCGCGCCCCTCGCGGGGCGCGTGGGTTGAAATGGCACGAGGCCCAGGGGCTCGCCCTTCGCGTTGGTGTCGCGCCCCTCGCGGGGCGCGTGGGTTGAAATTTGTTGATGCGGTGCTGCTCAATGGGGAGCAGCTGTCGCGCCCCTCGCGGGGCGCGTGGGTTGAAATGCGAAGTCCGTGTCGCGGTAGATGCCGCCCCGGGTCGCGCCCCTCGCGGGGCGCGTGGGTTGAAATCGCTTGGCCTCCATCTCGAGGGCCCAGTCGGTGAGTCGCGCCCCTCGCGGGGCGCGTGGGTTGAAATCCGTCGTAGCACTTCGCCACGAAGCCGGAGGCCAGGTCGCGCCCCTCGCGGGGCGCGTGGGTTGAAATTTCGCCTCGCTTTCCTTGCGGGCCCCGCTCATGGGGGGTCGCGCCCCTCGCGGGGCGCGTGGGTTGAAATTCCATATAACCCCGTTATCAATATCAAGTTGTCAGTCGCGCCCCTCGCGGGGCGCGTGGGTTGAAATAAGTCCGTTTTAAGGCACGCCATGCTCAAAACGGTCGCGCCCCTCGCGGGGCGCGTGGGTTGAAATCATAATAAGCATTCTGTTACATTATCAGCCTATGTCGCGCCCCTCGCGGGGCGCGTGGGTTGAAATTGATAATGGGGAGTCCGTTTTTATTAACTACGGTCGCGCCCCTCGCGGGGCGCGTGGGTTGAAATTACCAAGCGAAACAGGCCGGGGACAAGATCGACCTCGTCGCGCCCCTCGCGGGGCGCGTGGGTTGAAATACCCGGTAGAGGTTCCCGTCCAGCGGATCGCGGCGGTCGCGCCCCTCGCGGGGCGCGTGGGTTGAAATGTCAATGAAAACCCGTGGCTCGTGCAAGCCCTGAGTCGCGCCCCTCGCGGGGCGCGTGGGTTGAAATTTAAAAATGCGCTTTCGCCTCACGGAGACGGGAGTCGCGCCCCTCGCGGGGCGCGTGGGTTGAAATCTGCGGATCAAGAAAAAGGCGTCCGAGGCCGTGGTCGCGCCCCTCGCGGGGCGCGTGGGTTGAAATTATCAGCGTTATTTGGGGGTGTAAGGGTGCAGATTGTCGCGCCCCTCGCGGGGCGCGTGGGTTGAAATTCCGATACCGCAAAATAGCCGAGTGGACCTCAAGTCGCGCCCCTCGCGGGGCGCGTGGGTTGAAATGCGGATATTATCTCCTCCGGCGTCTCTGCGAACGGTCGCGCCCCTCGCGGGGCGCGTGGGTTGAAATAAGCTAAAGGCCCCTTTTACGGCGGAGCTCTTTCGCGTCGCGCCCCTCGCGGGGCGCGTGGGTTGAAATGGGTTTGACTGTGTTTGTTTGCTCAAGGCGATCCGTCGCGCCCCTCGCGGGGCGCGTGGGTTGAAATCCGGACGGCTGGACGGATATAGGCGAGTGGACGGACGTCGCGCCCCTCGCGGGGCGCGTGGGTTGAAATCCGTCCGCGTATATGTTGTTATGTACCGCGACCGGTCGCGCCCCTCGCGGGGCGCGTGGGTTGAAATTGAGCATGTTTCAACCTATAAACCCACCATCTTGAGTCGCGCCCCTCGCGGGGCGCGTGGGTTGAAATGAGGCGGGCGTCGAAGATCTGGCGGATGCCGTTGTCGCGCCCCTCGCGGGGCGCGTGGGTTGAAATAAGCTGTGTCATGCCACCGTCATCACGGGTGTCGTCGCGCCCCTCGCGGGGCGCGTGGGTTGAAATATTTTGTGGGAGTCCATATGGCGGTTACATAGTGTCGCGCCCCTCGCGGGGCGCGTGGGTTGAAATACGGAAGAGGCAAACATTGACATTTGGAGCAATGAGTCGCGCCCCTCGCGGGGCGCGTGGGTTGAAATGTGGAAATTGTGTACGCAATCAGCTGCTAAAAGGTCGCGCCCCTCGCGGGGCGCGTGGGTTGAAATATTGCCGGAGAGGTGGCCCGGCTCTGTGACCCCGTCGCGCCCCTCGCGGGGCGCGTGGGTTGAAATTACTCCGGCGACCCGTGCCTGTGCGCTGGTGGCGTCGCGCCCCTCGCGGGGCGCGTGGGTTGAAATTTGTGAACAGCATCCACAGCCCCACAGGGGCCAGGTCGCGCCCCTCGCGGGGCGCGTGGGTTGAAATAGCTACGACGTGTGAAGCATCGGCGTTGCCGGGGGTCGCGCCCCTCGCGGGGCGCGTGGGTTGAAATTCGAAGAAGTGGTGCATCTTTACGATGTCCCCTGTCGCGCCCCTCGCGGGGCGCGTGGGTTGAAATCGACGCCGTGAGAGCCGCCTGCGAACAGTACGCAGTCGCGCCCCTCGCGGGGCGCGTGGGTTGAAATATAATCGTAGCTCTGCCGGAGGTCCAGGTAGGCCAGTCGCGCCCCTCGCGGGGCGCGTGGGTTGAAATCGATAGTTTGCCATGTACTCGCCCTCCTCCCGGGTCGCGCCCCTCGCGGGGCGCGTGGGTTGAAATAAGTTTGGCCGGGCATACTGCGCCATGAAGATCGTCGCGCCCCTCGCGGGGCGCGTGGGTTGAAATCGCATGGCCTGCACCGCCTTCCGGGCGTTCCACCGTCGCGCCCCTCGCGGGGCGCGTGGGTTGAAATTTAAAGGCTGTTTTTACAGCGCGTGATGTGATGTCGCGCCCCTCGCGGGGCGCGTGGGTTGAAATAAGCTGCTGTACCCTTTCCGCGAGGTCACCCGGGTCGCGCCCCTCGCGGGGCGCGTGGGTTGAAATCCATATCAGCGAGGAGGAGGCCGCCCGGGACTAGTCGCGCCCCTCGCGGGGCGCGTGGGTTGAAATCCGCTGGGCGGCCTCCACGCTGGCCCGCCGGGCCGTCGCGCCCCTCGCGGGGCGCGTGGGTTGAAATCACTCCAGGGTGAAGAAGGGCACGTCCGGGGCCTCCGGTCGCGCCCCTCGCGGGGCGCGTGGGTTGAAATAGCAGGCCCTTCACATCGATCACGTCCTGCTTTTGTCGCGCCCCTCGCGGGGCGCGTGGGTTGAAATTTGCTGTCCTCCTTGTAGTCCTCCACCTTGGCCAGTCGCGCCCCTCGCGGGGCGCGTGGGTTGAAATATGGCCATCAGCTTATCGGTGTATGCCTCGCTGCCGTCGCGCCCCTCGCGGGGCGCGTGGGTTGAAATTGCAACGTCCTAGACGCGACCAAGACCCCCGAGGTCGCGCCCCTCGCGGGGCGCGTGGGTTGAAATACCAGTTCCATAGCCAACTTCACCATCACCAGTCGTCGCGCCCCTCGCGGGGCGCGTGGGTTGAAATCGTCTACGCCGGGGAGCGCCCCGTGCTCATCGTGGGTCGCGCCCCTCGCGGGGCGCGTGGGTTGAAATAGGGAGGCATAAAGACGGAGGCGGGGAAAAACCGTCGCGCCCCTCGCGGGGCGCGTGGGTTGAAATGCCTTCGGCCTCTCGGCGGAGATCGAGCGCAACCGTCGCGCCCCTCGCGGGGCGCGTGGGTTGAAATAACTATCACATGGGATGCACATGGCCTGTCGTGGGTCGCGCCCCTCGCGGGGCGCGTGGGTTGAAATCAGAAAGTTGTGGCCGATGCCCTCGCTAGGCCGGTCGCGCCCCTCGCGGGGCGCGTGGGTTGAAATACGCCTGCGGTGGTGATTATCGGGGACCGTGGTGTCGCGCCCCTCGCGGGGCGCGTGGGTTGAAATTGCCCGGTTGGCCGATAGGTGCACTCCATGGGGGTCGCGCCCCTCGCGGGGCGCGTGGGTTGAAATAAAAATTTTTTCGGCCCAGCAGATAGTCTACGGGTCGCGCCCCTCGCGGGGCGCGTGGGTTGAAATCCTGACGATTACATCATCGACCAGGACTACCTGGTCGCGCCCCTCGCGGGGCGCGTGGGTTGAAATCTGAACGTGCTGGGCGCCAGCGCCTCCGCCTGCGGTCGCGCCCCTCGCGGGGCGCGTGGGTTGAAATGAGGGCCAGGCCGTCCTCAATGGCTGGATGCCGTCGCGCCCCTCGCGGGGCGCGTGGGTTGAAATATCGACGAGGTGACGAGCGGAGACAGGGACAAGGGTCGCGCCCCTCGCGGGGCGCGTGGGTTGAAATACGGTTGGGCGGGATGACGGCGCCCTGGGCCAGGCGTCGCGCCCCTCGCGGGGCGCGTGGGTTGAAATATTTGGAGGTCATCAAAGGCGCCTTTGGCGTGTAGTCGCGCCCCTCGCGGGGCGCGTGGGTTGAAATGTTATCGCGGCGGATAGACCGTTTTTAGCCCCGTGTCGCGCCCCTCGCGGGGCGCGTGGGTTGAAATCCTGAGCATAATGGCCCCGCTTACTGCTGAGAAAGTCGCGCCCCTCGCGGGGCGCGTGGGTTGAAATTCCTGGATGGCGATGTCCCGCAGGTGCTGGTACGTCGCGCCCCTCGCGGGGCGCGTGGGTTGAAATAAGGGCACCAACCTGGGCCAGGACCCGGCGGGCCCCGTCGCGCCCCTCGCGGGGCGCGTGGGTTGAAATCGTACCCAGCATATCCGGGTTATTGGAGCGAAACGTCGCGCCCCTCGCGGGGCGCGTGGGTTGAAATTGCTATCCTGTGCCGATCTTGTCCGCAGAGCTAAGTCGCGCCCCTCGCGGGGCGCGTGGGTTGAAATACTGAACTCCCGCAACAGGCCGTAACGCTTGCCGTCGCGCCCCTCGCGGGGCGCGTGGGTTGAAATCCTGTTCATGATCATGGAGATCCTGAGCGAGTGCAGTCGCGCCCCTCGCGGGGCGCGTGGGTTGAAATCGATGAAGAATTTGACCGGATGGTGGCGGAGCTTGCGGTCGCGCCCCTCGCGGGGCGCGTGGGTTGAAATTGTTTGCGCCGATGGATATTGTGATTTGCCGATGTCGCGCCCCTCGCGGGGCGCGTGGGTTGAAATGAGGGCCAGGCTGTCCTCAATGGCTGGATGCCGGGGGTCGCGCCCCTCGCGGGGCGCGTGGGTTGAAATCAGGGCCGGGACATCGACTTTGCTGACCGGGAGACGTCGCGCCCCTCGCGGGGCGCGTGGGTTGAAATCACAAGACGAGCCCGCAGCCGGGAGATCAGGTGTTTGTCGCGCCCCTCGCGGGGCGCGTGGGTTGAAATTCCTGGCCTACCACGGTGCCGTCGAAGGTCTTGGTCGCGCCCCTCGCGGGGCGCGTGGGTTGAAATATTAGCGCCGTGTGCATCCGGTCCGGCATCTGCGTCGCGCCCCTCGCGGGGCGCGTGGGTTGAAATGGTTTCGCTGGTGGTAAGCAGTACAATATGTCGGAGTCGCGCCCCTCGCGGGGCGCGTGGGTTGAAATGCTTGCTGCGTAAATCAGGCCGCGGTCATGCTGTCGCGCCCCTCGCGGGGCGCGTGGGTTGAAATGTCTCTTCGTCATACGGAACGCCGCGGACGTCATACGTCGCACCCCTCGCGGGGTGCGTGGGTTGAAATTGCCGGGAGTGCGCCCGGCGGGGCTGGCGGACGCGTCGCACCCCTCGCGGGGTGCGTGGGTTGAAATTACTATCTGAACCTGTTGGTCAGCGTCACCGCCGCACCCCGCAGGGGGTGCGGCGGGTTAAAATCCTAGCGTACATCCGGGAGACTGCATCGAAGCGGTCGCACCCTTTTCGAGACACACGAGTTGAAATGAGCCTGTGGTCGAGAACGGCACCTATCCTGACTTCGCACCCTGGGATGAGTGTGGAGGTTGAAATTTGCATTCGCAGATTTCTCCGGCATCCAGCCAATCTGCCGCACTCCTCACGGAGTGCGTGGGTTGAAATGAGTTTACCATGGAGTATGTCTCAGGTCGGGGCAGTCGCACCCCGCAAGGGGGTGCGTAGGCTGAAATAGCGTCTGGATGACGGTCAGACGGTCAGGGTGTCGCCGTCCTTGTCGCACCCCGCAAGGGGTGCGTGAGTCAGAATCTGGTTTTACCTTATGTATCCGCTTATGGGGGTCCATAGGCAACCAAATGCCCCAAAAATTCAAGTCGCTGTCCGTATGGACAGCGACTTGAAAATTCACTATATCTTATCACACAACAAGACACACTATGTACCTGACCTCCACCGCGTGTCCCGGCGCAGTCCTGTCATTCCGCCAAAAACTCGTCTTTCGCATGGGCAACACGTTCTTGACCATCTGGCCGCCGATAGAGCCGGCCTGACGGGCGGTGATGTCGCCGTTGTAGCCCTGCTTCAGGTTGACGCCGACCTCCCTTGGTGTACCTACCCCAACTTGAACGGCCTTTTCTCCTTCATTTCCCATTTCTTCGGTGTTTTGCCGATTTTCTTGGTCCATTTCTGTGCAGAATCACAACAAAAGGGTCTTTTAAGATGGAGACATACCTGATTTTGTTGGAGTGGGACACCAACCCCTTCAAGATGGAGTGGGACGCCGACCCCTACCCTGCCTGGGGCTGGGGCTCCCGGACATCCGACTCCTGGTCGTCCGGCTCCTGGCCGTCCGGTTCCAGCGCGCCGATGAATTTGTAGAAGATCCGTACGCTCTGGCGGTAGGGCTGATGGCTGCGGGCGGGGATCTTGTGGCTGCCGTCGGCGTACACCTTGGGGCCGACCTCGATGCGGTCCACAAAGGTGACCAGCGTGTCACGGTCCAGGGTCTCCAGATGGGTGTACTGCCGGGCCAGCTCAAAAGCGGGGGGTATTTCAGTTTCGGGCATAGCCCTAATATTACAGGCGGCGCACAAGTGCGCCGCATATTGGCCTGCCAGCCATGCATCTGTTACCTGCTACCCGTAAACGGGTCTCGCGGATCGTATATACTCAGCTGGTCACTTTCCCTGTCCCTTTTCAGTTGATCCGCTATGTATTGTTTGATGGCTTTCGTGTTCTTCCCCACCGTGTCTACGTAATATCCTTTGCACCAGTTGATAGGTGGGCGCGGCGGCATGGTGAAACTCGTCCACGATGATGTAGTCGTAGTAGTCTGCCGGCAGGCTGTCATAGAGCGCCTGGGAGTTCATCGTCTGCACTGAGATGAACAGGTGATCCAGGCTGGCCGGCTTGTAGCCTCCTACGAACAGCTCGCCAAAATTTGGGTCCTTCAGAATCCCCTGGAAGGTGTCCCGGCTCTGCTGCAAAATCTCCTCCCGGTGGGCCACAAAGAGCAGACGGTTCGCCCGGCCCGGATTGGCCTTGCAGAACCCGCGGTAGTCAAAGGCGGAGATTACCGTTTTGCCGGTGCCGGTGGCCGCCACCACCAGGTTTCGATGGTATCCGCGGACCTCCCGCTCGGCGCGGAGTTGGTCCAGAATTTCCTGCTGATAGGGGTAGGGATGAATGTCAAACACGAAGGACCGGGTGCTTCCCTCGCCCATGAACCGCTCTGCCCGGAGTGCCCGGAACAATCGCTCCCGCTCGTCCTCCTTGTAGAACTCGAACTCGGTGGAGTTCCAGTAGCAGTCGAAGGTAGCGGTGATCTTCTGCATGGTGCTGGGCAGGTCCTTCGCGGTGACCTTCACGTTCCACTCCAGACCGCTGGACATGGCGGCATTGGACAGGTTGGAGGACCCCACATAGGCGGTGCTGAAACCGGTGTCTCGGTAGAAAATATAGGTTTTGGCATGGAGACGGGTGCGCTTGGTGTCATAGCTGACCTTGATCTCTGTGTTGGGCAGTTTGGAAAGCTCCTCGATGGCCTTAATGTCGGTGGCACCCATGTAGGAGGTTGTGATGATACGGAGCTGTCCGCCGCCTTGGGTAAATGCGGCCAACTCATCCATCAAAAGCCGTAGACCGCTCCACTTGATGAAGGACACCAGCATGTCGATCTGGTCCGCGGAGTTGATCTCCTTTTTCAGCTCGGAGAACATCTGTGGCTCGTGGACAGCCCCGGTAAACAAGCTGCTCTGGGCTACCGAGGTCTCCGGCCGCTCAATGTTATCCGCGGTTTTCCCCAGCAGCAGCCGGGGATCGTTTTCCCGCAAAAGCGCAAGAAGCTGCTCTGCCCGCTGGTCTACGCTCAGCGCGGCAAAGTCAGCTTCTTTGGTTTTCTCCTGAATGAGCGTGACGATTTGATTTGCCAGGTCGATCTGCCCGGAGAGGTCCCCACCCTGGTCCAGCACGTTGTCCAAGCCTTTTTGGACCACATCGGAGAGATACTGCGCCAGTATTTTAGACGCCTCGGCCTTGTCGATGGGCATAACGGATTGGCGGGCTGCCGGGATGCCAGACAGTTCGCACTCGATCTGTTGATTGATGATCTGCTCATAGAGGCCGGGCTGCAACATACTCTTACCTCAACTTTAGCCCATCGCCAAACGCATTACCCACCTTTTCGCCCAGCACCAGATAGTCGTTGTTCACTGGGTCGAAGGTGATGGGTCTCAGCTTGGCCGGGTCGATCTTACCGCCGGTCAGCACGCTCTCGTCGGCGCACACGTTGACGATCTCGCCCACCAGCCGGCAGGTTTGCGGGTCGTAGCTGGTGAGCCTGCATTCCAGCGCCATAGCCAGCTCGTCGATGAGGGGCGCGTCCACAAAGTCGCTCTTGGTGGTGTGGAAGCCGCACCGGGCCAGCTTGTCCGGCACATCGTTGCCGGACACCACACCCACATAGTCGCACTCCACCACATGGGCGGCGTCCGCCATGCTGACGGTGAACGCCTTTCGGGCCAGGATGTCGCGGGTGGTCTTGTGGTCGGCGCTGATACAGAAGGAAATCTCCTTGTCGTCGCTGATGCCGCCCCAGGCCGCGTTCATGGCGTTGGGAACATCGTTTTCGTCGTAGGCGGCCAGGATAAACACCGGCTGAGGATAGCAGATGGGCTTGGCTCCAAAGTTTTTACGCATAACAGTTACCTCCGATTATTTTGGCTGAATGTCAATTTTATGATATTATACCCCAGATTCAACAAATGTGCAATCTTTCTCTGTCACGGATAGACTAATTATCAACTTATAAGCTGTCTCTGGTTTGTCTACAACCAGATCGTCATATGGGCGGGATACGCTGGTAGCGAAATGCCCCCCGCCTTAAAATAGACAGGGGGCATTTGAGAATGTAACCAATTAGGTTGTTTGTAACAGCATAACCGTCTTATTCATCAGTTGTCAATTTTGAGTTCTATCAGTTCACGAATATCTTTTACATTCAATGCTTGTGCTATCCTCGACAAATGTTCAAAATTGATTACTGTTCTTGAGCCACGCACAATGTCGCTGATCGTAGATTCCCGCACACCGGAAATCTCAGCCAGTCGTTTTTGTGTAATGTTTTTTTCTCGTAATAGCTCATGTATTTTCAACCTAACTGTATATTTCATATCCCTTACTCCTTACTAACAATCATAAGGGTCATATAGCTTAAATCCCATACATTGGGGTCTTTCCCTACTGCATTGGGATTATCCCCAATCGCAGCTGCAAAGTTCATAATCTTTCCCACAAGATTGCTTTTACAATGTTCCCATACTTGAACAGGGTCGGTGTGATTCTTCCATTCATATTTTTCTGTGTTTTGGTTATAGCAAAGGAGGGTTCGGAACGCACCGATGACAGGATAGAGTAGTCCCTCGGGAATCTTATATGCCATTTCTGTCATACCAAATTTGCTTTTCCATACCATTTTTCCGTCTTTATACCCCGAATACTTTTTTCTCCCATAGCGGCCACCAGTTTCATTATACGCGTCAGCAAATTCACATTCAACCGCTTCATAAAGGTCAAATATGTCTGGCATAATATTAACATATTTTCTATAATGCTCTGGGTTTTCCAAATAAATCTCTAACATTTTTGCCTTTGATGAATATGCCTGAACAGGGTGATTCCCACTCCCATAGCGTTCAATATCGAACATACTAACAAGAGCCACAATTTCTTTTGCATCAATCATACGGAGCTTTTTCCCAGTCGTCTCATCCGCATAAACTTGATTTTGCTTAAAAGCAATCCGCTTATAAAAGGGCATCCCCTCTAATGCTTCTTTAAGCGGCTCAAACTTAGCCCGCAGTTCAGCCATAGATTTTGCATCAACTTCGACAGAAGTATTTCTAGCTTCCGCAAGGCTGTCGATAATATCTTCTACCCCAGTCATAACCTCAAATTGTACATACTGATCGAGGTTTTCCCCTTTGTGCTCACAAATTATTTTGTAAGTATGGCCTCCATCAATGTTTCCATGGGTAAGCTCATCAGAAAAAGAAATGCTCACTCTTCCTGTTCGATTATTGTAGTGAACACTTTCCGCTGAAAGTACAATACCGCGATTCTTTAAATGGAAATAACCATCGTTGCTTAAAAGAGATTCCGTAATCGCAGTAGCAACTGCAGATTTCAGGGATTGTTCCCGCGGATTCGTAGCCATGGGGATTCCTTCTGCGACATCATCCACCTTTACATAAAATACATACTTTTTTGATTTCCCATTCAAAAATGGGTCATCAAGTTTCCTAAAAGAACTTTCTTTTACGCACATTTCCTTGATCATAGTTTTACTTCCTTTCTACTACTTGAGGCCATAGCCCCAACAGTCTTGCGCTTTGCGCAATTTAAGAATAGCGCAATATCGCAATTTTGTCAAGTGTTTTTTTAGATTTTCCCGTGCTAATGTTTAACAAGGCTTTGTTATCTCGAAAAAGAATTGCGAACCGCTTGCATTTCGCAGGCAGCTCGGATATAATATGTGCAGGAGGCGGTCATCATGGCGAGAACATCAAACGTATTTGCGCGGGTAGAGCCAGAAATCAAGGAACAGGCGGAACAGGTGCTTGACCAGCTGGGCATCCCAATGTCCAACGCGGTCGGTATGTTTCTCCGTCAAGTCGTTTTGCAGCGCGGTATCCCCTTTGAGATAAAATTGCCACAAAGGGCCCCTCTCGCGTATGGTTTGCTTACAAAAGAACAGTTTGATGAAGAGATTGAAAAAGGTATGGCCGACGCAAAGGCGGGCAGAGTTTTTTCAGCGGAGGCCGTGGAAGCTGAAATGAGGCGGGCTGATAAACCGTGACATCAGCCGACAGTTTAACAAAGGAGACGATCAATATGCTGGAAGCTGGAACAAAAGCCCCGGATTTCACCCTGAACGACAAGGACGGCAACCCCGTGTCCCTCCACGATTTCGCGGGCAAGCGGGTGGTGCTCTATTTCTACCCCAAGGACAACACCCCCGGCTGCACCCGTCAGGCCTGCGCCTTTGCCGGTGCGTATGAGGCGTTCAAGTCGCTGGACGCGGTGGTCATCGGCGTCAGCAAGGACTCCGTGGCCTCCCACCAGAAGTTCGCGGAAAAGTACGGTCTGCCCTTTGTCCTGCTCTCCGACCCGGAGCGTCAGGCCATCGAGGCCTACGGGGTTTGGCAGGAGAAAAAGAACTACGGCAAGGTCAGCATGGGCGTGGTGCGCTCCACCTTTGTCATCGGCCCGGACGGGGTCATCGAGAAGGTGATGCCCAAGGTGAAGCCGGACACCAACGCGGCGGAGATTTTAGAGTATCTGAGGAGCTGACAGTATCTATGGACTTTTTGTTGGAGACGCTTCGCGGAACGGCGGGCGGGGCGATCCATGAAATGGGCGGCCTGTTCTGGGGCGACGTCCTGCTGGTGGGCTGCTGTGTCTTTTATCTGCTCTGGTGGGCGTTAGCGTTCAAACCAACTGGCGCAGTGAAAGGAATGCGGTCCGGCTGGCTGCTGATCCCGGCGTTCCTTCTTGGCTGCGCCGCGGTGGTCCTGATCGCCCGGGGGACTGGGGCGGCAAATGGGGTGGACAGCTTTTTTTCAACCGGGACCGTCCTCCTGGCCGGCGTGGTCTCCTATATAGTGCTGCTCGCCGTGACCTGCTTTGCCTTCCACCGCCAGGTCACCACCGAGCTTTTCCTGATCGTCGGCTGGGCGGTATTGGTGTTCCTGGAGGTCAACGCCCTCTATGGTCTGAGGATCGTCTCCGGGAATGGGGCGGTCATCCTGTTTGCGGCGGCGGTCATCGTGGCCTTGGTGAGCATGGTCTGCTATGTGTTGTATTACGGCCTTGATGACCGGGCGGGATATGCGGACGGGATGATCCCGCTGCTTTTGGCGGGCGCTTTCATGGCGGTACTGGCCGCCCTGATCGCCCGTGCAGGGAGATAAAAGCGCCGTTTCCCGCTTTACGCAAGGCGATAACTTGGAAGTTTTGGAGGGAAGAATATGGCTTCGAGCAAAGAGTATTTGGAGTTCATTTTGGGGCAGTTATCGGGGCTGGAAGGCATTACATACAGAGCAATGATGGGCGAATACATCATATATTACAAAGGAAAAATCGTCGGTGGGATCTATGATGACAGACTGCTTGTAAAGCCGGTAAAATCAGCGCTCGCCTATATGCCAACGGCTTCTTATGAATTACCGTATGAAGGGGCAAGCGAAATGCTGCTGGTCGATGAAGTTGATAATGGCGAGTATTTGACCGGTTTGTTTGAAGCCATATATGACGAATTACCCGTCCCAAAACTTCGCAAGAATAAATAGCGCAAGTTTCCATCTGACTTGCCGTAGAAGCGAGACGAATATCGTAGGAGGAGCATCATGCAATTTATCATCACAGCCTATGACGGCGAAAATATGCTGGACAAGCGGCTGGCGGTCCGGGGCCGCCACCTGGAGAATCTGAGCCGGGTGAACGGCAAGGTCGTCTGCGCCGGCGGGCTGCTGGACGGCGACGGGAGGATGAAAGGCTCGGTTCTGATCATGGACTTCGAAAGCCGCGCCGGGTTGGACAAGTATCTGGACTCCGAGCCGTATATTTTAGAGCACGTCTGGGACAAGGTCGATGTGGAGGCCATGAACGTGGTCATCGTGAACGGAGAAAAGATTGAAAAATGACCCCGCACCCAGGCGCTAAAACGGATAATTGAAAGTCCGGATCCATTATTATTTACTCCTTTCTATGGGCTTTTGCCTGATTATAGACGGCGCGCATTGTTTTGTCAACTTTGGTTTTCGGGCGGCAGTCTGCGGTAGACCTTCCCGTTCTCCGGCGTTACGCCCCGGATGGCGAACAGCTCCTCCACGGTGACGAAGGTATAGCCCTTTGCCATGAGGGCGTCCACCGCCTCCAGGGCGGCGTCTACGCTGGCGTCGTAGATGTCGTGGAGCAGGATGATGTCGCCATCCTGGGCGTTGTCGATGATGTGGGCGGCGATGCGGGCGGCGTCGTGGTCCGACCAGTCCTCCGGGTCCACCGACCACAGGACGATGGGGGCGGCGGCGCGGTCCTCCACGGCGCGGCTGATCATGCCGTAGGGGGGCCGGAGCATATAATCCTCCGGGCCCAGCAGGGCGGTGAGGGCAAAGCGGAGCTGGTCCACCTCGGCGGAGAAGTCGGCGGGGCCCAGGCCGGCCAGTGCCTTGTGGTGGGCGGTGTGCAGGCCGATCTGGTGGCCGGCGTTCGCCATGCGGCGGAGCAGGTCCTCGTTGCCCTCCAGCTGGACGCCCAGCACGAAAAAGGTGCAGCGGACCCCCCGTTGGGACAGGCCGTCCAGCAGGCGGGCGGTGGTCTCGGCCTTGGGGCCGTCGTCAAAGGTGAGGGCCACAAAGGGACCGGCGGGCAGAGGAGCGCTGGCGGTCGCCGTCGCCGCCGGGCGGTACAGGGCCCACAGGACCGGCTGTTCCGCCAGGAGCAGCAGCGCCGTGGCCAGAATGTAGAATTTTGCCTGTCGTATCCGCTTGCCCATGTCGGTACCGCCCTTCGCGTAGTCGGGGACAGTATGCCCCGCGGGGCGGGGATTATCCGGCCCATAAACCGGGCGAAAATGGGGTTGCTATTTTGCCGGCATTTCTGTATAATATATGATTAAGAATTTCAGCTCCGGCAGCGATGATTTTGCCTGCCGGGGCGTGGGAGGAAGCCATATGAAACAGCTGCTTCAGCTTTTGGAGGACGACGCCACCCTGTCTACCGCCCAGCTGGCCGCCCTGGCCGGCATGAGCGAGGAGGAGACCAGGGCCGCTGTCGCCCAATACGAGAAGGATCAGATCATCCTGGGATACAAGGCCATCGTGGACTGGGACCGCACCCAGAGGGAGTCGGTCACCGCCCTCATCGAGGTGCAGGTGACCCCCCAGCGGGGCAACGGCTTTGACCGGGTGGCGGAGCGCATCTACCAGTACGACGAGGTGGAGTCGGTGTACCTGATGAGCGGGGCCTTCGACCTCACCGTCATCATCTCCGGGCGGACCCTGAAGGAGGTCGCCACCTTTGTCAGCCAGAAGCTGTCCACTTTGGAGGGGGTCACCAGCACCGCCACCCACTTCATTTTGAAGAAATACAAAGAGAAACACCTGATCTTCCCCGTTCGGGAGGAGCAGGAGGAGAGGTTTGTCCTGGAATGAATTACGACGCGCTTTTGTGCGGCCGGGTAAAGGCCATCCCACCCTCCGGCATCCGCAAGTATTTCGACCTGCTCCAGGGCATGGAGGGGGGCATCTCCCTGGGGATCGGCGAGCCGGATTTCCAGACCCCCTGGCACATCCGGGACGCGGGCATCTACTCCCTGGAGAAGGGCTTCACCAAGTACACCCCCAACGCCGGCCTGTCCGATCTGCGGCGCTCGATTTCTGCCTATATGCGTCGGCGGTTCGGCCTGGAGTACGCCCCCATCGGCCAGGTCCTGCTCACCGTGGGAGGCAGCGAGGGGCTGGACCTGACCCTCCGCTGCGTCATCGAGCCGGGTGACGAGGTCATCATCCCCACCCCCTCCTTCGTGTGCTACGGGCCGCTGACCTCCATGTACCACGGGGTTCCCGTCTACGTGGAGACAAAGGCGGAGAACGAGTTCCGCCTCACCGCGGAGGAGCTGAAAGCCGCCATCACCCCCAGGACCAAGGCGCTGGTGCTGCCCTATCCCTGCAACCCCACCGGCGGCATCATGGGCAGGGAGGCTCTGGAGGCCATCGCGGAGGTGTTGCGGGGCACCGACATCCTGGTGATCTCCGACGAGATCTACGCCGAGCTGACCTACGGCCAGCGGCACGTGTCCATCGCCTCCATCCCGGATATGTACGAGCGCACCGTGGTGGTCAACGGCTTCTCCAAGGCCTACTCCATGACCGGCTGGCGGCTGGGCTATGTGTGCGGGCCGAAGGAGCTGGTCGGCGCCATGACCAAGCTCCACCAGTACGGCATCATGTCCGCCCCCACCACCAGCCAGTACGCCGCCATCGAGGCCATGAACAACGGGGACGGGGACATCGAGGCCATGCGGGACGAGTACGACGGCCGCCGCCGTTTTCTGGTGGACGGCTTCCGCTCCCTGGGGCTGGACTGCTTCGAGCCCAGGGGGGCTTTCTACACCTTCCCCTGTATCAAGTCCACCGGGCTCACCTCGGTGGAGTTCTGCGACCGCTTCCTGGAGGCCGAGAAGGTGGCGGTCATCCCCGGCTCCGCTTTCGGTCCCGGCGGGGAGGGCTTCGTCCGGGCCTGCTACGCCGCCTCCATGAAGGACCTGGACGAGGCATTGAGACGGCTGGAACGGTTCCTGAAAACCTTAAAATAAAGGAGATTTACCCATGAATATCGTCTGTCTGGATATGGAGGGCGTCCTGGTGCCTGAGATCTGGATCGCCTTCGCGGAGGCCAGCGGCATCCCCGAACTGCGCCGCACCACAAGGGACGAGCCCGACTACGACAAGCTGATGAAATACCGCCTGGCCATCCTGAAGGAGCACGGCCTTGGCCTGAAGGAGATCCAGGCCACCATCGCGAAGATCGACCCTATGCCCGGGGCGAAGGAGTTCCTGGACGAGCTGCGGACCATCACCCAGGTGGTCATCCTCAGCGACACCTTCGAGCAGTTTGCCAAGCCCCTGATGGAGAAGCTGAACTGGCCCTCCATCTACTGCAACACCCTGAAGGTGGGGGAGAACGGCGAGATCACCGGCTATCAGATGCGGTGCGAGAAGTCCAAGCTCACCACCGTGCGGGCCCTCCAGTCCTGCGGGTTCGAGACCATCGCCGCCGGGGACAGCTTCAACGATCTGGCCATGATCCAGGCCAGCAAGGCGGGCTTCCTGTTCAAGTCCACCGACGCCATCAAGGCCGCCCACCCGGAGCTGCCCGCCTACGAGGAGTTCCCCGATCTGCTGGCCGCCATCAAGGCCGCCCTGTGACACGTTTGCCCGTTTTTTGAGGAGGAGTCATCATGGCAGAACCGTTTGAAAATCTGCCCTTCCGACCCGCCGATATTTTGCTCCCAAAGGACTGCGACCTGTCCCTGTGGAGCGTGGTGGCCTGCGACCAGTACACCTCCCAGCCGGAGTACTGGCAGAGAGTGGAGGAGCGGGTGGGCCGCGCCCCCTCCGCCCTGCGGCTGATCCTGCCCGAGAGCAGTCTGGACGGCCCCCATGTGGAGACCGACATCATGGACATCAACAACACCATGAGCCGGTATCTGCGGGACGGGGTATTCCGGGAGCTGCCCGCCGCCATGATCTACGTGGAGCGGATTCTGGACAGCGGAAAAGTCCGCCGGGGGCTGATGGGCATGGTGGACCTGGAGCAGTACGACTACGAGCCCGGCTCCGGGGCCGCCGTCCGGGCCACCGAGGGGGTGGTGCTCTCCCGTATCCCGCCCCGGGTGGCGGTGCGGAAGAACGCCCCCATCGAGCTGCCCCACGTCATGGTGCTCACCGACGATCCGGACCGCACCGTCATCGAGCCCCTCACCGCCCAGAAGGGGAAGATGGAGAAGCTCTACGACTTCGACCTGATGGAGCGGGGCGGACACATCGCCGGGTGGAAGCTGGGGGAGGAGCAGCTGGCCCATGTGGCCGCCGCCCTGTCCGCCCTGGCCGACCCGGAGGCCTTCGGGACGCGCTATCACGCCCAGGGCCAGCCCGTCATGCTCTTCGCGGTGGGGGACGGGAACCACTCCCTCGCCACCGCCAAGGAGTGCTATGAGCGGCAGAAGCGCCTGGTCCCCCCGGAGCGGTGGGATCTCCTGCCCGCCCGGTTCGCCCTGTGCGAGCTGGTGAACCTCCACGACGAGTCCCTGGAGTTCGAGCCCATCCACCGGGTTGTGTTCAACACGGATTGGAAGGAGCTGGTGGGGGCTCTCCTGGCCTGCTATCCCGGCGCTCAGTCCGGCGCCCATCCCGGTGAAGGCCATGTGCTCCCCTACGTGACCGCAGGGGAGGAGGGGGCCGTGACCGTTCCCTTAAGCGCGGCCCAACTGCCGGTGGCTGCCCTCCAGAACTTCCTGGACGACTATCTGGCGGAGCGCCCCGGACGGGTGGATTACATCCATGGCGAGGACGTGGCGCGGGAGTTTGCCGCCCGGCCCGGCAACATCGCCTTCCTGCTGCCCCCCATGGCCAAGGAGGGGCTGTTCCCTGCCGTCATCCACGACGGCGTGCTGCCCCGCAAGACCTTCTCCATGGGCGAGGCCCACGACAAGCGGTTCTATCTGGAGGCCAGAAGGATACGATAAGCAAAGGACTCCCCTGACTGCGGTCAGGGGAGTCCTTTGTTGCGGCGGGACGCCAAAGAAGCGGACCGCGGTTTTCACGAATCACTCGTCTATCAGAGCGCTGTCATCATAGTCGTCGTACTCGGCGTCGGCGGCGCGTTCGGCCTTGCGCTCCTCGATCTTGTCGTAGAGAGTGTAGAACATGTCGGCCAGCTTTTCCCAATAGACGGTGATGGCGCAGGCGGCGGCACCGATCAGCAGGACGGCGGCGATCAGCTTCAGCAGCCAGTGATTTTTTTCCATAATGGATGTGCCTCCTTTGCAGATCAGCCGCGCGGGCGGGAGACCAGGGCCACGATGGCGCAGACCAAGGCGCCGATGGACACCACCATGGCGGCGATGCTCACGATAAAAGCAGTTTTTTTCATAATGCATTCCTCCTCGATGTAGTGGGCGGCGGTTGTCACGGTTCTTAGTTTACACGATTGATGGAAAAATTACAATGGGAATTTGAAAAATTCCGGGCAAATCTCCAAAAATTCCCCAGCGGGGCGGCGAACGCCCCCAAAAGGCGCAAATGACACTTGTAATTTCTCCGAAAATAGAATACAATAGGAAAAACTGTGTTCGATCCCCCAGCCATTTGCAGGAAAGGAAGGAGATTCCATGAAGATACAAACCGAGAAGGGCCGCATCAAGCTTTGCAACGACGTGTACACCAATCTGACCGGCGCGGTGGCCACCAGCTGCTTCGGGGTCAAGGGTATGGCCTTCCGCTCCAAGACCGACGGCCTGGTCCATCTGCTCCGCAAGGAGTCCATGGCAAAGGGCGTCCGAATCATCCATCACGACGACCAGTCCATCACCATCGAGCTGCACATCATCGTGGACAATGGGGTGAATCTGGTGACGGTGGGCCGCTCCATCCAGAGCGAGGTCAAGTACAACGTCCACCGCCTGACCGGGGTGGAGGTGCGCGGCGTGAACGTCTGCGTCGACTCTATGGTGATCGGGTAAGCACCCGCCCAGACAGAAAGGAAACGTCCGAACATGAACAAAATCGACGGCGCTGTCTTTCAGCGCATGGTGATCCACGCGTCCGCCTCCATCAATGCCCAGAAGCAGGGCATCAACGACCTGAACGTGTTCCCTGTGCCCGACGGGGACACCGGCACCAATATGTCCCTGTCTATCGGCACTGCCGCCGCCGAGGCGTTGAAAAAGCCCTCAAGGTCCATCGGCCAGGCGGCTTCCACCAACGCCTCCGCCCTGCTGCGGGGGGCCCGGGGGAACTCCGGCGTCATCCTGTCCCTGCTGTTCCGGGGCTTCGCCAAGACCCTGAAGGAACTGGACGAGGCTGACGGGGTACAAATCGCCGCCGCCCTCAACGCGGGTGTGGCCACCGCCTACAAGGCGGTCATGAACCCCACCGAGGGCACCATCCTCACCGTGTCCCGCCTTGCCGCGGCCAAGGCCGCCGAGACCGCCGCCCGGGAGAGCGATGTGGAGACCGTGCTGGCCGAGGCCATCGCCGAAGGGCAGATCGCCCTGGCCGACACCGTCAACCAGAACCCGGTGCTGAAAAAGGCCGGCGTGGTGGATGCCGGCGGCAAGGGTTTTCTGGTCATCCTCCAGGGGATGCTGGATGAGCTGAACGGCGTCCCCGCCCCCGAGGTGAAGGACGACGCTCTGCCCGCCGCCCAGGAGAAGGCCGACTTTGCCGCCCTCAGCCATGAGGAGATCACCTTCGCTTTCGACACGGTGTTCATCGTCCGCAAGACCAAGGGCGAGGTGGACCTGGACCCCTACCGCCGGTACCTGTCCTCCATCGGCGACAGTCTGGTCATCGGTGAGGACGACGAGTCTTTCAAGGTCCACGTCCACACCAATATCCCCGGCGACGCGCTGAACGAGGCCCAGAAATACGGCACCCTGGAGCTGGCCAAGATCGAGAACATGGTCACCCAGGCCCAGGACCTGGCTGCCGGCCGCAAGGCCCAGTCCACCGACGACCTGGAGGCCGTGGAGGCCGAGCTGGAGGCCCAGGAGGAGGGCGCGCCCGTCGCCGCCGAGAAGAGGTACGGCGTGGTGGCCGTGTCCGCCGGACCCGGCATGGCCGCCCTGTTCAAAGACCTGGGGGCCGACGGCATCATCTCCGGCGGCCAGACCATGAACCCCTCCACCGAGGATATCGCCCGGGAGATCGCCCGCACCCCCGCCGAGGTGGTGTTCGTGCTGCCCAACAACAAGAACATCATCATGGCCGCCGAACAGTGCGTGGGCCTCATCGAGGGGCGGGAGGTCATCGTGCTGCCCTCCAAGACGGTGCCCCAGGGGGTCACCGCCCTGCTGAACATGGACCCCGACGCCGACGTGGAGACCAACCGGGAGACCATGACCGCCGCCATGAAGAACGTCCGCACCAGCGAGATCACCTACGCCGCCCGGGACTCCGATTTTGACGGCTTTGAGATCCACGAGGGAGACTACATGGCCTTGGCTGACGGACAGTTGTTCGGTACCGACAAGGCCATCGGTTCCCTGCTGGAGCGGCTGGCCAGCTCCAACGCCTGCCAGGGGGCCGAGTTCATCAATATCTTCTACGGGGAGGATGTGACCGAGGAGCAGGGGAACAAAGCTCTGGCCATTTTCCAGAAAGCCTGCCCCGGCGCCGAGATCACCCTGCTGTCCGGCGGGCAGCCTGTGTACTATTTTATGATCTCCGCCGAGTGAACCGGATCATAGTGCTCAATAGAGGAACCGCGGGAACGTCTGAAAGACGTTCCCGCGGTTTTGTGTTCACACATAGATCACGATCAGACCAACGATCATACCCACCAGGATGGCGAAGGCGGGGGCCTTGGAGCGCCACATGAGCACCGCTTCGGGGATAAGCTCGCCAAAGACCACGTAGATCATGGCGCCTGCCGCGAAGGACAGGGCCAGACACAGGGCGATCGGACCCAGCCCGCCCAGCCCATAGCCGATCAGGGCGCCCAGAATGGTGGGGGACCCGCTCAGGGCGGTCACCAGCACTGCGCGGCCCCTGGACATCCCGCCGGAGATCAGCGGCACAGAGACCGCCATCCCCTCCGGGATGTTGTGCAGGCCGATGACGACCGCCATGACCAGTCCGGCCCGGTCCATCACGGTGTCGGCCCCCGTGTAGGAGACGCCGATGACCATGCCCTCCGGCAGGTTGTGCAGGGCGATGGCGCAGGCCATGATGACCCCGGCCACGAACATCTCCCGCCAGTTGCCGCTCTCCCGGTGGTGGCTGTAATGGTCGCTGTGGATGAGCTCGCCCAGGTCGTCGGCGGTGGCGGGGTGGTCCTTGTCAATGTGAGGGACCTCTTTGTTAGTGTTGTTGTCGATGACCCGGTTCAGAGCGAACACGGTCGCGTAGCCCACCAGCAGACCGCAGATAGTGGGCAGGAGGAACCTCAGGCTGTTCTCGCCCGCGGGGGTGAGCGCCTCCGTGATGAGGTCGAAGCAGACGATGGCCAGCATGACCCCACCCGCAAAGCTGAGGAACAGGCTGACGATGCGGGAGGAGTCCCGCCGGGCGATGCAGCCGATCATCCCCCCAAGGCCCGTGCCTACGACGCCCGAAATAAATGTTACGATGATGATCCAGACAAATACCGGCATGATGTTTCGCCTCAGCGGAAAGTCAGACTGTTGTCGCTCATGGAATCGATGATGGCCAGGGACTCCAGACGGATGTCCATCTCCCGGATCTTTCTGCCGCCGTCCTGAAAGCCTTTTTCGATGACGATCCCGGCCCCTTCGATGGTGGCCCCGGCGCTGTTCACCAGGTCGATCAGGCCCATCAGGGCGCAGCCGTTGGCCAGAAAGTCGTCGATGATCAGCACATGGTCCTGGGGGGAGAGAAATTTTTTCGCCAGGATGACGTCGTAGGTCCTCTTATGGGTAAAGGATTCCACTTTGGTGGTCAGCATCTCTCCGTCCAGATTGATGCTCTGGGCCTTTTTGGCAAAGACCAGTGGAACGTTGAAATACTGGGCGGTGATGGCGGCGATCCCGATGCCGGAGGCCTCGATGGTCAGAATCTTGGTGATAGGGCAGCCGTCAAACCGGCGCCTGAATTCCCTGCCGATCTCGTTGATGAGGGGGATATCCATCTGGTGGTTCAGAAAGCTGTCCACCTTCAGAACGTTGCCGGGCTTTACCACGCCGTCCCTCAAAATGCGTTCTTTCAAAAGCTCCATGGCCATTTCCTCCTTAAGTGTGGCGGGCTGTATGTCAATAGTGCCTACTATGATACGGCAAGTTCTCCGCAAAGTCAAATAGTTTTGACAAAAAAGAATGCGAGCTGCGATTTTTCGTTGCCTCGCGGAGCGTAATCCGATATAATACCGCTGTTCCATTCATCAAATATGAGAAATGGAGAGACGAGATATGCAAAATGAAAAGACAACAAAGGGACTTTCCCAGGCTGCCTATCAATTTGACGGCAAAATGCCCCTGGCCCAGGCCATCCCGCTGGGGCTCCAGCATGTGCTGGCCATGTTTGTGGGCAACCTGACCCCGTTGCTGGTCATCACCGGCGCCTGCGGTCTGGCCGGCAACGCCGAGTTTGCCGACCTGCGGGTGTCCCTGCTGCAGAACGCCATGCTCATCGCCGGCGTCGTCACCCTGATCCAGCTGTTCGCCATCGGCCCCATCGGCGGCAAGGTGCCCATCATCATGGGGACCTCCTCCGGCTTCATCGGCGTGTTCAGCGGTGTGGCCAACTCCCTGGGCAGCGGCATCCTCACCTATGGAGCGATGATGGGGGCGTCCCTCATCGGCGGCCTGTTCGAGGGCGTGCTGGGCTTCTTCCTCAAGCCCCTGCGCAAGTTCTTCCCGCCGGTGGTCACCGGCACCGTGGTGCTGTCCATCGGCCTGTCCCTGATCTCGGTGGGCATCAACTCCTATGGCGGCGGAAACACCGCCCAGGACTTCGGCTCTATGGAGAACCTGCTGCTGGCCACCTTCGTGCTGGTGGTCATCCTGGTGGTGAAGCATTGCACCAAGGGCTTCTTCAGCTCCTCCGCCATCCTGGTGGGCATCATCGCGGGCTACATCGCCGCCTTTATCATGGGCCTGGTCCTGCCCCACACCTTTGTGGTGGACGGGGTTGAGTACACCAAGTCCTGGGTGCTGAACTGGAGCCAGGTGGGTGAGGCCGCCTGGTTCGAGATCCCCCATGTGGTGCCCGTGCCCCTGGTGTTCGATCTGCGGGCCATCCTGCCGGTGGCCATCATGTTCATCGTCACCGCCGTGGAGACGGTGGGCGACATCTCCGGCGTCATCGTGGGCGGCATGGACCGTGAGGCCACTGACAAGGAGCTGTCCGGCGGCGTCATCTGCGACGGCATCGGCTCCTCCATCGCCGCCCTGTTCGGTGTGCTGCCCAACACCTCCTTCAGCCAGAACGTGGGTCTGGTGGCCATGACCAAGGTGGTCAACCGGATGGCCCTGGCCTGCGGCGCGGTATTCCTGATCCTCTGCGGCCTGATCCCCAAGCTGGGCGCCATCGTGTCCATCATGCCCCAGTCCGTCCTGGGCGGCGCGGCGGTCATGATGTTCTCCTCCATCGTGCTCAGCGGCATCCAGCTCATCACCCGGCACCATCTCACCGCCCGCAGCCTGTCCATCGTGGCAGTGGCCCTGGGCGTGGGCTACGGCATGGGCGCCAACCCCGGCATCCTGGCCCACACCCCCGAGTACGTCCAGCTGGTCTTCGGCGGTTCCGGCATCGTTCCCACCGCTGTGGTGGCCATCCTGTTGAATATCCTCCTGCCCAAGGACGCGGAGGACAAGCAGATCGAGGCCGAGGAGCAGGCTGAGCTCCAGAAGGCCGACAAGTAACATCTCTCAAAATGTGAAATGAGCGCGGTACCCGCCGTACCGCGCTCATTTTATGTGTTCCAGCAGCTCTGACAGATCCTGCCGGGTGTCCGCGTCCCGCAGTTCCCAGGGGGAGGACGCCTCCGCCAGCCGCACCCGCTCCGGCTGCGCCCTGACGACAAAAGAACCGCCCTCTCCCTCCGGCAGGGCCATCAGGGCCGGGAAACAGTCAGCGGGGAAGAGGATCGGACTTCCAGCCTCGCCATCATACGCCAGACGCCAGATGAACTCCGGCTCCGCCAGGAACCGGCGGCACAGCCCCTCCACCGACGCCCTGGTCAGCAGGGGTTGGTCACAGGGGCAGAACAGGCAGCCCGCCAGGCCCTCCCCCAGGGCCTCCAGCCCCAGGCGGACGGTGTCGCTCCGGTGGGGCAGGTCATGCAGAACGACTGCCGCTCCCATCCGGCGGCACAGCTCCGCCGCCTCCGTGTTTCGGGTGACCGCCACCCGGCAGGCGATGAGCGGCGTGTCTGTGGCGGCCAGCGCCCGGCAGATCATGGGCTCCGTCCCAAACGGGACCATCAGCTTGTCCCCCCCGAAGCGTTTTCCCGCTCCGGAGGCCATGAGCACACAGCTGATTCTCCGCCCCATGATGGCGATTCCCTCCAGTCTGTTCTGTGATCGTCTCGGAGTTTATCACATTGTGCTGTACTTGACAAGGATAATATGATATACTGTCACAAAATGATTGCTTTTCCGGCGTTCGGGAAAAGCGCGTATAAAGGGAGGGCCCCATGATCACCATTCGGGAGTATAAGCGCGCCGGCAGCCTGGAGGAGGCCTGGACGCTGAATCAAAAGCGGAACAACATGGTCCTAGGCGGCATGATCTGGACAAAGATAAGCAGCCGGAGCGTCAACACCGCCATCGACCTGTCCGGCCTGGGCCTGGACGCCATCGAGGAGACCGATGAGGGCTTCTCCATCGGGGCCATGGTCACCCTCCGACAGCTGGAGACCCACCCCGGTCTGGACGCCTACTCCGGCGGCGCGGTCCGGGAGGCCCTGCGGCACATCGTGGGGGTGCAGCTCCGCAACTGCGCCACCGTGGGGGGGAGCATCTGGGGCCGGTTCGGCTTCTCCGACGTGCTCACCCTGTTCCTGTCCATGGAGACCTGGGTGGAGCTCTACAAGGGCGGCCTTATGCCGCTGAGCGAATTTGCCGCCATGCCCTATGACCGGGACATCCTGGTGCGGCTGCTGGTCCGCAGGGTCCCCGCGAAGTTCAGCTATCTGTCCGCCCGGAACACCGAGACCGATTTTCCCGCCCTCACCTGCGCCGCCGCGCTGAGCGATGACGGCCTCCGCATCGCCGTGGGGGCCCGGCCCCAGAGGGCCGTCCTGCTCCTGGACAAGGACGGCGTCCTGTGCCCGCCCTTTGGCCCGGACGCTCCGGAGAAGATCGCCGCTTATGCCGCCGAGGCCATCCCCACCGGCTCCAACCTGCGGGGCAGCGCTCAGTACCGCACCCACCTCATCAAGACCCTGACCCGCCGCGCCGCCGAGCGGCTTTTGAAGTAAAGGAGGGCGGATATGGACATCACATTCACCCTCAACGGGAAAAAGCTGACCCGTGACGTCGCCCCCGACCTGCTGCTCATCGACCTGGTGCGGCGGGAGGGCTGTTACAGCGTCAAGCGGGGGTGCGAGACCTCCAACTGCGGGCTGTGTACCGTCCTGCTGGACGGACAGCCGGCCCTGTCCTGCTCGGTGCTGGCCGCCCGCGTCGACGGCCGGGAGGTCACCACCCTGGAGGGCCTCCAGCGGGAGGCCGCCCGGTTCGGCGCGTTCATCGCCGACCAGGGGGCGGAGCAGTGCGGCTTCTGCAACCCCGGCTTCATCCTCAACGCCATCTCCCTGTTCCGGGACAGCGCCGACCCCTCCGAGGAGGAGATCAGAGAGTACCTGGCGGGCAATCTGTGCCGTTGCTCCGGCTACGAGGGCCAGCTCCGGGGGATGCTCAACTTCAGGGAGTGGCGCAGGCGCCGGGAGGCCGGCGAGGACGCGCCGGAGTCCTTCCCCAACTGGAATCCCGCCGACGCCCCCCAGCAGGGCTATCACGAGAAGGCCCGGGCCAGGGCCTTTCAGGCTGTCAACCAGCCGGTGCGGAAAAAGGACGCCATGCAGCTGGTCACCGGTCAGCCGGTGTACACCGACGACATCGCCCCCAGGGACTGCCTCATCGTCAAGGTGCTCCGCTCCCCCCACGCCAATGCCCTGGTGGAGGACATCGACACCGCCGCCGCGGAGCGTGTGGAGGGGATCGAGGCGGTCTACACCTGGCAGGACGTGGACCAGCATGGCAAGCGGTTCACCACCGCCGGCCAGACCTGGCCCGAGCCCAGCCCCCATGACCGCCTGCTGCTGGACCGCCACGTCCGCTATGTGGGCGACCCGGTGGCCATCGTGGCCGGGGAGACGGAAAAGGCTGTGGATAAAGCCCTGAAACTCATCAAAGTGAAATATCAGGTGCTGGAGCCGGTGCTGGATTATACCAAAGCCCTGGACGCCCCCGTGGTGGTCCACCCGGAGGACAACTGGGAGAGCATCTGCCCCGTGGGGGCGGACCAGATGCGCAACCTCTGCGCCCACGAGGAGAGCGCCGGCGGGGACATCGACAAGGTTCTGGCCGGATGCGACGTGGTCATCGACCGGGTGTACCACACCAAGGCATGCCAGCAGTCCATGATGGAGACCTTCCGCACCTTCTGCACCATCGACCCCTACGGTCGGCTCCACGTGGTGAGCTCCACCCAGATCGTGTTTCACGCCCGACGGATCGTGGCCGCTGCCCTGGGCATCCCCCAGTCCATGGTCCGGGTGTCCAAGCCCCGCATCGGCGGCGGCTTCGGGGCCAAGCAGACGGTGGTGTCCGAGATCTACCCCGCCTTTGTCACCTGGAAGACCAAGAAGCCCAGCAAGATGATCTACTCCCGGGCCGAGTCCATGACCGCCTCCTGCCCCCGGCACGAGATGCAATTGCATGTGCGGCTGGGGGCCATGCGGGACGGGCATATCCGGGGCATCGACCTCTATACCCTGTCCAACACCGGTGCCTACAGCGAGCACGGCCCCACCACCGTGGGCCTGTCCGGCCATAAGGCCATCCCCATGTACGGAAAGGCGGAGGCGTTCCGCTTTGTCAGCGACGTGGTGTACACCAACGTAATGGCCGCCGGGGCCTACCGGGGCTACGGGGCCACCCAGGGACTGTTTGCCATCGAGTCGGCGGTGAACGAGCTGGCGTCGGAGCTGCACATGGACCCCTTTGATCTCCGGGAGAAAAACATCGTCCGGGAAGGGGACGTGATGCCCGCCTACTTCGGCGAGACCAATACAAGCTGCGCCCTGGACCGCTGCCTGGCCAAAGTCAGAGAGATGAGCGGCTGGGATGAGAAGTTCCCCGTCCGAACGCTCCCCGACGGCAAGATCAAAGCCATGGGCATGGGCATGGCCCTCCAGGGCTCCGGCATCTCCGGCATCGACGTGGGCAGCGCCACCTTGAAGCTGAACGAGCAGGGTTACTACACCCTCTCCATCGGCGCGGCGGACATGGGCACCGGCTGTGACACCATCCTGGCCCAAATCGCCGCCCAGGTGCTGGACTGCCCGGTGGAGGACATCACCGTGTTCGGCGCGGACACCGACGTCTCTCCCTACGACTCCGGCTCCTACGCCTCCAGCACCACCTACGTCACCGGCAAGGCGGTGGAGAACTGCGCCCGCAGGCTTCGGGAGCAGATCTGCAAACTGGGCGCGGAACTGCTGTCCCTGTCCCCTGAGCAGGTGGAGTTCGATGGGAAGCGGGTCTGTGCTCTGGGGGACGCGGACCGGGCCGTCTCCCTGGACGACATCGTTACCGCCTCCATGTGCGGCCACAACGTGGCCCTGGAGGCCGCCGACACCCACAGCTCCCCCAACTCGCCGCCCCCCCACATGGCCGGGGTGGCCGAGGTGGAGATCGACCCGGAGACCGGCGCCGCCAGGGTGGTGGACTTCTGGGCCTGCGTGGACTGCGGCACCCCCATCAACCCCAACCTGGCCCGGGTCCAGGCGGAGGGGGGCATCGTCCAGGGCATCGGCATGGCCCTCACCGAAAACGTCACCTACGACGAAAAGGGCCGGGTGCGGGAGAACTCCTTTATGCAGTACAAAATACCCACCCGGCTGGACGTGGGACACATCCACGTGGCCTTTGAGAACAGCTACGAGGACTCGGGGCCCTTCGGGGCCAAGTCCATCGGGGAGATCGTCATCAACACCCCCCTGCCCGCCATCGCCGACGCCGTCTATCAGGCCACCGGCCGGCGGTTCTACGAGCTGCCCATCACCCCCGAGCAGATCGCCTCCGCCCGCTCCGACGGATAAAAAAGCTGCCCCACGGCGCAAGCCATGGGGCAGCTTTTTGCGTATGGACTTATCAGGCCTTCTCAAAAGCGTCCTTGTCCAGGCCGCAGACGGGGCAGACCCAGTCGGCGGGCAGCTGGTCGAAAGGGGTGCCGGGGGCGACGCCGTTGTCGGGATCGCCCACCGCCGGGTCGTACTCATAGCCGCAGGGGCAGACATACTTATCCATGTTGAGGACCTCCTGTGTCAGAATACCATGATTATACCCGGCATCCGTCCCTCTGTCAACCTTCCGGCGCCCGTTTGACCTCCAGATAGTATTCCTCCTCTGTCAAGGGAACGGTCTTTACGCCGTTTTCAAGGTCGAATCCGTAGTTCTGCCGGACGATGACAATCTGTCCCCGGTCCTCCAGGGTGGCCGCCTGGGCGGCGCAGTGCAGGTTGGAGCCCAGACGGGTGGTCAGGTCGTAGCCGTAGACCCCCTGGTTTTTGGTGTGGGCGCAGTAGAAGTCGCAGCTGGCTTCCTTCCGCATGGAGGCGGTCAGCTCCACGCTGCCCCCGGCGGGGACGGTGACCTCCGCCTCCAGCCAGAACACGCGGGCCTGGGCCAGCACGATGTTCTCCTCCAGCGCCCCGCCGCCATAGCGCCCCGCGTCGGACAGGGGGCCGTCGGTGACCAGCCAGGACTTGAGCAGGCCGTAGTACGTCTCGAAATCCACGCCGGGCACGAAGTCGGCGTCCCAGTTGCCGTAGATATCCCAGGCCGTCTGGCGCAGCACCTCCTCCAGGTCGGCCTCGTGCCGGGTGACGGTGACGCCGGCCTCGATGGGATCTCCGCCATCCCAGCCCCCGCCGGAGGCGTAGCCCTGGGTGACCAGGTCCTGAATGTCCTCGCCGACGACGATGAGGCGGAAGGCGTAGTCCCGCTCTCCGGGCCGGGGGATGGAAAACTCCAGCTTCATCTCCCCGGTGTCCCAGCCGTAGTATCCGCCGTTGAACCCGACGGACAGGACCCGGCTGTGCTCCACATCCTGATGGAAGGCGGCCAGGATAGAGGGGTTGGGCAGGCCCGCCTCGTCGTCCTTCTCCGGCCCCCAGGGGTCGGTGAACTCGTAGACGGTGACCTTGGTGCCGCTCAGGTCCGGGCAGCCCTTCAGGGCGTTTCGCAGGTAGGTTCCATCGGCCAGGGCGTCCCGGTAATCCTCCCAGCAGTCGGCATGGCTCAGGACGTCACCGCCCCCCTCCGGGGAGACGGCGGCCCCCACGCCACTGTGGAGGGCGGTGTCCAGCGCCACGCCGTCCAACCTGAGGGTGGGCCGGACGTTCCCCAGATTATACAGCCCGCCGGCGAAGGGATAGAGGACGGTGAGCTTCTGATCCTGGTCCGAGGTATTGGTCAGGGTGTAGGAGTCGGTGACCAGGATGTCGCTGGAGGACTGCCACCGGCCCCCCTCGGGGAACCACTCATTGTACCGGGCCAGAACCTCCTGCCGCTCCTCCTCCGTGAGGCCATTCCGGGAGTTGGCCTCGTCCTCGTTGGACCACCAGGTCCTGATCCAGGGGGCGAAGTCCAAGGTGACGTTCCGCTCCGCCATGATCGCGTCGTTCTCCTCCCGCAGGGTCAGGGGGAACACCGGCCCGGCGTAGCTCATAAAGGTGCTGGGGCCATCCGCCGCCGGGTCTACGCCGGAGCCGCCGGCGCTGGGATTGACGCCGCCGATGGGCAGGCCGGGGATCACGCCGGTGAGGATCCCCCCGCCCACGATGACCACCGCCAGGCAGGCGGCCAGGGCGGCCCACCGCAGCCAGTGGACTTTCTTTTTGGCCGGGATGTCCTCTCCGGCCTCGTCGATGTATTGTTCGTCGATGCCGCCCAGCTGGGCCAGCAGGTTCAAACTCTGTTCGCGCATACGATGACGCCCTCCTGTTCCAAGGCCCGCTTCAGGCCGCTCCGCAATCGGAACAGCCGCTGGGCCAGATTGTTGGGGGAGACGCCCCGGCGCTTTGCCAGCTCGTCCACCCGGTCCCCGTACCAGTACCGGCGGACGAACAGCACCCGGTCCTCTTTGGACAGGGTGCCCAGCCATCTGTCGATGGCGGCGGCGGTCTCATTGCCCTGAGCCACCGCCTCCGCGCTGGGGGCGGCGGGCAGGCAGTCCTCCAGCTCGGCGGTGAGGGAGGCCACCTCCCCATCCCGCCGCTGGGCGGACCGCTCCCGCCAGCGGTCGATGGCCAAGTTCCGGACGATCTTGCCCAGATAGGCCCGCAGGGAGCGGGGCCGCTGGGGCGGGATGGTGTTCCAGACCCGGTGCAGGGCGTCATTCAGACACTCCTGGCCGTCCTCCACGCTGCCCAGCAGTCGGGCGGCCACGGACTGGCATACCCCGCCGTATTTGTTCTGCAGCTCCGAGATGGCCTGGGAATTGCGTGACCAGAACAGTTCCACGATGGCGCTGTCCTCCATGGGCGCTCCTCCTTTCTCCTGTGTTGTGAAGGCCCTTCACCCGGAAAGACGGATTTTTCACCTCTATATTACGAAAAGACGCGGCCCGACGCAATCTTTTTTCGGAACATGCTATCCAGTTTTTGCCGCTGACGGAGAAACCCTCCGGTCTCCGCCGCGCATAAAATCGCCCGTCCTCCACATCCTTGTGAGGAGAATGATTTCCAAGATCGGAGGTATCCCCATGAAAAAATTCACCGCCTGCTTGCTGGCGCTTGCCCTATTATGCCCCATATCCGTCCAGACCGCCCGGGCGGAGACGGCGGAGACCGCCGCCCCGGTGGCCATCACCGCCCCCTCCGCCGTGCTGATGGAGAAGACCACCGGTAGGATCCTCTATGAGCAGGACGCCCACACCAAGTACGAGCCCGCCTCGGTGACCAAAGTGATGACCCTGCTGCTGGTGATGGAGGCCATCGACTCCGGCGCCCTGGGCTGGGACGATACGGTGACCGCCTCCGCCTACGCCTGTTCCATGGGCGGGTCCCAGATCTGGCTGAAGGAGAACGAGCAGATGTCCGTCCGGGACATGGTGAAGGCGGTGACGGTGGCCTCCGCCAACGACTGCGCCGTGGCCCTGGCGGAGCACCTGGCCGGCAGCGAGGCCGCCTTTGTGGAGCGGATGAACCAGCGTGCCAAGGAGTTGGGCATGAACGACACCACCTTCCAAAACTGCACCGGCCTGCCCGCCGAGGGGCACCTCACCAGCGCATACGACATCGCCCTCATGAGCCGGGAGCTGATTTTGAACCACCCGTCCATCCGGGAGTTCACCACCATCTGGATGGACACCCTCCGGGACGGGGCCTTCCAGCTGGCCAACACCAACAAGCTCATCTTCTACTACGAGGGTGCCACCGGCCTCAAGACCGGCTTTACCGACTCCGCCCTGTACTGCCTGTCCGCCACGGCGGAGCGGGACGGCATGGAGCTCATCGCCACAGTCATGCACGCCCCCACCTCCAACGACCGGTTCGAGAGCGCCAAGGCCCTGCTGAGCTACGGCTTCGCCACTTACGCGCTGACGCCGGTGTACCCTGAGGGGCCCATCCCGCCGGTGAAGGTGGAGCTGGGCCGGTGTGACACCGTCCAGCCGGTGACGGCCCGTGAGTGCTCCGTCCTGCTGGAGAAATCCAAGGCCGGGGCGGTGGCCACCCGGATGACCCTGGCGGACAGCGTGGAGGCCCCGGTGGAGCCCGGACAGATTTTGGGCCGGCTGGAGGTCATGGTGGACGGAGAGGCCGTGGACTCCATCGACCTGGTGGCGTCCGAAGGGGTGGAGCGGCTGTCCCTGTTCGGCATCTTCAAGCAGTTTTTGTCGGGGATGTTCCTCCAAGGCTGAAAGACCGCGCTATTTGGGAAAAGCAGGGAGGGAGACCCCGGTTATTCACAAAACCTTCACAAAAGGTTTTTAAATTGTCCAACATTAGCGGGGGAGACTCTGCTATGATGACATCGTCAGGAAGCAAACCAGACACCTTCTATCCTCCCTCTCTCTTTTCTCAAAACGCGAACCCCTCCGGGAAACCGGAGGGGTTTTCGTTTGCCCGCCGGGTCTCCGGACAAAAAAACACCGCCCCGAGGGGCGGTGAAGGCAGGCTCATGCGGCTCTGCGGCTCCTGCGGCTCAGGGCCCTCAGCAACCAGACCCGGAACCTGCGGAAGTGGATGTTCTTGAATTCACTGAGACTCATGGGCGCTTCGGCCTCCTTTACGCCTCGGCAGGAAAACTGATGATCTTCTTCAGGATCCTGCCGATCTTGTGCAGAAGGGTCTCCTTCCGCTGGCAGGTGTTCTTATAAGCAAGCATATACATGGTACGATGATCCTCCATTTACGCGCGGGCCCGTCTCCCTCCGCGGCGAGGGACCGGCCCTGGTTGGTTCTTCCAGCCGGCAGTGTTCCACCGACCATGGCGCATTATAGCCTGCCGCCGGGGTATTTCATGAACAAAGGGTGAATGATTTGTGAACTATTTGTAAATAAGAATTTCGATTTGTGCGCTCTTTCAAAAAAGAAACAGGCCGCGGCCTGTCCGGTTTGAGAGATATGCCGAAAATACAAAAACTCCCTGTCCCGCTTTTTCGGGGGCAGGGAGCTTTTGCATTTTTCCATCTTGTTTCTTGCAAAATCACGCCAGGAGCCGGTCCAGATGGGCGGCCTTGAGGGCCTTGTACAGGGCCAGGCCGATGATAGGGGCGAACACCACCGCCACCACCCCGTTGAACACGGCGGAGGGCACCTTGCTCACCACCCCCAGCCATGCGGCGGCGGGCTCCAGCCCGTGGATGAGCAGCCCGTTATAGAAGTAGTTCTTGACCAGATAGAGCACGGCGTAGGTCACCGCGGCGCACAGCGAGGCCACGGTGAGGGCGGGGTAGGTGTACTTCCCCTTGAATCCCCTGTAGAACACTAGGCCGGACACCACCCCGTACATCCCTTTGGTGAGGAAGGTGATGGGGGCCTCGGCGACATAGGCGGGGTTGAACAGGTCAAAAAAGACAGAGCCGATGCCCGATGCCACCCCGCCCCACCAGGGCCCCAGCAGGATGCCGGACAGGGCGCACAGCGCGTTGCCCAGGTGAAGGCGCTGCTCACCCAGGGGCCCTGCGGGCACAAGGACGTAGGGCTGGGCGCTGGCGGCCACCAAGGCGGCCAGAAGCGCCGTTACGCATAGCTTCAGCACCAGTTTGTTTTGTTTCGATTCGTTCACGGGGATCACGCTTCCTTCGATGAAAACTTGACGTTGGCCGACGTTGGTGTTATTATACCCCTGACTGACATCATTTCCATGCCCAGTTTTCATCTTTTTTATGTGGTCAGATGGGAGGGAGACCAAATGTCCGCATCCTTTCCGCTCCCCGTATTTCACGGCGGCGAGCCCCTGTACGGCCAGCTCTACCGGCACATCGCCGCCGCCGTCCGCTCCGGGGAGGTCCCGCCGGGGACCAAGCTGCCCTCCAAGCGGCGGCTGTGCGCCCTGGCGGGGGTGAGCATGAGCACCGTGGAGACCGCCTATTCCCTGCTGGCGGCGGAGGGCTATGTGACCGCCCGGCCCCGCAGCGGCTATGTCGTGGCCGATTTGCTGCCCCTGGCCCCGCCCCCCGCCCCCGACGTGGCCCAGCCGCCGCCGGAGCCCTCCAAGTGGAAGTACGACTGCTCCACCTCGGCGGTGGACGTGTCCGCCTTTCCCTTCTCCTCCTGGGCTCGGATCACCAAGGAGGCGGTATACGAGAACCCCGGCCTGCTCCAGCGGGGCCACCCCCAGGGGGACCTGCCCCTTCGGGCGGCCCTGGCCGACCTGCTGGCCCAGTACCGGGGGGTGCGGTGTACGCCGGACCAGATCGTGGTGGGAGCCGGGGCGGACTACTTGCTGTCCCTGCTGCTCCAGCTGCTGCCCGAGTACCGGGAGATCGCCCTGGAGGACCCGGGCTACCCGGCGGCCTACGCCGCCGCCCTCCACCACGGCAGGACGCCCCTTCCTATCCCGGTGGACGGGGAGGGGATGGACCCGGAGGCCCTGGCGGCGTCCGGGGCGCGGCTGGCCTACGTGACTCCCTCCCACCAGTTTCCTATGGGGGACACCATGCCCGCCGGCCGGCGGAGCCGCCTGCTCCACTGGGCCGGGGCGGGGGAGGGGCGCTTCCTCATCGAGGACGACTACGACAGCGAGTTCCGCTATACCTCCCGGCCTATCCCCGCCATGCAGGGTCTGGACAGAGGCGGGAGAGTGGTGTATATGGGCACCTTCTCCCGGTCCATCGCCCCGGCCATCCGCGTGGCCTATATGATCCTGCCGCCCGCCCTGCTGGAGCGCTACCGGCAGACCTTTCCCCACACCGCCTGCACCGTGTCCCGGTTCGAGCAGGAGAGCTTGCGGCGGTTTTTGGTGCGAGGGCTCTATGGCCGGCACCTCCGCCGGACGGGCAACCTGTACCGGAAAAAGAACGCCCTGTTCACCGGAAAACTGCTGGCCATCCCCGGCGTCACCCTTACGGGGCAGGATGCGGGGCTCCACTTCCTGCTCACCCTGTCCCGGCTCACCGAGGGGGAGCTGGTGGAGCGGGCGGCGGCGGTGTCTGTCCGGGTGGCTCCCCTGAGCCAGTACTGCCACGGGGCGGCGCCCCGGGCCTCCACCGTGGTGCTGGGCTACGCCGGCCTCAGCGAGGAAGAACTCGCCCGGGCGGCGGAGCTGCTGGCGGAGGCGTGGGGCTGATAAAAACGAAAATCAAAAGCGAGTATTTAAGCGTTTAGTTTGAAATTTAAGAGGATAAGCGAGTATTTCAAAAAATATTTAAAAAAACCTCATGTTTTGGTTGACATCGGCGGCGGTGGGACTTATAATAACGCTTGCGTCCCCGGAAAGGGGCCGCGCTGCCATGTTTCAAACAATTTTGAACATAAAAATGGAGGAAACCGATATGTCTACCTTTATGGCGAACAAGGCCAACATCGAGCGCAAATGGTACGTCCTCGATGCCGCCGGCAAGCCTCTGGGCAAGACCGCTGCCGCCGCCGCCGTGCTGCTGCGGGGCAAGCACAAGCC
>CANRIW010000068.1 GCA_947630785.1 uncultured Oscillospiraceae bacterium | reverse complement strand
CTCGAAACCGCCTTTGACCGTCTTTTTTCATTTAGAAAAGTACGATTTCATCATCCTCAAAAATTATAGCCCTCCGGAGCTGGACACGGTGTATTTCGGGCTGGACCCCAATATCCTGATCCGGCCGGACAGCCAGCGGACAGTGGAGTTGCCAGAATACCTTTACAACGACAATCCCCTGGACGATATCCAGGTCTACCTCAGCGCCGACGCGCTGAGCATGGCGGTCCGGACGCTATGGGCCAGGGAGACCGGCGCGGCGGTGACGCTGGACGAGGCGTATACCTGGGACAGGAACACCGTATTTTCCCGTGTCATGGCGCTGTCAGGCTATGTGAGGCCGGAGGTCAGCGGGGAGACTCTCCCGGCGGATGCCTATCTGCCCGCGGCGAAAGAGAATATGGATGTGATTCTGGGCTGGGCCGGGGAACACCCGGATGTGCAGTTCAACATCTGGTTTCCCCCGTACAGCATCCTCTACTGGGACAAGACCACCAGGGAGGGGACGGCGGAGGCCATCATCACCGCGCTGGAGTACGCGGCGGAGCGGACCCTGGAATATGACAATGTGCGGCTCTACACCTATCTGACCATTGGCCAGACCACCGATTTGGACAACTATACCGATCATATCCACTGCTCCGCCGCCCTGTGCAGCTGGACGGCCCGGACCATGATGCGGGACTATTGGCGGCTCACTGAGGAGAATTACCGGCGATATATGGAGGAGCTGCGCGGATACGTTGCGGGCTACGATTACGAGGCCATCTTTGAGGGGTGGAGCTGGGACTGGCTCTATCCGGAGGAGGAGAGTGGGACCACATGACGGAACAATCGAACATTCGTAATTTCAGCATCATCGCCCACATCGACCACGGCAAGTCCACCCTGTCCGACCGGATGATCGAGATCTGCGGCGCGGTGGAGCAGCGGCAGATGGAGAATCAGCTGCTGGACAACATGGATCTGGAGCGGGAGCGGGGTATCACCATCAAGGCCCGGGCGGTCCGCATGGACTACAAGGCCAAGGACGGGAATACCTACTGCCTGAACCTCATCGACACCCCGGGCCACGTGGATTTCAACTATGAGGTCTCCCGTTCTCTCGCCGCCTGCGAGGGGGCGGTACTGGTGGTGGACGCCTCCCAGGGCATCGAGGCGCAGACGCTGGCCAATACCTATCTGGCCATGGAGCACGACCTGGAGATCCGGCCGGTGGTGAACAAGATCGACCTGCCCGCCGCCGACCCCAAACGGGTGAAGGAGGAGATCGAGAACATCCTGGCCCTCCCCGCCGAGGAAGCCCCTGAAATTTCAGCCAAAATGGGCATCAACGTGGAGGCGGTGCTGGAGGACATCGTCCACAACATCCCCGCTCCCACCGGCGACCCCGACGCGCCGCTGAAAGCTCTCATCTTCGACAGCCAGTACGACCCCTACCTGGGGGTCATCGTGCTGTTCCGGGTGATGGAGGGGACCATCAGACCCGGCATGGCGGTGAAACTGATGGCATCCGGGGCCCAGTACAACGTGCTGGACTGCGGGTATCTGCGGCCCATCGGCATGGACTCGGCGCCCTCCCTGTCCGCCGGGGAGGTGGGCTGGTTCACCGCCTCCATCAAGAACGTGAAGGACACCCGTGTGGGCGACACCATCACCGGCGTGGAGAATCCCACGGCGGAGCCCCTGCCCGGCTACCGGCCCGCCCAGTCCATGGTCTACTGCGGCGTGTACACCGAGGACGGCTCCAAGTACCCCGACCTGCGGGACGCCCTGGAAAAGCTCCAGCTGAACGACGCCTCTCTGTCCTTCGAGCCCGAGTCCTCCATCGCCCTGGGCTTCGGCTTCCGGTGCGGCTTTCTGGGGATGCTCCACATGGAGATCATCCAGGAGCGGCTGGAGCGGGAGTTCGACCTGGACCTGATCACCACATTACCGTCTGTCATCTATGAGGTGACGAAAACAGACGGGACCCTGGTGCGGGTGGACAACCCCCACAACTACCCCGACCCCGGCTCCATCAAGACGGCCATGGAGCCCTACGCCAAGGTGGCCATCATCACCCCGCCGGAGTACGTGGGCAACATCATGCCCATGTGCCAGGACCGGCGGGGGGAGTACCAGAACATGGAGTACCTGGACACCAACCTGGTGGAGATCCACTACCTCATGCCCCTGAACGAGATCATCTACGACTTCTTCGACACCCTCAAGGCCAAGACGCGGGGCTACGCCTCCCTGGACTACGAGCTGGACTCCTACCGGCCCTCCGATCTGGTGAAGGTGGACCTGCTGCTGAACGGCGATCAGGTGGACGCCCTCTCCTTTATCGCCCATCGGGACAAGGCGTATAAGCGGGCGAGACGCATCTGCGAGAAGCTGAAGGACAACATCCCCCGGCAGATGTTCGAGGTGCCCATCCAGGCGGCCATCGGCGGCAAGGTCATCGCCCGGGAGACCCTGAAGGCCCTCCGGAAGGACGTGCTGGCCAAGTGCTACGGCGGCGACATCACCCGGAAGAAGAAGCTGCTGGAGAAGCAGAAGGAGGGCAAGAAAAAGATGCGCTCCCTGGGCACCGTGCAGATGCCCACCGAGGCGTTCATGGCCGTCCTCAAGCTGGACGAGGAATAAAAATACGGGCCGTTCCCAGAGGGGAACGGCCCGTCAGCTTGTCGAAAAACCGAGTCTAAGCGGTTGCATAGGCTTGGTTTTGATTTACGGAGAAGATACAGCAAAAGAGC
>CANRIW010000067.1 GCA_947630785.1 uncultured Oscillospiraceae bacterium | reverse complement strand
GGGGCGGTGTCCATGGTGGGCGGCGCCATCGCCTGGAAGACCAACGTGATGACCACCGCCATCATGCAGTACACCAACCGGGGCAATTTCTCCCTGGGCATCGCCCTGGGGCTGATCCTCATGACTGTCTCACTGTTGGTGAACATCGTGGTGTCCCTGCTGCAAAGGAGGCTGAGCCGGTGAGAACGGAAGCCTGCGCCAAGACCTTCGGTGGCCGCACGGTGCTTCGGCTCCCGCCCATCGAGCTGACGCCGGGACGGCTGTGCGCCGTGGTGGGGGCCAACGGCAGCGGAAAATCCACCTTCGCGCGGCTGCTCGCCGGGGTGCTGCCTCCGGACGGCGGCGGGATTATTCTTTCCCCATCGGTAAAGGTACGGTACATGCCCCAGAAAAGCTACCCCTTCCGTCTGTCCACCCGGAGCAATATCCTGCTCTCCGGCGGCGGAGAGCGGGC
The DNA here is from genome assembly GCA_947630785.1 of uncultured Oscillospiraceae bacterium. Taxonomy (GTDB): domain Bacteria; phylum Bacillota; class Clostridia; order Oscillospirales; family Oscillospiraceae; genus Enterenecus. Next base: position 2,531 of record CANRIW010000067.1, on the reverse strand, counting down.
CGGGGAGCTGATGGAGGCCCTGCGGCTCGGCCATCTGGCCCGCCAGAGGGCCACCGGCCTCTCCGGCGGCGAGACGGCGAGAATGGCCCTGGCCAGGGTGCTGTCCCGGCCCTGCGGGCTGCTGATTTTGGATGAACCCACGGCCTCCATGGATATGGAGTCCGCCATCCTGGCGGAGGGGCTTATCCAGACCTACTGCGCGGAGACCGGCTGCGCGGTGCTGCTCATCACCCATGACCTGCAGCAGGCCCGGCGTCTGGCGGGGGACGTCCTTTTCCTCTACCAAGGGCTGCTTTGGGAACAAGGCCCGGCGGAGAAAGTGCTGTTCTCTCCGGAGAGGCCGGAGACCCGGCGGTTCCTGGAGTTCTACGGCGGCGGGGGAGAGCGGCCATGACCGCCCGGACCCGCGCCGGGAAAAGACTTTGCGGAGAGCGTGATGTTTTACATTGAAAGGGAGGTCCTGCCCGTGCTTCAGAGATCAGTGGTTTTTCGCCGCCTGCTGCCGGCGCTCCTGTGCGTCCTCATGCTGTGCCAGCCGGCGCTGGCCGCCGGGGTCACCTATATGCCCGGCGTGACGGCGGAGATGTCCGATCCCGCTTACTGGGCCGCCCGGCAGGAGGATTCCAGGGAGGTCATCCTCACCCAGGAGGAGATCCAGACGGTCAACGAAGGGGTCATCGCCAAAGAGGGCACTATGGTGATGGACCTGAAGACCGCGCCCGAAACCTTTAACGGTCCCCGCCAGGTAGAGGCCGTCCGCAGCTCCTCCACCGCCGACGCCCAGTATTACTACGGCTGGACCTACGGCCCCGACGGAGAGAAGGCCGACTGGAACTATTACCAGGCCATGATCGACAACTGCGCCGACCCCAACGCCACGGGGGATATGCCGGTGCGCTACGGCGTCGCGGTGGAGCGGACCTTTTTGCGGGTGTTTCCCTCGGATAATCCCATCCTGGACGTGCCGGGAGATCTGGACTTCGACTATCAGGCGCTCAGCGCCGTCTGCGTCAACGACCCGGTGCTGATCTACCTGACCTCCGCTGACGGGAAATACTACATGGCCCGCAGCCGGGACTGCTCGGGCTGGATCCCGGCGAAGGATGTAGCCGTTTGCGCCGACAAGGAGGAGTGGCTGGCCGCGTGGGACCTGCCCTCGGAGAGGCTGCTGGTGGTCTATGGGAACAAGGCGTATACCGACTCCTCCAACGCATACCCCCAGACCGCCCGGCGGATGCTGACCCAGGGGACGGCACTGGAGCTGGCGGAGGACCTGGAGCCCGACCAGCTGGTGGGGGGCCGTTCGCCCTATCACAATTATGTGGTCTGGCTGCCGGTGCGCCGGGATGACGGCGGCTATGAGAAACAGCTGGCCCTGATCCCCGAGACCGCAAAGGTCAGCGTGGGCTATCTGCCGCTGACGCCGGAGAATATCGCCAGGGTGTCCCTGGCCTGCTTGGGCGACGTCTACGGCTGGGGCGGTATGCTGGAGGGGGAGGACTGCTCCGGCATGGTCCGCACGGTCTACTCCTGCTTCGGCCTGCACATCGGCCGCAACGGCAACTGGCAGTGGCCGGCGGATATGGAAAAGATTGATATGACCAACATGTCCATGGAGGAAAAGCGGCTGATCCTGGACGGGCTGCCCCTGGGGGCCGCCCTGTGCTTCCCCGGCCACGAGATGATCTACCTGGGCAAGGTGGACGGGAACTACTATGTGGTCAGCACGGTGGGCAGCATCATGAGCCCCGATACCGGCAGGCTGCTGAACACCCGGGACGTGATGATCAATACGCTGGACGTCAAACGGGCCAGCGGCCTGACCTGGCTGGGGGCCCTCAACAAGGCGTTCATGCCCTGCTACGCGAAGCTGGAGGGAAGGACCTATGATTTCCCCTCCCTCCAGTGGTATCACGACGGCGTGACCTGGTCCATGGCCAACAAGGTCCTGCCCGCCCTGGACATTGACGGCACGTTCGGCGTAGGCCAAACCGTCTCCCGGGAGGAGCTGGCCCAGGCCCTGTGGGATCTGGCCGGACAGCCGGCGGCCGGGGCCCCGTGCGCCTTTGCCGACGTGCCGGAGAGCCACCCCGCTTGGAACGCCATCTCCTGGACGGCGGAGACCGGTATCATGGCGGGCTACGACGCTGTGACCTTCGGCCCGGAGGATGCCCTCACCCGGGAGCAGGCGGTCACCGCCCTGCGGCGGTTTGCCCGGTACCAGGGGCTCCCGGCAGAGGCCGGCGCTGAGCTCGGCGGTTTCCCCGATGCCGGCGTTGTCAGCGACTACGCCCGGGAGGCCATGGGATGGGCCTGCGGCCAGGGGCTGATCACCGGCAGCGGCGGATATCTGCTTCCCACCGGATCGCTCACCCGGGAGCAGCTGGCCACGGTCCTCTGGCGGTACGACCAGTTCTCCGCCGAATAGGCGGAAATGGAAATCAAATAAGGAGTGATACTGTGAAAACAACGACCAGCGGAAAACCATAGAGGTAAACAGAAAAAAGGCGCAACAAAACAAGCCCCCCAGC
>CANRIW010000066.1 GCA_947630785.1 uncultured Oscillospiraceae bacterium | reverse complement strand
AGCCCTTCAACAACAACCACCTGCGCCCCTGCCCCATGCTGGAGAACCCGGACCTGCTGCGGGGCATGGTGGAGAAGACCGGCGCCCACTCCACCGACCTCCAGTCCCCCGAGAGCGTGGAGCATCTGTGCGCTAAGTGCGACCGTTATGCTGCCTGCTGGGCTCCCAAGGCGGAGGAGCTGTGGGAGAAGAGCCTTGCCGGCAAGCGTTGAGTCGGCGGAACGATGGCAGACCACTTTCCACCGTTCAGTCGGCATGTCAGGCAGATATTGACCGACCATAAAATGTTTTGAGGAGGCACATCTATGGAAAAAATCGTCTTGGTGGTTTTCAAGGTTGAGAGCGAGGGCTATCAGGCCATGACGGAACTGAGAAATGCCCCGGTGACCAATGATTACGTGGTATCCCAGGCGGCGCTGGTCAAGAAGGACGCCGGCCGGATCGTCACCCTTGATACATTCGATACCGGTGTGGAGACAAATGACGATACAGCGATGGGCGGCCTGCTCGGCGGCCTCATCGGCATCCTCGGCGGGCCTTTGGGGATGCTGCTGGGCGGCAGCCTTGGCATGCTGACGGGCAGTGCCCTTGACACCGAGGACGCGATCCATAACGCCTCGCTGATCGAGAAGGTCACGGAGCAGCTGGTGGACGGCGAAGTTGTGCTTATCGCGTTGGAGCAGGAGAACGCGGAGGGCGCCGCGCAGCGGGCTCTCTCCAAATTCGATGTGTCCATCGTGGAGGAGGACGCCGCGGAAGTAGCGGAGGAGGTCGAGGAGGCCATTCGGGCCCAGAAGGAGATGGAGCGGGAGGCCCGCGCCAAGCTCCGGGAGACGAGGAAGGCTGAGCGGAAGCAGAAGATCGAGAAAAATCGCGCCAAACTCAAAGCGGACTTTGATGCGTTCAAGGCCAGATTCAACAAATAACATCTAAACCGGCATTATGCGGTGAGGATATCTACAACGGGCGGATGAAGGACAAAAAACGACTACGCTGTTCCAGTTCGTGAGCTGTGGAGCGAAAAGAAATCTGCGGAATTGCGGCATAGCATCAAAATAGCATCAAAAACAGAGAGATGAAATGAGTGGAACCCCGCAAGCGGCTGAAATAGGTGGGAAGTTCCCCGCCTCAGGGATTTTCCAACAGCCACTCCAAAACCGAGTGCCGAGGGGCGGTGCCCGCCGGGGGCGGGCGCCCACCGCACGACCGAGCCGGCAGGCGAGACCGAATCCTTCTGCCCTGCCACTGGAACCCCCGGAGTTCTATGGCTCCGGGGGTTTTTTATATCCGGTTGACCCTTACGCTGACCCTTATGAAAAATTTTACAGCCCCTCGATGTACTTCTGCATGCGGTTCGCGCTGTCCTCTTTCATGCGCTCTGAGATGTGTCCGTAGACATCCAGCGTGAAGGAAGCTGTGGCGTGACCCAGGTTGCCCTGGACCGTTTTCACGTCGTCGCCGTTTTGCAGGGACAGGACCGCGTAGGTATGCCGGAGATCATGTACCCTGGCGTCAGGCGCGCCGACCTGCGCGGCAAATTCCTTGAAGTGATCGTAAGTGGTCCGGGGGCAGAGATGGGTCCCCATGGCGGTGGTGAACACAAAGGAGGTCTGACGCTCCTGTTCGTTCTTCCAGCCTTTCCACTCCCAGCCAGCTTTCAGACGTTCCTCCGTCTGCTTCTGCCGCCAGGCCTTCAGCACATCGAGCACATATGGAGCGGGGACGATAACACGGGTGCGATCATTTTTCAGCGAGGAAAAAGTGTACCCGCCCTCATCCATCTTCCGCGCCTGAAGCTGCCGCTTGATTATCAGCCGCCGCTTGTCGAAGTCCACACAGTCCCAGGTGAGTCCGATGGCCTCCGCCATACGAAGACCCGTGAACAGCACCACCTTGATAAAGGTGCCATAGCCGTCGTCACCGACGATCGAGAGCATCGCGGCGACTTGGGTGTCAGTCAGCGGCTGGATCTCTTTCCGCTCCACACGGGGCAGCGTGACCAGCTGCGCGGGGTTGTGCCGCATGTATCCAAGCCTGACAGCCACAGAAAGGCACTTGCTCAGGATGCCATGGATATTTCGGACGGTTTTGGGGCTCAACGGCCTGCGACTGCTGTTCCCCCGCAAGAGAGCGTTATAGAAGGATTGGATGAGGTGGGGGTCCAACTGGGAAAGCTGGTAACGGCCCAGTGCGGGGACTATGTGAGATTCAACCTCGTACTTGTAATGGTTGACGGTGGACCACTTCTTGTCGAACATGTAGTCCTCCAGCCAGATGGTCGTCCATGCTTCCAGCGTCATCTTGCTGGGTTCGATGTAGGTCCCGTCATCCAGTTCAGCTGTGATCTGCGTCAGCTGCTCCCGAACCTCTTTTTGCGTCTTGCCATAAATGGATTTTTGAATTTGTTTGCCGGTCGCAGGGTCGAAGCCCGTGGTATAGCGGGCCTCCCAGCGGCCGTCTTTTCTTTTCCGGATCGTTCCAGCGCCCTGGGCGCTTTTTTTGCGCAGCATAGTTCCTCCTTTCCGGGTGTTGGACCGATCCGCCGCGGTAAAGGTGAATGTATTGTACCCGACCGCGGCGGTCGGTTCAAGCCCAAATTTGTAAACTCAGTTTGTGAGATAATTGATCACGGCCTCTTTGGGGACACGGATCTGCCGCCCGATCCTGACGCTCCTGATCTGCCCGGACCGCACCAGCTCATAGGCGGTGTTCCTGCCAATGCCCAGGACGGGCATGAGGTCTTCAACCCGGAGGGTGAGGGGAAGCTCCTCGTAGTTGTGATAGGATCCCCCATTTTAACCACGGTTCAATGGGTGTACCAAAGGTTTATATAGCAGAGCGCAAGCAAATGTGATATACTATCTGGCAGGAATGAAAATGGTTGTCGAAGAGGTACCTGCTCAGCTAATTTGATTTGTAAATCAAAATCTGTTAGCAGAAATATTAGATTATCTCCGCCAATAAACTAACAAAACTAAAGAAAAGCAAAATCTCTTTGCGAATTTCGTTTGCATATTTTGCTTATCCCACAGGGCTACTGCAGGCAGTATAGGGGGCTTTACTGTGAAAACAACGACCAGCGGAAAACCATAGAGGTAAACAGAAAAAAGGCGCAACAAAACAAGCCCCCCAGCG
>CANRIW010000065.1 GCA_947630785.1 uncultured Oscillospiraceae bacterium | reverse complement strand
GGCCACGGCTTCATGAACGCCGACGCGGCCCTGGCCAACGGCATGGACGGCATGCTGTCCACCTACGGCGCCGGCCCCAACCTGCCTCACGACGCGGCCAACCCCAGCGCCAGCACCGTGAAGTATCTGCGCACCGCCAGCAAGAACATCATGTACACCGTGGTGAACAGTTGGGAGTATGAGACCGATCCCGCCGCCGCCGGCATGCCCGCGTGGCAGAAGGTGACCATCGGCATCGACGTGGCCATCGGCGCGGCTCTGGCAGCCCTGGAGGCCTTGGTGATCGTCAACAGCCGCAAGAAGGCCAAGAACGAGCAGTAAAACATCCTCCTACTTTTCCAAGCGGCGGAGGCCGGGTCCGAAAGGGCCCGGCCTCCGCCGTTTTCTCTGAGGGTAAAGACCAAACATCCTTCTCCATCAGATGGAGGGCCCCCCTCCAACAGTTGCGGACGAACAATACTCATAGAACAAAGAAAAGACTCCACCGCCAATCCGCTCCCCGCGTGATCCGTCCTCTGCCGATAAAAAGCGCAAGGCCGGCCCCCATCCGCTTCACCCCCTGTTTGCCCCTGTGGACCGCTGTGTGCCCCGCCCACTGGTGGGGTGGCACCCGTGCCCATCCCCGGCGATTCGCCCCGAAACTCGCCCGTTTTTTGAGGGCCATTTGCGCCCCGATTTCCTCCGGCGTTTTCACCAAACAAGGGCATAAGCAGAGGGGCGAAAGAAGTGCTGGTTAAAACGCGGGGGTCTATTGCCCCCTCGCGCGGTCTACAGCGTCCCGCAATGCGGGTCGCCTCAAGGGCTTTGTTGGTTTTCACGGCGGGGGTCACTTTTTCGGCGCGGGGGTCATTTCGGGGATGACTTCCCTGGGAAACGCCCTGTTTACAAGCCTCTGGCCGGGTTCCAAATGGGGATAAGGGACGGTTTGGGGCCAAAGTCACAGAAAAAAGAAAGGCAACCGTTACCTCGCAGTAATCAACGATAGAAGGGCGCCTGCTCATTTGTCAAAAGGATCGTGTCACGCTTTTGAAACCCGTTTTTCGAGGGTGGTAAGGTAAGTACACAGGCCCACCTCGTTTCGCGGTTTTGGACCTTAGAGAATCAAGGGCTGCGAAGCCCCGAAATGCGTAGAAAGCAGGGAGCCATGTCACGCTTGTAAGTCCGTTTTTCAGAGAGGTAAGGTAAATACACAGGCCCCTCCCGTTTCGCGGTTTTGAGTCTTAGAGAATCAAGGACTGTGGAACCCCAAAGCGTGACACTGCAGCCACCAGCCAATGAAAAATGGCGGTCATCCGCAAACAAATGATAACAGTTTGCTAATTCTGCCCGCCACCCCTGGCTATTCTCAGCCAGGGGTGGTATTGTGTGTCGCTGAAGGAGGCGACCGCCATGCCCGAATACCTGAAAGCCCTGCACGAACGGTTCACCACAGCGTCACCTGAAGCGACGAGAACAAAACGTGAGCGAGACAAAATCCTCGCCCGCCTGCGGGGACAGCTGGGCAAGAGCCAGCGGGTCCTGCTCCTCCACCTGTTAGATTTGGAGGACGACCTGCGGGACCAGACCTCACTGGACAGCTTCGTCTCCGGCATCCGGCTGTCCAGAGGGATCGAGCAGGAACTGAGCGAACTGCCGCCCTACTCCTTCGACGATGAGAACGAGGAACAGGCGAGGCAAAAAGGAGACGACTCACCATGCAGAAAAAACTCCTGACCAACGGCAACGTATTCAAGCGCACCGACGGACGCTGGAACGGCGTGGTCTGGTACCTGGATGAGCAGGGGGAGCGCAAACGCAAATCCTTCTGCGGCACATCAAAACCGGAAGTCACGGCCAAGATCACCGAGTACATCGCGAACTTCAAACACCAGATTGCCGCCTCTGACGAATCCAAGGCAAGGCTGGAGGACAGCATGAAAAATTGGCTCCGGGTGTTCAAGTTCCCGTCGGTGGAGCGCACAACCTATGACCGGCTGGAGTGGACAGCCAACCACCTTGTCTACCCGCTGCTGGGGGTCAAAGTAGTGGGCGACGTCACCTCGGCGGACGTGAAAGCGACGCTCAATCACTGGATGGCCAAAGGCTTCGCCTACACCACGGTGAAGAAGGTCCACAATCTCCTGACAGACTATTTCCGATACCTGACCCAACAGGAGCTCATCAGCAAGAACCCCATGCCGGCAGCGCCCATGATCAAGCGGGCGAACTTCCTGGCCGCCCAAGGCAAGGAGAATCTGCCGACCTTTGAAACGGTCACCACATTTTCTCCCTCTGAAATTGAGCAGTTCAAGTCCGAGGCTGTGCGGAAATGGAGCAACGGCAAACCAATTTACCAGCAATCCGCCGCCTACGTCCTGATGCTGAACACCGGCCTCCGCACCTGTGAAGTCCTGGGCCTGCTAAACAGCGACATCGATCTGGATCGCAGAGTGATTCATCTCCAGCGAGGCGTGAAGGAAATCGCCAAGCGCAACGGTGTGGAGGCCGCCGGCGGGATGGAGATGAAGGTAGGCAAGCTGAAAACCGCCTCCAGCAAGCGGGACGTGCCGCTGAACCAAGCAGCGGTCGATGCCATCCTGGATCTAAGAACGGAACGGTACTTCGGAGAGAACAGCCCGCTGATTGCCGACGAGAGCGGCGGCTACACAAAACCCGTAAACTTCCGCAAGCGATACTACCGAATCCTTGAGGCCGCCGGGATCGAACAGAAAGGACTCCACAGCCTCCGCCACACCTTCGCAACCAACCTGGTCAACGGCGTGAAACAGGCGGACGGTTCCATCAAAGCCCTGTCACCCCGCCAGGTGGCAGACCTCCTGGGCCACTCCACCTCGGAGATCACGGAACTCTATTACGTCAGGAAAGACACCGCAAGACTGGCCGGGATCACGGCGGGGTTCGAGCTGTGAGCCTGCAAAAATTACCCTGCATAAAACAATAGGCCCTCACAGCAGCTCAAAAATTGGGACACATAATCAAAGAAGAAGCTCCCCACGCTGGCACAGCCAATAGCCTGGGGAGCGAAACTTTGATGCTATTTCGATGCTGTACCCGACGGAACGGGGCGGGATCGTTGACGCCGGATAGGACGATTTGAGCATCATTCGGGCATCAGACTCGGTCTCCCGAAAAACATCCCGCCCAAAAAGTACCGAAAAAGCTCCGAAGTCAGGTGACTTCGGAGCTTTTAGTGGCAGGGGCAGAAGGATTCGAA
>CANRIW010000064.1 GCA_947630785.1 uncultured Oscillospiraceae bacterium | reverse complement strand
TCGTGGAAGCGGACCTGTTTACAGCCCGCCCGCTCCAGGATCACCTGGAGCCGCTTACGGACATAGCCGGGGTCGATGGGCTGGCCCGGTCTGATCCTGGACGGGAACAGCAGAGGCGAGAAGGTCTGCTCCTTGTACTCCCGCAATACCTCCAGCATGGGCGGCGGCAGGATGATGGTCCTGATCCCCGCCTTTGTTTTTGGCTCGGTGACGATCAGCTTTCCCCGGACCGGGTAGATCTGCCTGTCGATTTTCAGCACCCCGGTCTCCATGTCCAGGTCGTCCCATCGGAGGGCCAGCAGTTCGCCCCGGCGCAGGCCGGTGGTCAGTTCCAGCAGGAAGAGCTCGTACATCCCCTCCTCTCTGGCCTGGAGGAGAAACCGCTGCATCTCTTCCTTCGTCAGCACCTGCATATCCCTCCCCTTCACCGGCGGGAGCTTGCATCCTTGTGCGGGGTTGGCCCGGATGAGATTCTCCGCCACCGCCTTGTCCAGCGCCTTGCGGCAGACCGCGTAACAGCTTTGCACCGAGCGGTCGGACAGGGCGATCCCCTTGGTCTCCACATGGGCGTGTCTGCCGTTCTTTTTCATGCCGGTGAAGAACTGCTGGAGGTCGGATTGGGTCACCTTATTGAGGGGGATATGACCCACTCCGGGGATCAGATGCTCATAGAGCCAGTTTTCATAGGACTGCCGGGTGGTCGGTCGGAGGCCCGGTTTGGAGTGGTTCTGATACCAGTAGTCCAGCCAGTCCCCCAGAGCCATGTCCGGCCTCACTTTGGCGGGTTTCTTTGGGTCGGCGGCGTCCCTCAGCTTTTCCAGTTTGCTGGCACACTCCGCCTTTGTCCTGGCCAGTACGCTCTTGGTTTTGGGATTCCCTTCTTCGTCGTAGCCGATGACCACCCGCCCCTCCCAGCGGCCATCAGTCCGATGGCGGAGGGTGCCCTCGCCGTTTTTTCGTTTTCGTGCCATTCTATCACTCCTTTGCCATAATGTCGCCCATGAAGCCGCCCACGATCTCTGCCGCCCGCCGATGCATGTCCCCGGTCACATGGGTGTAGGTATCCAGGGTGAAGCTGGCTCTGGTGTGGCCCAGGATGCCCGACAGCGTTTTCGCGTCCACGCCGCTGGTGAGCGCATGGGTCGCGAATGTGTGTCTCAAATCGTGGAAGCGGATGTCGGGCAGTCCCGCCCGCTTGAGTACAGTTTTGAGATGGGAATAGGCCCCTCCGGGTCGCACGGGCTGCTCCGGGTGGAGAGGATGGGGGAAGATCCACTGGGTGAAGGCGTGTTTTTTCCGCTCCGCCAGGAGCCGGGCGGTGCTGGGCGGCAGGGTGATGGTCCGCCGCCCCTGGCCCGTCTTTGTCTCGCCCATGGTCAGGGTGCCGCCCTCCCCTGTGTGGACCGTGCGGCGGATGGCCAGCGTACCCTTCTTCTCATCGAAGTCGGACCACATCAGGCCGCAGATCTCACCCCGTCGCAGGCCGGTGGTCAGCTCGGTGTAAAAGAAGTCGTGCCAGACCTTGTCCTTTTTGATCTCCTCCATGAACCGCTCCAACTGCTCACGGTTCAGTATGTTCATCATGGGCGGCTTTTTCCTGGGCAGCGTGATCCCCTCGGCGGGGTTACGGGCGGTAAGCCCCTCCCGCACCGCCGCGGCCATAGCCTCGTGGAATACCCCGTGGATGCGGCGGACGGTGGTGGTGGAGAGCTGGTGTCCGTATTCCGGGTGGTCCGCCTCCCGCCCTTCCTTGCCAAGCTCGCGGTACAGCTTTTGGACGTCCTCAGCCGTTACCTTCCCGATCCGCTTGTCCCCCAGCCGGGGCTTGATCTTTTTCTCGATGTAGCGCCGGTATCCCGACAGGGTGGTTTCCCGGACCGTGGGGGCCGCGTATTCCTCCAGCCAGCGGTCCAGCCACTCTCCCAGGGTCATCCCGCTGCCCTCGGTCAGCTCCACCGCCCGGTACTCTTCCTTGTTGTCCCGGAGCTTGTCCATCAGCTCCCGCTGGCTCCCCGCGGACAGATAGCGGAAGATGGGGGCGCCGTTGTCCTTGTGGCCCACCACGATCCGGCCCTCCCAGCGGCCATCCTCCCGCTTGCGGACCATCCCGTCGCCGTTTGGCCTTCGTCTCGGCATAAATCAAACACCACCTTTCTCAGTGTATTTTCTCGCCCGCTCCTCGTCCTCTGTATCGTAGGAGTAGGGCGGGATCTCGCTCAGTTCCTGTTCGACCCCTCTGGCCAGCCTGATGCCGGTGATGAAGCTGTCCAGCGAGGTTTGGTCCCTCAAATCATCCTCCAAGTCCAGCAGATGGAGGAGCAGGACCCGCTGGCTCCTGCCCAGCTGTCCCCGCAGGCGGGCGAGGATCCTGTCCCGCTCACGTTGTATTTTTGCCGCTTCGGGTGACGCTGTGGTGAACCGTTCGTGCAGGGCTTTCAGGTATTCTGGCATGGCGGTCGCCTCCTTCAGCGACACACAATACCACCCATAGCTGAGAATAGCCAGGGGTAAGGCGCACAATTATCAAACTGTTATCATTTGCCGATTTCCAGGCAAAAGCGGCTTGTGAGCATACTCACAAGCCGCTTTTTGATCGATTTTGTTGGCTTATCTGTCCTGTCTCTGTTCCCTGCGTTCCGTGCGCTCCAACTGCTTCTGCCACGTCTTTACCGTCTGCCCCTGGAGAAACGCGATCAGCGGTTCCAGGTCCTGACGCTCATCCCACGCCTCCAGCGCGGCAAAGTAGTCCTTGCGGTCCTCCTGGTGGATGATGACGGGCGGGTGGTCGTGAAGCAGGAGGATGTAGTTCATCACAAGTCTCCCCGTGCGTCCGTTCCCGTCCGCAAAGGGATGGATGTTCTCAAATTTGGCGTGAAAATAGGCCCCCGCGGTCAACGCCTTTTCATTGGGGACGCCGTCAAGCTCGGACAACAGCTCTTCCATTTCTTCTTGTACATCCTCCGGGGCCGCTCCGATCTCGTTTTTCCCGGTCACATAGTCGTGGCGCTTGTATGTTCCGGGACGCTCTCCAAGCTGCCAGCGGCGGGTATCATAGGTATTCTGCGTGAGGATACGCTGGAACTCTCTCACCAAGGTTTCGTCCACAGCGCGCTTTTCATTAAACGCCGTCAGGAGGAACGCGTTGGCCTCTTTGGAATTGCGGATCTCAAACAGAGTCCGCAAGTCGCCGGTATAACTTGTCACACCGTCATGCTCAAAGATCTCCCGCACCTCATGGTAGATGATATTGTCATTCTCGATTTTACCGGAATGGTATGCAAAGGCGATGCCAAATTCGCTCAGTGCCTCGGCATGTTCAGCACCAGTGGATATATGCTGCTTCCGCCACAGCGCAACGGCTTTTTCATAATCGGTCATGTGCCCCTCCTCTCCAACGATAACAGTATACTATAATTCCTCTGCTGCGCATTGCTGTTTTCGAATTATTCGTCGCCTTTCTCTTGCCGCAACGGAAAATGGTTTTCTTTGTTTAGGCGGCGCAGTTTTTGCCCTGCCCTGTCAGGCCACGTAGATCTGGTACTCGGTCTGCATGAACACGCCGTTACGGTAGACGTCCCAGGCTTGCAAGGCATAGCTGCCGGGGATCCCGTTGAAGGGCTTGGCGATCTCAGACTCTCTCCAAGGCCAGAAGGACCAGGGGGTCACACCATCCGGGATGGTCAGGCTGATGCGGACATAGGGTGTTCCTTTGGAGCCATATCTCAGTCGCCCATTGACGCTGGTGTTGGGATCGGTCCCGGCCATATTCATCAGCGTGTACTGCATCCGGCGGGTCTCATAGAGATTGCGGACGAACAGGTAGTCCGCGTCAGGGCGGTCGAAGTGCCGCGCCTCTGGTGCGGGCAGGTCTACCGCGGGAAAGCTGCTCCAGTCGCAGGTGGGCGTGGGCAGAGGGGGCAGCGGTCCCTCGGAGAACATGTTGGCGTCCCATCGGCTCACATCCTTGACAGTATATGTGGTTCCATCATCGCATGGGATCACATCACCCACTTTGGGGACGTACTGGCTGCCGTCTGCCGGCAGGGTCACCGTGCCGCTGGGCTTGGACTCCGCCGGCGCCACGCCGGTGTAGGGCTTGTCCGTCTCGATCTGGACCGTGCCGTCCCAGTAGACGTTGAACCCGACCTTGGCGCCGATGTCACGGAGCCGGACGTAGTTCTCGTCGTTGATCATGTATGCGGTGAGTTCTCTCCTTTGGCCGTCGATGTAGACGGCACAGTTGCTTCGGGTGGCAGTGAGCCGTGCCACGGCTGCCTGGGCTCCGCTGGTGAGCGTTACCCCGGCGAGGATGCCCGCGAGTATGAGTGCGGCGTTTTTCAGTTTGCTTTTCATAAGTTGACCTCCGTTTCGTTAGATTTGGTGCTCTCGCAAACCAAACATACCGAATAAGGCGAGGAAAATCCACCAGAACCTTGTTGGAAAAAGGGAGGAAGAACGGGCGGGAAACGCAGCAGATCATACAGTAAAATCTTGAATTTGAAAATAGCTTGTGCCCGTGCCGATTTTAGGCTATACTGGCATTAGTGAATTCTTGGGGGTGACACTATGAGCGCCGCTGAAATCGAGAAGTCTATCCGCATGGCCACCATTTCTTTGGAGATGGAGGGGCTCCACGTT
>CANRIW010000063.1 GCA_947630785.1 uncultured Oscillospiraceae bacterium | reverse complement strand
CCGGTGATGACGGCGTGGCGCTTGCCCGCCCGCTCCAGGTCGGCCACCATCTCGCCCACGGCGCCGCAGGCGTACAGCTCACCCAGCCAGGTGGCGGTGTCGGTATTGGCGTAATCGGGGGCCTTTTTCTTCTGGAGGTTCACCAGCACCACGGGCACGTCCAGATCCCGGACGGCGGGGAGCATGTTATAGGAGGTGGCGTAGGTGAGAAGTTGGAGGATAACCAGGTCCACATCGGCGGCGCGGAACTTGTCGCCGGCGGCCTGGGCCAGCTCCTTGGTGGTGACGATGCCGCCGTCGATGAGCTCCACCGTGTTGGGGATGCGCTTCTTGAAATCGGCGTACTGGCCCTCGAACTCGGGGACCAGGGAGGGGAACTGGGGCAGATAAGCCCCTAAAGCGATGGCGAACACGCCCACACGGGCTTTGGTTTCCACTAACATGGCGTTACCTCCTTGATGTCAAAGCTGTTTTTCACGGCGTCTCTGGCCGATTGCAGACTGTCGAACTCGCCCCCGGCGATCATCTGGACGATGAGGTTGCCGATGGCGGTGCCCTCCACCGGGCTGGCGAACACGGGCAGGCCGGTGGCGTTGGCGGTCATTTGGTTCAGGTACATATCCTGGCAGCCGCCGCCCACGATGTTCAGGCTGGTGTAATGCTTCCCGGTCATGTCCTCCAGGGCGGCGATCCCGTTCTCGTAGGCCATGGCCAGGGAGGAATAGACCGTCTGCATGATCTCCCCCACCGTCTGGGGCACCGGCCGGCCGTTTTTGGCGCAGGAGTCCTTGATGGCGTCGATCATGCTGTCCGGGGCCAGGAAGCAGTCGTCGTTGGCGTCCACCACGGAGGGGAAATCAGCGGCGGTCTTGGCCTCGGCGATGAGGTCGGGGAAGGAATAGGCGCGGCCAGAGGCGTATTTGCTGGTCTTTCCTTCCACATAGGCCACGCCGTTCAGCTCCCGGCGGATGGACTGGATCATCCACAGGCCCATGATGTTTTTGAGATACCGGTAACGGTACCAGGCCCCGCCCTCATTGGTGAAGTTCTCCTTCCGGCTCTCCTCGGTGGTGATGGGGACTTCGTTCTCCACCCCCAGGAGGGACCATGTGCCGCTGGAGAGGAACACCGCCCTGTCGTCCCGGGCGGGGACGGCCAGGAAGGCGGAACCGGTGTCGTGGGTGGCGGGGAGGATGACGGTGGTGTTGAAGCCCACCTCCGCCTGCATCTCTGGGGTCAGCTCCCCGACGACGGTTCCCGGCATGGACAGCGCCCCAAACAGCTTTTCCGGCAGGCCCAGCCGGGAGATCAGGTCCATGTCCCAGGTCTTGTCCGCCGCGTTCACCAGATTGGTGGAGGTGGCGTTAGTGTACTCCTGCTTTTTCACCCCGGTGAGCTTATAGTTGAAGTAGTCCGGGATCATCAGCAGGGCCTCCGCCTGTTCCAGCTGCTCGGGATGCTCCCGCTTCAGGGCTATGAGCTGATAGATGGTGTTAAAGGTCTGGTACTGGATGCCGGTTCTGGCGTACAGCTCCGACCGGGGCACGATGGCGTCCACCACGGCGTCCATTCCGGCGGTGCGGCTGTCCCGGTAGGCCACGGCGTCGCCGATCTGATCGCCCTTTCTGTCCAGCAGCACATAGTCCACCGCCCAGGTGTCGATGCCCACCGTGGCCGGGATCTTCCCCAGGGTCTTGCAGGCCTTCAACCCGCCCACGATGCCGGTCCACAGATTGTCCATGTCCCAGCAGTCGTGGCCGTTCACATAGACCTGCTTGTTGTCGAACCGGTGGACCTCCTCCAGCACGATCCTCCCAGCCTCCACATGGCCCAGGATGTGCCGCCCGGAGGACGCGCCGATGTCGATGGCGAGATAATACTTCACGGGTTTCCCTCCCTTGGTATCATGGTTCCGATAGTCCCATTGTAGGCGTTCAGATGGGAAAAACAAGGACGGACCTTTTCCTATATTTCAGGTTTAGCAGTTTCCAGAAGAAAAACCGACTTGGTCCAAAAGCCAGGCAACGCTCATGTACATTGGTGTGCGAGAAATTACACACCAGAGTGTTGCCTAAACGCTTTGTGAAATTTTGAAATAGAATCAACAATTGTAAAAATAAAACTGGTTTTCAACCATTGAAAATATCTGGCCCATGCCGCAAGCGCCATAACCGAAGCAACGTAAGGACCCATCTCTTTTGGGGCTATATGTGCATACTGATTTGATTAAACTTGCAGAGCAGGGAACCTATGGTTTCCTGCTCTGCGTCGTCATTGGCGGTGTCTTCATTCCACCGTAATCCAAACAATTCCTGGCATCATGCTGCTCTGAGGCACATAGGACCCATACGCCTCGATGATAGCCTCGATGTTGGAGGGGGCGGTGTAGCCCTCGGTGATTTCATACTCGCCGTTGTTGATCCACCCCACAGGCTGTCCGTCCAGTTCGGGAAGCCCGGCAATGATAGACTCCACCGGCTGCCCGTTGCAGGTCACGCTGGCGGTGTTCCCCGTTGCGCCGGAGTTGGCCACGGGTGTGTACTGGAGAATCTGAAGCATGTAGTACACGTCGATGCGGCCAGCTACATTGCCTACGTTGAGGATACCCGCATCCTCATCCAACTCGCAGTCAGTGGTATCCAGGTTGCTGTAAGTGAAGTCACCGGCGTTCCAGTATGCGGGAGCGGTGCTGTGGTCGTAGGCATAGGTGTCGGGCAGGCGGCCAGAGGGATTCACCGCGCCGGACAGGACTTTACCCACCGCGTCCATGCCCCGGCTGCCGGGGCCGCCGATCCACAGAGCGGCGTCGATACTGTCATCTTCCAGGAAGCCCAGTTCCATGGCATTGGAGGAGTTGATGAGTACCACAACGGTGCCGAACCCCTGTTCCTTGATGAGGGCGAGCAAATCCTCCTCGTCTTGGGTCAGTTCCAGATATTTGCGGTTTCCCACGCCGGTGTAGCCGGCCGCCTCCATATCCATGGGCAGATCGCCACCCTCGCCGCCGATTCGGGAGAACATGACGATGGCCACATCGGAGAAAGATTTGGCGCTCTGAAGGAGGGCGTCGCCATATTGGGAAGCGGGCACCTCGGCGGGGGTGAAGTTGGAGCCGGTGAAGCCTGACTGGTCAGGCCGCTTGACCCCGGAGTTTTTGTAGAAGTCCACCAGTTCCTGGTTGACTTCAAAGCCAGCACCGGTGAGGCCGGAGATCAGGTCAGCGTTGGCGGAGGCGTCGCTGGCGCCGGAACCGGTGCCGCCGTACAGCGGGGAAACAGAGGCGTAGCCGAACAGGTTGACCTTGGTGCCGCTCTCCAGGGGCAGGGCGGCGTTTTTGTTCTCCAATAGCACGATGCCCTCAGCGGCCAGTTCCTCCGCCATAGCAAGGGCGGCCTCCTTAGCCTGTTCGGGAGTGAGCTGTTCCGCCGTGGCGGAGCTGTGGTGCCCGGGCAGCCTGGTGTTCAGGTTGGCCGCCATGAAGGCGTTGATGGCGGAGAACATCTGGATGCAGACGATGTTCACGATCAGCGCGATCACCAGCAGGATGCACACGATGATGATGGGCAGCTTGCTTCTGCCCTGGGCGGTTTTCTCCTTACTCATTTTTGTACTCTCCTTACTTTTCATCGTTTTGGGGCTTGACGATTGGTTCCGCTATGGTGTATTGTATTAAACACAGTGTTGGTTTTCAATCATCAATATGTATGCTAAACGCCGTAAAACCGACAAATCGGAAGGAAGTGTTGGACTTGCGCCATTTTTCAGAAAATCCACGAAATGCACAAAAAACTGAGGCCCGAGAGAACCAGCGCACCCGCCTTACCAAGCGTCTGTTGCGGGAAAGCCTGCTGGATCTGCTGCGGGAGAAGCCGGTAGACCACATCACGGTGAAGGAGTTGTGCGAATATGCCGAACTGAACCGCTCCACTTTCTACGCCTATTACAATGATGTGCCCGCCCTTTATGAGGAGATGGGCAACGAGTTGGCAGACGGCCTGCTGGAATACGTCCAGGAGATGCGGGAGCAGACGGACGTCAACACCGAACCAATGCTCTCCTATATCCAGAACAACAAGGAGATGTTCCGGCTGCTGGTTTACTGCGACCACTACACCGAACTGAATCAGGCCATCAGCCGGCGTATTTTTCGGCGCATTCTGGACATCCAGCTGCGGGACGCCCTGCCATATTCATCAGAAGAACGTGACTATGCCCTCCAATTCCTCTTTATGGGCGGAACGGGCGTGATCCACTACTGGGTGCAGCAAAATTGCAAATTGCCCCCGCAGCAGGTCGCCCAACTGATTGACGGAATGATTGGGAAACTCTTTCAGGCGTGATTTGCCATTGGAAAGCCACCCGGCCAGTCGACCGGATGGCTTTCCTGCTGATTTGATTCAAATGTCCAATTCTGTGACTTCTTTAGGATACTCCCGCAGCTCGTCCGGCTCGTGGAGGGGATTCCACACTTGAGCGAAGAAGGGATCGACCTTGGCCCGCTGGCCGTAGTTCCAACTTTTGCGCTCACATTCGGGGCACCAGTGGCCGCCCTCCAGCACCAGGCGGGGACTGGCCTCAAACTCATGGCCGAAGGCGCAGCGGAAACGGAGTTTACCCCGCCAGTCGCCCTTCACCAAGGACTCAGAAAGGCATTGGCCGCCCCGGAATTGAGCAGCACCTTTCATATCTTCCAAATCCAATTCGTTCTCCGGCTTGCTCTCGTCATAGCCGTGGTCAATGAGTATTAAGGTAGGGAGGAACGGCGTTAGGGAGGGGCAAAGTGCGCCCTTTCGCCGTCCGCATAGACTGAAAAAGCTAATTAGATGACTGACCTGCCAGGCGGTGAACTTTGCCGCCATGTGGGCAGCCGCAACATCTCCGTAACAGCCCCACGGGGCGAATAATTGAAAAGCCAGGCGCTCATAGGGAGCGCGAGAAGTTTGTTGATGTTTGACGACTTTTCGCGCTCCTACAATAAAGATTACGGTGAAAGGCACGGCAGCCAGCCGTGTCTTTTTCCAACTCAAAGCCGAAGCTGTTA
>CANRIW010000062.1 GCA_947630785.1 uncultured Oscillospiraceae bacterium | reverse complement strand
CTTTGGCATATGCTCACCTCGTTCCCTTCCTCTAACTATATTTTATCATATTTGTCTAACTTTGTGGGAGCGGTTCATCCTTGTTTGTTTCGACGCTAAACACCGCTCCCTGATATACAGCCCGCAAATCTGGCAACACTTCCATCAAAGGACGCTTATTGCGGACAATTTTGAGCAATTTCTGTGGGACCCCGTTGCCTTGACCACACGAATGCCCACAGACAGGGAAAACGCCCACCGGGTTCTGTCCCCGGCGGGTGCTGTAGATATTCTCAATGTGCCGTTCTTTGCCACCTCTTTCTGGCCTGGAAGGTGGTCATGGCGCGCTCCTTGGTTTTCCCTTCGACCTTTACTGCCGGCTCCGCCTTGGCTATGCCCGAATCGATTTTGGCCGCCGCTGTCCGGCGCATCTCGTCCGTCACATGGGCGTATACGTTCAGCGTGGTGGCGGAGGAGACGTGACCCAAGATAGTGGAGAGGGTCTTGACATCCATCCCGTATTCCAGACAGTTCGTTGCGAAGGTATGCCGGAGGTCATGGAAGCGTACCTGCTTGCAGCCAGCATGGTCCAGGAGCAGGTGCAGCCTCTGGCGGATCGTCGCCGGGTCTATGGGGGTGTCCTCCTTCTTGCTGGAAGGGAACATCCATCTGGAATCGATTCTGTCCTTGTATCTCTTTAGGACCTCTGCCACCATAGGCGGCAGGACCAGGGTGCGGACGCTGTGTATGGTTTTCGGCTCGGAGATCACGATTCCACTGCCGATCACTCTGCCGGCTTGCCTGCTGACCCGCAGTTCCCCGGTCTGGAAGTTCAGGTCATCCCATTGGAGGGCAGCTAACTCGCCTTCCCGCAGCCCGGTGGCGAATTCCAGCAGGAAGACCTCATAATAACCTTCCTCCTTTGCCTGGATGAGCGTTTTTTGCATCTCCTCTCTGGTGAGGATCCGCATTTCGGCACGGGTCATCGAGGGCAGCTTGCAATGGGCGGCGGGGTCTTGGTGGATCAGCCCCTCCGCCACGGCCTTTTCAAGCACCCTGCGGCAGAGGTAGTGGCAGTTTTGAAGCATATTGTCGGACAAACCTTCTCCCCTGCTGTCCCGCTCTCGTGTCCTGCCGTCGTTTTTCATCCAGACGTAGAACTGCTGAAGGTCGTTGGCGGTCAGTTTATTCAGAGGAATATGCCCCAGCCGGGGTTTGAGGTACAGGCGGATGAAGCCCTCAAAGATCCGCTGCGTACTTGGTTTGACATTCGGCTTGTAATATGTTTCAAGCCAGAGATCCGCCCATGCTCCGAAGGGCATATCGGGCCTGGCTTTGCCGGGGGTTGGGGCGCCAACGCTTGCTTTCAGGGCGGCCAGTTTCTCAACACACTCGCCCTTGGTCTTGGCCAGTACGTTTTTCGTCCTGGGCAGGCACTTTTCATCGTAACCGACGACCACCCTGCCCTCCCAGCGGCCGTCCTTTCTCAGGCGGACTGTGCCTTCGCCGTTTTTGCGCTTTCTTCCCATGGTCTCAGCTCCTCTCCAAAGATATCTGTCAGAAACGTCCCGATGATCTCCGCCGCCCGCTTTTGCATATCTCCAGTGGTATGGGTGTAGGTATCCAGTGTGAACGCCGCTCTGCTGTGGCCCAGGATGCCGGACAGGGTCTTTACATCTACCCCCGACGTCAGAGCGTGGGTGGCGAAGGTGTGCCGAAGGTCGTGAAATCTGATGCTGGGCAGGTCGGCCTGTTCAAGCAGCGTCTTCAGGTGTTTGTACGCTGAATCAGGGCTGACAGGCCGCTCTGGCTTCAGCGGGTCCGGGAAGATCCACTCGGTCAGAGCGGACTCGCTTCTTGCCCTGAGCAGCTCCACAGTGCTGGCGGGCAGGACGATCTCCCTCCGGCTCCTGGCGGTCTTCGTTTCACCCGCCGTGAGTTTTCCGCCCTTTTCTTTATAGAGCGTCCGCCTGATTTTGAGGACACCCTTTTCCCCGTCGAAGTCCTCCCACTTGAGGCCGCAGAGCTCGCCCCGCCGGAGGCCGGTGGTCAGTTCGGTGTAGAATAAGTCGTGCCACACTTCATCGTTCTGAATGGCTGCCATAAAGCGGTCCAGCTGTTCCTCGGTCAGTATCTGCTTGGGTTTAGCGCTTAATTTCGGTGGCGTAAGGCCCTCGGTAGGATTTCGGATCATGAGATGAGCAGCCTCCGCCGCTGCCAGAGCCTCGTGGAGCATATTATGGATGCCTCGGATGGTGCCGCTGGACAGCCCTGCGCCTGTGGTGATGTTGCCGTTCTGAGCCAACCGGTCATACAGCTTCTGTATATCCTTTGGCGTGACACGGGAGATGATCCTATCTCCGATCTGTGGCTTGATATGGTTTCTCACAGCGCCACGGTATCGGGAAAGGGTCGTAGGCCGGATCGTACCTGCGATGTCCTCCAG
The DNA here is from genome assembly GCA_947630785.1 of uncultured Oscillospiraceae bacterium. Taxonomy (GTDB): domain Bacteria; phylum Bacillota; class Clostridia; order Oscillospirales; family Oscillospiraceae; genus Enterenecus. The sequence continues at coordinate 2,893 of CANRIW010000062.1, read as the reverse complement.
CCATTGATCCAGCCATTCGCCCAGGGTCAAGCCGCTCCGCTCCGTCAGGTCGGCGCCCTGGTAGGCGTCGATCTGGCGGCGAAGCTTTGCGGTCAGCTCCTTTTGGGTGTCGGCGTAGATATAGCGGAAGATGGGGTCGCCGTTCTCTTTGTGTCCGACAACGATCCTGCCCTCCCAGCGGCCATCGTCCCTCTTTCGCACCATGCCATCGCCGGATGGTCTGCGCTTTGCCATCGATCGATCACCTTCCTTCGTTCAGTTTTCGTGCCCGCTCCTCGTTCTCATCGTCGAAGGAGTAGGGCGGGATCTCACTCAGTTCCTGTTCGATTCCTCTGGCCAGCCGTATGCCGGTGATGAAGCTGTCCAGCGAGGTCTGCTCCCGCAGATCATCCTCCAGATCCAGCAGATGGAGCAGCAGGACCCGTTGGGACTTACCCAGCTGTCCCCGCAGGCGGGCAAGGATCCTGTCTCGCTCACGCTGTATTCTTGCCGCTTCGGGTGACGCTGTGGTGAACCGTTCGTGCAGGGCTCCCAGATATTCGGGCATGGCGGTCGCCTCCTTTTCCAGCGACACACAATACCAGTAAACAGAGAGAATAGCCAGGGGTTAGGCGCACTGTTATCAAACTGTTATCATTTGCCGTGGGTATGCCTCTCTCTTGTTTCAGGCATGGTACTTTTTGCACTGATCGGAGGGCCGCGGTGTCACGCTTTAGGCTTTCGCGGCCCTTGATTCTCTAAGGCTCAAAACCGCAAAATGAGAGGGGCCTGTGTATTTACCTTATCTCTCTGAAAAACGGACTTCAAGCGTGACACGGCTCCCTGCTGTCTACGCATTTTGGGGCTTCGCAGCCCTTGAAAACAGTGGCCTCGCAGAGCCCGTCAGAGGGGGGCCTGTGTACCTGCTCTTGAAAGCGGTTTCTATATGCGTAGAAAACCTTTTTTCTAAAGGCTGGGGCGCTCCATTTGCGGATGGAGCGCCCCCCGAATCTTTGTGCGATTAGGTCACATAGACCCGGTATTCTGTGTGGTTATACACCCCGTCCTTGTAGAGATCCCATGCCTCCACACTGTACGTCCCCGGCGGGCAGGAGTTGAATAGCTTGGTCAGTTCGCTGTCCCGCCAGGGCCAGAAGGACCATGCGGGGGCGGTGTCCGGGATGGTGAGACTGATGCGGACGTAGGGAGTGCCTTTGGAGCCGTAGCGCAGCTTTCCGTTGACGCTGGTTTCGGGATTTGTGCCCGCCAGATTCATCAGTGTGTACTGCATTCTGCGGGTCTCGTAGAGGTTGCGGACATAGAGATAGTCGCCATTGGATTTGATGAAGTGCCTCGCCTCCGGCGCGGGCAGGTCCACCGCTGGGAAGCTGGACCAGTCACAGGTGGGCGTGGGCAGAGGGGGCAGCGGGCCGCTGGAGAAGGCGTTGTTGTCCCAGCGGCTCACATCGGTGATGGTGTAGAGGGTACCGTCATCGCATAGGATCACGTCGCCCGCCTTGGGGACATACTGGCTGCCGTCATTCGGCAGGGTCACCGTGCCGCTGGGCGTGGACTCCTTCGGCGCCACGCCGGTGTAGGGCTTGTCCGTCTCGATCTGGACGGTGCCGTCCCAGTAGACGTTGAAGCCTACCTTGGCCCCGATGTCCCGGAGCCGCACGTAGTTTTCGTCGTTGATCATGTAGGCGGTGAGCTCCGTCCGCTGGCCGTCGATGTAGACGGCGCAGTTGCTTCGGGTGGCGGTGAGCCGCACGGCGGCTGCCTGGGCTCCGCTGGTGAGCGTCACTCCGGCGAGGATGCCAGCGAGTACGAGCGGCAGATTTCTGATGCGATTCTTCATTGGATTGACCTCCTCCTGGTATTGTTTTGGCGCTTTCGCAAACCAAACATACCGAATAAAGAGAGGAAAGTCTATCAGAACCTTGTTGGCAAAAGGGAGAAAGAACGGGCAGGAAACGCGGCAGATCACCGAGACTTTTTCTTTGATCAGGCAGGTCATTTTTTAACCTCACATGGACATCGTCGGCCCCTGATGCTCCTCATGGTCATCCGGCTTGTGGCCCATGGCGATCTTCTTCTCTCTGATCCTCTGCCGCAGCTTGCGGTCGATGTTCTGGATCATACTGGTGGTGTCCCTGGACTGGACGTTGTCTTGGAACACCCGGCTCAGATGATGGAGCAGGCGGACGACGGACAGCATCACGGACGGCTTCCCCATGCTGTCCCAGCGGTCCAGGAAGAACCGCGCGTACTCATTGCCCTGGGCGGCGGACACCGTCAGCCAGTACCGGGCCTCCTCCCGGTCCTGAGGTACCTCGTGGCCTATCAGGTAGAGCTTGCCGAGGACGTACTGCGCGTACTGGTTCCCGGCCTCGGCGGAGGCGGTCAGGTATTCTACCGCCCGCTCCATGTCCTTGGGTACCTCCTTGCCTGTGAGATACAGCTTCCCCAGCCGGTACGCGGCGTACTGGTTGCCCTGGGCCGAGGCGTTCTCAAACCAACTGACGGCCTCCGTGATCCGCCCCCGCTCCTGGAGCAGCTTGCCCAGGGCGTACTGGGAGAAGTCGTTCCCGGCGTCGGCGGAGCGTTTGAACCACGCCGCCGCCTTTTCATCGTCCGGGATGACGCCCAGCCCGTCCCGCCAGCACATCCCCATCTGATGGGCCGCCACCGTCAGACCCTCGTCCCAGAGCACTTCCAGTGTGCGGACCGCTTCTTCCTTTTCGGAGCGGCTGATGTCGTTGTCACTGAGGATAGCCTTCGCCTCCTGGTAGGCCATGAGCAGTTCCCGCTTTGTCTGTGGCGCGGTGTACTCCTCTCCGTCGAACTCATCCCTCTGGTCACGATCTTCGAAGGTGAACTCACCCAGCCGCACACGCTCCGCCTCCCGGATGAC
>CANRIW010000061.1 GCA_947630785.1 uncultured Oscillospiraceae bacterium | reverse complement strand
CCACCCGCTATACGGGAGTGAACAAAGTAAATCCGGTTTTGGTATCTGCTATCAATTTGCTATCAAATGCCCCGTTTACGCTTTAAGACTCCAGTGTTTTCAAGGCTTTGCGGGTTTTGTCAGTTATTCCCACTCCACCGTGGCGGGCGGCTTGGACGTGATATCGTACACGATGCGGTTGATCCCCCTGACCTCGTTGACGATCCGCACGCTCACCCGGTCCAGCACCTCGTAGGGGATGCGGGCCCAGTCGGCGGTCATGAAGTCCTCGGTGGTGACCGCCCGGAGGGCCAGGGTGTAATCGTAGGTCCGCCCGTCCCCCATGACGCCCACGGAGCGGGTGTTGGTCAGGACCGCGAAATACTGGTTCAGGTGCTTGTCCTCCCCCGCTTTGGCCAGTTCGTCCCGGAAGATGAAGTCGGCCAGACGGAGGGTGTCCGCTTTCTCCCCGGTCACGTCGCCGATGATGCGGATGGCAAGGCCGGGGCCGGGGAAGGGCTGGCGGGCCACCAGATACTCAGGCAGACCCAGCTCCCGGCCCAGCTGGCGCACCTCGTCCTTGAACAGCAGGCGGAGGGGCTCGATGAGCTCCTTGAAGTCCACCGTGTCGGGCAGACCGCCCACGTTGTGGTGGCTCTTGATGACGGCGGCGCCCGCCGCGCCGGTGCCGCCGGACTCGATCACGTCCGGGTAGATGGTGCCCTGGGCCAGGAAGTCCACCGCGCCGATCTTGCGGGCCTCCTCCTCGAACACCCGGATGAACTCCTCGCCGATGATCTTCCGCTTGCGCTCGGGCTCCTCCACCCCGGCCAGCCTGGCGAGGAACCGCTCCCCGGCGTTGACCCGGACGAAGTTGATGTCCCTGGGGGCAAAGGCGGCCTCCACCTCGTCCCCCTCGTTCAAGCGCATGAGGCCGTGGTCCACGAACACGCAGGTGAGCTGACTGCCCACCGCCTCGGCCAGCAGCGCGGCCATAACAGAGGAGTCGACTCCGCCAGAAAGGGCCAGCAAGACCTTTCCCTGGCCCACCTTGGAGCGGATATCCGCGATGGCGGTGCGCTTATAGTCCTCCATGGACCAGTCGCCCCGGGCGCCGCACACGTCGTACAGGAAGGCGCGGATCATGTCCACCCCCCGCTGGGTGTGATTGACCTCCGGGTGGAACTGGACGCCGTAAAATCCCCGCTCCTCGTCGGCGATGGCCACGTTGGGGCAGGCCTCCGACCAGGCGGTGAGGGCAAAGCCCTCGGGCACCTTCTCCATGTAGTCCCCGTGGCTCATCCAGGTGACGCCGTCAGCGGGCAGGCCGCCGAACAGCCTGCACCCGGTGTCGAACCAGGTGATGGTCTTGCCGTACTCCCGGGCGGAGTCGTCCTGAGCGGGGACCACCCGGCCCCCCAGCAGATGGGCCATGAGCTGGCAGCCGTAGCAGATGCCCAGGATGGGCACCCCCCAGTTGAAAATATCCGGGTCGACAGACGGCGCTCCCTCCGCGTAGACGCTGTGGGGCCCGCCGGTGAAGATGATCCCGATGGGGTCCATGGACCTGAGCTCGTCCAACGGGGCTGTATAGGGCTTCAGCTCGCAGTACACGCCGCACTCCCGGACCCGCCGGGCGATAAGCTGGTTATACTGCCCGCCGAAATCCAGCACGATGACGGTCTGATGACTCATAAACGCTCCTCCAAAAGTGTATTTTGCCGCGCGAGCCATCCCGGCGGGGATGGCTCGCGCCTGTCTCGGTCAGTCCCAAAGAAATTCCAATCGCTTGCCGTTGTCGAAAACGATGGTCTCCTCCCGCTTGACCTTGTCCCGGACAGGCAGGAAGATGTTCAGCTTCACTTTCCGCCGGCCGCACTGGGGGCAGTGGAACTCCACCGCGCCGCAGGCGTACATCCCGGGCGGGATGTCCTCCCGCCTTTCTACCGGCCACAGGGCGCTGCGGTAATAATCCACATCCGTGTGGGATTCGTAGTTCCCCACCGTCATCCCCGGTATGGCGAACAGCCGTCTGTGAGGATGGTTCATGATACGCCCGCAGTTTTTGCACCAGTCGTCCCGGAAGGGGGCCTTCAGGCGCTCGATCAGCCGCAGAGCCATGTCAGCCCTCCCCCTTTCTCAGGGATTCCAGGATATCCGCCATCATATCCGCCATGGAGATGGCGGTGAGGACGTTGTCGCCGTCCATCTTCCACCGCCGGTTGGAGGAAAAGGTGTTCACCCGCACTTTGGAGCCGTCCACAGTGAACAGGAAGCTGACCCGCCGGGTGCCCTGCATGACGCCGCGGCCCCGCTGTCCCTCCTCCACCCACACCTTTTGGATGCGTTTGGCGGAAAACACATAGGGCCGGAAGGGGTTCCACTTGAACAGCAGGGCCAGACGCCCCGCGTCCTCGTCCACCAGCACGGCGCAGCTCCGGCCGGTGAATATCTGAGTACACCGGAAGCCCTTCCGCGCCAGGTCCCGCTCCAGGCCGCCCAGGCAGGCCCGATAGATGGCCCACACCCCCAGCTCCCACCACAGGATGGCCAGGATCAGCACCACGACCGGGATGAGCGTCGTCCTGTCCGGGGGCCATTGGAAGGGCAGGACCGGCGGCCACTGGAGCAGCTGGGTGACGTCCCAGTCCCCGAGCTCGGGCAGCTTCCAATACCGCTGCACCGTCACCAGCAGGAGGGCGATGGGAGCCAGGACGCAGGCCAAAAAATACGGCCAGTTGGTCTTCCAGATGCGCGGCTGTTTCATGGTCCTGCCCTCCCTTCCTGTTTTCTCTCTTTACCGGGTCCAGGGGAAACGCGTCAGATCTTCGTCACGTCGATGGGGACCAGGTCCTCGCTCCTGCCCTGCTCCCGGACGGTGAGCAGCGCCTTGGCCGTGTCGATGGCGGTGACGCAGCCCACGGAGTGCTCCACGGTGGCCCGGCGGATCTTGAATCCGTCGGAATCGTGCTTGCGGCCCCGGGTGGGGGTATTGATGACCAGGTCCACCGTGCCGGAGCCGATCATGTCCAGGATGTTGGGGTGAGACTGGGTGACCCGGTTCACCCGCTTGCAGGGCACGCCGTTGTCGGTGAGGTAGTCGCAGGTGCCGGAGGTGGCGAACAGCTCTACCCCCATCTCCTCGAAGCCCCGGGCGATGCCCAGCAGCTCCCGCTTGTCCTCGTCCTTCACGGTGACGATGATGCGGCCGCCCTTCTTGGGGGCCCGGAGCCCCGCGCCCTTGAATGCCTTCAGCAGGGCCTGGGGGAAGGTCTCCGCGATGCCCAGCACCTCGCCGGTGGACTTCATCTCGGGGCCAAGGCCGGTGTCCACGTCGGTGAGCTTCTCAAAGGAGAACACCGGGGCCTTCACAGCGAAATATTTGGCCTCGGGATAGATGCCGGTGCCGCAGCCCAGGTCCTTCAGCTTCTCCCCCAGCATGACCTTGGTGGCCAGATCGATGATGGGCACGCCGGTGACCTTGGAGATGTAGGGGATGGTCCGGCTGGACCGGGGGTTCACCTCGATGACGTAGATGTCGTCGTTGTAGAGGATGTATTGGGCGTTGATGAGGCCCACCACCCCCAGCTCCCGTGCCATATTTTTGGTGTGGCGCAGAATCAGCTCCCGGTGCTTGTCCTCCAGGTGGAGGGGCGGGTATACCGCGATGGAGTCGCCGGAGTGGACGCCGGCCCGCTCCACGTGCTCCATGATGCCGGGGATCAGGATGTCCTCCCCGTCGTAGACGCCGTCCACCTCCAGCTCCCGGCCCATCAGGTACTTGTCCACCAGGATGGGATGCTCCTGCACCGTCATGTTGATGATGCGCATGAACTCCTCGATGTTGCGGTCGTTGTAGGCGATCTCCATCCCCTGGCCGCCCAGCACGTAGGAGGGCCGCACCAGCACAGGGTAGCCCAGCTCATGGGCGGCGTCCAGCGCCTCCTGAGTGGTGAAGACGGTCTTGCCCCGGGCCCGGGGGATGCCGCACTTCTGCAAAATGGCGTCGAACCGCTCCCGGTCCTCGGCGGCGTCCACGCCGTCGGAGGAGGTGCCCAGGATGGGGACCCCCATATCCGTGAGGGCCTTGGCCAGCTTGATGGCGGTCTGGCCGCCGAACTGGACCACCGCCCCCCAGGGCCGCTCCTGCTCCACGATGTTCTGCACGTCCTCGGCGGTCAGAGGCTCGAAGTACAGCTTATCCGCCACGTCGAAGTCGGTGGAGACGGTCTCCGGGTTGTTGTTGACGATGATGGTCTCGTAGCCCATCCGGGAGAAGGCCCACACCGAGTGGACCGAGCAGTAGTCGAACTCGATGCCCTGGCCGATGCGGATGGGGCCGGAGCCCAGCACCAGCACCTTCTTCTTGCCGGAACCGGTGTCCTCCGCCTCGTTCTCCCCGTCGTAGGAGGAGTAGTAGTAGGGGGTCTCCGCGTCGAACTCGGCGGCGCAGGTGTCCACCATCTTGAAGGAGGGGATGATGCCGTACTGCTCCCGGAGGGCCTTCACATCGGCCTGGGCCATGCCGCACAGATGGCCAATGTAGCTGTCGGCAAAGCACATGATCTTGGCCCGGCGGAGGGTGTCCTCGTCGGGCACGCCCTTGCAGGCGATGAGGGCGTTCTCCATGTCGATGATGTTCTTGAACCGCTCCAAAAACCAGATGTCCATCTTGGTGATGTGGTTGATCTTTTTGGGGGAGAAGCCCCGGCGGAGGGCCTCCGCCACCACGAACAGCCGCTCGTCGGTGACGTTCACCAGCAGATCTTCGATCTCGTCGGTGAACAGCCCCTCCAGCTTCTCCAGCCGCAGGGCCCGCACGTTCAGCTCCAGGGAGCGGATGGCCTTCATCAGCGCCCCCTCGAAGGAGTTGGCGATGGCCATCACCTCGCCGGTGGCCTTCATCTGGGTGCCCAGGGTCCGGCTGGCGGTGGTGAACTTGTCAAAGGGCAGGCGGGGGATCTTGAGCACGCAGTAGTCCAGGGTGGGCTCGAAGCAGGCGCTGGTCTTGCCGGTGACGGCATTCGGAATTTCATCCAGGGTGTAGCCCAGGGCAATTTTGGCGGCCACCTTGGCGATGGGATAGCCGGTGGCCTTGGAGGCCAGAGCCGAGGACCGGGACACACGGGGGTTGACCTCGATGACGGCGTACTCGTAAGAATCGGGGTTCAGGGCGAACTGGCAGTTGCAGCCGCCCTCGATCTTCAGGGCGGTGATGATGTCCAGCGCGGCGGTGCGGAGCATCTGGAACTCTTTATTCGCCAGCGTCTGGGTGGGGGCCACCACGATGGAGTCCCCGGTGTGGACGCCCACGGGGTCGATGTTCTCCATGGAGCAGACCTGGATCACGTTGCCGGCGGAGTCCCGCATGAC
>CANRIW010000060.1 GCA_947630785.1 uncultured Oscillospiraceae bacterium | reverse complement strand
GTCCTCGATGCCGCCGGCAAGCCTCTGGGCAAGACCGCTGCCGCCGCCGCCGTGCTGCTGCGGGGCAAGCACAAGCCCGAGTACACCCCCCACGCCGACTGCGGCGACTTTGTCATCGTGGTCAACGCTGACAAGGCGGTGCTCACCGGCAAGAAGGCCGAGCAGAAGTACTACCGCACCCACTCCGGCTATGTGGGCGGCCTGAAAGAGACCAAGTACCGCATCCTGATGCAGACCAAGCCCGAGCTGGCCATGCGTCTGGCGGTGCGCGGCATGATGCCCCGGAACATCGTCACCAAGGACTCCCTCACCCGGCTGAAGATCTACCGCGGCGCCGAGCATCCCCACGCCGCCCAGAAGCCTGAGGCCTGGACCGTGGAATAAGGAGGTAACCGACTATGTACAAGAGCAAGAAGCCTTATCATTACGGCACCGGCCGCCGGAAGTCCTCCGTGGCCCGCGTCCATCTGTTCCCCAACGGCACCGGCGCCATCACCGTCAACGGCCGCGACATCGAGGATTACTTCGGTCTGGAGACCCTGAAGATGGTGGTCCGCCAGCCCCTGAACACCACCAACACCGTGGGCAAGGTGGACATCACCGCCACGGTCACCGGCGGCGGCGTTACCGGCCAGGCCGGCGCCCTGCGCCACGGCATCTCCCGCGCCCTGCTGGAGATGGATCCCGAGTTCCGCCCCGCCCTGAAGGCCGCCGGTTTCCTGACCCGCGACCCTCGCATGAAGGAGCGCAAGAAGTACGGCCTCAAGGCAGCCCGTCGCGCGCCTCAGTTCAGCAAGCGCTGATTTTTCAATCAAACACGCAAAAAGAGTCCCGGAAAACCGCGTTTTCCGGGACTCTTTTTCTCTATCCCTCGGCCGCCTTGGCGGCCTCCGCCATGCTGCCGCAGGCGGCCCATGCGGCGTCGGCCCGTTTCACCCACTCGTCGAAGCCCTCCGGGGTCTCGGGATAGTCGGCATACACTTTGGACACTGCGCCTCCGTCCCCCATGGACTTCAGCAGGCTCCGGATGGTTTTGATCCTCACCTTCCCGGTGACCACCCCCAGCAGCATGACGGCGGCGGTGCGGGCCATCTCGCCGGGGCCGAAGGCGAGCTCTTTCCCCTCTCCCATGGCCCGGAAGGTCTCGGCGCTGAAGATCACGTCGTGCCGGAAAAAGAAGTCGTTCTCCCCGGCGCTGGTGCCCACCGCCCCGACCACCGTGGCCAGCTGGGAGGCGAAAGCCCTCCCCTGGACCTCTACGTACCGCCGGTTGATGGGCCACAGGTTCTCCCGGGTCAGGGGCTTGCCCAGCTTCAGCAGGGCGCCGACCACCTCGGCGGCGATCTCCGCCTGGACCATGGCGCTGGTGACCCCCTCCCCGCAGGAGGGCTTGGTGAGGCAGGCGGCGTCCCCCATGGCGATGAAGCCGTCGGCCACCATGGAGTAGGGGGGACGGCGGTAGGGGGTCCGCCCCCGCTCGATGTACTGGAGGGTGTACCGGGGCAGATCGATGGCTTCCTCGAATCGCTCGAAGACCCCATCCGCATACTCGGCGCTGAAATTGGCACCCACCCCCAGGATGGCCCCCTCCGGGTCCATCTGGGGGGCCTCCCAGGTCTTGTAGTAGGGCCAGGAGCGGTTCCGCCGGACATAGTCCTTTGGGTCCTGGTACTTCACATACCGAAGGTTGACATAAAACATGTCCTCCGGGCCGATGGGGAAGTTCTCCACCCCGTACCCGTCGGGCAGGGAGGTCCGCACCACCGACGGGATGCCCGAGCAGTCGGCCACAAGCCCGCATCCTGCGGTGACCGTCTTCCCGCCGCGGGTGTAGGTCACGCCGCGGATCTTTCCGTCGGGGCCGTACTCCAGCCGCTCAAATCGGGCCCCGTAGAGTATCTCCGCGCCGGCCGCCTGTGCCCAGCGGTTCATGCGGAGGGTGTGGGGGTGCATGTGCATGCCGATGACGTGCTCGTGGCCCGGCTTCGGCCAGTTCCCGAAGGCGGACAGATTCACATTGTCGGTGAACTCAAAGGCCCAGTCCTCTTCCTTTTCGGGCAGGGGAAGGCGGAACCGGTCGAAGTCCCTCTTGGCCACGTGGTAGATGTCGTATTTAGTGCCGATCCGCTCGGGGTCCAGCGCATCGATGACCAGCACCGAGCGGCCCTGCTCCGCCAGCTGGTGGGCGAAATAGCTGCCCGTGGTGGCGGCCCCGACGATGATCACATCGTAGTGTTTCATTTGGCCCCCTTCTTCCCGGACGGGGCCCCCATCTCCGCCTTCATCTGAAGATATGCCGCCCGCGCGCCGGTGGTCACGTTGCCCACCCCGCCGATGTTCTCGCTCTGCTGACCCACGAACCAGAGGTTTTTCACCGGGGTCTTATGGGCCGGGTTCTCCTGCTTCCAGATGGGCACCACCCCGCCGAAGGAGCACTTGGCCATGTGGGTCAGCCGCCGGTAGTCTGGGGCGGCCAGGATCAGCTTCTCGGTGATGTGATCCCGCAGGCCGGGGAGATGCTCCTCCGCCAGGGCGATGAGCTCGTCGGCCCAGCGCTCCTTCTCCGCTTCCCAGTCCCCCTGGGCCAGGGTGTCGGGGGCGATGGTGTACATGGTGACGGCGTGATGCCCCGACGGGGCGAACTCCGGCGCGTGGGCGGAGTCCACCGAGATGAGGAACCCGTCATGCCCGCCGTGGTACTCTCCCGCCCGGAGGCGTTTCGTGGCGCTGTAGATGTCGTAGGTCTTGTAGTAGTAGCACAGCGGGGCCTTCATGAACCGCATGGGGTCGAGATCCACCCCCAGGTGGAGCATGAACACCGCCTCCATGGGCCGGAAGGTGTCCAGCACTTGCCGGTAGTGTTCGTCCAGGTGCTCCGCCCCCACCAGGCCGTAAAAGACCTCCTTTCCGCCGCCGCTGGCCACCACCAGATCGGCCGGGACCCGGGTGCCATCTGCCAGAATGATCCCCTGTGCCGCGCCGTCCTCTACCAGGATCTTGTCCACCACGGTGTTCAGGTGGACAGCCCCGCCGCGGGAGGTGATGGCCTCCGCCAGGGCCTCGGGCAGCTTCTGTACGCCGCCCTTGATGTAGCAGTAGCCGGGATAGTAAGACTTCCCGTTTTTGGTCAGGGGGATGCGCTTGTCAAAGGCGGTCTCAAAGTTCAGAAACGGGATACCCAGCCCCTGAAACTCCTCCGGGGAGGCGCAGAAGTCGGCCAGGATGCCGGTGAACAGGGTGCGGAGCTTTTCCGTCTTGAAGAACCGCTCCATCAGCTCCTTTGCGTTGAGGCCGACGTACTTCTTCACCTTGAGGAAGGCCAGGGCCAGCCGCAGCTTGTTCAGCGGGGTGGGGTGCTTCTCCGCCAGGCCGCCCCGGTAGCGCAGCTCCAGCATGTCGTCGTAAAAGCGGTAGTAGGCATGGATGCCCTCTTTTTCTTCCGGGAACAGCTGGCGCAGACGATCCCGCCGCCAGTACATGCCGGCATACACGTCGGGCCGCCACATGGCGTAGTCGGGCATCTCGATGCCCCGCTCCGCCCGTATGGTCTCCAGCTGGATGCCCAGCTCACGCAAGAGCTCGCAGACGGGCTCTCCTGGCAGCAGATCCCCCAGGATCAGGGGTCCCTGCTCCCATTTGTAGCCGTTTTTCTCCGCCAGGGCGCACACGCCCCCCACCTTGGGGTTCTTGTCGTACACATCCACCTGCCAGCCGTCCCGCGCCAGGTAGGCCCCGAAGGTCAGGCCGCCCAGGCCCGCGCCGATGATGACCGCTCTCATTGATCTTCTCCCCCTTTCTCAGTTTGAGCCGCTCCGGCCCTCCGCTCCTCCAACTGCCGCACCACCTCCGCGTGGCTGTCCTTTGTGATGGGATAGCGTATCAGCAGCGGCACGCAGATCAGCAGCAGGACGGCGGGCAGCAGCGCGAACAGGAACCGGATACCGAACAGAGCCGTCTCCGTCTGGACGGCGTTCTCCACATAGCCGGTGAGCTGGAGGCCCCAGCCGCAGATGGCGCTGCCCAGCGCACCGGTGACCTTCCCCACCATGGCGTTCATGCCGTAATAGATGCCCTCCCGGCGCTCGCCAGTGGCCAGCTCGTCATACTCGATCACGTCGGGGATCATGCTGTGGGGGCACACCCACTGGCTGGAGAAGCCGATCCCCGCCACCACCGCCACCACCGAGATCAGTATCCTGGCCTCCCGCGGGGTGAAGAAGGCGGCGATAAGGGCGGCGCAGGCGATGCCGATGCCCAGAGCGTAGGTCTTTGCCTTGCCGATGCGCCGGGAGACCATGGAGCAGGGCACGATGAACAGGGTGAGGGTGCCGAGCAGAAGCAGCATGATGATGGCCTGGATGGCCTCCATGTCCATCTGGTATTTTAGGAAGTAGGGGAGCATGGTGGTCACCAGGGTGAAGGCGGTGCTCATGATCATGGAGATGATGATATACCGCACGAAGGGGCGGTTTTTCAGGGTGCTGAGGATGGCCCGCATGGGGGGCATGGTGGTGGGCTCCTCGCTGACAGCGGGGCCCACGTTGACGAACAGGGCGGGCACCAGGGTGGTCAGGCCCGCCACCAGGCCGAAGATGAGGCCCACCCAGCTCCAGCCGTCCCTGGCGGAGACGCCGGCGGAGGTGCTGATGAAGGAGGCCAGGGCGGTGGTGATGCCCGCGCCCAGGATGTACCCGGTGGCGTTGAACACCATGCGGTAGGTGGAGATGGAGGTGCGCTCGTCGTAGTCGGTGGTCAGCTCCGCCGTCATGGCCGAATAGGCGGTGGTGATCAGGGTGTTGAAGGTGTCGTACAGAATGAAGGTGCCGATGATGGCGAAAAAGGCCGCCACATTGCTCATCCCCACGGGCAGGGACAGGGTCAGCCAGAAGGACCCCGCCAGGGGCAGGGCGCAGAACATCAAAAAGGGCTTGCGGCGGCCCCAGCGGGACACGGTCTTGTCCTCCAGGTAGCCGAAGAGAACGTCGTTCACCATGTCCCAGGTGAGCTTGCCCACCAGGATGGCGGTGCCGGCGATGCCGGGGTCGATGCCCACCACGTCGGTGTAGTAGAACAGCATATAGAACTGCAGCAGGGCGGTGACCGCCGAAATGCCGAAGTCCCCCACGCCGAACTTGAGCTTGTTCCACACGGACAGTTTTCTCGCGGAATCCAATCGTGCCGCTCCTTTCTCTTTTCCCGTCGGTGACCTGATGGGGAGGGGTCACCTGTTCCTGTCGAAAACGACAAATACAGACGGTATAATTTTAACATGGCTTGGTCATATTGACAAGCCTGAATTTTACCAGATGTCGTCTAAACGGAAAAAAGAAAGAGAAGACGCAAACTTGAGGTGAGCGGTATGTTTGTTTTGGAATTATCATCTTCGAAAAAAACACGCCTCAAATCGAGTAATGTCATTAAGTTAGTAATAAGGGAAAATAAAGTCAAAAAAGATGTAAAAAGGGGTTGACAAAGGGCGAAAAA
>CANRIW010000059.1 GCA_947630785.1 uncultured Oscillospiraceae bacterium | reverse complement strand
GGCCTTCTCCAACACCTTCCAGGACCTGTACGGCATGGAGCAGCTGCCCGGCCTGGCCTCCCAGCACCTGATGGCCCAGGGCTACGGCTACGGCGGCGAGGGGGACTGGAAGGTGTCCGCCATGACCGCCATTCTGAAGGCCATGGGCGAGAACGGCAATGGCGCGTCCGCTTTTATGGAGGACTACACTTACAACCTGGTCCCCGGCGCGGAGTACTCCCTGGGCGCTCACATGTTGGAGGTGTGCCCCTCCGTGGCCGCCGGGAGGCCCCGCATCGAGACCCACCATCTGGGCATTGGCATGAACGAGAAGGACCCCGCCCGCCTGGTGTTCGAGGGCAGGGAGGGGGATGCCATCGTGGCCTCCCTCATTGACATGGGCGGCCGCCTGCGCCTCATCGTGCAGGACATCCACTGCGTCAAGCCCATCCTGCCCATGCCCAACCTGCCCGTGGCCCGGGTCATGTGGCAGGCGGAGCCCTCCCTCACCACCGGCGTGGAGTGCTGGATCACCGCCGGCGGCGCCCACCACACGGTACTGAGCTACGATGTGTCCGCCGAGCAGATGAAGGACTGGGCCAACATGATGGACATCGAGTTCGTCCACATCACCAAAGACACCACCGTGGAGGGGCTGGAAAAGGAGCTCTTCTACAACGACATCGCCTGGAAGCTGAAGGCGCTGTGATACGTAACCGCGGCGGGATGGGGACGGCCCGTCCCGCCGCCCTTTTAAGGGAGGCAAATCTATGCTGGAAGAACTGAAACGCAAGGTCTATGAGGCCAACATGGAGCTGCCCCGCCGGAATCTGGTCACCTACACCTGGGGCAACGTGTCCGGCATCGACCGGGAGAGGGGCCTGTTCATCATCAAGCCCTCCGGGGTGGCGTACGACGAGCTCAGGCCCGAGGACCTGGTGGTCATGGATCTGGACGGCAACAAGGTGGAGGGGGAGCTGAACCCCTCCTCCGACACCAGGACCCACCTGGTGCTGTACAACGCCTTCCCGGAGATCGGCGGCATCGTCCACACCCACAGCCCCCACGCGGTGGCCTGGGCCCAGGCGGGACAGGACATCCCCGCCTATGGCACCACCCACGCGGACTATTTCTACGGCCCTATCCCCTGCGCCCGGCACCTGACCCAGGCGGAGCTGGACGAGGATTATGAGAAGAACACCGGAAATATCATCGTGGAGACCTTCCGGGGCTGGGGCATCGACCCTGTGGCGGTGCCCGCGGTGATCTGCCACAGCCACGGCCCCTTTACCTGGGGCAAAGACGCCGCCCAGGCGGTGTACCACGCGGTGGTGCTGGAGGAGGTGGCCAGAATGGCCATCCTGACCCGGCAGGTGGACGCCGGCGCCGCGCCGGCCCCCCAGCGGATTTTGGACAAGCACTACATGCGCAAGCACGGCCCCAACGCCTATTACGGGCAGAAAAAGCACGGGGAGGACTGAGCAAATGACAAACGAGGAAAAGAAACAGCTCCAGATCGCGGCCTGCAAGGTCCGTATGGGGGTCGTCGAGGGCGTCCACGCGGCCAAGGCGGGGCACCCCGGCGGCAGCCTGTCCGCCGCCGATATGTTCGCCTATCTGTATTTCAAAGAGCTGAACATCGACCCGGCGGACCCGAAAAACCCGGACCGGGACCGGTTCGTCCTGTCCAAGGGCCACACCGCCCCCGGCCTGTACGCTGCCCTGGCCAACCGGGGCTTCTTCCCCGTGGAGGACCTGAAGACCCTGCGGCAGATCGGCAGCTACCTCCAGGGCCACCCCAACATGAACACGGTCCCCGGCGTGGACATGTCCACCGGCTCTCTGGGCCAGGGGATCTCCGCCGCCTGCGGCATGGCCCTGGCCGCCAAACACATGGGCAAGACCTGCCGGGTCTACACCCTGCTGGGGGACGGCGAGATCGAGGAGGGCGAGGTCTGGGAGGCCCTGATGTTCGCCCACCACTACAAGCTGGACAATCTGTGGGTCATCATCGACAACAACGGTTTGCAGATCGACGGCCCCACCAAGGTGGTCATGGACTCCGGGTCCATCCCGGACAAGCTGCGGGCTTTCGGGTTCGAGGTGGCCGAGATCGACGGCCACGACTTCGACCAGATGGAGGCCGCCTTTGCCAGGGCGCGGGAGACCAAGGGGGTGCCCTTCGCCATCGTGATGAAGACCACCAAGGGCAAAGGGGTCAGCTACATGGAAAACCAGGTGGGCTGGCACGGCAAGGCCCCCAACGACGGGGAATACGAGCAGGCTATGGGCGAGCTGAGGGCCCAGCTGGTCGAATTGGAGGCGGAGTGAGATGGCGGACGTGAAAAAGATCGCCACCCGTGAGAGCTACGGGAACGCATTGAAAGAGCTGGGCGCCGCCCACGACGACGTGATCGTGTTCGACGCGGACCTGTCCAACGCCACCAAGACCAACACGTTCCAGAAAGCCTATCCGGACCGGCACTTCAACTGCGGCATCGCCGAGGGGAACATGATGGCGGTGGCCGCCGGCGTGGCCTCCATGGGGCTGGTGCCCTTCGCCTCCAGCTTCGCCATGTTCGCGGCGGGCCGTGCCTTTGAGCAGGTGCGGAACTCCATCGGCTACCCCCACCTGAACGTGAAGATCGGGGCCACCCACGGGGGCATCTCCGTGGGAGAGGACGGCGCTTCCCACCAGTGCTGCGAGGACTTCGCGCTGATGCGGTCCATCCCCGGGATGGTGGTGATGAGCCCCGCCGACGACGTGGAGACAAGGGCCATGGTGAAGGCGGCCTATGAGTACAAGGGCCCGGTGTATATGCGGTTCAGCCGCTTCGGCATGGACGCGGTCCACGACCCGGACAACTACACCTTTGAGATCGGCAAGGGCGAGGTGCTGCGGGAGGGCACCGACGTGGCCATCATCGCCAACGGGCTGCTGGTGCCGGAGGCGGTAAAGGCGGGACAGACGCTGGCGGAGGAGGGTATCTCCGCCATGGTCATCGATATGGCCACCGTCAAGCCCCTGGACGAGGAGCTGGTGCTGAGAGCGGCAAAGACTTGCGGCAAGATCGTCACCGCAGAGGAACACAGCATCATCGGCGGGCTGGGCGAGGCGGTGTGCGCAGTGATTGCCGAGAGCGGCATCCCCTGCAAGGTCAAACGGGTGGGCGTCAACGACGAGTTTGGCCACTCCGGCCCCGCCGCCGCCCTGCTGAAACAGTTCGGCCTCAGCGCGGAGCATATCGCGGAAACGGTAAAACATCTGACGGCGTTTTCTGCTGATTGAAATAATCAGTAGAATGCCCTTTGAGAAAGGAAAAGAATCATGGCCGAGAAAAAACAGGGGATCTGGAGCAATCCGTTGTTCAGCTCCAAGATCAAGTCCCCCGACGTAAAACTGGCCGAGATGCTGTTCGGCTACTTCATCGGCCCCTTCGGGGCCCTGCTGTCCTCCGGCATCTTCACCAGCATCCTGCAAAACTACTTTACCGACGTGCTCAAGCTTGATTTGGGCTTCCTCACCGGCCTCCAGCTGTTCTCCACCATCCTCATCGTGGCCGCCAACCTCATCGTGGGCCAGCTCATCGAGCGCACCCACGCCCTGGCCGGCAAAGCCCGCCCCTGGGTCCTCCTGTCCGCCCTGACCCTGTCGGTGGCCAGCGTCCTCATGTTCATCGTGCCCTTCCAGAACGAGATCGCCAAGATGGTGTGGATCGCTGTGGCCTACAACCTCTACTACGCTGTAGCCTATCCAATCTACAACACCGCCAACTCCACCCTGATCCCCGTGTCCACCAGGAACAGCCAGCAGCGGGCCACCCTAGCCTCCTTCACCAACATCGCCGGCCTGGGCGTCATGGGCGTGGGCTCCATGGCTTTCCCCATGCTGGTGTCCTTCGCCCTGAAGCAGAACCAGTTCCTGTGGTTCGTTACCATGTTGGCGGTGGCCATTTTCACTGCCCTGACCATCTACCTCCAGTTCATGTTCACCCGTGAGCGGGTCACCGAGGAATCCATGAGCGGCAAGGACGTGGAGCAGAAGGCGGGGGCCCCCTCTCTGGGAGAACAGCTGAAGGCGGTGGCCAGCGACCGGATGTGGTGGCTGGTGGTCATCTTCTACATGTGCTTCCAGTGGGCCGGCGCTATGAAGAACGGCTCCATGGCCTTCTTCTGCAAGTGGGTGATGGACAACTCCTTCTTCGGCATCGCCCTGGAGGACGCCTGGGGCACCTCTCAGTCCCTGCTTGCCATCCTGGGAGCCATCCCCATGGCGGTGGCGGCGGCGCTGGTGGTCCCCCTGGCCAACAAGTTCGGGAAGCGGAAGGTGACCCTCATCGGCATGATCGTGGGCGTCATCGGCGGCGTCATTGCGGGCCTTGGCAACGGGCAGATCGTCCCGGTGGCCATCGGCGTGGCCCTGAAATGCCTGGGTTCCTCCCCGGCCTGCTATCTGATCTTGGCCATGCTGGCCGACGTCATCGATCACATCGAGTTCAAGCATAATATCCGTACCGACGGTTTGACCATGTCCATTTACAGTTCGCTGATGGTGGCGGCCACGCCGGTGTGCAACGCCATTTTCAGCGCCATCCTCAATGCCAGCGGATATGACCAGAACGCTGACGTGGCCCTGAACACCGCGGGCCAGTCCGCGGTGGCCCAGAGTGCCATCACGGTGAGCTACATCTGGATCGAGACCATCGCCTACGCTGTCTGCGCCGTGCTGATCTTCCTGTGGACGGTGGAGAAGAACCTGCCCGAGGAGCAGAAGGCCATCGCCGCGCGGAAGCAAACCAACTGACAGTCCGCTCTGGGAACTTCTTAGAGTTGAGATTCCTTCTACTTTTCCAAATTGCAGAGGCCGAGCCCGGAAGGGTTCGGCCTCTGCTTTCATTTAGCTGTACCCGTATTGTTTTAAGCAGGGTATTTTTTGCAAACCTTTTTTGTGGGATGCGAGGCCATTCTTCTCCTTGGAGGGAACTGTATTGACCACATAAACAGCCACAGATAGATGGGGAACATATGGAGTCATCCTTTTCAAAGAGTGCCGGAAAGCAAACGGAATGGAACAAATATAACTATAAATGATGAAATAATATCAGAAAATTCTTTGCAGACCTTCTTGTTTACTGCGGAGTAACGGCTTCCGCTCTATTCTAGCCCAAAAACGTCCCTTATCCCCGCTTGGAACCCAGCCAGAGTCTTGAAAACCGGGCATTTTCCAGGGAAGTCATCCCCGAAGTGACCCCCGCGCCGAAAAAGTGACCCCCGCCGTGAAAACCAACAAAGCCCTTGAAGCGACCCGCGTTGCGGGGCGCTGTGAACCGCGCGAGGGGGCAATAGACCCCCGCGCTTTAACCCGCTATACTTTCAACCGTGGGGAACAGTGTATAAGTATCCATTTTGCACAATGCCCCGACTGCCGTCATTTCGGTATCCTCGCCGGCCGCGGCGATGATATAATCCCCCTCGCAGACAGAGGTTCCCTTCTTTTAACCCTGCGGCTTTTGTCCGCTCGTGCAGCATGGGACCTCTATCCTATGAGCGTTCATTGTTGAGCCGGATGCGGGAAGGAGCTCTTCTCCGCTCATCTTGAAGCAGGCTATGACTCGTAGGAGCGCGAGGACTGTCTGCAAATCTGTACGGGAGGGCTATAATTTTTGAGGATGATGAAATCGTACTTTTCTAAATGAAAAGAGACGGTCAAAGGCGGTTTCGAGGT
>CANRIW010000058.1 GCA_947630785.1 uncultured Oscillospiraceae bacterium | reverse complement strand
TAACAGCTTCGGCTTTGAGTTGGAAAAAGACACGGCTGGCTGCCGTGCCTTTCACCGTAATCTTTATTGTAGGAGCGGTGGATATGCGGCGGGAACTGATCGAACAGCTGAAAAAAATCACCCCGGAGGAGCGGGCGATTTTGCAGGGCTCTGGGGATATCCGGCGGGAATTGTACACCTCGCGGGGGGCCTTCGTGATCGACAGCCGGAAGCTGCTGGAAAAGGGGCGCCTCATCGAGATACGCCCCCACACCCGGTTCGCGTACTTTCCGCGCCACCGCCACGACTATGTGGAGATGGTCTATATGTGCAGCGGCACCACCACCCATATCATCAACGGGAAGGAGCGCATCGAGCTGCGGGAGGGGGATCTGCTGTTCCTCAATCAGACGGTGTATCACGAGATACTGCCCGCGGGGGAGAACGATCTGGCGGTGAATTTCATCATCCTCCCCCCCTTTTTTGACCGGACCGTCACCATGATCGAACAGGAAAACGTGCTTCGCGATTTTATCCTTTCTACCCTGTCCCCAGGCTCCACATCCAGTTATCTGCACATCCCCGCCAAGGACATCGTGCCGGTGCAGAACCTGATCGAAAACATGATCTGGACCCTGCTCTATCAGCGCCACGGGACCAATACCCTCAACCAGACCACCATGGGGCTGCTGTTTCTGAACCTGTCCCTGTTTGCGGAACGCATCAACCGGAACGACCCCGCCCGGCGGGAGCAGGCGCTGATCTTCTCCGTTCTGAAGTACATCGAGAGCAATTATCGATCGGGCACGCTGGCAGATGCCTCGGCAGCTGTAAACCTTCCCGCCTATACAGTGAGCCGGCTTCTGAAGCGGCACACCGGGCTCAACTTCAAGGAGCTGCTGCAAAAGCGGAAGCTGGAGCAGGCGGCCTACCTGTTGACCAATACGCCGCTGCCGGTGGACGCCGTGCGTGAGAACATCGGCTACGACAACAGCAGCTATTTCTACCGGCGCTTTCGGGAAAAATACGGCTGCTCTCCCGCGGAGTTCCGCAGGGAGAACAGCCGTGCATGACAACGTTCATGTGGACGCACACGCGTCTTTTCGCCGGGTGAGGACAGCCAGGACCGCAGCGGCCAGAGCCCCGCTGAGCTTGGCGGCGAAGAGCGCTCCCAGCAGCGCCGGTTCCGTGCCCGCCACGAAGCCCGTGTGGGCGGCCAGCAGGCTGGAGCCGCAGACCAGAAAGGCGGCGGCGGCCGTCTGGCCCTGGGGGTCCAGATCGGACCAGGAGGACAGGACGGGCAGGGGAGTGGCCAGACTCATCAACATCCCGGTGACGCTTCGGGCGGACAGGCCGACGGCGCTGCCCAGCAGGGTAAAGGGCCGTTCCAGCGCCCGGCGCAGCAGCTCGGCCACGGGCAGACTGCCCAGCATCACCACGCCGATGAAGGCCACCGTCCGCATGGCGTCCCCGATGGGGGCCATGCCGGGGATCGGGTTCCAGCCGGTCATGTACTCCACAGCCGCCAGCACCAGCCCGGCGGTGATGACGGCTTTCAGTCCCGCTGCCAACAGGCAGAAGCCCTTTACCATCTGCCGGGGAATCTTCCACAGCCCCAGCAGGAGCAGCAGGGCCAGCAGAAAGATGGGAAGGTTTTGGTGAAGGCATTCCAAAACCGTCAGCCCGCAGGCCAGCCCGCCGAGAACGAGTCCCACCGGCATGGTCACCAGCCCCAGCATGATTCCGCGGGCAAACTGGGGCCGTCCGGCTTCAGGTATCATCCCCATGCCCACGGGGATGGTGAACACCAGCGTACAGCCGAAGACGGCGGCCGCGATGAGACCGGCGTAGCTGCCGATCCTGGGATCGACGGCCAGCTCTTCTGCCAGCTGATAGCCCCCCATGTCGATAGCGAGCACACTGCCGAACATTGCCGGGTCGACTCCCAAAGCCCGATACAGCGGTACGACCGCCGCACCCAGAACATCGGCCAATACCGGGGCCAGACAGATCATCCCCGCCATGGACAGGGCCGTGGGGCCCAGCAGCAGAAAGCCCTTTTCGAACTGCTCCCCCAGGCCCAGACGGTTGCCCAGGATGCGGTCCAGGCCGCCCAGCACCGCGCCGGCGGCCATCACGACCATCAGGATGCGCTCCATCTCAGAAGGCCGTGAAGCTCTGCCGCATGGTGTCCTCGATCTCCTCCACAGTGCGGGGAGTGCAGGCGGACAGATTCTCGCAGCCGACCTCGGTGACCAGGCAGTTGTCCTCCAGCCGGAAGCCGATGCCCCACGCCTCATGGTAGATGCCCACATCCACGCAGAACACCATGCCGGGGGCGATCACCTCGGGCGTCTCCACCACGTCGTGGACGTCGAACCCCACGTGGTGGGCCCCGCCGTGCCACATATAGGTGCCGATGTCCTTCACGTCGTCCAGCACCCCGGCGTCCTTCAGCCGCTCCGCGTTGTACCGGCGGATCTCGCCGTCCACCTCCGCCATGGGCATACCGGGCCTGATGGTCGCGAACATGTGGTTGGAGGTGGCCAGGGCGCACTCGTAGAGGAGGCGCTGCCTTCCATTGTACTTCCCGTTGCAGGGCCAGCCCCGGGACACGTCGGTCATCAGCCCATCGTACCAGCCGCCCACGTCGTTGAGGACCATGTCCCCGTCCAGAGCCTGGCCGGTGTAGGAGTTATAGTGGATGCAGAAGTTGTTTTTCCCCGCCGAGATGATGGAGGGGAAGGCGGGGCCCTGGGGACCGAATTGCCCCAGGGCGTAGTCCCACACCGCCTTGTACTGGTACTCGTACATCCCCGGTTTCGATGCCCGCATCATGGCGGTGATGCCGGCCTTGGTGATCTGCTCCGCTTTCCGCATGGCCTCGATCTCGCAGGGCTGCTTGATGAGGCGGAGTTTGCGGATGAGGGCGTCGGCGTTCTCGATTTTTAAGTAGGGGTAGTGGGAGGCCGCCCGCCGCAGCAGCCGGTGGGCGGGGGTGTCCCGGTCGGAGGGGGCAGCCCGGTACAGGTCCAGGTACAGATGCTCATAGTTCCCGGTGGAGGCCAGCCGGTGGAATTCGCCCTCAAAGTCGGCGGCGAAGCCGATGTCCTCTATGCCGGAGCGGTCCGCCGCCTCGTCGGGTTTGATGCGCCGGCCGGTCCACCGCTCCGCCATGGGGTCGGGAGGGAGGAGAAAGACCTTCTCCGTCACCCGGCCGGAGCCGTCCTTCCGGGCCAGCAGGGCCAGCTCCTTCCCGTCCAGCCCGGTGAGGTACAGAAAGTTCCGGCTGGTGTAAAAGGGGTAGAACTCGTCATTGGTCTTGCGGACCTCCGTGCCTGAGAACAGGACCAGCAGGGAATTCGCCTTCATGAGGGCATACAGCCGCTCCCGGTTGCCCTTGAAAAAAGATTGCGTCATTTGGCTCCGACCTCTCATAATTTGTACAGGCGGCCACATAATGTGGCCGCCTGCCCGTTCCTTATCACGCCAGGGAGCCCATGGGGTCCCAGGGATTCAGCTCGATCACATCCGTGTCGATGACGGCGCGCTGGGCGTCGGTCAGGTACTTCTTGTTGACCACCACCTGGTACATGAACTCGTCGAACCAGGCGTCGCTCATGACATAGTAGCCCTTCTGGCCGGGGTCCTCGCCCCAGCTGTTCTCCACCCGCCAGCGGGTAGGCTTGCCGGCGTCGTCAAGGTTCACGCCCTGGAAGACCATGGCGTGGGTCATCTGGCTCTGGCCGTAGTCCAGCCGCTCCGCCTTGGTCATGCCCAGTCTGATCTGGAGGGTGTTCTCAAAATCGTACCCGTCGGGGTCCAGCAGGCCGGCGTCCCGGTCGGAGTAGGAGCCTACGTCGCAGCCGAACCAGACCGGCTCCCCGTCCTTCATCTGGGCGATGGCGGCCGCCTTCAGCTCCTCGATGGGGAGGTTGATATAGCAGACGGGGGCGCCCTCCTTCACGTTGCCCAGCATCTTCACCGTATAGCGGTGATAGAAGGGCTTGTCGGCGGTGGGGGCGTTGATCAGGCTGATGTAGTCGCTGAGGTCCATGTCCACGTACTTCTCATAGAACTGCTTCGGCGTCAGGCCGCAGTCACGGATGAAATGGTCGTCCTTGTCCCGAACCTCGAAGTCCACGGTCTTGGGGGGCTCGCCCAGGCAGATGACCAGCACGCGGTAGATGTCGCCCAGCATCTTCTCCTTTTCGGCGGTGAGGGCGGCCCGGTCCGCCCCTCCGGCCGCCATCTTCCGGAGGATGGCGGCGTCGCCCCGCAGAAGCTCCGTGACCACCCGGCACAGCTCCCGGGTGGAGGAGGAGGCAGCCGACTCAGGCATGGCGGACTTAGGCACTACGCCGTATTTGGTCACCAGGTTGGCCATCATGTCCCACTGGCCGCCGTCCCCGATGGGGCTCATCAGCAAAAAGTCCAGCAGGCGGCTGCCGGTGGGCTCGTCCAGAGTGTCCAGGATATTTTCCAGGAAATAATTGGACTTCTCCAGCTTGTCCCAGAACAGCATGTAGTTCTGAGACAGCTCGAAGTCGCTCAGATTCAGCTTTTTGATGATGCGGGCGCGCATCACGTTCATGGCGGCGAACAGCCAGCACCGGCCGCTCTGCTTCTGGTTGGTGACGGAGCCCTGCTTCAGGGTGAGGGAAAAGGCGTGTGTCTGCCGGCGCCGTGCCTCGTGATTGACGCAGCTCTTGTTCAGGCCGTTGGTCATGACCGCGTCCCGTGCGGCCAGGTTGGATCGGTCCGCGTGGAACGCGCCGCTGTAAGCGTCCAGAAGCGCCGGAGTGATGTTTTTGCTCATGGGAGAGCCTCCTGTCGTTTTTTGTTTTTGACTATATCACGGAGCGATAGATTTGAAAAGGGGATTCAGGAAAAAGGGGCCTCCGCAAAGCCGCCCCTTGGTGTAAAAAACGCCGGAGCAAGCGATATGCAGCTTGCTCCGACGTGGTCCGAGTGGCGGGATTTGAACCCACGGCCTCTTGGTCCCGAACCAAGCGCGCTACCAGCTGCGCTACACCCGGATAGACGATTTGATTATAGCTGCCGTCCCGGCCGATGTCAAGCGGGGGAGAGGCAAAAAGAAAGAACAGGCCGGGGCCTGCTCTTTCATTGGAGGCGCCACCCAGACTCGAACTGGGGGTCAGGATTTTGCAGACCCTTGCCTTACCACTTGGCTATGGCGCCGCGCACCAACAGTATATCCGCCGGCGGCATCAAATAGAACCGAGGCTCCATTTGAAAAAGAATGGAGCGAGTGACGAGGCTCGAACTCGCTACCTCCACCTTGGCAAGGTGGCGCTCTACCAGATGAGCTACACTCGCATTGGTGCCCAGGGCCGGAGTTGAACCAGCGACACGCGGATTTTCAGTCCGCTGCTCTACCAACTGAGCTACCTGGGCATATGGAATTGAAAGTGGCGACGCGGATGGGACTTGAACCCACGACCTCCGGCGTGACAGGCCGGCGTTCTAACCAACTGAACTACCGCGCCACAGTTTGTCCTCCCGAAGGAGTGGTGGGAACAACAGGGCTCGAACCTGTGACCCCTTGCTTGTAAGGCAAGTGCTCTCCCAGCTGAGCTATGCTCCCTCGAGGCCCTGCCGCTTGTCAGACGGCGTTTGCTATTATAGCAAAGGGCGGGCGGAGATGTCAAGACTAAATTTCAGAAAATTTCCCGGAAATCTGCCGCCGCCTTTTGGCGGGAGGGAAGGGGGTCAGCCCTCCGCCTCCCGGATCAGCTGTTCCAGGTCCTCCGCCGAAAAGTGGTAGACCTTGTCGCAGAACTGGCAGGACACCTCCGCGCCGTTCTGCTCCTTGATGAGGGAGCGCAGCTCTTTGGCCCCCATGCTGATGAGAGCCCGGCTCACCCGCTCCTCAGAGCAGTAGCAGCGGTACTCCACCGGGGCGGTCTCCAGCACCTCCAGTTCAAAATCAGACAGGACCTCCTTCAGCAGGTCCAGGGGGTCCATGCCGGCGTCCAGCCGGGCGGACACCGCCCCCAGCCGGGCCACGCCCCGCTCGATGGAGGAGATGACCTCGTCGCCGGCGCCGGGCAGCAGCTGGATAAGATAGCCCCCCGCCGCCTTGACGGTCTGGTCCAGGTCGATGAGCACCCCCAGGGCGCAGGCGGTGGGGATCTGCTCGCTCTCCACAAAATAGGCGGCCACGTCCTCGGCGATCTCGCCGCTGACCAGCCTGACAGAGCCGATATAGGGGTCCTTCAGCCCGATGTCCCGGATGACGGAGAGCTCTCCGTCGTGGCCCACGGCGGCCCCCACGTCCAGCTTGCCTCTGGCCTTCCGGGGCACGTCCACGGCAGGATCCTGCACATAGCCACGCACGTTGCCCATGTGGTCCGACACGGCGGTGAGGGACCCCAGGGGGCCGCCCCCCTTGACCCGGAGGGTGACGGAGGCGTCCTCCTCCTTCATGACGGCCCCCATCATGGAGGCGGCCATGAGCAGCCGGCCCAGGGCGGCGGCGGCCACCGGCCAGCAGTCGTGGATGGCCCGGGCCCGCTCCACCAGGGCCGTGCCCGAGATGGCCATGGCCTTGACGGGGGCGTTTTTCGCGATGACGCGGACGATCTGGTCCATAGAAGATGCTCCTTTGCAAGGGAGTCCTGCAAATAAAAGTCAAGCCCAAAAATGAAAAAAGGCCACAAAAATCGTGGTCTAAGAAAAAGGGCA
>CANRIW010000057.1 GCA_947630785.1 uncultured Oscillospiraceae bacterium | reverse complement strand
TCCTCCAGCAGGCCCAGGGTGCCCAGGCAGTACTTGGCCAGCTCCAGGCAGCCCTTGAACTCCTCCTCCAGCTGGTCGGGGCGGAGGATCAGATGGCCCTCAGAGATGGTGAACTGGCGGACCCGGATGAGGCCGTGCATCTCGCCGGAGTCCTCGTTGCGGAACAGGGTGGAGGTCTCGCCCAGGCGCATGGGCAGGTCCCGGTAGGACCGCTGGCGGTTCAGGAACACCTGGTACTGGAAGGGGCAGGTCATGGGCCGCAGGGCGAAGCACTCCTTGGTGTCGTCGTTGGGGTCGCCCAGCACGAACATGCCGTCCAGGTAGTGGTCCCAGTGGCCGGAGATCTTGTAGAGGTCGCTCTTGGCCATCAGCGGAGTCTTGGTCAGCAGGTAGCCCCGGCGCTGCTCCTCGTCCTCAATCCAGCGCTGCATCAGCTGGACTACCCGGGCGCCCTTGGGCAGCAGGACGGGCAGGCCCTGGCCGATGACGTCCACGGTGGTGAAGTACTCCAGCTCCCGGCCCAGCTTGTTGTGGTCACGCTTGAGGGCCTCGGCCCGCTTGGCCAGATACTCGTCCAGCTCGTCTTTCTTGGGGAAGGCGATGCCGTAGATGCGCTGGAGGGTCTCCCGGTTGGAGTCCCCCCGCCAGTAGGCGGCGTTGCAGGCGGTGAGCTTGATGGCGTTGCCCTTGATCCGCCCGGTGGAGTCCAGGTGAGGGCCGGCGCACAGGTCGGTGAACTCGCCCTGCTTGTAGAAGGAAATGACCGCGTCCTCGGGCAGGTCGTTGATGAGCTCCACCTTGTAGGGCTCGCCCTTCTCCTCCATGAACTTCACGGCCTCCGCCCGGGGCAGCTCGAATCGCTCCAGCTTCAGCTTCTCCTTGCAGATCTTCCGCATCTCCGCCTCCAGCTCGGCCAGCTGGTCCTCGGTGAAGGGGGCGGGGGTGTCGAAATCGTAGTAGAAGCCGTTTTCGATGGCGGGGCCGATGGCCAGCTTCACCTCCGGGTGGAGGCGCTTCATGGCCTGGGCCAGCACATGGGAGCAGGTGTGCCAGTAGGTCTTGCGGTACTGCTCGTTTTCAAAGGTGTACAGGTTTTCGTCGGACATATTTGATCTCCTTCCTCTTTGGCTCCTTCTTCAGAAGGAGCTGTCACGCGAAGCGTGACTGAGGATGTTTTCTTTCAGTTAAGAGAAAATCCTCCGTCATTTGCTTCGCAAATGCCACCTCCTTTTGCGAAAGGAGGTTTTCGGGGAGAAACGAAAAAACGCCTCGCCCCTGTTCTCAGGGGTGAGGCGTAAAACGCTCCACGGTTCCACCCTGCTTGCGGGCATGGCCCGCCGCTTTGTGTCCCCCTGTAACGGGAGGGTCCCGTCCCACTCGTCGCGGGCGGCTCGGGAGCGGTGGGCTTCGCATTCCCCGCGGGGCGCTTTCACCATGCGCGTCCCTCTCTGAGCGGTTCCGGCGGGCCCTTCTCCGTCAATGCCGATTTCGGGGATAGTGTATCACCGGGGGAGGGGTTTGTCAAGCGGGGAAAAAGAAACCGCCACTCCGACAAGTGACGGTTTCTTGGCTTATGCTAAGTTTACCTCATTGAGTTGACCGCTTACCGGCGGCGTCTCTTTATAACCTATTATACCTCCGGTGGACGATTTGTCAAGGGCGAATCTCCAGCGGAGGTTTTTCGTCCGCAGAGATGTAAATCTCCTCCGTTTCCCGCTGGGCGGACATGAGGCGCAGTTTGGCGGCGGAATAGTCACGGTCCTCCATCATGTTCAGCGCGTCGGTGATGGCGTTGAACAGGGTGGTGTACATTTTTTGGTACATAGAAAATCACCTTCGTATTGAAAAGCGGTAATTATATTATAAATACTAAAATTAGTGATGTCAAGTCGTATAAATGATTTTACATCTGTTTATGACGGACGGTAAATCCATATGATTAAAACTGAGGTGGTCATATGGAATTGGATTATGGACAGATTGGAAAACGAATTGCCCGCCGCAGGCGTGAGCTTGGCCTAAAGCAGAGCGAGGTAGAGGAGCGGGCTGGGATCAGCTTCGGCTATCTCTCCAACATTGAGCGGGCCGTTTCCATCCCCTCCACCGAGGTCATCATGCGCCTGGCCATCGCCCTGGATACCACGCCAGACACCTTCCTGGTAGGCACCGCCCGGCAGGAGGGGGACGAGTGGAGGAATGTGGCCGAGCTGCTGCGGGGGATGGACGAGAAACAGCTTCGGCTGGCCCGGAGCTTCCTCCTTTGGTTGGAAGAACAAAATCTGTAACGGCATAAAAAGAGCCGCCCCATCGGGGCGGCTCAAAATTTTGCTATCCTCCGCTGTTCAGATACAGCTCCTCCGCCTCCCGCTGGGCGGCCTTGAGGCGGCGCTGAGCGGCGCCGTAGTCCCGGTCCTCCATCATGTTCAGCGCATCGGTGACGGCGTTGAACAGGACAGCGTACATCTTCTTGTAGGGGTTGGGAGCGGGGAACGGGGTGATGTTGTCCATGGAGCCCTCCTGTCAGGCGGGCAGCGTCTGCCAGCGCATGAGCATAGTGGCGGCCTGGGCGCGGGTGGCGCTGCCCTGGGGATCCAGGCGGCCGTCGCCCCCCCGGATGATGCCGGTCTGCACCGCCCAGGCCACGGCCTGCTGTGCCCAGGAGCTGACGGCGGAGCCGTCCGGGAAGACGCTGAGGGCCGAGGGATCGGCCGCCGGATTGAGGGACTGCCGCCACAGCATGGTGACAAATTCCTCCCGGTTGATGTCGGCCTCAGGACGGGTGCCGTCGGAAATGCCGTTGGCCACGGCCCAGACCATCCCCTTGTGGTACCAGGTGGGACCGCCGTCGGTGTCCACACCGGCGGCCCGGGCCAGAATGGTCATGAGCATACCGCGGGTGGTAGCGAGGCCGGGCTCGAACGTGTCGGAGCCGGTGCCGTGCATCAGGTCGTGCTCCATACAGTAGTTGATGCCCTCCCAGGTCCAGTCGTGCTTCACGTCGGTCATGGCGTCGGCCGGGTAGACAGGCGCGGGGGACGGATCGCTTTCGGGATAGCGGGTCAGCATGTAGTCGGCGGCGTTCACGTCGGCGGCGGTGAGGGTACGGCCCCAGTGGACGGAGTTGTTAAAGTTGCCCTCCGCCACGGTGACGGAGTTCTTCCCCACGGTGAGCACGATGACCGAGTGGGTGTTGCCGTTGACCCGCAGGATGTCGCCCACCCGCACATCGCTAAAATCCACGGGCTCGATCCAGCGGGCGGGGAGGTCGCCGAAGGCGGCATCGCTGAGCAGGAAGGCGAAGCCGGCGCAGCCCCCGCCGACGGAGAAAATACCGCCCTTCCACGCATATTTGTTGTCGTTGGTCCAGGGGGTCCCCTCGGGATACTGGTCCTGGAGGGCGATCATCTGCTGATAGACCTGGGTCTCGGTAGGGGCGGCGGAGGCAAAGACCGCCGTGACGCCGGAGGCCAGGACCAAACACAGGGCCAGCAGCAGGCTGAGGACCCGTTCAGTGGTCGTGCGTTTCATTTGGACTCCTTTCCTCCGCCCTTCGGCGGATGTGGGATGATTTCAGTATACGCCTCCGAAACCAAAATCGCAAGGGAAAAGGGGCGATTGCCGGATATTGGTTTGGGCGGGCCGGCTCAGTCGTCCTCCCGGCGGCGGAGGAAGATGGTGACGGCCACGAGGACCAGCGCCGCCACGGGGTAGATCACCGCCGCCCGGTCCCACAGATCGGCGGCAAGGCCCAGGCCCACATAGATAGCCGTGGCCAGCACCATGCCGCAGCCCCAGACCGCGCCAGTGATTCCGTCCAGCCGCTTTTCCTCCGGGGTGGGATCCAGTTCCCGGCGGCAGGCCCGGTTATACCCCTCCACATCATATTTGGACTTTTGCAGGCACGCCCAGACCAGCGCCGTCACCGCCGCGGCGATACACAGCAGCATGACCCCGGCGCCCAGCCCCCGGCCTGCCGGGTCATTCCTCACTTCGGGGAGCAGGGTGACGGCGATCTGACAGATCACCCCGATGAGGATCAGGGCCACCGGCAGGGCGATCAGCAGGGGATAACGCCGCTCAAAGCGGTCGATCTCCTCCTGGGTGTAGAAGGGCCGGACCACCGGGTGGGTCTTCATGAACCGGCTGTGGCCCATGCCGAAGGCGATGAGGACGGCCACCGCCACGGCGATACACCCCAGCAGGACGCAGACGCCGATGACAGCGACGGCGTCCGAAGGGTCAAAGGTCGCCAGCAGCACCATGACGGCCACCCCCAGCAGGATGAGCCCCACCGCGCCCGCCACCGCCTTGGAAAAGGCGTTCATGTGGGCGTCGTACCCGGCGGAGTCCTCCGCCAGGGCGGCCTGGGCGTCCCCCCGGACCAGGGTGTCCAGGTCCACTCCGAACAGTTCGCACAGCCGGAGCAGGGCGGCCATCTCCGGGTAGGCGGAATTGCCCTCCCACTTGGACACCGACTGCCGGGTGACCTCCAGCCGCTCGGCCAGCTCCTCCTGGGTCATGCCGGCCCGTTTGCGCAGAAATTGCAGATTTTCACCGAAGCTCATTGTGAGAACCTCCTTTTGAAGTGCCTCTATTCTGCCCGGGCGGCGGAGGAAAGTCCAGCGAGCGGGGGTTGCGTTTGAGCTGCGGGACGTAAAATTTCGGTTGCGCGGGGAAAATCAGCCCTTCAGCACTGCCTCGGCGGCCTTGATGCCGTCCACGGCGGCGGAGGTGATGCCGCCGGCGTAGCCGGCCCCCTCACCGCAGGGATAGAGGCCCCGGAGGGCGGGGGACTGGAACGTCCCGTCCCGGACCAGCCGCACCGGGGAGGAGGACCGGGTCTCTACGCCGGTGAGGACCCCGTCCGGGTGGGCGAAGCCGTGGAGCTTCCGGTCAAAGAGGGGGATGGCGTCCCGGATGGTCTCCAGGACGTAGGGGGGCAGCGTACCGCCCAGGCTGCCCCATCTCACGCCGGGGCGGTAGGTGGGCAGGATGGACTCGGGGCCCGTGGAAGGCTGCCCCGCCAGGAAGTCCCCGGTGAGCTGTGCGGGGGCGTGATAGCTCCGCCCGCCCGCCTCATAGGCGGTCCGCTCCCACTTCTCCTGGAAACGGACGCCGGCCAGAGGGTCCGCGCCGCCGAAGTCGTCGGGGGACACGCCCACCAGCAGGCCGCCGTTGATGTTAGCGCCGTCCCGGGCACGGAGGGACATGCCGTTGGTGACCACCTGGCCGGGGGCGGAGGCGGCGGCCACCACCTGCCCGCCGGGGCAGACGCAGAAGGTGAAGGCTGACCGGCCCGAGGGCAGGTGACAGGCCAGCTTGTAGTCGGCGGCGGGGAGCCTGTCCCAGAAATCGCCGTACTGGGCGCGGCTGATTGCCTCCTGGCTGTGCTCGACGCGCACCCCGATGGCGAAGGGCTTGCGCTCCATGGGCAGGCCGGCCTCGTATAACATTTGAAAGGTATCTCTCGCGGAGTGGCCGGGGGCCAGCACCAGCGCCTCGCAGGGGAGGCGGTACGCGCCGGCGGGGGAATGGACGGTGACGGCGGTCAGACGGCCGTCCGTCCGTTCCAGACCGGTGAGCCGGTGCTCAAAGCGGACGTCCGCCCCCAGCTTTAGCAGCTCCCGCCGCATGGACTTCACCACGCCTCGTAGCACGTCGGTGCCGATGTGGGGGCGGTGGGACCACTTGATGTCCCCGGACGCGCCATGGGAGACGAACACGTCAAAGACGTGGGAGATGCGGGGGTCGTTGACGCCGGTGGTGAGCTTGCCGTCGGAGAAGGTCCCCGCGCCGCCCTCGCCGAACTGCACGTTGGAGACGGGGGAGAGGACGCCAACCGACCAGAAGCGCTCCACGTCGGCGGCGCGGGCGTCCACGTCCCGGCCCCGCTCCAGGATGACGGGGGGCAGGCCGGCTTTGGCCAGGGTCAGCGCGGCGAACAGGCCGGCGGGGCCCATCCCCACCACCACCGGCGGGTGGGGGAGGGGGCGGCCGGACGTGGGCAGGGCGTAGGGCCTGTCCTCCAGACGGGCGACATTTTTGGGGGCGCGGCGGAGGACGGCGGCCTCCTTACTATTATATAAGGTGACGGCGGCGGCGCAGACCAGGTGGACGTCAGCCTTTTTGCGGGCGTCGATGGACTGGCGGCGGAGGGTCAGCGTCTCGATCTCCGCCGGATGGAGCGAGAGAACTTTGGCGGCGGCCGCGCGGAGATCGTCCGGACCCGCGCCTACGGGCAGATAAAGATTTTGAATCAGCAGCACAGGGCGGGCCTCCCTTCGGTCAGGCATATAGTTTACTATACCATAATTGGCCGGGAAAGACAATCAGGAAGGGGTTGGGGCGACGAAAGAAAAAACTTTTGAAAAAATG
The DNA here is from genome assembly GCA_947630785.1 of uncultured Oscillospiraceae bacterium. Lineage (GTDB taxonomy): Bacteria > Bacillota > Clostridia > Oscillospirales > Oscillospiraceae > Enterenecus. The sequence continues at coordinate 410 of CANRIW010000057.1, read as the reverse complement.
AAAATTAGGTGTTGACAAATGGCGAGAAGGCGTGGTATATTAGCGGAGCGCGTTGCGGAAGGCAACGTCGGGAGCAAAGAAACACCGGGGATCGGCAAAATTTGTTCTTGACAATGCAACGACGGGGATGTATAATAAAATTCCCCGCTGTGAGAAGCGGCGCGGGTTTGCACCTTGTAAATTAAACAACGAAGACAGAAAGCACCAGAAGGAAGAGAGTTCCTTCTGTACTGGTAGAACAGTGTAGAAGGTTCTCGTTGATTCTATTTTGAAGATCAGGTAAGACTGACTTCAATAAAATGATTTGTGCAGCTGAAAGGCTGTATAGATACGATTTTATTGAGAGTTTGATCCTGGCTCAGGATGAACGCTGGCGGCGTGCTTAACACATGCAAGTCGAACGGGGTGCC
>CANRIW010000056.1 GCA_947630785.1 uncultured Oscillospiraceae bacterium | reverse complement strand
TCGTGGGAAAGAAGATACATCGAAATGGTTCATAGGAAGGAAACAAATAACTGAGTGCCGGAGTTGCACATTTCAATTTTTCCTGCACCTTATAATTATTCCGTTTCCAGTACACCCCAAGCCTCTGGCAGCAGTTTTCAGCCGTCAGCCAGACCACAAAAACCACATAAAACTAAGGGCTTCCGAAGTCGGCGATTGACCTCGGAAGCCCTTTATTTCAAGCCTTTTTCGGCACTTCTGCGCCGGAGAGGGCTTTTTCTGTTTGTATCAAAATCAGCAGGAACATAGATCCGCCGTACAACACCGGCAACGAGGGCTGGGTCTACAACGACAATGTGAACGATCCCAAGATTAAGAAGTGGCTAGGCGAGGTGGTTGGCCGAGAGGGTGAGGACCTGACCCGCCACGACAAGTGGCTGTGCATGATGTACCCGCGGTTGAAGCTGCTCCAAAAGCTGTTGGCGGATGATGGGGTTATCTTTATCAGCATTGATGATACGGAATATGCGAATCTCAAATTGATATGTGATGAGATTTTTGGGGCAAACTGCTTTGTTTCTAACGTCTCGTGGCAGCGTACATATTCCACCCGCAACGATTCCAAAGGTATCGTAAACGAGGTGGAACATCTTTTAGCATATGGGAAATCCCCGGCATGGAATCCTCAGAAATTGCAACGGACAAGCGAAATGGACGAACGGTATTCCAGCCCGGATAATGATCCGCGTCCCTGGAAAGCGGGAGATGCAAGCGCTCCTGGGGCGGCGACACATCCTGGCATGGTCTATGCGATTCAGCATCCCATAACTGGGAAATTACTTTATCCGCCTAATGGCCGTTGCTGGACATATGGGCAAGAGCAAATGCTTGCTATTATGAATGAGTGGGCTGACTATAAACTCCAGCCGCTTGATGATTATGATAAGCGAGTGAGTATTTGTGGACAATCGACTACTGTCCCGGTCGAAATATGTGCTATTATGTTGGCAAAACCTTTGGAAGAAATTAAGGAAGTTTCTATATTGCGCTACAATCAGGGCGCTTGGCCGATTTTGTATTTTACAAGCAGAGGGCAGGGAGGTATTGCTTGTAAACGATACTTAGAGGAAATGGGCGGAAGAATTGTCACTAACCTTTGGAACTATGAAGAGGTTGGCCATACAGATGAAGCTGCAAAAACATTAAAGGCTATTTTTAACGGGACAAATGCCTTTGATACCCCAAAACCAGCTCGTCTTATCGAGCGGATATTGCAGATTGTGGGCGGGCAGAACACGCTTATACTCGATTCCTTTGCTGGTTCTGGCACCACCGCTCATGCCGTTCTCAATATGAACAAGGCCGACGGCGGCAACCGTAAATTCATCCTCGTCGAGATGATGGACTATGCTGATTCCATCACCGCCGAGCGGGTGAAGCGAGTGATCCAGGGCTACGGACAGGGCAAGAACGCCGTGGAGGGCACCGGAGGCGATTTCAGTTTCTACGACTTGGGCGAGCCTCTGCTGATTGGGGAAAACCTTAATGAAGCCGTGGGCACGGAGAAGATCCGGGAGTATGTGTGGTTCATGGAGACCAAACAGCCCTATGCCCCCGTGGATGGGCCCAATCCGTACTACTTGGGCGTAGTGAACAGCACCGCCTACTATTTCTACTACGAGCCCCAGCGGGTGACAGTGCTGGACTACGACTTCCTGGCCACCATCCCGGAGCGGACGGAGAGCGCCGTGATCTACGCTGACCGCTGCTCCATCGACGGGGACAAGCTCACGCAGATGGGAATCGTGTTCAAAAAGATACCAAGAGATATTACAAAGCTGTGATACAGCTTGCGTTTGGGGAGAGAAAGAATGGAAAACTGTTTGCTAATCGGAAACGGTCTCAATAGGACACTGGAAACAAGTATCTCTTGGGGAGATTTGCTGAAGGATATAGCGGAAGATTTTGGAGTTGATTATTTTGAAGATATCCCTATGCCCCAAGAGTTTGAAAGAATAATAAACAGTTACTTGAAGACTTTCAACAGTCCCACTAGTGATATCTATGAGGATATAAAAAGGAAAATTGCTGATAAGATAAAATATACCAAACTACCAGATGGCGCAATACATAATAAGCTGCGTAATCTCCCTGTTGATGTAATAATGACAACAAATTATGACTATTTGTTAGAGTATGCATTTAGTAGTAGCTATGTCCATAAAGGGGATACTGGAAAGAAGTATCTTGATGGACCCACATCAACCCAACAAGGTATAGAGTTTTTCCATATTCACGGAATGGTTGCAAGCCCAAAATCAATTTGCCTCGGATACGAACATTATGCAGGGTTAGTTGAACGCCTTAGAAGTAGTTTGAACAAAAAAGAAAACAACGAAAACTCTAAAATGATAATAAAGCAAATCCTATATAACGAAAAGGATAAGCTGAATACTTGGGGAGAAAAATTCTATACTTCCAACATTGCTATTTTGGGGCTCGGCTTAACAAGTTGTGAAATAGATTTATGGTGGCTCATTACACATAGAGCATATCTTTATTATTCAAATTACTTCGGTTTGAAATCCCAAATAAAGAATAGAATAGTTTTTTTCGATATACTGGACGACATAAAACAAAACAGCAATAAAATGTATCTCATAAACGAGGATCTTCCTTTGGAGAAAAAGAATTTATACAGCTTACTTGAGGACAGCCACATTGAGGTTAGAAAGTATCCACTTTCGCTTTACACCACTTATAAAGAAGCATACACTCAGATTGTAAAAGATATCAGGACCCTTTTTAGCTCGAATGCTACGGCGGCCTTCATACAGGAGGGCAACTATGGAATGTAAAGCCTATCAGAAAAAGGTCATAGCCGACCTCGTCCGCTATCTGGAGCTGCTGAACGAAACCCGGAGTAGCGCTGCGGCCTATACCCGCCTCTGGCAGGAAAAGAGCGTGCCCGTGGGTCTGGGCGGGTTACCTCGGTATCAGGAGGTCATCCCCGGCGTGCCCACCCTCTGCTTTAAGGTGCCCACCGGCGGCGGCAAGACCTATCTGGCCTGCAACGCCATCCGGCCGATCTTCGACGCGCTCCCGGCCACCAAGGCCCGTGCCGTAGTCTGGCTGGTGCCGTCGGACGCCATCCTGACCCAGACGGTGAAGTGCCTGAAGGACCCGAACCACCCTTACCGGCAGAAAATCAATGTGGATTTCGGCGGCCGCGTGATGGTCTACACCAAGCAGGAGCTACTGAACGGGCAGAATTTCAACCTCACGGCGATCACGGAGCAGCTTTCCGTGATGGTGCTCTCCTACGACTCCTTCCGGGGGCGAGGCAAAGAGGGACTGAAAGCCTACCAGGAGAACAGCGCCCTGGCTGCACTCTCCCAGGGCCTGGGTAAGCCCCAGCAGCCCATTGAGAACGCTGATGAGACTGCGCTGTTCCAAGTTATCAACCAACTCTCCCCGCTGGTCATCGTGGACGAGAGCCACCACGCCCGGTCAGATTTGAGTTTGGAGATGCTGAAAAACTTCAACCCCTGCCTTGTGCTGGACCTAACCGCCACCCCCCAAAAGCAGAGCAATATCATTTCCTATGTGGACGCGGTGCAGCTGAAGCGGGAGAACATGGTGAAGCTGCCGGTCATTGTCTACAACCGGGATAACCAGAGCGAGGTGCTGGCGGACGCCGTGGATTTGCGGCGCAGGTTGGAGGAGATGGCTGCCCAGGAGGAAGCCAAGGGAGGCCGCTACATCCGACCCATCGTACTGTTCCAGGCCCAGCCCAGAGGCAAGGAGGACAGCACCACCTTTGAGAAACTGCGGGACAGGCTGGTGGAGGCCGGCATTCCTGCCGGGGAGATTGCCATCCGTACTGCTGACGTGAACGAGCTGAAAAACGTCGATCTCCTGTCGCGGGACTGCCGCATCCGTTACATTATCACGGTGAACGCATTGAAGGAGGGCTGGGACTGTCCCTTCGCATATATCCTGGCCTCCCTCGCCAACAAGACCAGCAAGGTGGACGTGGAGCAGATTTTGGGGCGTATCCTCCGCCTGCCCAACACCCGGAAGAACAGTGTCACCGCGCTGAATATGTCCTATGTGTTGACGTCCTCCAACGATTTTGATACCACGGTCAAAGGGATCGTCAATGGGCTGTATAACGCCGGCTTCAGCGACCGGGATTATCGGGAGGCGGCTCCTGAACCTGCGCTGCCGGCACCCCAGCCAGAGTTTGAGCAGACGGCGATCCTACCGCAGAATCCTCCGCAGGAGGAAAAGCCGGACGAGGAGTATCTGGACTTTGACCCCGCCGCCGTTGGCCGTGCCATTGAAGCCAGGGGGAGCGACACCCAGGAGGGTGGAAATCTGGCCGATATGCTTGCCGCGGCGGAGCGAAGAGGCCAGGAGTATGAGCAGACAGTAGAGCAGAGCGGCGACCCCGTGACGGACGATCTACCCTGGGAGGTGCGGGATATGGTGAAGCGCTATCCGGTCAAGCCGGAGTTTTTGCCCGATGTGGAGAGCATCTGCATCCCGCAGTTTTTCCATGTCATTCCTCAAACGCTGTTCACCGATGGAAACTTTGAACTGCTCAGCAAGGAGCAGTTGGCCGAGGGCTTTACGCTGAAAGGCAAGCCCTACGCCATCGACTTCGGCACGGCGGACGACGAGATTGCCGAGGTGGATGTGCGGGAGCAGGAGGGCGGTCTGCCCAAGGTGTTCAAAATGTCGGACGAGAGCCAACGGTATTTCAAGGAGTATTTCAACTCCCTGCCGCCAGAGAGCCGGGTGCGCCAGTGCAAAGACATGATGTTCCACCAGTTGAACAAGATGGATCAGGTGGACGCTGGGGAATTGCACGCCTATGTGGACCGTATCGTGAGCGACATGGACAGAGATCAACTTGCCGCCATGGAGAAATCTCCGCTGGGCTTTGCCAATAAGATTAAGGCGCAGATTGAGATGCTGCTGACCCAGCATTACCGCGAGGTGTTTGACCGCTGGCTGGAGACGGAGAAGGTCGTGTGCAGGCCGTCCTACCGGTTGCCGTTGGAAATCCACCCTGCTAGGGACACCACGCCCATCGGCGGGTCTCTGTATCAGGCCGAGGAGGACGTCAACAATCTGGAACGCAAGCTCATCATGGCCCTGACTGCCCTGCCCAACGTCAAGTGGTGGCATCGGAATGTGGAGCGGCGTGGATTTTGCATCAACGGCTTTATTAACCACTACCCGGATATCATGCTGATGACCCAGAGCGGCAAAATCATCATGGCAGAAACGAAGGGTGAGCATTTGAAGAACGATGACAGCCGGGAGAAGATTGCGCTGGGCAAGGCGTGGCAAAATGCCGCTGGAAGCCAGTATCGGTATTACATGGTGTTTGAGGATGACGTGGAGCCGTTGCCGGGAGCATTAAACATAGGAGCATTTCTGGAAACTATAAAAGAATTATAAAGCTGGGTTGTTTTCCGAATAGCCATGGGGTTGATTTGCCTTCCTGAACTGCGATAACGACTACGAAACTTTTCCAGGGGGCCGGATCTATGTCCGGCCCCCTGCTTTGTCATTTCACATGGATCGGTCGATGACGCTCCCGATGGTATCCGCCGCCTCCCGCTTCATCTGCTGGGTGGCGTGGGTGTAGGTGTCCAGCGTGAACCCTGCCGAGTAGTGCCCCAGCGTGTTGGACAGCGTCTTCACATCCACGCCGTTCTGGAGCGACAGCGTCGCGAAGGTGTGCCGGAGATCATGGAACCGAATGTGCTCGATGCCCGCCGCCTCCAGGATCCGCTCATGGGTGCGGCGGAAGGCGGTGGGATCGTACATGGTCCCCGTCTTGGGAGACAGGAACAGATAGGGGCTGTCCGGGTGCTTCTCATGTTCCTTGACCAGCAGGTCCACCGCCTGCTTCGGGATGGGGATGGTGCGGATGGAGTTGCTGGTCTTGGGCCTGCTGATCCGCAGCTCGCCGTTGAATCGGATCACCTGCTTGTTCACAGAGATCGTCATATTCTTTACGTCCAGGTCAGTCCAGAGAAGCGCCAGCAGTTCGCCCCGGCGGAGGCCCGTGGTCAGTTCCAGGTAGAAGGCGGCCAGCAGTCCACGCCGCTCCGCCTCCTTGAGATAGGCGCCGATCTGCTCCGGCAGGAGTACCTTCATCTCCTTCTTCTCCAGCTTGGGCAGCCGGCAGCCCTCGGACGGATTGACCAGGATGATCCGCTCTTTCACTGCCTGATCCAGCGCCTGATGGAGTACCTGGTGGACGCCCCGGATGAACCGGGCGCTCAATCCCTTGTCCTTCAATTCGATATGCGCGTATCGCTGGATCCGCCCGGAGGCTCTCAGCTCATTGTAGAACTGCTGGACTTCCATCGTGGTGAGCTTGTCCAGCCGGATATCGCCGATGTGGGGGATGATGTGCTTCTCAATGTAGTTGCCGTAGTTGTAGGCGGTCTGTTCCCGGAGGGCGGGCTTGGCGTAGGTGTCCAGCCAGAGACGAACCCACGCGGCTACCGTGTACTTCCCGGAGCGGCTCATGTCCAAACGGTCGCTGGCTTCAATGGCGGCCTTCAGCTTGTCCCTGCACTCCTTCTGTGTTTTGGCCAGCACGTTTTTCACGATGGCCTTTCCGGTCTGCGGGTCATGTCCGGCGGTGTAGCGGCCCTCCCACCGACCGTCCTTCCGCTTGCGGATGTTTCCCTCGCCGCTGGCACGTTTCTTAGACATGCATCAGTCGCCTCCTTGGTGTGTAGTCATTTGCCTGGCCCGTTCTTCGCTTTCGTCATCGAAGGAGTAGGGCGGGATCTCACTCAGTTCTTCCTCGATCCCACGGGCCAGCCGGATACCCGCGATGAAACTGTGGAGCGAGGTTTCGTCCCGCAGATCATCCTCCAGGTCCAGCAGGTGGAGCAGGAGGATCCGCTGGGACTTGCCCAGCTGTCCCCGCAGACGGGCAAGGATTCTATTTCGTTCGTGCTGTATCTTCATCGCTTCGGGTGACGCTGTGGTAAATCGCTCGTGCAGGGCTTTCAGATATTCTGGCATGGCGGCCGCCTCCTTTTCTGGCAACACAAACACATACCACACCTCGCCGCGAATAGCTACTGAATTATTCCGCATCGCCGAAGCTTTTTTCATCGATCCACGCGATGAACTTTTCCTTGGGCACGACCACCCGCGCGCCGATCTTCAGCGCCGGGAAGTCTTTTCCCTTCACCAGCTCGTAGGCTCCCGCCCGGCTGATCCCCAGCACGGAAGCCACCTCCGGCACCGACAGCATCAGCGGCAGATCGCCATAGGTCCTATAGGTCTTTCGTTCCATTCACGTCCCTCCTTTCTCATTTTTGTGTGATATTCCCGTTTGGAACCCGGCCAGAGGCTTGAAAACCGGGCGTTTCTCAGGAAAGTCATCCCCGAAGTGACCCCCGCGCCGAAAAAGAGACCCCCGCCGTGAAAACCAACAAAGCCCTTGAAGCGACCCGCGTTGCGGGGCGCTGTGGACTGCGCGAGGGGGCAA
>CANRIW010000055.1 GCA_947630785.1 uncultured Oscillospiraceae bacterium | reverse complement strand
GTACTTCTCTCGAAGCTGCCGCAGATCCTCCTCCGTCTTCGGCATCCCCTTTCCCTCCTCCCCGGACAGAAACCGGTTCCTCCAGTGATACAGCGAAAGCCGGCTCACTCCCAGCTCTGCCGCCAGTTTCTGTGCTGTCTTCGCTCCAGAGCAGAACGCCGCTACCGCGGCCTCTTTCTCCTCCTGGGTACAGTTTACCACGGGTACTTGCCGTTTGCAATTCAGTTCCCGTTCCGGCGCGAATTCTCTAATCCATCCGCGAAACGCATCCCGTTTCACCCTCAGTCCCAGTTCCCGGATCGTTTTCCCCATGCTCTCCCCTCGGGCAAAATAATACTCCACCGCGGCTTGCCGCTCCTCTGTTCTGTACGCGCTCTGCCTGATGATCCGCTTCTTCTTCAGCCCGCCGGCCTCTTTGAATTCCCGGTACCATTGTACCAGTGCCGTCCTGCTGGGGTACCCCAATTCCCGTATCGTTGCCCGGGCATTGAAGTCCTGCCGGATATATTCCTCTACCGCTCTCTTCCTCTCTTTGTAGCTGTACATCCTTTTTCACTGTCCCTTCCGGTCCAGCTTTTTGTCCGCACCCCCATGTTCTACGGGCACTCCTGGGAGGGGGTGTCCACGGCCCAGTTCATCCGGGAATTGGATGAATACATGAACTGGTACAACGAGGAGAGGATCAAGCTATCTCTGGGTGCCAGGAGTCCCCTGGCCTTCCGGCAGCACCTCTATCTTTTTGCTTAGGTCCAACTTTTTGTCCGCAGGCCCCCGGGAACAGCGCTGCTTTTGAATGGAACCTGTCTTGACCACATAACCAGCCACAGACAGGGCTGGAAACAACGGAGAACCTGTTTTCAAAAAGTGCCGGAAAAGAATTGCTTTGGAGCGGAAACAACTAAAAATGCCAGGAAATTATCACAAATAATTGGCTTTTCGTGTTGGTAAGGATGAGGTCGGCAGTTCGAATCTGCCCAGCAGCTCCAAAAATCGCCTGAAATCGCAAGATTTCAGGCGATTTTGTTATATATTGCCCGAAATAGTGTGGGTCAAAATGTGGGTCAGAAGTTTGACCCACACCGTGACCCACACGCCGAAATGCGCGGAAAGGTTTATGTGGACTGGACAGGAAGTTTGGGCAGTCATGTTGCGGTAGAGATGCGGTCGGGAGACTGCCCAATTTCAGATGTGCGTGGAATCCTGCTGGCAGCTTATCGGGCTGCCGGTGGGGTGTTTTATTGTTCCTTACGTTTGGTTCGGCCCCAAATTGCGGGAGGGGGTGGGTGTCAAATATAGGGGGGCAGACACGTAGAAATGCTGGATTTCATAATCCGCTGGTATAAACCGACGAAAACGGCGGAGGCCGGGTCGCTTGACCCGGCCTCCGCCGTTTGGAAAAGTAGGAGGAACACGTGAATATATCACGGTTTCTGCGTCTTTATGCGCGATTCGGTCACTTGGCCTTCTTTGCCGAACCGCCGGATTTGCCCAGCTCGCGTCTCACGCCCTTGACCGCAAAGACCGCCAGCACAACGATCCCCGCCGCCGCAAGCAGATCGACGGCGATAAGGATGAACACATAGTTGGGGATGCCGGAATTTGCGCCGGCGCCATACGCCACACCGTTCATCGCGCTGCTGTTCGCCACAGTGTACAGGACATGCTTCATGCTGTTGCGGAGCAGAGTCTGCGTCATGCTGCTGCCCGAATCCTGAACGCGGGAGCTGTCGTTGCCGGCGGAGATCAGCATCGCATCGCCGCCCGCGCCGAGCATCTGCATCGCGTTCATGTAGTCGCCTTCCCAATAGTCGGTGATGACGAACCCGTTGAAGCCCCACTCGTTGCGCAGAACGCCGGTGATCAGGTTATAGTTGCCGCCCGCCCAGCGCGCACCGACACGGTTGAAGGACGTCATCACGGCAAGCGTCCCATTGTCCTTGTTGTCCGCGATCGCGATCTCAAACGGCTTCAGATAGATCTCGCGGATCGCCTGTTCGTTGGACCATGTGACAAGGCCGCGCCCGCCTTTCCCGTTGCCGTCATTGCCGCTGCAGGAACGGTTGGACTCCTGATCGTTGAGCGCAAAGTGCTTCATATAGCAGTAGACGCCCTTGGACTGCACGCCCTTGATCTGCGCGCTGCCCAGCATTCCGCCGAGGAAGCCGTCCTCGCTGTAATACTCAAAGTTTCTGCCGGAGAAGGGAGAGCGGTGGATATTCATGCCGGGGGCGTACCAGCCGTTGATGCCGTTCGTGCGGCCCGATTCGGTGGCAAAGAGCGCCTCGTTACCGATGGCGGTGCCCACCTTTTCCAGCAGATCCACGTCCCACGTCGCCGCCATGATGGCCTCTACGGGCCAGCCGCTGGAATGGACCTCGGTGAAGAAGGAGGTGAGTCCTGCGGGGCCGTCGAAGTCGTAGGTCTTGGGCTTGGCGACGCTCTCCATGACAGCCGTCTTATAACCGGAGGATTCGACGATCTTGGTCATCTCCTCCAACGTCATCTGATCGAGGAGGGCGTCCCAGCCCTCATCGTCAAAGCTCTTGCCGACCATTTCCACCAGCTCGCTCTTGCCCTTCTGTCCGATGGTGACCGCCTGATAGTCGGAGGCGCTCGCCGGATTGCCGGAGGCAGCGTATCCGTCGGCATTCAACGCCTGCAGCAGGGTCTCGCTCGCGGGCCGGGTCTCCACAAAGCCGCTCAGGTTGTTGCTCACCGTGCTGTTCTTGCCTGTGGAATAGCTGACGGGGAAGGTCCCCTCCCAGTCGCTGCGGGTCAGATATTTGAACTCCTCGTCGTAAGCGGGGCACGCCTCGTTGGTGAGGTCCACATCGTCAAATTGGTTCTCGATCTTGACGCCGTTGCTCTCATCGTATTTCTCGGTCTCGGCAACGGTGAATTTCGTCACGAACGCCGCGTCACCCTCGCCCGCCAGGAACTCGTCGTGCAGCTCCGCACCGTCCGCCGCTTTTGCGGCCAGAATGTTGTTGACCGCCTCATGGGCGTTGTGCGCGGCGGTGAGGTAGTAGTCGCCCGCTTCCAGCACATAGGTCTTTGCCCCGTAAGCGTCGTAGGAGGCCAGCGCCTTTTTGTCGACGGTGATTTCCGCCGTTTTGCTGCCGCCCTTTTCCACCTCGATCTTCTGGAAACCGCACAGAGAGACCGCGGCCTTTTCAATGCCGCCCTCCGTGTAGGGAGCGCCCACATAGAGCTGGACGACTTCGGCGCCGTCCCGCCCGTCCGCGGCATTGGAGACGTCAACACTCACCGTAACGGAGTCTCCGCTGTCCGCCGCGTTGAAGCCGCCCCAAGTGAAGTCGGTATAGGACATCCCGAAGCCGAAGGGATACTGAACGGTGGCGGCGTAGTCATACTCGCCCACCTTGTCCCGTCCGAGGACCTTGTCCTCATAGCGGGTCTCGTAATACTTATAGCCCACATAGATGCCTTCGCTGTAGGAGACATAGAAGTAATTTTCCGTCCCGTAGCGGTAGTCGCCAATGTTCGCGCTGGCCGGGGAGGAGAAATTATCGTAGACGTAGGTATCCACAAGTCTGCCGGAGGGGTTTGCCTTCCCGCAAATCACGTCGGCGACGCCGCGCGTGCCGCTCTGTCCCACGGCGCCCACCCAGAGGCAGGCGTCGATGCCGTATTCCTCCTCGTTCACAAAGCCCAGCTCCATGGCGTTGGGGGAGTTAATGACGGCGATGACGGTGGAGAAATTCTCGTTCGCCATCTTGAAGAGGTCCTTCTCTTCCTTAGTCAGCTCCAGATAGTGCTGGCCGTCGGCATACGCCTCGATCTTGTCAGGGCGCTTATCGTTGAGAGAAGCCAGGTTGCGGGAGAGATCCACGCCCTCGCTGCCGGAGCGTCCGATGACGACGATGGCCGCATCGGAATACTCCTTGAAGGAATCTGTCTCCGTTTTGCTGTAAAGGCTGCCCGGCACTTCCGCGATCCTCTGGTTGAGTCCGCCCACGGCCTGGGAGCCGCCGCTGCCCGTACCGTAGTCCTTGCCGGCGCCGTTCCCGTAGAAGTCCCACAGCGTGGGATTGACCGTGTAGTCCACAGCCTCCAGAGCCGTTTTGAAGTCCACGGCGGAGGACATATTGGAGGAACCGCTGCCGCTGCCGCTCATGACGAAGGAGTAGGACGCGGTGCCCAGCAGAGTGATCTTCTTAGGGGCCTCCAGGGGCAGTACATTTCCCTCGTTTTTAAGAAGGACGGCGCCCTTTGACACAACTTCCTCGATCAGCGCGTCGGACGCGGCAAGCGCCTCCTCCTGGCTGGCAAAGTCAGGGACGAAATAGTTTTCCCCGGTGCCCTCTTTGGCGCCCGTCACGCCCAGCGCCTGCGTGAGCGGTTCGCTCCAGTACACGCATACGCAGTTCGCGACGATCGTCAGCACGAGGATCAGGACGCAGCAGATGCACTGCACAGATAACAGGATCTTACGCTTTGTGCTGAGTTTTTTCATTCCGGTCACTCTCCTTCTGAATTGCGGCATAAAAACGCCTCTTTACGAAATAGTAAAGAGGCGTTTCGTTCGATTCAATAGATACGTCGCAATCGGCGTTTTCCCGTCCTAAGTTACGCTTTCTCAGCCTGGCTGTCCTTCTCAAAAACAATAGAAATCTTGAACACGTGATCCGCAAGCCGGATATCAAGCCCGCCTCCGTACTTCTTCACGATGTAATCGATGCTCTTCATGCCGAAACCGTGGTTGGCGGTATCGCCCTTGCTGGTCTGCGGCAGTCCGTTTTTCAGCTCGATCTCCCCGCTGTACCCGTTTTCCGCCGTGATGCTGACCAGGTCCCCTTTGAGCTCTCCCACAAAGAGGTCGATATACCGCTTGTCTCCGTCCGCCTTCACCGCCGCCTCCAGCGCGTTGGAGATGATGTTGCCGAACAGGGCGTAGAGGTCGGCTTCCTCGATGAAATCGAGCAGCTTGCCGTCCGCGATGCAGCTGAGTTCCACGCCCGCCTCCTTCGCCCGGAGGATGTTCTCCGACAGAACCACGTCCAGCACCATATTGCCCGTCTTGGGTGTCGCTTCATAGATCCCGACTGCGTGTTTGAGTTCCTCAATGTACGCGTCATGCCCCTCCGCGGACAGAGAGGAGAGCATGAACTTGATGTCGTGGCACTTGCGGTTGATGATATCGACATTCTCCTTAAAAATATTGTGCTGGGCGCTGTTTTCACGCAGGATGCGCTGCATCGTCTCCACTTCGACGTCCGTCTGCTCCTTCTTAAAGATGCTGATGAAATACCCCACAGCAAGAACGCAGGACACCGTAATGAGGGCGTAGAGATGGAGAAAGACAAACGCGGTGCCCTCTGTCATGAGCGGCGAAAGCATGCGGTAGGCGAGATGGAAGAGGATAAAAATGCTTAAAATAAGGGCAAAATCGATCAATATGACCGCCTTATTCTTGACGATGACCTCCTCGGTCACGACGTAACGACCAAGGATAAATTTCGTAAACAGCCAAAAGGCCAGAGCCGCGAATCCGATATGGACAAAGTTGAAGAGATTGTCGACGGTCTGCATGACGGGACCCAACTCCGTATATAGCCCGCTGATATAGAAAGCAGGTATGTAGAGCAGCGTCAAAACGTTGAACGCGATCTGCTGTATGGCCAGCGCCAGCCCGGTGAAAAAACACACCTGGGTCACCGAAGCCCTGAAGCAGGCAAAGACTGATACAACGAAAAGCGCAAATTGGGCCAAGTTCAAAAGGAAGGTAAAGTTGAAATCCGCAAACAACTGATAGAACCCCAGCGAAAGAGAAAGAGTTATGGCGATACAAAGCACCGCGCGCAGCCAGAAGCAGCTTCTCCGCCTGAGCATGGGCATAAAATACGCGAATCCGATGATGAGCTTAACGGGAAACACGATACTGGTGACCAATTGTCCCACAAACTCCATGATTCCTCTCACCCCCCGGCATCACTATTTGTTGAGATAAGCGGCGAGCTTTTGCATGAACTCTTTTTTATAGGAGCGGGTGAGCGCGATCTCGGTGCCGTCTGTCAGGAACACCTTGTCCGCCTTGACCTGCTTTACATGCAGCAAATTGACCATAAAACAGCTTGCGCAGCGGACGATCCCGAATTCCGCCAGCGAGGGTTCCAGCTCGGACAGCGGACTGCGGGACGGGATATCCCCGCCTGCGGTGTGAACAGTGACGTTGTGTCCATTCACCTCTACATAGTACACGTCGGTTACGACTGCCTTGACCACGCTGCGGCCTGACCGGAAGGAGATGAACGCGTCCTTTCCGCTCTCGATCTTTTGCAGCGCGCGCCTGAATTTGCGGGAAAAGGCAGGATAGGACAGGGGCTTCAGAATATAGTCGAACGCGCCCACCTCATAGCCCTCGACGGCGTACTGCACCAGATTGGTGACGAAGATGATCATAACGTGCCCGTCTTTATCGCGCAGCCTTCTCGCGACTTCCATGCCGTTCATCATGGGCATCTCGCAGTCAAGGAACACCACGTCCCCGTCGCCAGCGTACTCCTGCAGAAAGACGATCCCGTTGGTATAATACCGGATCTCTGCGGTGGTCCCGATCTCTTTGAGAACGCGCAGGATCATCTTTTCGAGGGTCTCTTCGGCGTGGGCGTCATCTTCGACAATATAAATCTTCATGCGCAGATCCTCTCAGAAGGCATTTATAATTTGATTATATCACATACTGTTGAAAAGCGAAATGGACATGAAACAGCGCGTCAAGGCCTTTTCGATCACGAAAAGGCCTTGACGCGGTAAAAGATCGGTGTTATCCGACGGGCTTGAACGTGCCGGCGTCCTTGTCCAGCGTGTAGCTGGTTTCGGGGAACTCTGCACCCTCCGGTTTATCGGTTTCAGCCTTGGTCTCCTTGTCAACTACGGCTACCCCGTCTTCAATCGTTGCCTCATAGCCGTAATACTTGTCAGGCGCCTTGCAGGTGATCGTGCTGCCGTCCAAAGTGCATTTGCCGGAATAGCCGACGCAAGTGGCGAAGCCGCCGCCGATGTCCATGGCCTGAATCATGTCGTAGTTGTCGCCGTCCACGGTGAGTTCCATGAAGGTCGGGATCTGCAGAATGCTGTCGCCATACTCGACTTCCGAAACGTAGTCATACTTGTAGGTACCGTTCATCTTGGCACCGCCGCCGCAGGCGGCCAACGTGCAGATGAGGGCGCAGAGGCAGAGGACCGCCGCGATGTTCCTGATGTACTTTTTCATGTTTTTTCCTCCTTAAATTTGCAGGATTTAGCCAGAATATATCTTGCCGCTTCTACTGAGTCAATATAACTGTCCCAACTGACGTTTTCACGTCCTAACTTACATATTCCAGGGTGGAACTGTCAGGCTGCCGGCGGGGTATTTTATTGTTCTATGCGTTTGGTTCGGCCCCAAATCACGGGAGGGGGTGGGTGTAAATATAGAGGGCAGGCAGACACATAAAAATGCCCGATTTACAATTTTATGATCCGCTGGTATAATCAATAAGGGGAGGGATTTCCATGATCCGTGTGGCCATCGTAGAGGATGAGGCGGAGTATGCCCGCCAGCTGGAGGACCATCTGACCCGCTATGCCGGCGAGCATGAGCAAGTCTTTGCCGTCACCCGGTTTGACGACGGCCTCTCCATCGTGGAGGACTACCGCCCGGAGTGGGACATCATCTTTTTGGATATTCGCATGGCGCACATGGACGGGATGGAGGCCGCCCGCCGCAT
>CANRIW010000054.1 GCA_947630785.1 uncultured Oscillospiraceae bacterium | reverse complement strand
TTGGTGTACTGCATGATGGCGGTGGTCATCACGTTGGTCTTCCAGGCGATGGCGCCGCCCACCATGGACACCGCCCCAACCTCCGCGATGGCCCGGGCAAAGGCCAGCAGATAGGTGGAGAAGATGGGATATACGCACTCGTTGGCCAGCAGCAGAAAAGTCTTTCCCGCCCCCAGGCCCAGCCCCCGGGCGGTCTCCCGCACCGGCTGGGCGATGCCGGAGACATAGGTCTCCAGATTGCCCACCACCAGCGGGGTGATGAGCAGCACCTGGGCCAGCACCATGATCTCCACGGTGAACAGCAGCTTCCACTTCCCGAAGGGCCCCACCCCGGAGAACAGCATGTACATCAGCAGACCGCAGACCACCGGGGGCATCCCCATGAGAGTGCGGTTCACCACCACCAGCGCCTGCCGTCCCCGGAAACGGGCCGAACCCAGCCACAGCCCGATGGGCACGCCGATGAGCAGCGCGATGAGGGAGCTGGACAGGCTCATCCTGGCCGTTACCAGCAGAATATTGCCCAGCTCACGATCCCCGCTGAGGATCAGCGCCAGGGCCTTTCTCAACGCTGTCCACATAGGCCCTCCTAAAAAAAGGAGGCCGGGGAAGAGCGGCGCTCTGCCCCGGCCGTTTCCGCTTCTTATTTACTCCATCATACCACCGTTTGCCTGAAAGGTCAAGAAGGTGGCTTTATCCGTCAGGATATAGGCGTGGGTCTCCTCAGCCATCACCAGGCAGGCGCCCATGCCCGCGTTGGCGGAGGTGTACCAGTCGGTGTAGTCGGCGAAACTCTCCGCGTCGGCGGTGATGCCCAGCTCCTCCGGCCACAGGGCCAGCTCTTTGGTGTGGGTGCCGGAGCCGTCGCCCCGGGAGATAAAGGGGTACTTGCCCTCGGCGATGGCGGCGAAGGCGTCCAGCACGCTGTCCATATCCTTCACGCCGGCGGGGTCGTTGGAGGGCCCGCAGAGGACGAAGTAGTTGTAGAGGAAGCTGAGCCGCTCGCTGTCAAAGCCGTCCAGCACGTAGGAGAAGCCGTCGGCCACGAACTGCTCCTCCTGGCTTTTGGCGTGGACCAGGATCAGGTCGGCGTTGCCGTATTTGGCGGCGGCGATGGCCTTGCCGGTGCCGGCGGACTGGACCTCCACAGTGTAGCCGTACTCGTCCTCGAACACGGGCAGGATGGCCCCCAGCAGGCCGGAGTCGTTCACCGAGGTGGTGGTGGACAGGCGGATGGTCCTGGTCTCGTCGGTGGCGGCGGCGATCTCACCCTCATACCGGGGGGCGCCGTCCAGCAGATAGAACAGGCTGTCGCCGTACTCCTTCTGGCCATAGGCCACGGCCAGGTCCAGCCCCTCGGACAGCATCCACTGGATCAGGGCCTCGGCCCCGGCGGTGTTGACCGCCACATCGGACACCGCGTTGCCGTCCTCGTCGGTGAAGGGGGCGTCCGGGTTCACGGCCAGCAGGGTGTAGGTGTTGATCATGCTGTCGTCCTGCTCCTTGAGGATCACAGTGTCCACGGCAGCCGGCTCCTCCGGGGGCTGCGTCTCCTCGGCGGGGGGCTCGGTGGGTTCAACCGCAGGCTGCCCGGTCTGGCTGCCGGCGGGCTCAGAGGGCTGCTGGGTCCCGCTGGCGGCGGGGCCGCCGCAGCCGGCCAGCAGGCAAAGCAGCATACTTGCCATCAGGGTCCACGCCAGTAACTTTTTCATGGTTCCATTCCTCCTGTTTCGTATAAAATAAACCCCCTCCAAAACCGGCTTTGCGGAGGCGGGATATTCCAGTTTCTGTTGCGTTTGGGCACATACAGGAGTATAATAAATATCATCGTCAAAGTACCAGCGCGAAGGGCGCTGATCGCGCAGCCAACTGTACCCTGAAATTCATTATAATCCCAATCGCTATAAAATGCAAGTCCGAATATGCGGACGGGAGGGATGTCACTGTGCTCACAGTCAAAACGCCGGAGGAGGCTATGGCCGTCATCCGGGAGGCGTTCCCGCCCCGGCCCCGGCCGGAGACCGTGGGGCTGGAGGAGGCCCTGGGCCGGGTCCTGTCTGTCCCGGTGACCGCGTCGGAATACGTGCCCGGGTTCGACCGCTCCACCGTGGACGGGTACGCGGTCCGCTCCGCCGACACCTTCGGCTGCTCCGACGCCATCCCCGCCATCCTGACCCTCCAGGGGGAGATCGCCATGGGGGAGGGGGCGGGGGCGGCCCTGGCCCCCGGCTGCTGCGCGGCGGTACCCACCGGCGGGGCTATCCCGGCGGGGGCCGACGCGGCGGTGATGGTCGAGTACACCGAGGACTATGGCGACGGGACCATCGGCATCTGCAAGAGCGCCGCGCCGGGGACCAACCTGATCTTCAAAGGGGACGACGTGCGCCCCGGCCAGACGGTGCTCCCCGCCGGGCGGCGGCTGACGGCCCAGGACATCGGGGCCCTGGCGGCCCTGGGCGTCACGGAGGTGTCCATCTGCGCCCGGCCCGTGGTGGGCATCCTCTCCACCGGCGACGAGCTGGTGCCCGTGGAGGCCGCCCCCGCCGAGGGCCAGGTCCGGGACGTGAACTCCGCCATGCTCCGGGCACTGGCGGAAAGCGCCGGGGCGAAAGTCGTGTGTTACGGCATCCTCCGGGACGACGAGGAACTGCTGGGCCGGACCCTGGACCGGGCGCTGGCGGAGTGCGATGTAGCGCTCATCTCCGGGGGCAGCTCGGTGGGGGTGAAGGACGCCGCCTGCCGGGTGCTGGCGGCCCGGGGGGAGATCCTCTTCCATGGCATCGCCATGAAGCCCGGCAAGCCCACCATCCTGGGCAGCGCGGGCGGTAAGCCGGTGTTCGGCCTGCCGGGCCACCCGGTGGCGGCCTTCTTCGTGTCCCGGCTGTTCGTCCGGCCCCTGCTGGACCGGCTCCAGGGCCGGGAACCCCGATCGTACGCCGTGCCCGCCGTCCTCACCGAGACGGTCAGCGCCAACCACGGCCGGGCCCAGTACATGGGCGTATTCCTCTCCGAGGAACAGGGCGTCCGGTACGCCCGGCCCATCCGGGGCAAGTCCGGCCTCATCACCACCCTGGCCGGGTCCGACGGCTGGTTCTGCATCCCCCGGGACTGCGAGGGCCTGTCCGCCGGGACCGCCATAGACGTGTACCTCTATTCCGCCGATTGAACCGGCGTCTTCAAGCTCGTGTAAGGAAGTGTCGTTATGTCGTTTCAGTATCTCACCAATGTCCCCCTGGACCAGGCCCGGCAGGAGTACCGGGAATTTCTCCGGGCCAGAGGCTTCCGCGCGGACGCGGAGACCGTCCCCGTCTCGGAGGCCTGCTCCCGGATCACGGCGGGGCCGGTCTATGCCCACATCTGCGCCCCCCACTACCCCGCCAGCGCCATGGACGGCATCGCCCTGGACGCCAAGGTCACCTTCGGCGCCAGCGAGACCACCCCGGTCACCCTCCGGCCGGAGGACTTCACCGCGGTGGACACCGGCGACCCCATCCCGGTTGGCTGCGACGCGGTGGTGATGATCGAGGACGTGATCCGGCAGGAGGACGGCACCGTCCGCCTGTACGCCCCCGCCGCCCCCTGGCAGCACATCCGCCAGATCGGTGAGGACATCTGCGCCGGAGAGATGATCCTCCCCTCCCACACGACCATCTCCCCCTCCGCCATCGGGGCCATGCTGGCCGCCGGGGTGCTGGAGGTGTCCGTGCTGCGCCGCCCGGTGGTGGGCGTCATCCCCACGGGGGACGAGATCGTCCCGCCCACCGCCGACCCAAAGCCCGGCGACATCGTGGAGTTCAACTCCTCCATCTTCTCCGCCATGCTGGAGCAGTGGGGGGCCGTGCCCAAAACCTTCCCCATCGTGCCGGACAAAAAGGAGGCCATCCGGGCGGCCCTGGAGGCCGCCCTGAATGAGTGCGACATCGTGCTGCTGAACGCCGGGTCCTCCGCCGGGCGGGAGGACTGGTCCGTCTCCGTCATCAAAGAACTGGGCGAGGTGCTGTACCACGGCGTCGCCATGAAGCCCGGCAAGCCCGCCATTTTGGGCTGCCGGGGGGAGAAGCCCATCCTGGGGGTGCCCGGCTACCCGGTGTCCGGCATTTTGGTGCTTACCGAGCTGCTGCGGCCCCTCATCGACGACTGGTTCCAGGCCGCCCCTGTCCCGTATGTGTACCGGGAGGCCACCCTGGCCCGGGCGGTAGTGTCCGGCCTCAAGTATCAGGAGTTCGTCCGGGTGCGGCTGGGTCAGGTGGGGGGAAAGCTGATGGCCTCCCCCCTGGGCCGGGGCAGCGGCGTGGTGTCCTCCTTCATGAAGGCCGACGGCATCCTGGAGATCCCCCAGGGCACCGAGGGCTACGCCGCCGGCAGCGCCGTCCCGGTGCGGCTGCTGCGCCCGGCGGAGGAGCTGGACCACACCCTGGTGGCCATCGGCAGCCACGACCCCCTGCTGGACGAGGCGGCGGATCTGCTCCACCTGGCGGACCCCTCTCTGTTCATGAGCTCCACCCACGTGGGCTCCATGGGGGGCATCATGGCGGTGCGCCGGGGGGAGACCCACATCGCCGGGGTCCATCTGCTGGACGAGCATGACGGCAGCTACAACACCGCGTTTATCAAGAAGTATTTCCCCCAGGGCGGCGTCCGCCTGGTGGAGTGCGTGGGCCGGACCCAGGGGCTGATGCTGCCCCCCGGAAATCCGGGCAGCATCCAGACTTTGAAGGACCTGGCCCGGCCCGGGCTGCGGTATGTGAACCGGCAGAAGGGCTCCGGCACCCGCATCCTGATCGACTACCTGTGCAAAAAGGAGGGCATCGACCCCTCCAACATCTACGGCTACGACCGGGAGGAGTTCACCCACACCTCCGTGGCCGCCCAGATCGCCTCCGGCACCGCCGACGCGGGCATGGGCATCTACTCCGCCGCCCAGCTCTATGGGCTGGACTTCCTGCCCATCTGCATGGAGCAGTATGACCTGCTGATCCCGGACGAGGCCTTCGACACGCCTATGGTCCAGCGGCTGCTGGAGGTGCTCCAAAGCGACGCCTTCCGGGCCCGGCTGGAGGCCCTGGGAGGCTACCGACTGGAGCGGCCGGGGACGGTGCGGCAGCGCTTTTGAAAGACAGCGGGCGGGAGTTGTCCGGCGCGAAAGGAGGGGGACCTGTGAGAGACACATTGGGGCGGGAGATCACCTATCTGCGTATTTCCCTGACCGACCTGTGCAATCTGCGGTGTACCTACTGTATGCCCCCCGAGGGGGCCAAAAAGCTGGAGCATCGGGACATCCTCTCCTTTGAGGAGATCGAGGAGATCGCCCGGGCGGCGGTGTCCCTGGGGGTGCGGAAGATCCGCCTCACCGGCGGGGAGCCCTTGGTGCGCAGGGGGATGGTGGATCTGTGCCGCCGTCTGCGGGCCATCCCGGAGCTGCGGGAGCTGGCCCTCACCACCAACGGCCTGCTGCTGCCGGAGATGGCGGCGGACCTGAAGGCCGCCGGAGTGGACCGGGTGAATATCAGCCTGGACACCCTGGACCCGGACAAGTACCGCCGTATCACCCGGGGCGGCAGTCTGGACCGGGCGCTGGCCGGTATCCAGGCCGCGAAGGACGCGGGGCTCACCCCCCTTAAGCTGAACTGCGTGCTCATTGGCGGCTTCAACGACGACGAGATCGCCGATCTGGCGGCGCTGACGGTGGACGAGCCGGTGGAGGTGCGCTTCATCGAGCTCATGCCCATCGGGGACGCTGAGGGCTTTGGTCCGGAGGCCTATCTGCCCTGCGAGGCGGTGCTGGAGCGGCTGCCCCGGCTGGTCCCCGTGGGGGACAACGGCGGCGTGGCCGAGCGGTACCGTCTGCCGGGGGCGGCGGGGACGGTGGGGCTGATCCGGCCCCTGAGCCGCTGTTTCTGCAGCCGCTGCGACCGGCTGCGGCTCACCGCCGACGGTCAGCTCAAGCCCTGTCTCCACTCCGGCGAGGAGATCCCTGTCCGGGGCCTCCACGGCGCAGACCTGCTGCGGCAGCTGGAGCGGGCCATCCGGCATAAGCCCGCCCGGCACGGGGAGCTGTCCTCCTCCTCCCGGTCCCAGGCCACCCGGGACATGAACCAGATCGGCGGATGATCGAAAAAATGACGCGGCTGACAGACAAATGCCTGTCAGCCGCGTTTTGTCAATGACAGCTTCTATTCCGCGCCGTAGGTCTGGGCCAGCACGTCGGCCATAACCGCCCGGCGGCAGTCGCCGCAGAGCTGGTCCGGCTCCTGCCCGGCCTTCTCCGCCGCGTAGGCGATCTCCTCCGGGGTGCCGATGACCCTGCCGCAGCGGGCGCACCGGACCAGCTTGAAGGTCTTTCCCCAAATGGTCCGGGTGTCCTCGGTCTCCTCGATGTCGATGGCCCCGGTGGGGCAGACGCTGGCGCAGCTCCCGCAGCCCACGCAGACGCCGCTGGGCTCGTGGTACGGCGTGGCGATCTCTTTGGTGATGCCGCGGTTCACTGTGGAGATGGCTCCCACGGAGAGTTCGCCGCAGGCCTTGACGCACAGGCCGCACAGCACGCATTTGCCGCCGTCTACCTTGACAAAGCGGTCAATCTCCGGCGCGCCGTACTTCTCGCACAGGGCCCTGATCTCCGGCCTCTCAGGGGCCCGCTTTTCCAGCAGGCGGAGGATCATGCCCCGCTGGCGGCGGACCTTCTCGCTGTCGGTGTAGACCTGGCACTCATGCTCCACGGGGTACACGCAGGACACCACGATCTTGCCCCGGCCCCGCTCCACCACCTCCACAATGCAGAGGCGGCAGCAGCCCTGGCCTTCGATGGCGTCGTGGTGGCAGAGGGTGGGGATGTCGATGCCGTTGCGGCGGGCCACCTGGAGCAGAAACTCGCCCTTCTCACAGGCGCAGGGGATCCCGTTGATGGTGATGGTCATGCCTTGTCCCTCCCCTCGGTCCTGACGGCTCCGAAGCGGCAGGCCTCCCGGCAGCTGCCGCAGCTGATGCACTTGGCGCGGTCGATCACATGGGGCTTTTTGACCTCCCCGCTGACCGCCCCGGCGGGGCAGGCCCGGGCGCAGGCCGTGCAGCCCCTGCAGGCGGCCGGGTCGATGACGAAGCTGGTCAGTTTGGTACACACGCCGGCGGGACAGCGGTGCTCCCTGATGTGGGCCTCGTACTCGTCCCGGAAGTATTTCAGCGTGGTCAGCACCGGGTTGGGGGCCGACTTTCCCAGGGCGCACAGGGAGCTGTCCTGCATGGTCTCGCCCAAAGTCTCCAGCAGGTCCAGGTCCTCCATGGTCCCCCGGCCCTCGCAGATATCCGTGAGGATGGCCAGCATCTGCTTCAGGCCCTCCCGGCAGGGGGTACACTTGCCGCAGCTCTCGCCGCAAAGGAAGTTGACATAATATCTCGCCACCTCCACCATGCAGCTCCGGTCGTCCATGACGATCATGCCGCCGGAGCCCATCATGGCCCCGTACTGCTGGAGGGTGTCGAAGTCCACCGGCAGGTCCAGCATGCTCTCCGGGATGCAGCCGCCGGAGGGGCCGCCGGTCTGGACCGCCTTGAAGGGCCGGTCGTCCTGGATGCCGCCGCCGATGTCGAAGATGAGCTGGCGCAGGGTGGCCCCCATGGGCACCTCCACCAGGCCGGTGCGCTTCACCTTGCCCACCAGGGCGAACACCTTGGTGCCCTTGCTGCCCTCGGTGCCCACGGACGCGTAGTGGGCGCCGCCGTGGGTGATGATATAGGGCACGTTGGCCAGGGTCTCCACGTTGTTCAGCACCGTGGGGTGGTCCCACAGGCCCCGCTGGACGGAGCGGAT
>CANRIW010000053.1 GCA_947630785.1 uncultured Oscillospiraceae bacterium | reverse complement strand
TTGTTGTCGTTCTTGAACTCGTCGGAGGTCCACCACACGGTGTCCTTGGAGTTCTCGTCCATGACGATGAACTTGTCTTTGGGGGAGCGGCCGGTGTACACGCCGGTCATCACGTTGACAGCGCCCAGCTCGGTGAGCTGGCCCTTGTCGAAGCCCTCCAGAGCGGGATCCATCTCCGCCTCGAAAAGATATTCGTAAGAGGGGTTGTAAACGACTTCTTTAATGCCGGTGATGCCCAGTTTTTCCAGACCGTAAGTTTCCATTGTTGCTTCCTCCTTATTGGATTTATGGCAAACGGACGTCTTGCCCTCTCTCTGACAGGCGCCCGTGAGCGAGCGTTCAAAGGACAGGCCGATGGAGCGCCAACCTCCACCTCATGCAGTATACCACGCCTTTTTCAAAATTGTTATGGCAATTTTGCCGATTTTGGAGCTTTTGGACCATAATCAGCATTTTGACCAATCAATCCTTCAAAAGTCAAAAAATTCACAACTTCAACTGTGCAAACCGCCCAGACTCAAATTGGCAAAAAGAGATCCCCGTCCTTTGAAAAGGACGGGGATCTCCCACCTTGTACTTGATCACTCGGCCTGGATCGCGCCGACAGGGCAGGCACCCTCGCAGGCGCCGCAGTCGATGCAGGAGCCGGCGTCGACGACAGCCTGACCCTCCAGAGCGATCGCGCCGACGGGGCAGGTATCCACACAGGCGCCGCAGGAAATGCAGTCAGAACCAACAGTGTGAGCCATGTAGTTACACCTCCAACATTAGAATAGACAGGGTTATGTCTCGGACCATATTTACATTAGCACATCTTTGCGGGAAATGCAACAAGGAATTTCAGGGTGCGGAGGTATAAAACCGGCCGGATCTTCCCATCCTTTCCATTGATGTCTGTATTTAGGAGTGAGCCCAATGGAGCGGATCGGCTTTTTTCAGCGCCTGCGCGGCCTTTTCATGACCAACAGCGGCGGAAAGTTCCAGAAGGACGCGGCCGGGTACGGCGGGGACTTTCAGACCGCCTATCAGGAGCGGCCCCGGCCCAGGGAGAACCCGGAGACGCGGCTGACGGACCGCTATTCCCGGGACCTGACCAGACTGGCCGCCATGAGCGCGCTGGACCCCCTGGTGGGGAGGGAGCAGGAGGTGGCGCGGGTGGTCCAGATCCTCTCCCGCCGGACCAAGAACAACCCTGCCCTCATTGGCGAGCCGGGGGTGGGCAAGACAGCGGTGGCTGAGGGGCTGGCGGTGCGCCTGGCCGCCGGCGCGGTGCCCCAGCCCCTTCAGGGAAAGCGCCTGCTGGCCCTGGACCTGGTGGCCATGGTGGCGGGCACCAAATACCGGGGGGAGTTCGAGGAGCGCGTCAACCAGGTGCTGGCGGAGGTGCGGAGGGCAGGCAACGTGATCCTCTTCCTGGACGAGCTGCACAACATCGTAGGGGCCGGGTCCGCGGAGGGGGCCATCGACGCGGCCAACATCCTGAAGCCCGCCCTGAGCCGGGGGGAGATACAGGTCGTCGGCGCCACCACCAGCGAGGAGTACCGCAAGTATATCGAGAAGGACTCCGCCCTGGAGCGCCGGTTCCAGCCTGTCAAAGTGGCGGAACCCACCCCGGAGCAGGCCCTGGAGATATTGCGGGGGCTGCGCCGGCGGTACGAGGAACACCATTGCCTGGAGATATCCGACGGGGCGCTGTCCGCCGCGGTGGAGTTGTCCCGCCGGTATCTCCCCGACCGCTATCTGCCGGACAAGGCCATTGACCTCATCGACGAGGGGGCCGCCCGGCTGCGGATGGAGCCGGGGCGGGGGCCCCGCTGTCTGGGCAGGGACCATGTGGCGGCGGTGCTGTCCCAGTGGACGGGCATTCCTCTGGAGTCCATCACCCGGGGAGAGGCCCGCCGCCTGCTGGAGCTGGAGAGCGAGCTCCACCGCCGGGTGGTGGGCCAGGACCGGGCGGTGTCCGCGGTGGCGGCCGCTATCCGCCGGGGCAGGGTGGGGCTCAAGGAGCCTGACCGCCCGGTGGGCGTGTTCCTGTTTCTTGGGCCCACCGGCGTGGGCAAGACCGAGCTGTGCCGGGCCCTGGCCGCCGCCCTGTTCGGCAGCGAGGACGCGGTGCTCCGCTTCGATATGTCTGAGTATATGGAGAAGCACGCCGTGTCCCGACTGGTGGGTTCGCCCCCCGGCTATGTGGGCCACGAGGAGGGGGGCCAGCTCACCGGGCAGGTCCGCCGCCGCCCCTGGTCGGTGGTGCTGTTCGACGAGATCGAAAAGGCCCACGATGACATCCAGAACATCCTCCTCCAGGTGATGGAGGACGGCCAGCTCACCGACGGACAGGGCCGGAAGGCCGACTTCCGCAACACGGTGGTGGTGATGACCTCCAACATCGGCGCCCGAAAGATCGTCAGCAAGGCGCCTCCCATGGGCTTTGCCGGCGGGGAGTCCGACGCGAAGCGCAGGGAGGAGGTCATGGCCGAGCTGAAAGGGCGTTTCAAGCCGGAATTCCTCAACCGGCTGGACGAGGTGATCCTGTTCGACCGGCTGGAGCGGGAGGACCTGGAGCAGATCGCCGGCAAGCTGCTGGGCGGCGTGCGGGGCCGCCTGTCCGCCCTGGGGGTGGGGCTGGAATCCGAGCCCGGCGCGGTGGCCCTTCTGGCCGACACCGGCGCCGAGCGGGAGCAGGGGGCCCGGCCCATCCGCCGGGCGGTCCGCCGCCGGGTGGAGGAGCCCGCCGCCGATCTTCTGCTGTCTGAGCGGGTGAGGGCGGGGGACACCCTGTGCCTTGCCGTGGAGGACGAGAAGCTGGTCCTCCGGCCGGAGAAAAAACAGGTATGAGAAAGGAGCGCCCATACGGGCGCTCCTTTCCGCGTCAGCAAGGATCAGATGCCGCGGGCGGACAGCTTCCTGCCCCACCAGGAATACACCGACTGGCCCACCGCCCAGATGACGCAGATGGCCAGCACCGGCAGAAAGCCCGTGCCTAAGAACATCCCCGCCAGGGTGAACACCAGCCACAGGGCGATGCAGGCATTGTTCACCGCCCGGTAGGCCCGGTAGGAGCACTGGCCGATGGCGGCCCGCTCCGCCTCGTCGCACTGGGCGAACCACTCCTTCTGGAACCTCATGTCGTAGACCGACGCCTTCTTTTCCGGGTACAGCTGCTTGGTCATATCCACATACCGCTGCTGGAACCGGATGGAGATCACCCACGCCGCCAAAAACAGGATCGTGGTGCCGAAGAACCGCGCCGCGCTGCCGGTGCTGACGGCGAACCCCACGCTGTAAAACGCGGCGAACAGGAACATGGACAGGGTCGTCAGGACGCTGTTGATCCACATCCCCATGGACATGGCCCGGTCCGCCCGGTCGGAGACGGCCTCATCCTCACCGTCCCAGCCCGCCAGGAGGGCCCTGACCTTGGCGGTGAACACCAGCCCGCAGAGGAGCTGGGCGGCAGCGCAGGCCGCCAGCAGCCAGGGGGCGATCTCCACGGCGAAGACCGTCCCGGCCCTGGCCAAGGCGTCGGCTGCGTTGTCCTCTCCCACGGCCAGCAGTGCCATGATCCCCGCGAAGCCGATCACGCAGCCGACGGTAAGGGAGATCAGCATGATGAGCAGAAATTTAGGCAGGGCCTTTTGGTTGGCCTGTTTGATCTCGTCACGGTTATCCATGTTCATCCTCCTCTAAGATAAAGATGTCCTCCACCGTCACGCCGCAGATCTTGGCCAGCGTGAGGGCCAGCGTCACCGAAGGGGAGTAGTCCCCCCGCTCGATGAGGCTGATGGTCTGCCGGGACACCCCGGCCATGCGCCCCAGCTCCTGCTGGTTGACGCCCAGGGCGGCCCGACGCTCCTTCAGACGGTTGCGCAGTCCCATGCCGCGCCTCCTTTCTGACAAGACGGGTTGTCAGGATGACCTGTTACCCTGTCAAAATGACAACTATCTTTGTCAAACATAAAATACCATAGCGGCGGTGCGGTGTCAAGAGGGGAGACAAAAATTTTTTGGAGGAGGGCTCGGAAATCACCGGAGCGTGCGGAACGATTCCTCTGTTTTTCCGGGGGACGGGAGATCGTAAATGCCCTTGTGTTTTCGCGCCCGCTGTGGTAGACTGTGGGAGAACAGAGAGGCCCGGCGGACTGTGCCGCCGTCGCCTCAAGATACAGGGGAGGACGCATCCCCAAAGGCAAAGGGGCCTGGAATGACCATGGAAAATCGCATCGGGTTCGACAATCGGAAGTACCTGGAGACACAGTCCGCCCGCATCCGGGAGCGGATCGCCCAGTTCGGCGGCAAGCTGTACCTGGAGTTCGGCGGCAAGCTGTTCGACGACAACCACGCCGCCCGGGTGCTCCCCGGCTTTGCCCCGGACAGCAAGATCAGGATGCTGCTGGAGCTGAAGGACAGCGCGGAGATGGTCATCGCCATCGGCGCCGCCGCCATCGAGCAGAACAAGATCAGGGGAGACCTGGGCATCACCTACGACGAGGATGTGCTCCGCCTCATCGACGCCTTCCGCGGAGAGGGGCTGTACGTGGGCAGCGTAGTCATCACCCAGTATTCAGGACAGCCCGCGGCCGACGCCTTCAAGCGCCGGCTGGAGGGCCTGGGGGTGCGGGTGTATCTCCACTATCCCATCCCCGGCTATCCCCATAACGTGTCCCTCATCGTGTCCGACGAGGGCTATGGCCGCAACGACTACATCGAGACCCGGCGGCCCCTGGTGGTGGTCACCGCCCCCGGCCCCGGCTCCGGCAAGATGGCCACCTGCCTCAGCCAGCTCTACCACGAGCATAAGCGGGGCCGTCAGGCGGGATACGCCAAGTTCGAGACCTTCCCCATCTGGAATCTGCCCCTCCAGCACCCGGTGAACCTGGCCTACGAGGCGGCCACCGCCGACCTGAACGACGTGAACATGATCGACCCCTTCCACCTCCAGGCATACGGGGAGACCACCGTCAACTACAACCGGGACGTGGAGGTCTTCCCGGTGCTGGCCGCCATGTTCGAGAAGATCACCGGCCAGAGCCCCTATCGCTCCCCCACCGACATGGGGGTGAACATGGTGGGCAGCTGCATCGTGGACGACGAAGTGGTCTGCGCCGCCGCCAGGCAGGAGATTATCCGGCGGTACTATGCCGCCCTGTGCGACCGCCGCCGCGGTCAGGGCAACGACGAGGTGGTCTATAAGCTGGAGCTGCTGATGAAGCAGGCGGGCGTGTCCGACGCGGACCGGCCCGTGCTGGCCGCCGCGGAACAGCGTGCGGAGGAGACCGGCGAACCCGCCGCCGCCATCCAGCTGCCCGACGGGGCCATCGTCACCGGAAAGACCTCCGATCTGATGGGGGCCTCCTCCTCGGCGCTGCTCAATTCCCTGAAGCGCCTCGCCGGCATCGACGACGAGATCGACCTGATCTCCCGGCAGGCCATCGAGCCCATCCAGGGGGTAAAGGTGAACCACTTGGGCAGCCGCAATCCCCGCCTCCACAGCGATGAGATCCTGATCGCCCTGGCCATCTCCGCCGCCACCGACCCCCTGGCCACCGGGGCCCTGGCCCATCTGGACGACCTCCGGG
The DNA here is from genome assembly GCA_947630785.1 of uncultured Oscillospiraceae bacterium. Taxonomy (GTDB): domain Bacteria; phylum Bacillota; class Clostridia; order Oscillospirales; family Oscillospiraceae; genus Enterenecus. The sequence goes on along the minus strand of CANRIW010000053.1, from coordinate 2,556 downwards.
ACTGCGAGGCCCACTCCTCCGTCATCCTCTCCGCTGCCGACAGCGGCGTCTACTCCCGGCTGGGGCTGCGGCTCACCTGCACGCCCCGGTATCAGACCAATCAGCTCTATCATAAGTGACGGCCGGCGTTGCCGCCGGCCTGCGGGTGCAGAGCAAATAGGGCCACTTGTCAAGCCTGACAGGCGGAGTGATGCCTTTGCCTGTGGAATTGAGTTTATTTGCAGAGGGTAGAGCCTTTTTAGAGAGCGAGGAAGGGCAGAGGGAGTTTGCCGAGTGGAAAGCCCAGCGGGAGGCTGAACATTAAAATCAATACAGCAAAGGCGGGGGCTTTGCGCTCCCGCCTTTGCTTAATCTCCCCTACGAACAAGAGGTTATCATTCCATTACTCTATTCTGTCTCTCCATTTATAAGGCGGCTGCATAGGTCTGCCAAAGGCTCACGATCATCTCCAATGGCAAGCAGAAGATACTTGCCTTGGCGCTCAATGATGGGGTTATCAAATCGCGCCGCCTGCTCTGGAAAATATGACTCGAAACCTAATTTCTGATCCTCAACATAGGTATTTAACGCTTCTTCCAAACGTTCCGCTGCCTCTGCATCAGTTCCTTCAAGCAAAATAAACTGATTGGCTGTGACACCGGCAGTCACACCGTAATACCTCGAATCGACCAAGTCCTCTGGCGAAGCCTCAACTCTATCCTCGTTCAAAAGCAATAGGTCAGAAACAGAAATAGAATCTACTCTTTCCATAACGTCAGAAAAATACCCACTGGCACATAGGGTTTCTGCAATCGTATCCAAATCTAATTCTATTTCTTTTTTTGAAGCACCTTCTCCACAGGCAGAGATTGAAAACAGGAGAAGCAATGCCAAAACAATGAACAAAAGACGTTTTTTCATCATTTGATACCTCCATTCAAGATGCCATTTGTCGCGTCCGCCAACAGATAACGATTTGTTTTTCATTTCCATATAGCTAACCCCCTTAATTCTTTTGCGCTCCGCTGGTGTATTCCATTATATCACAGAACGAAAGCGTATTCAATATATAATCAAAATATATTTTAAAGTAAATATACATTGCAAAATAATGGGGGAATATACTATACAAGGGTGATATGGTCATGGAGCGCAAGAAAATCACGATTTCAAAAAAGGGTGACGATGGATATAAAGTCATCTCTGTTCGCTTGAAAGAAAATACCCTTGCGTCCATTGATACGCTTGCGACGAAGACAAACAGATCAAGAAATGAGGTCATCAACATTTTGCTGGAAAACTCCGTTGCGGAAGTAGAGATTAAGGAATAAAAATGGGCCGGAAAACCCCCGGCTCTTCTCTATTAGTTAACGCTCTCCTCGGTGGCTATTAGATAAATCGCATCAAAAGCCGTAGAAAGTAAGAAAAGCGCCTCGAATCTTTCGATTTGAGGCGCTTTTTCTTGGTACGGTTATTCATAAGGGATTCCGCAAAACATCAGAAATCCGGCGCTGAACACACATACCAGGCTATGATACAGCAGACACAAATCGTATTAAAAATCCCATGAAAACGCTCAAAAGAGCAGAAATGCTTTTCTGAGCGTTTTCTTTTTCGCACATTCGTCTTTTGGAATGGCGACTGCTACAATAAAGCAATCACAGGAAGGAGGTCAAAAAATGAGCGCAAACCTGACGTACCACCGGGAAGGTGACTACCTTATCCCAGACCTGACTGCCCCGGAGGACATCCCAACGGGTATCTGGGGCATGAGAAGAAAGCGGTTTCTTTGGCAGCACCGCAACGGGATCTATATCCTGATTTAGACGAACTCAACAATGCCGTGGGAGAAATGGTAGAACGGTTTGAAGAAATAGAAGCCCGCTCAAAAGGATACTGAATATAAGGGCCGGGGAGAACCCCGGCCCTTAGTATTTGGTAACACTTTTTTCCCGGCTAATTGTAACACACCGATTTTGGTAACACTTTTGGTAACAGTTTACCGAATTATGGAAGAACAAGCAAAAAGGAAAAGCCTTGAAACCCTTTAGTTTCAAGGCTTTTCGATGGTCGGAGTGTAATTATAGGATTTGAAAGAAACCCAGTAATATCAACGATTTGCAGGCCATCAGCAAGAGGTTTTATCAAATAACAAGCATTATTAGAAAAAAGGGCCAATTAACATTTGTGATCGCAAAATGGATCTATTCAAGGAAAATTTATCTAAAACTGATTCTATAACCTCATAGAACCAGAGAGGCGCATATGGCGACACGTAAAGATTATCAATTAGCAAATCCACATCTACTGGTATATCAATTCCAGGAAAACCGCCATTTTGGGTAAAAATTAAGCGAACTTCTTTCTCATACTCAAAGGATTTTCGTTTAAACCAAAAGGCGTTGTATACAGATGAAAACTGCTTGGAAAAGTCAATGTATTTCACTTTCCCGATGGATATTTTAGGGTCTTTCCCAATCGCTTCATAAAGCCGCTGGTATGCTCTGCCCCCCGTCAAGTGGACAATGAAATAATTCATCGAAAACTTCACAACGCCTGAAGCGTTGTGGCGCCTTG
>CANRIW010000052.1 GCA_947630785.1 uncultured Oscillospiraceae bacterium | reverse complement strand
CGACGCCGCAGGGCGTCTTTTTTTCTGTAAGTTCGGATGAGGGGGTAAATGGAAAAGGAGTTTGTCAACAGGTCCAAGGCACCACGATGTGACTCAATTCACATTTTATTTACAAAATTCCCTTAGTCTGTGCTTGACATTGGCAGATTTGAGACATACCTTCGCCACCATGGCCCTGGAACACGGCATGGATGTAAAGACCCTCTCGGCCATCATCGGCCATGTGTCCAGCACCACCACGCTGAACGTCTACGCCCATATCACCGACGAGATGCGGAAGAGCGCGGCGGCAAAGATAGACCACGGCATCGCCGGCGCGGAGGCGCTGGAAGGGGCGCAAAACGCGGAGGAGACGGCTCCTGCGTCGGAGTTCGTCCCGTACAAGACGCCCCGCCGCAGGCCCGGAACGGGCTGCGTCAGCCAGCTGAGGCCCCATCTGTGGGAGGGAAGGTACTCCCCGGTCTGGCCTGACGGCAAAAAACATTCCCGAAATATTTATGCCAAAACCGAGGCTGAGTGCGAGGAAAAGCTGAAAAAATTGATCCTGGAGATGAAAGCAGAGATCGCCCAGGCCAGGGGGGAAATGAAAATAAACTGAACCCTGTCTGTGGTATTCCTGTGGTCAAACGAAAAACCACCGCGGAATGATCCGCGGTGGTTTCCGTTTGGTGGACCTGAAGAGACTCGAACTCTCGACCTCTCGGATGCGAAGCCGAGAAGAAAACTTTTTTGAGGCATTTTTGATTGTTTTTAGCCGTTTCTATTTTGATGTTGTTATTGTATGACACGCTTTGGCCACAATAAATCCATGTGTTCCAGTGTTGAATGTGGTGGGAATTGTGGTCAAATACAGTCTCTGTCACCAAAACGCAGCCAACCTCGACAAAGAAAGCCATGCTGTCCTGCAACGACGGCTTCCGGCCGGTCAGTTTTCTGGTGGAAGCGTTGGATGAAGAGGCAGAGAGGTAAGCGGCCCAAGATTTGGGTCGCTGAAACAAAGAATAGCGATCTTATAGCTCAGTCAGAGATGACTGCCCGGCGGCCCGCTCCACGATAGCCCGAAGATCTTCCGGCAACCGCGCCGGACACTCCGTCCGCAGATTCTCCGGCACGCCGTAGAACCCCTCGGCGATGCTGCCGGCGATAGCGGTGAGCGTGTCGCAGTCGCCGCCCAGAGAGACGGCGGTGCGGATCACATCTTCAAAGCTGTTCCCCTCCAGAAAAGCGGTGATGGCTTCTGGGACCGTCTCCTGGCAGCTCTCCACATGGCGATAGGTGGGGCGGATCTCGTCGCAGGTGCGGCTGAGATCGTAGTGGAACGTGTCCTCGATGTAGGACTTGATCTCCGCCTTGCTGTGCCCCGTGCGGGCCAGAAAGGTGGCCGCCGCCGTTGCCTGCGCGCCCTTGATGCCCTCCGGATGATTGTGGGTGACCTCGGCGGACAGCTTTGCCGCCCGAAGGACGTCCTCCAGATCGTCGAACAGCCACCCGGCGGAGGACACCCGCATGGCGGAGCCGTTGCCCCAGCTGTTGTAAGGCTGGGGATCGTGAGATCTTAACCACCAACGGAACTGCCCGCCATAGCCCGCATTGGGGTAGCGGCGGCCCAACTCCCGCATGGAGCGGATGATGGACTGGCGGACAGTCTCATCATCCGCATTTTTGCCGGCATCCAGGATACCCTGGGCCACGGCCAGAGTCATCACCGTGTCGTCGGTGAAGGTGGAGCGCTCGGAGAACAGGGGGAAGTCCTTGGACTTGTTTCCCTGGTCGAACTCATAGGGACTGCCGATGATGTCCCCCAAAATCGCGCCGATCATTTCTTCTTGCCTCCCCGCTTCTGATAGTCCTCTTCAATGCGCTCTTTCCAGTTGGCGGCCAGCGGAGCGGCTCTGCGGAAGCAGGACACCGTCTCGCTGATGACTTCATAGTTCAGGGCGGTGCCGACGTGGTCGGAATGGAAGCGCACCGCCCGGTCCGCACTGATGCCGAAGCGGGCGGCCTCCTTGGCCGCGTCGATGTTGGCGCCCAGGAACAGGAACTCCCAGCCGTACTTCTCCTTCTGCCGTTCGATCATGGCCTTGACGCGGGCGTAGTCGTACTCCCGGCTGGCGTTCTCCAGCCCGTCGGTGGTGATGACGAACAGGGTGCGCTCGGGGCGGTCCTCCGGCCGCGCGTACTTGTGGACGTTGCCGATGTGGTGGATGGCGCCGCCCACCGCGTCCAGCAGAGCGGTACAGCCCCGGACGTAGTATTCCTTGTCCGTCAGGGCGGGGACCTGTTCCAGCGGGATGCGGTCGTGGATGACCTCGCACCGATCATCGAAGAGAACGGTGGACACCAGGCACTTGTCGGACTCCTTCTTCTGCTTTTCCAGCATGGAGTTGAAGCCGCCGATGGTGTCGCTCTCCAGCCCGCCCATGGAGCCGCTGCGGTCCAAAATGAATACCAGTTCTGTCATTGGAATGACCTCCTTTGTTTGTTGTGGCCTGAGCATAACAAAAGCAAAGGAGGTCGTGGTCGCCTGTGGGGCGACATTTTTATTTCTTGGCAAGCTGTATTAACTTAGCTCTCAAACGCCGTATAGCGTTCCACAAACTCATCTAACCTCGGCGTTATTTCCACTGGAAATTTTGCTTTCCCGCGCCGATCTCAAAGTGGCATTTTACGATGCCGAGGTCGATCTTCAGGCATACGCCCACCAAACCGGCCTTGACTGAGACGGTATTGCTGCCGCTCAGTTCAAACTTGAATTTCTGCTGATTGGTGGCGGTCGGGGCTAAAAGAGCCGCCTCTATGCCTTTCTTGAACCACTCCGGCGAATTGCTGGTGAGGTTGCTCACCTCGGAGGATGTCTTGCTCTTTCGTGAGTTGCCCTGTGTTTTGCCGTAACCAAGGGATATGATGATCGCTTCCTTTTCATCAGGCGCAACCTCAGCCTTGCTCTTGCCGTGGGTGAGTGCGACCCAGCAGGTGTTCAGCCCCAGTTCCTGCGCCTTCAGCACAAGCTGTTCTCCAAAGTAGCCGCACCGTTCCTCCAGATCCGGCGATTTCTTTCCAACCATGGCGATGTAATTGTTCGCATTCTCAAACTTCCCATAATGCGCCATGCGGGTATTGAAGCACTCCGGCTCGTCATAAAGGATCTGGATATGCAGATCTCCTTTGCCGTTCAGTTCAGACGCAAAAGCGTCGAGCTGTTCCCGGATGTCCGCCGGGATCTTCTTGTCTTGATACTGCCGCACGCTGTGACGCTGTCTGATAAGTTCCATTTTGTCTGCCATTTTAATCAGTCCTCCTTGCGGTCACCTGAATGGTTCCACTCAAATTTCCAATCAGATCTGCTCCCTCGATGGCTTCACCGAGAACATACAGCCCCGGATAGGCAGAAGCGGGCCCATAGTACATGACAACATTTCCCCATGGGGAGAAAAGGGCGATGGCCCCAGCATTGCAGTCTCCTTCGATGCCGCCCGACGCCTCCACTTCTTGGGGCGGATAGAAGATTTTCTCGTTATTTGAGTAGTTTTCTACCTCAACTTCAAGGGGAAGCATTTCATACAGACTCTTTGCGGGGGTAGTGTCATTTAACTGAAAGACGACGGTATTCGTTCCGTCGGTGACTTGAATTTGCATGGTTGGCTCCTCCTCGGTATCAGATTCTGTGGGGCCTGTTTCGGACACCGCTTCTTCGCTTTCGACGGGTGCCGTTGCAGCTTCACTGTATTGAGTCTCGGGACTTTCGGATTCGGTTTCTGCCGGAGTATCAACTGGAGCGCATCCGGATAAACAGAGAAGTATCGCCAAAACAAATGATAACAACCTTTTCATACGTGCCTGTCTCACTTTGAAACTGCGTTCACTCGCTCACCGTTCCATTCCTCAATCCGCTCTGTAAAGGACACTTTCTCACGCCGCTTAAACTGCTCGGTGAATCTGCTGGAATAGGCGATATAAATGCAGAACACATACGGCATTCCCAGATTTGTTTCAAGGAGCGAATTCATCACAAGGGGCAGCATCTTGGCGCCGACGCTCTCAAATCCTGCGCTGCGGATCCCGCCGAGCAGCAGCCCGGCCTCCCAGCCGAACTGGACTAGGATCCCGATTGCCAAAAGCCACAGGATATGGATCCTTCTCCTTTCGTTTTTCTGGTAGAGGTTATATACGATCAGCCCCAGGTATCCCACGAAAAGGATCAGCGCCATATAGCCGTGGTAGGAGCCTGTCGTGCGCTGTATAATGATCGGCTCGGCGTCGCCCGCAAAAGTCTGTGTGATGAGAGGGCAGCAGAACCACCAGGTCAAGATCAAAAGCGACCACTCAAACAAACGCCGATCCTTGGATATCCACAGCCAGATCCATGTAAAATTCGTGAAACCGTAGCTCATGGACATCCATAACAGCACCCAAAACAGGCTGTGCCCCTCGGAGATCGTCCGGGTATTCAGCAGCAGGTGAAAGATGCCGTAATCGACCAGCATATAGACGATCCCCATGATGAAGCCGACGAGGACCGTCATATACTTCTTTTTCCACAGTAAAAGCGCCAAGAACACGAGCAAAAAGGCGATGTCCAACCATATGTACAGGGGCGCAAATTGTCTTCTCGCGATGATTTCAGCCATCTCTATTTCTCCAATTCTCCCTGGTAGTTCATGATGCCGCCTATATTGGTGATGTGCTCATATCCCAGTTCAGAGAGTACGGCCGCGGCCTGCGCGCTCCTGTTGCCGCTCCGGCAATAGAGGAACACCGGTGTGCCCAGATCAGGAACAACGTCGTAGATATCCATACCCAGTTTGCCCAACGGTACATTCTCGCTGCCCGGGATGTGGCCCTCCGCAAATTCGTCCTCATTGCGGACGTCTACCAGGACGGCGTTGGCCGTATCATGGTACTTATTAACGCCGGCGTCAATGTTCATCATTAGAATTATATCCTCTCTCTTATCGGTTCTACAGACGGGAACTAAATTGGTAATTCACTTGTCGCGCACTATGCGTCAGCATTCCCAAGTTCAAACATTTTCTTCGGAATATGGCAATATCCTCCGGGATTCTTGTCAAGATACTTCTGGTGGTATTCCTCGGCGGAAAAGAAGTTCTTGAGCGGCATGACTTCCACGGCCAGCGGCTGTCCTGCCTTTGCCTGCTCTCGGTTATACACAGCCCGAATCTCCTCAAGCTGACTCTCATCTGTGTAGTAGATGCCTGTGCGGTATTGTACACCGGTGTCATTGCCCTGTCGGTTGACGGACACCGGGTCGATCACCATGAAATAAAAGTCCAATAAGCGGGTCAACGTGATTTTTTTCTCGTCATAGCCCACACGGACAGTCTCTGCATGGCCGCTGGAATTGCAGACGTCCCGGTAGCTTGGGGCACTATCCGGTCCGTTGGCATAGCCAACTTCGGTGAGCATGACGCCGTCAAACTGGTCAAAGTACTTCTGGACGCCCCAGAAGCATCCGCCTGCCAGATAAATTTCCTTCATATTTTTTACCTCCCTTGATAAAAACATAGTTGTTTTCCGTGGAGCGCTCCGGCGCATACCGATAGCCCAGGCCGGCGAAACGTTTGATGTCCTCCGGGGCGGTGACGTTGTTCTCCGCCAGCCAGCGCACCATCTGCCCGCGGGCCATCTTGCACGTGGTGCCCTTTTCGATGAGCTTGTCCCCTTTCAACTCGCCAAAGGTGCAGGTCAAAAAGCGCACCGAGGCGGGCAGCTGGGGCTCCACCGCCTTGCTGTACTCCTTGGAGGCCAGGTCGAGTACCAAATCGGTCTCAGCGGCAAGCTGGCTTGCGAGAGAATCGTCCCAGAAGCCGTACAAGTCTTTATGTCCGTTCACCGCGAGTTTGGCCTGCATCTCCAGCCGGTAGGGGGTCACGCCGTCAAAGGGTCGGAGCAGGCCATAAAAGCCGGACAGGATACGCAGGTGCTCCCGGATGTAGTCGAACTGTGCCGTCTCGAATACGGTGGGGGCCATGTACTGGTACTGGATGCCCTCATAGGAGAAGACGGCGGGGGTGAGCCGACGGTCCAGCTCCATGTGCGCCAGCCGCTCCAGATTCAGCTTGGCGATGGCGTCATTGCACTTCCAGAGGGATTGCAATTCCCTGGGGGACATGGACTGTAGGGCTTCCATCAGCCGCCGGGTGCGGTCAATGAACTGAGGCGTCCCCTCGGGTGGGAGGCCGTCCACATCCACATTCATTTTCTTGGCAGGGGAGATGATGATTCGCATGGATTCTCCCCCTTACGCGGCGTTTCCACCGATCAGCGGCTGGTCGAAGGCGAACAGCGCCTCGTTGATGGCGAACACATCGTAGTTGCGGTTGACGATGAAATACTCCACGATGATGTCAAACTTGCTGCTATGGGTGAGGGCGAAGCCCGCCCGGCCGATGAAGTCACGGGTCTCCTCCAGACTCAGCTCCAGCGCGATGGCAAAGGCCAGCGCGGTGGGTTTGGTAGGCTTATAGGCGGGGTTGTTATGGATCTTGGAGAACAGCTTGCGGTCGATATTGGCTTTCTTGTAAATGTCCGAGTCCTTCTTGCCGGTGCGGTCAATGAGCTTCAGCAGCGTCTCGGAGAAGCTGGCGTCGGTCTGCTTCAACAACTCCTCCAGAGAGGGCTGTGCGCCGGTGAGTTTTGCCTTTTTGGCGTGAGCCGGAGCGGAGGCCGAGGGCAGAATGTTGGCAGAGATGGGAGGAGCAGCCATAGGAGCCACATCGGGCATTGCCTCCACCCGCTTAGCACGGAGTTGGCGCTGCCGCTCCATCTGCCGGAGGAGCAGTTTGCCTTCCTCCACTGTGAGGGTGCCATCTGATGCGCCGCCGTATTCGTCCCACAGCTTGGACTGGATGTAGTGCTCGTCTATGTAACTCCGCACCGAGGCGAACAGCTTGCCGGACAAGTCGAAAGCGGCTTTGTCAAACACCGCCAAGGTGATGCTGATATCGTGATCCATCAGGAACGCGCTGAACGCGGCCACGGCGGTCTGGAGAGCAACATCCTTAGGGAACCCGTAGTTGCCGGAGGACAGCAGGGGGAAGGCCACAGACTTGCACTTCTTTTTTGCCGCCGCCGCAAGGGCACAGTCGTAGGTCTGACGGAGCAGGGCGGCCTCACCGTGAGTGCCGTCCACCCATACAGGCCCCACCGCGTGGATGACATACTTGGAGGGCAGGTCAAATCCCGGTGTGACGGCGGCCTGCCCCACTGGGATGGCGCCAACTTTTTCACGGGCGGCCAGCAGTTTGGGGCCTGCCTTCTGGTGGATACCGGCGTCCACGCCCCAGCCAACCACCGGCTTGGGGTTGGCCGCGTTGACGATGGCGTCCACCTTCAGCTCGGTGACGTCGCCGCGGATGATCTCAAAGGGCATGGAAGCCGCCTCCTCGGTTTCTGATTCAAATGGGCGTCAGCGCCTTATGTATCGCAGCTGGCAGGTGTCGGCGCCTTTGGCGATGGTCTGGGGTAAGTCCAGCTCCACGCCGAAGCAGGAGCCGATGCCCCGGTCGCCGCACATGGCGTGGTCGCAGAGGGTGGCGATCTCCTCGTCACTGCAGCCCTGCTTCTGCCACGCCTTTACCAGCGGACAGTAGTGAAAGTCGATGTCCAGGTGGTCGTCGTCACAGCGGAGGATCTTCATCTCGAACACCTTCTGGGCGAAGAACCCGAACAGGGCTTTCTTCAACCCTTTCAGGGAGTTGCCCATGCCTCCCTTTTCTTTGAGCAGATTGCCCTGATATACGCCGCATCTGCGGATGGCGGCCGGGGCGTATTCCTCGCGGGGGAGACCCTTCTTGGCGGCCTCGTCGGTCAGAAGGTACATCCAGAGAGCGCGGTGCTCCAACTGCTCGCGGATGCCGACGATCAGAGGATTTTTGATTTTGGCGTTGTTCTTTACTTTGCTCATGCTGCTCTACCTCTCTATTGATCTTTTATTGCGAAACGGAATGCCCTGGTTCGACATGAGAGAAACACCCTTTCTAATCAAATCACGATTCCCTCGCAGTGGTCGATTTCATGCTGGATGATTTGCGCCGTCCAGCCGGTGAAAGTCTTAAACCGCACCTGAAACTGCTCGTTCTGGTATTTTACTTTGATGGACTTCCATCGTTTAGCCGGGCGAACACCCAGCAGGGACAGACAGCC
>CANRIW010000051.1 GCA_947630785.1 uncultured Oscillospiraceae bacterium | reverse complement strand
TCTTTTGCTGTATCTTCTCCGTAAATCAAAACCAAGCCTATGCAACCGCTTAGACTCGGTTTTTCGACAAGCTGAGACGGGACGCGTCCGCGTCCCGTCTTCTATGTCCCGTCCGGGGGCAGGCAGCCCAGCAGCAGGGCGGTCCCCGCCTCCGCCAGGAAGAGCTCCGGGGCCCGTCCGTCGTAGGGCAGCACCAGCTCCTGCCGTTCCACCGCCCGGCCCTCCAGGGAGACGAACTCCCGCTGGACAGCCACCGCCGCTTGCTCTCCCTCCAGGCTGGAAAGGGTGAGGGTGTTCCGGGGGGAAGTCCCATAGCTCACCACCGTATCGGCGGGGAGGGCCCGTGTGAGGGCGGACAGCCCGCCGGGGAGAAGGGCGGTGCGGCACATGAGGGCGGCCGCCCCCGCCCAGCCCGCCGCGCCGGGGGACACCACCAGCAGATCCAGCCGCAGCCCCGCCAGCAGCGCCGGGTGCCGGCAGGCCCGCACCAGGGCGGAGCGGCCCTCCGCCATCCGGCTCACCCGCTGGGCAAGCCCCTCGTCCCGCTCCCACACGCCGATCTGCCACACGGCGGCCACCCTCTTTCCTGTTTGTTCCCGGTTAGTTTGCCGCGGGGCGGGGGGCTTTATGCGGAAAGAGACCGCCGCGTGAGCGGCGGTCTCAGTTGGTTTGACTCGTTTTACCGTGTTTTTCCCTGTGCCAGCGGTAGAGGACGAAATTGAATACCGAGCCCAAAATCAGCACGTTGCCGCAGAGGTACAGCCACACCAGCATGATGATCACCGAGGCCAGGGAGCCGTACACCAGGGAGTACTGGGTGGAACTGCCCACCAGGAAGGAGAAGATCATGGAGGCCCCCGCCAGGGCCAGGGCGGCCAGCAGGGCGCCCAGCACCACGGGGGGCCTGGGCTGCTCCAGAGGGGCAGAGAACCGGTACAGCAACAGGATGAACAGGAACACGATCCCCAGCAGCAGGACGTACTTCAGCCACTGCCAGAGGGCGAACCGGGACAGCAGGTCCTCCAGCCCCAGCAGATTGCCCACCGTGTGGAAGAACCAGTTGCCGGACACCACCACCGCCAGGGACAGGTAGATGACCACCAGCAGCAGCAGGGCAAAGATCACGCTGGCCAGGAAGCGCCGCAGGCCCCAGAAGGTGGCCCGGCCATAGATGTCCTGCATGATGTTCATCAGCGCCCGCACGGCGGCGGAGGCGAACAGCAGGGTGAGCAGCACCCCGCCGATGAACATGGCGGTGGACTGGTTGGTGGAGATATAGCGGATATACTCCCGGAAGATCACCATCACGCTCTGGGGCAGGAAGTCCTGCACCTGGTCGATCAGACGGTCGAAGTCGATGTTGAGCACGTCCAGAAAGGCGGACACGCAGATGATGATGGGGAAGAAGGTCAGCGTCAGCCAGTAGGACAGCTCGGCGGCGGAGCGGGCCACCCGCTTGGAGAAGTACAGATCCACCATCTCCGCCAGGAAGCGGAACGGGGCAAAGCGCATGGGTCCCTTCATGGGCGGCCTCCTCTCTTAAGCAATCCTTAATGAATTATAGCAGAGAGCGCACAAAAGGACAACCATATTTTTTCGCCCTATTCCAGCAGCATTGTCAAATCCTCCGCCGTCAGGGAGGGGTTGAGGGCCAGGCTGATCCCGTAGCCCAGGGCCTTGGCCAGGACAGCGGCCCGGCTGTCGATGTCCCGGGGGGTGACGAACAGGTCCCCGCCGCCTGCCAGGGCGTCCCGCCCCGGGGCGCGGACGCCGACCCCCTCCAGCAGGTCCAGGGCCAGGGTGGCGCCGTCCACCACCGTGGGGACTCCCACTGAGAACACGGGGACGCCCAGGGTGTCCCTGTCCAGGGCCTGCCGGTGGTTGCCCACGCCGGAGCCGGGGACGATGCCCGTGTCGGACAGCTGCACCGTGCGGCACAGCCGCTCCAGGGACCGGGCGGCCAGGGCGTCGACGACGACGGCGCAGGCGGGCTTCAACTCCCGCGCCAGGGCGGAGACGGCGGCGGCGCTCTCCACCCCGGTGGAGGCCAGCACGCCGGGGGAGACAGCCGCCACCGGGCGCAGATGGCCGAAGTGGTCGGGCACCTGCTCCACCAGGTGGCGGGTGACCAGCAGATGTTCCAGGGCCAGCGGGCCGATCACGTCCGGGGTGACCGCCCGGTTGCCGAGACCGGCCACCAGAGCGGGGCCCTCCGGCAGCAGAGGGGACAGTTCCCCCGCGATGGCCCGGACGGCCCGGCGGAAGGCGTCCTCCTCCCGGCGGAGGAGGCCCTCCAGCTCCAGGGTGATATACACGCCGGGGGCTTTGCCGATGGCCTCCCCGGCCTTTTCATCGGTCACAGTGACGGTGGTGACGGGAAACCCCTCCCGCTCCGCCTCCACCGAGCGGATGCCGGGGAGGGCCGTGGCCTCTCCCGCTCCCTCCCGCCAGAGCTGATGGGCCTCTACGGCCAGATCGGTGCGCCGCTGCGCCATAATGATCCCCCCAAGGATGACAGAGTGATACAAGGTATTGTGTCCAAAGCCGGACACGACCCTATTTTTTGTTTTGGGAAAGTTTCTATCCAAAAAAGTAAAAATAGATGTTGCAATTTCATTTTTTTCATGGTAGAATACGTATCTGCGGTGGGAGACTCCCGCGATCAACAAGGCAATCGGAGGAGGTGTTTGGTTTGCCCAATATCAAGTCTGCCAAGAAGCGTGTTCTGGTGAACGCCACCAAGGCCGCCCAGAACAAGGCGCAGAAGTCCGCTCTGAAGACCGACCTGAAGAAGTTCCAGGCCGCGGTAGCCGGTGGCAGCCGCAGCGAGGCCGATGCCGCTTACAAGGTGGCCGTCAAGGCTGTGGATCAGGCCGCTGCCAAGGGTCTGCTGCATAAGAACAATGCCGCCAACAAGAAGAGCGCCATGACGCTGAAGCTCAACAAGCTGGCGTGAACCGCAAAAAGAGCCGTCTGCCGGGAAGGCAGGCGGTTTTTTGCGTGAAACGCGGTTTTCCCGCGGAAGCCGGGCGGCGCGCCGGCCACGGCAAGCGGAACAGCGGCGGGCAGAGAAAAAGGGCTGACTGGTCCCGTCGGACCAGTCAGCCCTTTGCCGAGGGCAGGAGTTTTTGGACCCGGTCAGTCGTCGCCGCCGAGGGCCTCCAGACCGTGGGCGTTGGCCACTTTTCCGGCTTTGATGTTCTTCACCAGGCCGGTGAACACGCAGAAGCTGGCCGCGGTGAGGATCACGGCGTATACCGGCAGGGCGCGCCAGGCCAGGGTGGCGTTGAGCACCAGCCCCAGCAGGATGGGAGTGATGGTTTGGGCGGACATGCTCGCCGCGTAATAGTAACCTGTGAAGCGGCCGATCTTTGCGGAGGAGCACAGCTCCACCACCATGGGGAAGGAGCAGTTGTGGACCAGGGCCATCCCGAAGCCCTTGACCGCCCACACCAGGAACAGCAGCGCCGGGAAGGCGTGCTCCCCATTGGCCCCGGTGACCTGGCCGGTGGGCGCCACGAAGCACATGATCAGCAGCCCCGCCAGGGTGCAGGCAAGGCCGGTGGAGATAGTCCACTTCCGGCCGATCTTGTCCGCGATGCGCCCGGCCGTGGCGAAGCCGATCACCGACGCCGCCCCGCCCACGATGGTCAGCGTGCTGGTGGCGCTGGAGGCGGAGTTCAGGTAGTAGATGACATAGTTGCCGATATAGGTGCCGATGGCGTTATCGGACATGAACCACAGGAACTCCGCGCCCAGGATGGCCAGGAGCATCCGCCGGTTGGCGGGGCTCATGGGTCCGTCGTCCACAGGTGTCTCCACCGCGGCGAGGGACTCCCCAAGGGCCATATCGTCCTTCATCTCCTCCGCGATGGCGTTTTCCCTTACGGTGAAGTACAGCACCAGGGCGGAGATCACCATAAGGACGCTGGCGATCAGGAAGGGCAGTTCGATGGTCCACAGGTTCCGGGCGTTGTCAGGGGCGTTGATGTAGCTGCTGAGCACCAGGAAGATGCCCAGCACCGTCCCGAAGGCGCCGCCCAGATAGCCCATGATGTTGATGACGCCGTTGGCCTTGGCCCGCAGGGGTTTTGGCGTGATGTCCGGCATCAGGGCCACGGCGGGGTTGCGGTACATCATCATGAAGATGAGCACGATCGCCATCATGGCCACCATGCCGATGATGTTGTTGTAGTGGAAGAACAGGGGGATGAACGGGAACGCCACGGCGGCCACGAAGGTGCCCACCAGGATGTAGGGCATACGCTTGCCGATGGGCGTGCGGGTCTTATCTGACAGGGTCCCAAACAGCGGTAGCAGGATCAGCGCCGCCAGATTGTCGCAGGCCATGATGATGCCCACGATCCACTGGACGTTCAACAGCTTGTCCGGGTCGGCGCTCTTCAGCTCCGCCGAGGACAGCGAATACATCCGCCGGGCAAAGATATCCGTCAGGAAGGTGGGACACCAGGCGTCGTACACCTGCCACAGCAGCAGGATTCCGAAAAAGGCGAAGCCGATGAGGAAGGTGCGCTTGTAGTTGAGCTTCAGTGTTCGGGCCGGACCGGCGGGCTTTTCCATTGGGATCTCTCCTTTCTAATTACAGCCTGTATTTATTCTAACACAGCGGGTTTGATTATACAATATGTAAATAAGAAAAAATTGTAAGCCAAAGGCCCGTCCGAAAAGAGAAAACTGCTCCCCAGGCCGTCGGAACGACGGCCTGGGGAGCTTTGCTGCCGCGGATAAAATGTTCTTTGCCGCCGGGTATGGTCACGCCAGGGCGGCGGTGATGATGGCCATGGAGTAGACCTCCTGGGCGTTGCAGCCACGGGACAGGTCGTTGATGGGGGCGTTCAGGCCCAGCAGGATGGGGCCGTAGGCGTCGTACCCGCCCAGACGCTGGGCGATCTTGTAGCCGATGTTGCCGGACTCGATGTTGGGGAAGATGAAGGTGTTGGCATAGCCCGCCACCTTGGAGCCGGGGAACTTCAGCTGGCCCACGGTGGGGGAGACGGCTGCGTCGAACTGCATCTCGCCGTCGATGGCCAGTTCGGGGTCGATGTCCCGGGCGGCCTGGACCGCGGCGGCGCTGAGGGGGACGGTGGAGCCCTTGCCGGAGCCCTTGGTGGAGAAGGACAGCACGGCCACCTTGGGGTCGATGCCGAAGGTCCTGGCGGTGCGGGCGCACTCCACGGCCACCTCGCCCAGCTTCTGGGCGGCGGTGAGGGTCACGTTGCCTTCCTTGTCCACGGTGTCCTCATAGGAGATGTTGATGGCGCAGTCGCCCATGCACAGCAGACGCAGGGCCTCGTCGCCGGTGTCGCGGCTCATGATGAAGCAGGAGGACACCAGATGCGCGCCCGGTTTGGTCTTGACCAGCTGGAGGGCGGGACGGACGGTGTCGGCGGTGGAATAGGTGGCGCCGCCCAGCAGGCAGTCGGCCACGCCCATCTTCACCAGCATGGTGCCGAAGTAATTGCCCTTCCGGAGGGCGGCGCGGCACTCGTCCTCGGTCATCTTGCCCTTGCGGAGCTGGACCATGGCCGCCACCATCTCGTCCATCTTCGGATAGGCGGCGGGGTCGACGATCTCGGCGCCCCGGATGTCGAAGCCGGACTTCCCGGCGGCGGCGCGGACCTCCTCCTCATTGCCCACCAGCACGGGAGTGAGGAAGCTGTCGGACAGCAGGCGGGCGGCGGCCTCCAGGATGCGGGCGTCGGTGCCCTCGGTGAACACGATGCGCTTGGGGTCGGCCTTCAGTTTTTCGATGAGTTTGTCGAACATGATGTATGTTACCTCCCGGATATGGTTTAAAGTGGGTTTCGGTGGTTATAAATCTACCACTGTTCCGGAAGATTTGCAAGGGTCGAAGGACAAAATTACATAAAAATCAGCGAGGTTTTTTGGAGGGGTTTTCAGCGGGAATACTCTTTACAACAGGTAATTCATTCGATATACTATACCCGCTGTGTTTCCACCGGAGCCATCCGGCGACAGAAGGAGAGAAGTACCCATGATGAATCCAAATTTTGCCCGGTCTCTGTCCCTGCTGCGGCAGGAGAAGGGCATCTCCCAGCGGCAGGCCGCCAAAGAGCTCGGCATCTCCCAGGCGCTGCTTTCCCACTACGAGAACGGCGTCCGTGAGCCGGGGCTGGTGTTCGTCACCAAAGCCTGCGATTTCTACGGCGTCTCCGCCGACTTTTTGCTGGGCCGCACCCTCAGCAGGGACGGCACCACCATTCTGGACGCCGACACCCTCTACGACGTGTCCACCGAGCGGGACAATGTGATGAAGGGGTCTGTGATGGCCACGCTGTCCAAAAAGCTGGTGGTCAACTCGGTGGGCCTGCTGTTCGATCTGCTCAGCCATCTGGGCAGCCGGAACGCCATCAAGGCGGCCACCGATTATCTGACCACCACGGTGTACATCCTGTACCGGCACCTGCATATGGCCAGCCCTGACAGCAACGAGGACTTCTTCTCCGTGCCCGAGACCCAGTTCCTGGCGGGCCTGCCCAGAGCCGATCTCATCATGACCGAGGCGGAATATCTGGCCGCCCTGGCCAACCCCGGCCGGGATGCCCGGTTCCCCGCCATGGACCACGATGCCATGAAGGAGGCGTATCCCGGCACCTATCAGTCGCTGCTCCAGATCGTCCACTCCTGCGGGGAGCGGCTCAACGGCGAGATGTCCAGCTACCTGGAGCGCACCAGGTAGATTCAGAACGATGAACATACAGAGCCATCTGTTTCTCCTGGCATTTCTGCCGCTGGTATTGATCCTGTGGCGGGTGAGCCGCTGGCTGGGGCCTTTGGCCCCCCGGGCGTGCCTGCTGGCGGCGGGGGCGCTGTTCTGCGGCTGGAGCTCCCCTCTGTCCCTGCTGTTGCTGGGGGCGGAGGGGACCGTCAGCTATCTGCTGGGCCGGGAGATCGTCCGCCGTCCCGGACGCAAAAAGCCGCTGATGGCCCTGGGCGCGGCGCTTCTGCTGGCGGTGCTGGCCTTTTTCAAGTACACCGGCTTCGCACTGTCCCTCACCCCCTGGGAGGGGCTGTTCACGCCGCCGGGATGGCTGGCCCCCCTGGGGCTGTCCTTCGTCACCTTCCAGCAGATTCTATGGCTGCGGGACTGCTATGACGGCAGGGCAGGGGAGGTCTCCCCCTTGGATTACGCCTGCTGCGTCACCTTTTTCGCCACCGCCACCTGCGGGCCCATCACCCGGGTGGCCGAGCTGGCCCCCCAGTTCCGTGAGCCTGCTCCCTTCTCCTGGGACGATCTGGCGGCGGGGCTGTACTGCTTCGCCCTGGGCCTTGCCAAGAAGGTGTTGCTGGCGGGCGTCTTTGCGGGCGGGGCCGATTTCGGCTTTGGCAGAGCCGGCGCCCTGTCCCCCACGGACAGCGCCCTGACCATCCTGTGCTATACCCTTCAGATCTACTTCGACTTCTCCGGCTACTGCGATATGGCCGCCGGCATGGCCCGGATGATGGGGATCGCCCTGCCGGTGAACTTCAACAGCCCCTACAAGGCCCTGTCCATCAAAGATTTCTGGGGCCGGTGGCACATCACCCTGTCCGGGTTCTTCCGGCGGTGCGTGTACTTCCCCCTGGGGGGCAGCCGCCGGGGGATGGCAATCACCTGCCGGAACATCATGATCATCTTCCTGCTGTCCGGCCTGTGGCACGGGGCGGGCTGGGGATTCATCCTGTGGGGCGCCCTTCACGGGGCGGCCATGTGTCTGGAGCGGCTGGCGGGGGGGAAGGCCTCCCTTCCCAAGTGGCTCGGCTGGTTGCTGACCTTTTTGTTCGTCAATGTGGCCTGGGTGTTCTTCCGGGCGGACACTGTGGGAGAGGGCCTGGCCCTGCTGGGCGGGCTGTTCCGCTCCGGCTGGGGCCTGCCCAGCCCGGAGTTCGCCGCGGCGCTGCCCATGACGGCGCTGTCCGACGCGCTGAAATTTTTGCAGAGTATCCTGAACGCGGGAGGGACGGGAATCGTTTATTGGACGCCTCTGCTGGCTTTCCCGGCGGGCCTGGCCCTGCTGGCCTGCCCCAATCCGCTGGAGCAGGCGGAGCGGTTCCGGCCCACGGCGGCCCGGCTGGCGCTCACCGTGGTGTGCCTGGCGGGGCCGGCGCTGTTCCTCTCCGGGGTGGATACCTTTATCTATGCCAACTTCTGAGGAAGGGAGGCGGCGGCTGTGACAGGGAAACGGTTCTTTCTTGCGGCGGTGCTCTGTACCGCCGTTCTGCTGGCCGCCGTCGCCGCTCTGACGGTCTGGGCCGACCCGCTCCTGACGGCGGGGGCCATGGGGCCGGAGGACACCGCCTTGTTCGTCAACGAGCGTTACGAGATGGCGGGACTCATCCGCCACCAGGACTACTCCGCCGTGGTGATGGGCACCTCCCTGGCGGCCAACTACCGGGCCTCCTGGTTCACCGAGGGGCTGGGGGAGCCCACCCTGAAGATCACCTTCCCGGACGGGTGGATCAGCGAATTTGACACCGCCCTGGATCTGGCCTTCCGCACCCATCGGGGAACGGTTTGTCAAGAGGTTTTTGCGAGATTGTCTAAATTAAATTTTTGGGCGGTGGAAGTACCGCCCAAAA
>CANRIW010000050.1 GCA_947630785.1 uncultured Oscillospiraceae bacterium | reverse complement strand
TAACAGCTTCGGCTTTGAGTTGGAAAAAGACACGGCTGGCTGCCGTGCCTTTCACCGTAATCTTTATTGTAGGAGGTATCAATCATGAAAAGAAAGATTTCCGTTGGCCTGATCATCACCTGTCTGGCCGCTATCGCGGCTGTGGTGGGCGTAGTTTCCTATCTCATCAATACCGGCACCAACTATTACGCCAAGATGGGCGTTGACACCACCGTCCTGGTCCTGCTGATCGTCGGTGTGGCGGCCGAGCTGGTCACTATCATTCTGGGCATCAGAGGGACCTCCATCGTCGGGGACATCCTGCCTGTGGTGGGAGCCGTCCTGCTGACGGCCGGCGCCGTGATGCTGCTGAACGCCCGCGTCGCCAATCTGGCCGCCGTGTTTACCTTCGAGAACAGCGCCGCCAATATGGCGGACACCACCAGCTGCATCGTGGCTATCGCCGCCTGCGTGGTGGCCATGCTGATCAGCATCATCGCCTCCTTCTTCGATATCACCAAGGAGGCCGCGTAACATCCGTGCCCGCGCAGCCCGCCGCATCTCCGTATGCGGCGGGCTTGTGCGCACATTTTAAACAAACGGGGGGAGCGGAGATGAGACGGGCGCTGCCGGTCATACTGCTGCTTCTCCTCTGCGCCTGTGGGGCCGGCACGGAGGACCCTGACCTGGTCCAGGTGGTCCTGGAGCGGGGGGAGGGATTTACCGCGGAGGAGTACGTCCGCTCCGTGCCCCGGGGGGCCGACGCCGTGTTTGACCTGACGCTGGAACCCGGCTATGCCGTCGTCGGCACGGACAGGGAAGAGGCGGTGTTCGACGGCGGCAGGCTGACCGTCCTCAACGCGCGCTACAATACCGTAGTCTCTCTGCGGGTAGAGCGGGGCGTCTCCCTGTTCTATTGCGCTAACGGCGGGACCCGCCTGGACGGGGGGGACCCGGAAGAGGCCGTGGAGGTGCCCACGGCAAAGATCCATCTGCGCCTCAACACCGCCGTCGGGACTGATATGTTCGCCCGGGACGGTTATACCCTCACCGGGTGGAACACCATGCCGGACGGCAGCGGGACCGCCGTGGGTCTGGGCAGCCGGGTGGATTGGACCGAGGGCCTGACCCTCTATGCCCAGTGGGCCCAGTGGGCCCCGGAAGATGAATTCACCTGGGAGAGCGAGGGAAACGGGGTCCGCATCACCGGCTGCACGGGGGACGCGAACACGCTGGTCATCCCCGGCGAGCTGAACGGTCTGCCGGTCTGCACCGTTGGGAAGGACGCCTGCGCCGGAGGAGGGTACACTGCCCTCATCCTGCCACCTGGCCTTCGGCGGGTGGAGACCGGGGCCTTTGCTGACTCCGCGGTCCGGGAGGTCTGGCTGTCCGACGACATCGAGTCCATCACCGACTACGCGTTCACCGGCTGCAACCATCTGCAGACGCTCCATATCAACGCGGTGGAGGCCCCGGTGTACAGCGGGAGCTATTTTGCCACGTTTGCCGATAAATTCGACCGGCTGCTCTCCCTGGCCGGGCGGAGGAAGATCGTGCTGTTTTCCGGCTCCTCCACCCGCTTCGGCTATGACAGCGCCCTGTTGGATCAGACGTTCCCGGACTACGAAGTCGTAAACATGGGCGTTTTCGCCTACACCGGCGCCGCTCCGCAGCTTCTTCTGATCCTGGACCGCATGGGGGAGGGGGACATCCTGCTCCACTCCCCGGAATTCGACGCCGCCCAGCGGCAGTTCTGCACCCGGAGCGACCTGGAGGACAACTTTTTCTGCATGATGGAGGCCAACTACGATATGGTCTCCCTGCTGGACATGCGGGAGTGCGCCTCGGCCTTTACCGGGCTGACGGGCTATCTCTCCGCCAAAGCGGGCATGGAACCAAAGGCGTACAGTCTGTCTCCCGCCGGCTTTGACGAGGACGGAGCCCCGGTCCCGGAGCCCAGCTACAATGAGTATGGGGACTACTGCCTGTACCGGCCCAATGCGGAGGACGACCAGCCCGTCTACGGCCTTCCGGTGGACTACACTGTGCGCTCCTTTCCCAAGGCCCAGTTCCTGGACCCGCTGAACGCCATGTACCGGCGGTTTTTGGACCGGGGCGTCCGCGTCTATTTTACCTACGCCCCCCGGAACCGGCTGGCTCTGTCGGAGGACAGCACTCCCGAGGCCCGCGCCGCGCTGGACGCCTATTTCCGGGAGAAACTGTGCGTGCCGGTGATCTTGGACATTGAGGAGTCGCTGTGGAGCGGGAGGTATCTCTCCGGCACCGACAACCATCTTTCCACCGAGGGAGTGGCGATCCGGACAAAACAGATCATTGCCGGGCTGAGCGCCCAGCTGGAACGGGAGGAACGCCATGCTTGAGCTTATGCCAGCCAGCCTGTTTGCCGCCGCCGTCCTGCTGACGCTCCTGGCCGGTTTTCTGGGGCGGGGCCGCTCTGTGCTCACCCTTGTGGCCGCTCTGTGCGCCGGGGCGGGGCTGCTGTCCGGCCTGGCGCTGGGCTGGACGCTGGAGGACCTGCTGCCCCCGCTGGCCCTGACGTGCGCAGCTGCTCTGGCCGCCCTCTGTTTCGGAAGGGGGGAGAGTCGGTGAACTTCAACGCCCCGGAATTCCTGATCTTTTTCCCTATTGTGTTCGCCCTTCACTGGCTGCTGCCCCACCGGGCCCGCTGGCTCCTGCTGCTGGCGGCCAGCTGGCTGTTCTACTTCTGGTGGAACTTCGGCGCGGGATTTCTGCTGGTGGGGACCACTCTGGTGTCCTGGCTCTGTGCCCGGGGCATTTCCCGAACCGGCTCCGCCGCCGGAAAGCGGGCCCTGCTGATTTTGGCGCTGGCCGTCTCTCTGGGCTGCCTGGGGGTGTTCAAATACGCCGGGTTCTTCGCCTCCATCGCGGGGCTGGACCTGCTTATGAACATCCTGCTGCCGGTGGGCATCTCCTTCTACACCTTCCAGACCCTGTCCTACGTCATCGACGTGTACCGGGGGAGCGTTCCCGCCGAAAACCACTTCGGGTACTACGCCCTGTTCGTCTCCTTCTTCCCCCAACTGGTGGCGGGGCCTATCGAGCGGCCGGAAAACCTGCTGCCCCAGCTGAGGCGGGAGCGGACCTTTTCCCGGTCAAACCTGTCCGCCGGCGGCTGGCTGCTGCTGGAGGGCTACTTCAAAAAGGTGGTCATCGCCGACAGCCTTGCCCCCTTCGTGGACCGGGTGTACGGCGCGCCGGAGGCGGCCCTGGGCCCGGAGATCATTCTGGCCACCGTCCTGTTCGGCGTGCAGATCTACTGCGATTTCTCCGGTTACTCCGCCATCGCCAGGGGCGCCGCCAAACTGCTGGGCGTAGACCTGATGGAGAACTTCCGCCGGCCCTACGCCGCCCCCACCGTCCGGGAATTCTGGCGGCGGTGGCACATCAGCCTCACCAGTTGGTTCACCGACTACGTGTACATCCCCCTGGGCGGCAGCCGGCGGGGCCTGCCCCGGCAGATGCTGAACATCCTGATCGTCTTTCTGCTCAGCGGCCTGTGGCACGGGGCGGGGTGGACCTTTGTCCTCTGGGGGCTCATCCACGGCCTGTATCTGGCGGCGGGCGCGGTCCGGGAGCGTTTCCGCAAAGGGCCCGCCCCAACCGGCCGGGGCATGACGGCGTGGAGCCATATCCGCACCTTCGCCCTGGTCACGTTCCCCTGGCTGTTCTTCCGGGCGGAGAGCCTGGGGGACGCCGCCCTGCTGCTCTCCCGCCTTCCCGCCGGCTGGAGCGGCGTCGGGCAGGCCCTGACCCCTCTGCTGCCTCTGGTTCCCGTCCTTCTGTGCCTCCTCCCGTTGGAGAGGCTGCCTGAGCGGGCGGGGGAGCGGGACTGGTCTCTGTCCGCCCTGACGGTATTCTGCGCGGCGGCCGCCATCTCGGCGGCGTGGCTGGCCCAGCTGGCCGGCGGCGGGCAGAATGCCTTCATCTACTTCCAATTCTGACGCCTATGAAGAAGAAAATCGCCATTGTATGCGTCACAGCTGCTCTGCTCCTGGCCCTCCCCCTGACCCTGCTGGCCTGGGGCTTCGCCCTGCCCGCCCAGTACGGGGACACCTTTATGGGCGAGCTGAAATACAAGGTGGCGCTGTTGGAAAACACCCCCGGCCCCCGGATCGTGCTGGTGGGGGGCAGCGGCGTGGCCTTCGGCGCGGACACCGCCCTGATGGAGGAGCAGCTGCCCGGTTATTCCGTGGTGAACTTCGGCATGTATGCCGCCCTGGGCACCACGGTGATGCTGGACCTGTCCCAGCCATACCTGCGGGAGGGGGATATCGTCATCCTCGTCCCCGAACAGCAGGAGCAGACCCTGTCAGACTGGTTCGACCCCGCCGTGATGTGGCAGGGGCTGGACGGCGCCTTCGGCCTGCTGTCCTCCCTGCCGGGGGAGAAGCTGGAGCGGCTGGCCGGGGCCTTCCCGGAGTTCGCCGGGCAGAAGCTCCGCTGGGCCGTCTCCGGCGCTCCTGAGCCGGAGGGAGTCTACCGCCGGGATTCCTTCGACGAGCGGGGGGACATGGTCTCACCTCTGTGCAATCAAAATGTCATGCCCGGCGGATACGACGTCAACACTCCTATCCGCTTTGACGCGGACATGGTGGCGGAGGACTTTGTCCGGCGGGTGCGGGACTACGCCGCCGCCCTGGAAGACCGGGGGGTCTCCCTCTGGTACGGGTTCTGCCCCATGAACGCCGCGGCCGTGGAGGACCCGGAGGACATGGACGGGTTTTACGCCGCCCTCCGGGACGATCTGGACCTGCCCCTGGCGGGGGACCCCCACGACTTCGTGCTGGACGCCGGGTGGTTCTACGACACCAATTTCCACCCCAACGCCGCCGGAAAGGCCGTGTACACCCGCGCCCTCATCCGGGCGGTGAAGGCCATGCTGGGGGACAGCTCTCCCACGGACGTCCCCATCCCGGAGATGCCGCCGCTGGCGGACGGGGACTCCTGGTCCGGCGACGACAGCGACGGGGACTGCTTCACCTATGAGGAGCATGACGGCTCCCTCACCGTCACCGGTCTCACCGCCGGGGGGATGGAGCGGACGGAGCTGACGGTGTCCTCCGCCTGGGAGGGCAGGCCGGTGACCGTCATCGCCCCCGGCGCGTTTTCCGGCGCGGAGGCGCTGGAGACGCTCACCATCCAGCAAAATGTGAGATCTATCGGCGGCGGGGCCTTTGCCGGATGCACCGCCCTCCGCCGGATCGTGCTGGAGCAGCCCGTTCCCTCCGCCTGCCGGGTGGGACAGGGCCTGCTGGACGGGACGGACGCGCGGGTCTACGTTCCGGCGGAAGCGCTGTCCGCCTATCGGACGGATTACTTCTGGTCGGTATACGGCGCCGCCGTTTTGCCCCTGGAATGATGTTGAATTACCGCATTCGCGGTCAAAAAGCCCCAAAAATCAGAAGGAGGAACTTGTATGAAACCGAAGACCAAACAGGCGTTCAATCCCTATATGCCCAGCTGGGAGTACGTCCCCGACGCCGAGCCCCATGTGGTGGACGGCCGGGTATACGTCTACGGCTCCCACGATCTGTTCAACGGCATCAACTTCTGCCTGGGCGACTATGTGTGCTGGTCCGCCCCGCTGGATGATCTGGGAAACTGGACCTATCACGGCTGTATCTACAAGCGGGAGCAGGACCCCGCCGCCCCCAGGATCCGGGTCACCAACGGCCTGGCCGCTCCCGATATGGTCCAGGGCCCCGACGGCCGTTTCTACCTCTACTACTTCATGGGCGGCACCAAGATGATCTCGGTGGCCGTGTGCGATGAGCCCGCCGGCAAGTATGAGTTCTACGGCTACGTGAAGTACAAGGACGGCACTCCCATCGGCAAGCGGGGCGAGCCCTTCCAGTTCGACCCCGGCTGCCTGAAGGACGACGACGGCCGGCTGTACCTGTACACCGGCTTCGCCTTTGGCGGCAACCCCATCCTGCTGGACGGCTCCCAGCCCACCAAGGAGGGACCCATGTGGTTCGAGCTGGACACCAGCGATATGCTCACCGTCCTCTCCGGGGACGAACTGAACTATCTGGATGTGCTCACCGGGGAGAAGGCCAAGGGCACCCCCTACGAGGAACAGCCCTTCGGCGAGGCCAGCTCCATGCGGAAGTTCAACGGCAAGTACTACTTCATTTATTCCTCCCTGAACAGCCACAACCTGTGCTACGCTGTCAGCGATAAGCCCACCGGCGGCTTCACCTACGGCGGGGTGCTGGTCAGCTGCGGCGACATCGGCCTGCCCGGCGTGCCCGACGTGAAGCACGCCCACATGGACACCGGCAACACCCACGGCTCCCTCATCGAGCTGAACGGGAAGTACTATATCTTCTACCACCGCCACTCCAACCGCAAGCAGTCCTCCCGACAGGGCTGCGCCGACGAGATCCGCTTTGAGGACGGAAAGTTCTATCAGGCGGAGATGACCTCCTGCGGCCTGAACGGCGGCCCGCTGGCGGGCAAAGGGGTCTATCCCGGCTATATCGCCTGCAATGTGTACGGCAGGAACGGCACCCGGTTCCTGTCCATGCTGAAGTATCCCAGGGGCATGTGCCCCTTCCTCACCCAGAAGGGCGGGGCCCGGGACGAGGGCCCCAGCGACCAGTACGTGTCCAACTTCTGCACCGACTGCACCGTGGGCTTCAAGTATTTCGACCTGCGGGAGACCAGGGAGATCACCGTGAACCTTCAGGGCTACGGCGACGGCTGCGCGGTGACGGTGCGTACCCAGGAGCACGGCGATGTGATCTGCCGCATCCCCGTGTCCACCTGCAAGCAGCAGAAGGGCTTCATGGGCGCTCTGCCCGCCGGCCTGGGCGAGAAGGAGGCCCTGTACTTCTCCGTGGAGGGCAAGGGCGGCACCTTCGACTTTGTGTCCTTCGAGCTGAAGTAATTTGCCGATAGCGTCAGGAAGCCCCGCGGCTTGAGCCGCGGGGCTTCCTTGCGTCCATCTGTCATTTCACGAAGTGTGTCCGGATGAAGTAGGCCGGCGTGCCGCTCCAGGCGTGGCAGAAGCTGTTCACCAGCCGGGAGCCGTAGGGGGAGGCGTAGCGGTCCTTGGGATCGTACAGCTCCCAGAAAGTGTCCGCCCCATCCCGGAGCATCCCGCCCCAGTAGGACTTCATGGCGGCCAGGGCCTCCGCCTCCATCCCGCTGCGGAGCAGAGCGTCGATGAAATGGTGGTACATATAGGGGGTCACCATGGGAACGCCCGGATTCTGTTTCATCAGACACCTCAGAAGGGCGGCGTTTTCCGCCCGGTCGAACACCTCCGCCAGCACGAACCACACCTGAGAGGCCCAGGATACCTGCCGCTCCGCCCCGCTGACGAAGAACCCCAGCTTTTCGTCCCAGAGGTGTTCCAGAGCGGCCCTGGTGAGGGCGGCGACGTGTCCCTCATAGGCGGCGGCCCGGACCTCATCCCCCAGCGCCCGGACGATGGAGACGCCCCTCCGCAGGGCGTAGATCAGCACCGCGTGAGCGCCCGCCTGCTTATTGAGACCGTCACCCCAGTCCAAAAAGCACCACCAGCCCTCCCGGTCGGCCACCAGGCCCCGCCCGTCCACATCTTTCAGGGACAGCTCCAGCTGTTTGTAAGCGGTGGGGGCCAGCTCCGTCAGCGTGTCCCGGTCACTGGTGGCCTCGAAATAGTCCCACAGGGCGCACGGGAAGAACAGAGAGAAGTCGAACAGGGCGGTGTCGTCCACGCGGGGCAGAGGCTCGGTGAACAGACAGGCGCCCACCCGGCCCTCGTTCAGGGTCAGGCCGGCGAACAGATACAGGCACCGCTTTACCAGATCGTTGTTGCGGAAAGTGGCGTAATTGGTCAGCGCCTGAAGGCGCAGATCCCCCATCCACAGCCGGCGGTCCCGCTTGGGGCCGTCCTCGAACACGGTCTGCATACAGTCGTGCATGGTACGCAGGGCCACACGGTCCAGCCGTACCAGCTCCGGATCATCGGTCCGAAGCGGCGGTACCGCCGCCATGTCGGCGGAGGATACCCCGCGGCAGACCACTTCGGACACCACTACCTTGTACTTGGCGGAGGTGTCCAGCACCGTCAGTTCCAGATAGCGAAAGGCATACCGCCGGGGGAGGGACACCACGGCCGGCAGCACATCCACGTGGATGACCTCCTCCTGGATCCAGGCCCGGCTGATCTCACCGCTGTACAGGGAGGAGTCCGCTGCGATCTCGTAGGGGATCTCCCCGAACTTCAGTCGCAGATAGGCGGGCGCGTCGGCAGGAGAGCCCACCGGCGTCAGCGTAAAGGTCACGTACCCCACCCGGTGGTCCCCGAAGTCCAGACAAAGCCTGTCATCCCGCCCCATGGGAGCGGAGCGCTCAAAGGCCGGGGCCGCCTCCACGGCGGCATAGTCCCCGCCCTCGGGAACGATGTTCACCACACGGACAGGCCGGACCTCAGTCTCGATCAGCTCCGGCGTCAGCGCCTGGGCCGTGGCCACAAAAGCATCGTTGACGACGGGGTGGAAATCCTTGATAGAGTTTGTGATGGCCATATGCTCGGCGCCTCCGTTTCGGCGGTGTGTCCGCTCCTGTGCCGATTTTATCATAGCGGGCCCGGAAATACAAGCGCATATGCGCGCGCCGCAAACCGGCCGCGGAACAGAGGAGATTTTCTGTTGCAACGAAATCTCCTCTGTTTTTGGACGGTTTTCGCCCGATCCAAATACAACCAAAAATACATTTTCTGCCTCATATTGGATGCTTTTCCCTTAAGAGGATAGCACATCCCGTGCCGCGGACGGCCACAGCCCCGA
>CANRIW010000049.1 GCA_947630785.1 uncultured Oscillospiraceae bacterium | reverse complement strand
GCAAGGGAACTGGCTTGTTTTATCTGGGGGATGATGACTGACAATTACATTACCGCGGCATAGATAGCACAGATCGGCGACCGTGTCAAGGCACGGCTGACGCCTCTTCGGCCTTGACGCGTCCGCCGATCTGCGCGGGAGGCAATTAAGGAGCCAATGGCTCCCGTCTTTCAATCCAATTACATTCCGAGGGCATCTGCAAGGAACCAGACATGGAAAAGGTTCAGCTATCTACGAGGAAGTTTTGATGGCACATATGTGATCCACGCGCAAAGATGGTAGAGCTCCTGGCGGACCATTGACCTGTGGTATCCAATCCACGTATAACAGAATGGCCAATGCCGGTATTCTGCCTGGTTCCTTTCATCTGCCCTCGGTTCCTCGCCTGCTTTTGGTGGCACGTTCAATCCGCGTCTTGACAAACGTCATTTTATAACAAAATTTCCCCGGCGGGAGACCGCCGGGGAAATCTGGTCTCAGTCCAGCAGGGCGAGCACCTCGTCCCTGGGGGTGACGCCCACCGTCTTGTTGTGGACCTCGCCCCCCTTGAACACCATCAGGGTGGGGATGGACATGACCCCGTACTGGATGGCCAGCTCGGCCTCGTCGTCGATGTTCAGCTTGCCCACCACGATGTCGTCCCGCTCCCCGGCGATCTTCTCGATGACAGGGGCCATCATCCGGCAGGGGCCGCACC
The DNA here is from genome assembly GCA_947630785.1 of uncultured Oscillospiraceae bacterium. Taxonomy (GTDB): domain Bacteria; phylum Bacillota; class Clostridia; order Oscillospirales; family Oscillospiraceae; genus Enterenecus. The sequence continues at coordinate 8,443 of CANRIW010000049.1, read as the reverse complement.
AGGAGGCCCAGAAGTCCACCAGCACGGGTTTGTCATTTTTCAGCACGATCTCCTCAAAATTGTCCTTGGTGATGGTCTCAATGGCCATAAGGCATTTCTCCTTTACATCAATTGAATTTATAAATCTTTTGGGCCAGACGATAGATCTTGACCGACAGCTTCCGGCCCTGATAGCCGGGGATGTTGGTACCCAGGTTAGTGATCCGGTAGCGGAGCCGGCGGTACAGGGCGGCGTCCTTCTTGCGCAGGTATTCCCACAGCTCGGTACGCATCCCCAGGGACTCCGGCGTGTCCGCGATGACGGCGAAGATGGAGGAGATGGTCATCATCATGCCCAAGTAGTTGAGCATATACCGCCCCAATTTGGGCTGGCTGTTCTTGATGGACAGCACGTCGTGGGCGTCGATCATGATCCTGGTGATGCGGACCTGCTGGTCGATGCGGCCGGCCATCACCGCCTCGTTGACGCTCTGGTCCGCCCGGCCGATATAGTACCGGTACAGGTCCAGATCCAGATAGTACATGGTCTTGACGAAGGGCAGGGGCTGATACACGAAGATGTTGTCCACGTAGAAGGTGTGCTTAGGCAGCTCGATGCCGCAGTCCCGCAGCAGCTGAGTGCGGTAGATCACCGAGTGCATGAGCAGGTACTGGGAGGTGCGGAAGTGGCGGATATCGTCCCAGGTGAAGATGCAGCCGGTGGGGAACACGTTTTTATATCCCATGACCTTTCTGGTGTTGTCCTCCGCGTGTTCATAGACGTAGTTGGCCACGATCATATCCACCGGGGCGGGCATATTTGCGAATTCCCGCAGTTTGGCCATGACTTTGGAGAGGGCGTCGGTGTCCAGCCAGTCGTCGGAGTCCACCACCTTGTAGTAGAGCCCTCTGGCGTTGCGGACGCCCTGGTTGACCCCCTCGCCGTGGCCGCCGTTTTCCTGGTGGATGGCCCGGATGATGCCAGGGTAGCGGGCGGCCCAGTCATCGCATTTCTGCGGGGTGTCGTCCTTGAAGGAGCCGTCGTCCACCAGAATGATCTCCGCCTGCGGCCCCGCGGTGAGCAGGGTGGCGATGCACTTGTCCATATAGGCGGCGGAATTGTAGCAGGGGACGGCGAAGGTGATGAGCTTGTCCATGAATATCACTCCAGTTCGGTAGTATGTCCTTTTTCGGGAGAATTTTCTCTTACTTCTTTTCCAGCAGCCGGTCGGTCAGCTCCAGCGCTTTCGCGGTGATGGCGTCCATGTTGTAGTATTTGTACTCCGCCAGCCGGCCCAGCAGATACAGATTGGGATAGCGGTCCGCCATGGCCCTGTACTTGGCGTAGAGGGCGTTGTTCTCGGGGTTGATAATGGCGTAGTAGGGGATCTCGCCCTTTGCCCCGGTGTAGGCGCGGGAGTACTCCTTCATGACGGTGGTGACGCCGGGGAGAGCCTGCCCGGTGAGGTGCTTGAACTCGGTGATGCGGGTGTAGGGCTCGTCCACGGTGTAGTTGACGGTGCCCCGGGGCTGGAAGCAGTCCTGTGCCAGCGTCTCGAATTGGAAGTCCAGGGTCCGGTAGGGCAGGGGGCCGAAGCAGAAGTTGAACAGCTCGTCGGCCTGGCCGGTGTAGATGATGGGCCCCTCAAAGGGGACGTCGTTGAACAAAAGCGGTCCGTCCCCCACGGCGGTCAGCTTAGTCAAAGCCTCCGTGCCCAGCCGTACCTCGATGTTGGGGTGGTCCAGCATCTTCTCGAACATGGGGGTGTAGCCGTTCAGAGGCATCCCCTGGTAGGCGTCCAGGAAGTACCGGGGGTCGTCGGACAGGCGGACGGGCACCCTCGCGGTGGTGGCTGGGTCTATCTCCTCCGGAGTCTGGCCCCACTGCTTCATGGTGTAGTGGACGAACACGTGCTCGTACACATAGTCGGCAATGGCGGCGATCTCCGGGTCGGGATTCTGCCGCAGCTCCAGAATGGTCACCTGGGACTGGGCGGGATAGGCGTCCAGCAGCTTCTGCCCCAGCCGGGCGCCCTCCTTTTCCCCGAAGGCGGCCTTCATGGAGTCCAGGTTGAAGGGGACGGGGAAGAAGAACCGGCCGTCCGTCGTCTTGCCGGCGGGGACCACCTCTGGGTTGTCCCGGGGCAGATTGGCGATGACGCAGTGCTGATAGCGCCGCCATTTGGTGAACCGGGAGAGATAGTCGAACACCCGCCGGTCATTGGTGTGGAAGATGTGGGGGCCGTACTGGTGGATGAGCACCCCGGCGTCGTCCGGGCAGTCGTAGGCGTTGCCGCCCACGTGGCGGCGGCGCTCCAGCACCAGCACCTTCGCTCCGCCGTCCTCCGCAAGGCGGCGGGCGGCCACAGCGCCGGCATAGCCCGCGCCCACCACGATGGCGTCATAGAGCTTCACAGACATCACTTCCTTATCAAGGTTATGGGATGCAATTACGTATATTATACCACAGGCGGCGCCGGGATGGAAGAATAATCTGTAAATTTCCGGCGAAAACAGGCCATTTTCCCGTTTGGGAAAAACCCGTTGAGAAAGGGATTGTAACCGGTCAAAAAATGTGATAGAATGTCAAAAACCCTGTGAACGGACAGGAAAGGGGACATTGCCATGGAACCCGTCATCCAGCGTTTCCGCACCGCCCTGGGCGGCTTCAACCGCCGGGACGTGCAGCAATACATCGAGCAGTCCGGGGCCGCCCACCGCAAGGAGACGGCCGAGTTGAAGGCCCGTCTGGAGGAGGCCCTCCGCCGCCAGCGGGAGCTGGAGGCCGCCCTGTCGGAGACCGAGGGGGCCAGAGGAGCCGCCGCCGCCGAGGAGGCCAAGGTGCGGGAGCATCTGGAGACATCCACCCAGACGCTGGCCAGGCTCCGGGGGGAGCAGACCGAGACCGAGTCCAAGCTGGCCGCCGCCCGGAGAGAGCTGGAGCGGCTCCAGGACCAGGTGGCCCGGCTGGCCCCTGTGGCGGAAAAATACGAGCAGTTGAAGGACCGGGTGGCCACTGTGGAATTGGACGCCCACCGCAAGGCTCAGTCCATCGTGGACGAGGCCAACGGCCAGGCGGAGGCGCTCAAAAACGACACCCGCCGCTGGCTGGGGGACGTGCTGGCCCAGTACGGGGCGGTCCGCCAGGGGGTGGACGTGCTGCTGGATCAGGCCAAGGCCCTCACCGCCATTGAGGGGCAGACCGCCGCCCTGGAGGAGGAGGCCGGCAGGCTGAAGGAACAGGCCGGGATCCAGTGATCCTGATACGAAAAATGGAGCGCTTGACGCGCTCCATTTTTTCAGCCATAAATGTGTTTCAAGTGCTCCCGCTGGCGGGCGAAGGCGGCGGCGATCCATTCCAGTCCGCCCCGGTAGACCAGCCGGTAGCCGGCCCAGGAGAACAGCAGGCCCGCGATCACGTCCACCACCGAGTGCTGCTTCAGAAACACGGTGGAGACACAGATCAGGAAGGTGGCGGTCCCGAAGGCAATCTTCCACTTCCGGGTCTGGAAACGGGGAGTGTCCCAGGCGGCGAACATCACCGCCATAGAGCCCACCACATGGAGGGAGGGACACACGTTAGTGTTGGTGTCCATCTGGTAAAACCGGATCATGAACCGGCAGAGGATGTTGTCTCTGGGGAGCACTTCCGGCCGGAGATGCTGGGCGGTGGGGAAGACCAGAAACAGCACCAGGGCCGCGGAGTAGGTGACCATGATGAAGGCCATCAGCTTTTTGAAGGCGGCCACATCAAAGAAGAAGGTGTAGGCGTGCATCCCCACCAGGTAGATGAACCAGAACACATAGGGGATGACGAACCACTCGCAGAAGGGGATCACATCGTCCAGCGCGCAGTGCATCACATGCCAGCGGGTGGGGGTAAAGACCTGTTCCGCCAGATAGAAGGCCAGCCCGAAGACGATCCAGTACAGGGGCATCAGCCAATGGCGGAACCGCTCCGTGGCCAGCAGGGATAGGCGAAAGCCGCTGTAATCCACAAGAGAATTCGTATGTTCCATGATTTCCTCCGATCAGCATCAGACAGCGCGCACCTCCATGTGCGCGGGAAAGCGCCGCGGCGCTTTCCATGGTGCATTATAGGCCCTCTGCATTAAAAAGCAAGAGGAAAAGTTTTAAGAAATTTTGAAATCGCTGGAAGGTTTCTTGTACAATTCGCAATATAGTTCAATCATAGGGAAAAGTCAAGCAAATTCTGACAGATGGTCCAGAATCCGGGATAGATGGTCAAAAAACGGTCCCCGCTCCGAAAAGCGGGGACCGTGCGCAGAAACGGGGATCAGCCGCCGAACAGGGCCAGCAGGAAGCCGGCCGCGATGGCGGAGCCGATGACGCCGGCCACGTTGGGACCCATGGCGTGCATCAGCAGGAAGTTGCCGGGGTTGGCCTTCTGGCCCTCCATCTGGGAGACCCGGGCGGCCATGGGCACCGCGGACACGCCGGCGGAGCCGATGAGCGGGTTGATCTTGCCGCCGGTGACCACATACATGAGCTTGCCTACCAGCAGGCCGCCCACGGTGGAGAAGGCGAAGGCGATCAGGCCCAGGGCGATGATCATCAGGGTCTGGAGGGTGAGGAAGCGGGTGGCCACGGTGGTGGCGCCCACGCTGATGCCGAGGAACAGGGTGACGATGTTCATCAGGCCGTTCTGGGCGGTGTCGCTGAGGCGCTCGGTGACGCCGGTCTCACGCAGCAGGTTGCCGAACATGAGGGAGCCGATCAGCGGGGCGGTGGAGGGCACCAGCAGGATGACGAAGCCGGCCACCACGATGGGGAACACGATCTTCTCGGTCTTGGAGACCTCCCGGGCCTGCTCCATCTTCACCTTGCGCTCCTTCTCGGTGGTGAGCAGCCGCATCAGCGGGGGCTGAATCATGGGGATCAGCGCCATGTAGCTGTATGCCGCGATGGCGATGGGGCCCAGGAACGCCGGGGCGAGTATGGTCGTCAGATAGATGGCCGTGGGGCCGTCCGCGCCGCCGATGATGCCGATGGAGGCGGCTACATTGCCGGGGAAGCCCAGGCAGATGGCCCCGAAGAAGGCCAGGAACACGCCCAGCTGGGCGGCGGCCCCCAGGATCAGGGAGGTGGGCCGGGCGATCAGCGGGCCGAAGTCGGTCATGGCGCCCACGCCCATAAAGATCAGGCAGGGATAGATGCCGGCCTTCACGCCGATATACAGGATGTCCAGCAGGCCGCCCAGATGGATGATATCGGTGAAGGACAGCTCGCCCACAATGTCGGCGTCGATGGCCAAGGCGGCGTCCATGTCCATCTCAGGGGAGCTGAACAGGGCATCATAGTCCGCGGCGATGTCGCTGCCGGTCTCCGTCTGAGTCTCGAAATACACCTCGATCTGCTCGGTGGTATGGCCGCAGCCTCTGGCCGCCACATAGTAGAGGTATTCGTCCTGGGTGAAGGCGCGCTCCTGGGCGGTGTTGTAGAGGGCGTAGTCGTTGACGGGGTCATAGGGGCACTCGTGGACGTAGGCGTCCCACATGCCCATGTGGTACAGCCCCGCGCCGGGGATGTTGGTCAGCAGCGCGCCGAAGGCGATGCCCACCAGCAGCAGGGGCTCGAACTTTTTGGCGATGCCCAGGTACAGCAGCGCGCAGGCCACCGCGATCATGATGAGATACTTCCAGCCGCCGGACGCGAAGAAGCCGGCGAAACCGGAGGTCTCCACCAGGTTGGAGAGGGTCCGTAAGATATCCATAGGCGTCCCTCCGTCAGGCCAGGACGATCAGGGGGTCGCCGGTCTGCACGCCGGCGCCCTTGGCGGCCACCACCTGGGTGATGGTGCCGTCCCGGGGGGCCAGCACCTCGTTCTCCATCTTCATGGCCTCAAGGACCACCAGGATCTGACCGGCCTTGACGGCGTCGCCCTGTTTCACCTCCACCCGCAGCACGGTGCCGGGCAGGGGAGCGTTGATGGGTTCGCCCACGGCGGTGACAGAAGGAGCAGCGGCGGGCGCGGCGGCAGGCGCCGCGGCGGGTGCCGGAGCCTCGGCGGGAACGGGGGCGGCGGCGGGCGCGGGGGCGTATGCCTCGTACTCGTCCACCACCATGGCCCTGCCGGTCTCGACCTCCACCTCGTAAGTGCGGCCGTTCAGCGTCACTTTATATTTCATGTTACTTGACCTCCTTGATGGACTTGAAGCGCAGCTCATTCAGAGGCTTGCCCATTTTGTCGGCCACGATGGCCATGATCATGGCGGCCTCCTTGTCGGGCACGTCGTAGAGTTTGATCTCGCCGGCGGAGCCGGGGGCGGGGGGACCCTTGCGGACCGGGGCGCCGCTGTCAGGGGCCGGAGCGGCCGCCTTGGGGGCGGCCTTCTTTGCCCGGGAAGCGGCCATGATCCTGCCCATGACGGCGACTACGCACATCAGCAGGATCAGGCCCACGAACACCACGCAGTAGCCCAGCACGGCGCCGATGGCGGCGTCAGGGATGCCCATGGACTCGGCCAGCTGCTGGCCCGCGGCGGACATGAGGGAGATGTGATACATGTCGGCCCCTCCTTACGCCTCTACGATGGTGTAGACGGCCATGTTCTCCTCTTTGGCCTTCCGCTCCTCGAAGAACTTTTTCGCCTGGTCGGGGAAGCAGATATAGCTCATGACGTCCTCCTCGGACCGGCACAGGTCGCCCAGGGCCTCCTTCGCGTTGGCGAAGTCCTCGCCGGTGCGCTTGGAGTCCTCGATGCGGCAGTCCACGGGCTTGCCGCCCTCGCCCAGAATCTTCTCCTCCAGCTCCTTGCTGACGGGGGCGGGGGCGATGCCGTACTCGCCCTTGAAGTAGTTCTTGATCTCCTTGGAGATCTGCTTGTACCGCTCGCCCATGAGCACGTTGGTGACCGCCTGGTTGCCAACCATCTGGGACAGGGGGGTGACCAGCGGGGGATAGCCCAGGTCCTTGCGGACGGCGGGGATCTCGGTGAGGGCCTCGTCGAACTTGTCCATGGCGTTCAGGTCCTTCAGGTTGGCGATCATGTTGGACAGCATCCCGCCAGGGACCTTGTACACCAGGGCCTGGGAGTCGGTGCCCATGCTCTTGGGGTTGATGAGGCCGGAGTCGATATACTTCTGCTTGACGGGCTTGAAGAAATCGTTGACCTTGTTGATGGCCTCCTCATTCAGGCCGGTCTCGATGCCGTACTGCTGGAGGGCGTAGAACAGGGTCTCGGTGGCGGCCTGGCTGGTGCCGTTGGAGAAGCAGGAGGTGGCGGTGTCGATCACGTCCACGCCGGACTGGATGGCGGCCAGCAGGGTCATGTAGGCCATGCCGGTGGTGCAGTGGGTGTGGAGGATGAGGGGGATGTCGCCCACGGCGTCCTTGATGCCCTTGATGAGGCCCTCGGCCTCCTGGGGGCTCATGGTGCCGGCCATATCCTTCAGGCAGATGGTGTCGAAGCCCATGTTTTTGAGCTCCTTGCACATCTCCACGTATTTGGCCACGGTGTGGACCGGGCTCTGGGTGTAGGAGATGCAGCCGGAGGCGACGGTCCGCTCGTTGGCGTACTTCTTGGTGGCTTCCAGGGCGGTCCTGATGTTGCGGAAGTCGTTCAGGGCGTCGAAGATACGGATGATGTCGATGCCGTTTTTGATGGACAGCTCCACGAATTTCTCCACCACGTCGTCGTGGTAGTGCTTGTAGCCCAGCAGATTCTGGCCCCGGAGGAGCATCTGGAGCCGGGTGTTGGGCATGTTTTCCCGGATATTGCGCAGCCGTTCCCAGGGGTCCTCCCCCAGGTAGCGCAGGCAGGAGTCAAAGGTGGCGCCGCCCCAGCACTCCACGGAGTAGTATCCGGCCTTGTCCATGGTGGACAGGATGCCCTTGTAGTCGGAGTAGGGGAGACGGGTGGCCATCAGGGACTGGTTGGCGTCCCGCAGGACGGTCTCGGTGAACTGGACTTTTCTCTGTTCCAAATGGAACACCTCCATATTCTCATGAAAAGGCAGGACGGCGCGGGCGGCGCCGCCCTGCGATGTCAGGACTTACGTTTTGATATACGGGAGCTCACAGCTTGGGACCGGCGGCCACCAGGGCCTTGCCGGCGTCGTTGCCGGTGTACTTCACGAAGTTCTTGATGAAGCGGCCGGCCAGGTCCTTGGCCTTGGCGTCCCACTCGGCGCCGTCGGCGTAGGTGTCCCGGGGATCGAGAATGGCGGGGTCCACGCCGGGCAGGGAGGTGGGGACCTCCAGGTTGAAGAAGGGGATCATCTTGGTGTCGGCCTTGAGGATGGAGCCGTCCAGGATGGCGTCGATGATGCCGCGGGTGTCCTTGATGGAGATGCGCTTGCCGGTGCCGTTCCAGCCGGTGTTGACCAGATAGGCCTTGGCGCCGCTCTTCTGCATCTTCTTGACCAGCTCCTCGCCGTACTTGGTGGGGTGCAGCTCCAGGAAGGCCTGGCCGAAGCAGGCGGAGAAGGTGGGAGTGGGCTC
>CANRIW010000048.1 GCA_947630785.1 uncultured Oscillospiraceae bacterium | reverse complement strand
AACGACGCCGCAGGGCGTCTTTTTTTCTGTAAGTTCGGACGAGGGGGTAAATGGGAAAGGAGTTTGTCAACAGGTCCGAAATGACCCAAATTTTTCTTTGTAACTACATGAGAATCGGGGTCGGAGAGCCCGCGAAACGCGGGGTGCCCCTCTCACAGTACCTTTTCCGGCTTTACGATCTTTGAGCCCGCTTGTACAGCTGCAGCCAGTCGCTGAGCTGCATGGTCACGAGCCACGGTTGCCGGCTGCGACGATGAAACACTGTTGGCGCGCCATCGTGAAAACGGGCAGCATCCCTGACGGCCTGGCCCATGGCATCCCCCAGGTTCAAACGCTCCACCCGTTTGACCTCGATATGAATACCTGGCAGGCCGATCAAGTCCGGGATCTCGCCATAGGTCTGAGATCCTCCCCGCACAACAGGCCACCCCCGTTCACGAAGGAGAGCAGCCAGTTCCCGCTCGCCCTCGGCGCCTTTTCGCTGTGAGGTTTTGCCTCCCATCACCCGAACACCTCATGGAACCGAAGCTCCCGAATGCGCCCAGAGAAAAAATGGTTGATGTTGAAGTCAGCGCCAGCATACTGCGTCATGAAATGCTGATCGATCAGAGCGCGGTAATCGTCTGGTTCGAGGTCTGGATAGCCGCCAGGATTCTCTTCCAGGAAGGGCATGATGTCGATGATCCGCCGGATCTGCGCCATGCGGATAGGCGGGTGTGGACGGCCCGTCCACTTCTCGTAGGCCTTGAAATACCACCGGAAAACGCGCAGCACGTCGACCAGACGCCAGGGGCAGCCATGGTCATATGCCTTGCCCGCGAGGATGGAGAACGTGGAGAAATCGAAAAACATGAAATCGCCTCCAAGGGGAAATCAGGATGAGGGGTGCGGCCGCCAAAGGCGGCCGCCCTTCTATCGGCCGAACTCCTCCAACTGCGCAATTCGTGAATTCCGCAGCGTGTTGAATAAGTCATCGTCAGGCGGTTCAGCGGCGCTCGCCATTCTAAGCCCTGGATTTGGGGTTGAAGTTGGCGTTGATACTGTAATTGGGGTTGGAGTTGGTACTGGTATTGGGCTTGCTATTGGGGTGCGTTCGCTGGCTTGCGCTGACAAACGTTCAACGTTCGCTTGCGATTGGTATTCATCCGCCCATACATCGAAGGGAAGAACTTCGACGCCGCTTTTCTCAGCGCGCGCTTTATATCGGCCATAAACCGCACTCAGCCGCGTTTTCTCCACCTTGCGATCATATCTCGCGCTGTCGGCCTCGGCGTCACGCTGTAGCTTTCGCCACATCGTGCGCATCCCCCGGTCAGTGAAATCCGGCTCTGAGCCGTTGACGCAGAAAGCCAGCAGGGCGCGGAAAAGCTGGCCCACTTCCTCGTCGGAATACTCTTCCAGTTCATCAATGACGCTGAAATAGATCATGACACCAGGTCGCTTTTTTGCCTCCACAGTCAGCCCCCCATGCCGGCAGCGGCCCGGCTCTCCCGATCGAGCTGCTCGGCCAGAGCGCCCAGATTGACCAGGAAAGTACGGCGTTTGGTGCCGGTGTAGATGCCTGGAAGCCGCCCTTGCGCCAGCAGACAGCGGAGCTGATACTCCTTCATCAAGCCGGTTCGCGCCGCCTCCCTGATGGTCAAAAACTTCGGCAGTTCGCTCACACGCTCACCCCCGCCCGCTCGGCAGCGATGGCGTCAATCGCCGCCAACATTTCCTTCTGCCGCTCAACGGGAAGCTCCCGCCGCATCTGGCGGCAGAGCGTGGTGTCAGCGATTCCGCAGTAAGCAGCAACTTCCCAGAGTTTGACCGCCCGCCTTTTCGCGGCGGCCCGGATGATCTCGTTAGCCATATTTACCCTCCCAAAGTAAAATTCAGACTTGACGCTCGGCTTGTTGTCTGGTATGCTAATAATAACAATAATTGTTGCGTACGTCAATAGATAGAGCGAAGTTTCAACAATCGTAAACAATCAGAGCAAACAATTACGGGGAGGGATTACAAATGGAGCAGAAACCCGTGCAAAAGCCCAATAGATTGCCCGTACTTCGAGAACGTCTCAATGAATTGCTGGGGGGTATGTCCAGCACAGAATTTGCAAAGAAGATTGGTCTGTCCAGGCAAACCGTAGGCTTTTACTTGAATGGCGATAGGATACCAGATTCAGAGACCTTGCTTCAAATCTGTGAGAAATGTGGAGTGTCCGCCGATTGGTTGCTGGGCTTGACACCTGAGGATACCCCTGATCAGACCACCCGCTCGGTATGCGAATATACCGGCCTCTCTGCACATGCTGTCGACATACTGCACTCCCAACAGAATGTGTATGAGCTGGGCTTTATACGAAGGTTTATTGACAGCATCGTGACTTCTGGCAATGATGATTTATGGAAAGTTCCTGAGTTGATCCACAAAGCGGCTCAGGCTGCTGTCATAGCCGAACGTGAGCAACAAGCGGAATTCGAAAACGACCTCAGGATAAAAAATGTGAACCTTCTCTGCGCGGTTTCGAAAGATGGAATTGGCTACAGAATTTCAGCTGCGGATGCTGAAACTTATTTCCTGAGAGAAGCCGAGGCCGCGATCCAAAGAAGTATTGCAGATACAATCGGAGAATTCCAGGCTGAGATGAAAGAGAAGATCCAGGCGTCTGGCGGTGATTTTAACATGGAGGATTTTCGGTGGAACGCTGCCGATGATGGGGAGGTGGAGTAAATGGCCAACATCCAGGAGCGCCGGGACAAGTCCGGCAAGCTGATTTCCTATTCCGTCCGCGTCCACCGTGGCCGGGGCCCAGACGGGCACCAGTTGAAACCGTGGACTGCCACGTTTGAGGTTTCCCCCACCTGGACGGAAAAGAGCGCACGAAAAAAGGCCGAGGCTTTCGCCGCGACCTTTGAGAAGGAGTGCAGAATGGGCCTGACCTCCGACAGCCGACAGAGGTTCGACCAATACTGCGACTATGTGATTGAGCTGAAGAAAAGCAGAGGGGCGAAACATCGTACTATTGTGCGATATAAGGAACTGACAGAACGGATATACCCCGCCATAGGTCATATAAAACTCCGGGATTTGCGGGCTGACCATCTAAACAGCTTTTATACTGCGCTGAGTAAAGAGGGGGCCAGAAAAGGCCGAAAGAGCGCCACTGCGAAGATTGATCTCGTTGCGCTCCGAAAAGAGAAGGGGATCACCTGCGCGAAGATCGCTGAGCTTGCCGGAATTGACGCCCGGAAAGTTTCGCCGGTCATCAACGGGAAAAAGGTCAGTGCGGAGGCGGCCGCTGCCGTGGCAAAGGTGCTGGATGTGAAGCTGGAGAGTGCCTTCACGGTGAATGAAGATCGCCGGCCCCTGTCACCGACGACCATCATCAAGTACCACCGGTTGATCTCTACCGTACTTGACCAGGCGGAGAAGGAGGGGCTTGTGCCCTTCAACGTGGCGGCAAAGGCCACTCTGCCGAAAGTCAAGGCCCATGAGGTCAACTACTTCCAGCCGGAAGAGGTTGCAGCAATCCGGGACGCTCTGGAGACGGAGCCGATCAAGTGGAGAACCCTTGTCCATCTGCTGCTGATCACCGGGGCGCGGCGCGGTGAGGTGCTGGGCCTCAAATGGGACAAAATCGACTTTGACGGCGGCAAGATCCACATCTGCAAAACGATCATGTACAGCTCCGAGCGGGGCATATATGAGGACACGCCAAAAACGGCCACGTCCGACCGCTTCATCTCCATACCGGCTGAGACCGTCCAGCTCCTACGGCAGTATAGGGCATGGCAGGCGGAGGAGCGGCTGCGGCTGGGCGAGTATTTCCAGTATCAAGGCTTTGTGTTCTCTCAGGACGATGGGAAGCCCATGCACCCGGACAGCCTGACAACATGGCTTGACCGTTTCAGCAAGCGCCACGGCCTGCCCCACATCAACGCTCACGCTTTCCGCCACACGATGGCCTCCATGCTCTACTTCAACGGTGCGGACAGCGTTTCGATCTCTAAGCGGCTGGGCCACGCCCAGGTCTCCACCACGGCAAATATCTACGCTCACGTCATGGCGGAGGCCGATCAACGCAACGCCGATATTCTGGCCGATGTACTCTTGAAAAAGGCGTGATTTTGAGGGCGAGTTGAATTAAAGTTGAATTATCGAGCGGGCGGAAAAATTGAATTGCTCCAAAAAGTTATAAAAACAGCCGGTTTCATAAGAAATCGGCTGTTTTTCGTGGTGACCCAGCGGGGACTCGAACCCCGGACCTTCGCCTTAAAAGGGCGTTGCTCTACCAACTGAGCTACTGGGTCATATTCGCGGACTTTATGGGGTCCCAAAAATCCGCGACGCAGAAAACGGGGCCCCCGCAAAGCGTCCTTCAGCTTTGTGGGGAGAGGAGGCGCGACGAAGTGAGCGAGCTCTGGCCGCAGGCCGGAGCAAGGGAAACGCAGTCCGCGCCGACGACGTGGCTGGGATGGCTGGACTCGAACCAGCGAATGCGGGAGTCAAAGTCCCGTGCCTTACCACTTGGCTACACCCCAATATGGAGTGAGGCAAGGGCCGGAGCGGACGCCCCGGCCCTCAGCCTGATATGGGGTGGGTAATGGGGCTCGAACCCACGACACCCGGAACCACAATCCGGTGCTCTCCCAGCTGAGCTATACCCACCATATGAAGTTGTGCCGACATATCCGCTTTTACGGGGCCCCCGCAAAGCCGCCCCCCCAGGCTTTGTGGGGAAAGGAGGGACAGCGGAATGAACGAGCCTTGCCGCTTGCGGCGGGGCGAGCGATATGGAGCTTGCCCCGACGTGGTACGCCTGAAGGGACTCGAACCCCCGACCCACTGCTTAGAAGGCAGTTGCTCTATCCACCTGAGCTACAGGCGCATATTGTGCCTTTTTCAGGCTCCGCGCAGAGAGAGTCCGCCCTTTCGGGGCCCCCGCAAAGCCGTCCCCCAGGCTTTGTGGGGAAAGGAGGCGCGACGAAGCGAGCGAGCTCTGGCCGCAGGCCGGAGCGAGGGATACGCAGTCCGCGCCGACGTGGAGCGGGTGATGGGAATCGAACCCACGCGACCAGCTTGGAAGGCTGGGATTCTACCATTGAACTACACCCGCATGGCGACTCCTCAAAGGTCAGCCCAGACATAATAGCACAAGACCAAGGGGCTTGTCAATCCCCACATCGCAAAAAATCCCCCTGGCCCGGTTCAAAAATTTCTCCCAGGCAGCTCTCGAGCTCCGGTCCGGGCAGCAGTGCGGCGCAGAGGCCCGCCCGTTCGGCGGCGGCCAGCTTTTCCCGGACGGAGCGGGGGCTGTCGAACAGCACGAAGTGGGCTTTGTCCCGGTCCATATAGGTGTAATAATGGGCGCAGAGCCCCCGGTCGAAGAACACCGCCGGCTCCAGACGGACGATCTGTTCCTCCAGCTTTTCCCGGCTGACGGGGGTCCCCCGGCCAGAGGCGGGCAGGGGGAAGTCCTCCCGGACCCACTCCACCGCCAGGGCGGTCCGTTCATGGCCGTAGCGCTCCGCCGCGGCGCGGAGACGGCGCTCCAGTATGCCCCCCGCCATCGCGGAGGAGACGAGTATCCGGGCGGCCTTGACAAAGGAGGCGCAGCTCTCGGGGACGTACAGCGTCCAGCCCCGGGGCGGGCAGTTCCGGTCCAGCAGTTCCACCAGCCGGGGCAGGCAGCCGGAGGGCACCCCCTCGAAGTCGCACACGATCCCCCGGTAGTCCCGGCGACGGCATTCCGTCAGGATCTGCCGGGCGCAGGGGAGGGGGTCGCCGGTCCCGTCAAACCCCTGACAGTCCAGCAGCATGTATCCGCCCCGCAGGCCGGCGGGCAGAGAGGCGGCCATCAGCCGGGGCCCCGGCCCCACCCGGTAGGCCATGTGGGCGGGGACGAGTCCCCATCGGCCGCATTGGGTACGGCGCCCGGCGGGCAGGGCCAGCAGCAGTTCTTTCATCTCAAGTCCCCCTTGTGAGCGGCGGAAAGTTGTGGTATGATACTACCAGTCTATGTCTGCGTCAGAGGGAATAGAAGGTGAGTCTATGGCGCTGTTCCGGGCCGCGTATCTGGCCGACGATATCTATCAGGTGACCGGCGAGGCGCTGGAGCGCCGGGGCATCAAGCTGCTGCTGGCCGATCTGGACAACACCCTGGTCCCCTACGGGGTGCCCCTGCCGGACGAGAGATTGGAAGCCTGGCGGGACGATCTGGCCGCCCACGGGGTGACCCTGTTCATCCTGTCCAATAACCGGAAGGAGCATCGGCCCCGCGTCTTCTCCGAGGCGCTGGAGGTGCCCTATATCGGCCACGCGGGCAAGCCCAAGACGCCCTCCTTTTACAAGGCCATGGAGCAGATGGGGGTCACGAAGGAGCAGACCGCCATCATCGGGGATCAGGTGTTCACCGATGTGCTGGGGGGCAATCTGGCCGGGGTGGCCGCCATCCTGGTAAAGCCCATCCGGCTGGCGGGCAATCCGGGGCGGTATCTCCGCTACGCGGTGGAGGTCCCCTTCCGCCTGCTGAGCCGAAAGGGGGAGGCCCTATGAGCGCTATCTTTGGCCCCGCCGGCAACTGCGACAGCTTCTCCAAGGTCCACAAGTCCTCCCTGGCCGCGCCAAAGTGGATCGCGGACTTCGGGCTGGACTGCTACGAGTACCAGTGCGGCAAGGGAGTCCACGTAGGGGAGGACTCCGCCAAAAAGCTGGGGGAGAACGCACGGGCCGCCGGCGTCGTCCTGTCCCTCCACGCTCCCTATTTCGTCAACCTGGCCAACCCGGACCCGGACAGCCTGCAAAAGACCATCGGGTACATCACCGCGGCCTGTCTCGCCGCCGGTTGGATGGGGGCAAACCGCGTGGTGGTCCACTCCGGGGCCCTGATGGGAAGGAGCCGTGGAGAGGCCCTGTCCATCGCGAAAAAGTCCCTGG
Source organism: uncultured Oscillospiraceae bacterium (assembly GCA_947630785.1). Taxonomy (GTDB): domain Bacteria; phylum Bacillota; class Clostridia; order Oscillospirales; family Oscillospiraceae; genus Enterenecus. The sequence continues at coordinate 3,387 of CANRIW010000048.1, read as the reverse complement.
GGGAGGTCGTCGCCGCCTGTGACGGTCAGGGTTTCGGCCATATCGCCCTGTGCCCCGAGACCATGGGCAAGATCAATCAGCTGGGGGACCTGGACGAGGTGCTGGCCCTGTGCGAGCTGGACGAGCGGCTGATCCCGTGCATCGACTTCGGCCACCTGTACGCCCGTTCCCTGGGGGCGGACGACGGGGCGGAGGCAATGGAGCGGATGCTGAATCGGGTGGAGGAAGTGTTGGGCCCCGACCGGGCCGCCCGGTTCCACAGTCACTTCTCCCACATCCAGTTCACCCCGGGCGGCGGGGAGAAATGCCACCGCACCTTCGCCGACGACGATGGCTACGGTCCCGCCTGGGAGCCCCTGGCCGCCGCCGTGGCCCGCCGGGGATGGAGCCCCATCTTCATCTGCGAGTCAGCCGGGACCCAGGCGGAGGACGCCCTGACCATGAAGAAGATCTACCGGCGGTACGCCGCTGAAGAAAAATAGAAGAAAAATAAAGGAGTGCATCGATATGAACCATTTTGAAAAGATCGCCGCTAAGCTGCCCGAATACGGCCTGGACGCCATGCTGGTCAACTCCGAACCCGGCGAGTTCTACGCGGCCGGCTTCCACGGGGAAGGCGTGGCCCTGGTCACCCCCGGAAAGACCTGGTATTACACCGACTCCCGGTACATCGAGGCCGCCGAACAGCTGGTCAAGGGGGCGGAGGTGGACCTGGGGCTCCGGGGCAAGAGCTACGCCGCCCTGGTGGCCGAGCTGTGCGCCGCCCACGGCGTCAAAAAGCTGGGCTTTGAGGAGCAGTACATGTCGGTGGCCGCCTACAACCGCTGGACCGACGCGGTAAAGGTGGAATTCGTGCCCGCCTCCGCCCTGCTGTCCGGGCTGCGGGCGGTGAAGGACGAGGAGGAGCTGGCCGCCATGAAGGAGGCTCAGCGGCTCACCGACGCGGCCTTCACCGAGATTTTGAACGACATCAAGCCCGGCGCGGCCGAGTGCGAGATCGCCGCCAAGCTCACCTATTACATGGCCCGCATGGGAGCCGAGCGCAACTCCTTCGACCCCATCGTGGCCTGTGGGGCCAACGGCTCCAAGCCCCACGCCATCCCCAGCCAGAAGAAGATCGAGAAGGGGCACTTCGTCACCATGGACTTCGGTTGCGTCGTCGGCGGCTACTGCTCCGACATGACCCGCACCGTGGCGGTGGGAGAGCCCACCGACGAGATGAAGCTGGTCTACGACACTGTGCTGAAGGCCCAGCTGGACAGCATCGCCGCCGTCCGGGCCGGAGTGCCGGGAGCGGACATCCATGCTGTGGCCGCCAAGGTCATCGGCGACGCCGGCTACGGGGATTACTTCGGCCATGGCCTGGGCCACTCGGTGGGCATCGAGATCCACGAGGACCCCGGCTTTGCCCCCCGGTGCGACAAGCCTATTCCCGCGGGCGCGGTCATCACCGTGGAGCCCGGCATCTACCTGCCCGGAAAGTTCGGCGTGCGCATCGAGGACATGGTGCGCCTCACCGAAAACGGCTGCGAGGACCTGACACACTCCCCCAAAGAGCTGATCGTTCTCTAAAATGTCTTGCATTTGTTCAGAATATAGGGTATAATGACTTGACAATATGTGTCTGCCAACTTTTTCATACGGGAGGAATTACCCATGGCAATGATCACCGCAGGCGATTTCCGCAACGGCGTGACCTTCGAGATGGACGGCAAGGTCATGCAGGTCCTTGAGTTCCAGCACGTGAAGCCCGGCAAGGGCGCCGCCTTTGTGCGCACCAAGTACAAGAACGTCATCACCGGGGCCATCCGCGAGGAGTCCTTCAACCCCACCGCCAAATTCGAGCAGGCCTTCGTGGACCGCAAGGACATGGAGTACAGCTACACCGACGGCGACCTGTACTACTTCATGGACCCCGAGACCTACGATCTGGTGCCTATCTCCAAGGACATCCTCAGCGATAACTTCAAGTTCGTCAAGGAGAACATGGTCTGCAAGATCAGCTCCTACAAGGGCAGCGTGTTCGGCGTGGAGCCCCCCAACTTCGTGGACCTGGAGGTCACCGACACCGAGCCCGGCTTTGCCGGCAACACCGCCACCAACGTGACCAAACCCGCCACTCTGGAGACCGGCGCCGAGATCAAGGTGCCCCTGTTCATCGGCCCCGGCGACAGGATCCGTATCGACACCCGCACCGGCGAGTACCTGGAGCGGAGCAAGGGCTGACGCCCGGAAAGGGACAAGACGATGACCATCACCGAGAAAGTGGCCTACATCCAGGGCCTGTTCGACGGCATGGGCCTGGACAAGTCCAAGGAGCCCCAGGCCAAAGTGCTGTCCGAGGTGCTGGACGTGCTGAGGGAGATCGGCGACGAGATCGACATGCTGGACGCCACCCTGGACGAGCACGGCAAGGAGTTCGACGGGGTGGAGGACGCCATCAACGACCTGACCGAGGGCCTCACCGAGCTGGAGGACGAGGTCTACGGCGTAGATGACGACGATGATGAAGACGACGATGACGATGACTTCTTCCAGGTGGAGTGCCCCAACTGCGGGGAGGAGCTGACCATCGACGAGGACGTCCTGGAGGCCGGCTCCATCGACTGCCCCAAGTGCGGGCAGAAGTTCGCCCTCTCCTTTGACGAGGATGAGGACGAAGAGGATGGGGACGACTGAAACGCGTTTCACATGAAAAGGGCCCGGCTGGGAGACCAGCCGGGCTCTTTTGCACCCAGGTCAGCGCTTTGCCCTCCACCGGAAAATGAGGGCCAGCGCCGCGCACACGGCAATCCCCACGGCGTAGGGGATGGCCAGCAGAAACGCCGCGTAGGGGGGAAAACTGGTGGCCGGGTTCCACTGCAGGGCGCAGTAGCTGTATGCCACCGCCGCGCACATCACGTCGGACAGCAGCACGGCGAGGACACCAAAGACAATGGACAGGGTTTTCATCGGGATACTCCTTTACTTTTTTGAGGTGTTTTTCAGGAGCAGGACGGCGCCCACGGCGACGGCGGCGGCGCACAGGCCCAGAAAGATGCCGTTGCCGTCGATCCGGACGGCGGAGGACGCGCCGATCTGATTGGCGGCGGCGGGGTCAAAGATGGACAGCAGGCCCCACACGATCAGGCCGAGGATGCCGCCGGCGCAGATGATGACGCCGGGCAGCCAGCCGGACCGCGGGGCGCGGCCGTCCGGCGTACGTTCGGAGGCGGCGGGTCGTTCCTCGCCCTCCTTCATCAGGTAGTCCAGCGTGACGTTGAAATACCGGCTGACGGCCAGGAGCTTGTCGCTCTCCGGCACGGACTGGCCCGTTTCCCTTAGTTAAAGATATTGTTGGGTATCTCAAGATGTGTCATTCGATTTTGCCGATAAAGCGGTAGAAGA
>CANRIW010000047.1 GCA_947630785.1 uncultured Oscillospiraceae bacterium | reverse complement strand
CATTTCAGACTGCCATTTGAAAATCTCGGAAACCCCTCGAATTCTTCCTTGATTTCTTAACTTAATGACATTACTCAAATCGAGGCGTGTTTTTGGATAGAGCAGCTTCCGCGGTGAGACATTTTTCCGTAAAGTCAAGACCACCGGGTGGACTGACATGGAATAGAGCTGGGCAGACAGCGAAGGCCCCTGTCTGTAAGTTTACTTTTTGTTAAAAATTACAAACTTACTTGCCACATAATTAATGACAATTACAATTACGTTTGAAATTATTTTCCACAAATCGGCATTCCAACTTAGTATATCGACTGCCAACCACATGATTGCGACATCAAGAACACCGGTCACAATTCTTGCGGAAAAGAACTTCATTGCCTCTTTTGTTACTATCTCTTTTTCAAAGGACTTACTGTTGAACACCCAGAGCTTGTTTGTTACAAAGGCAAATATGACCGCCAAAAGCCAGGCGATGCAGGTTGAAAGTACATTTGGTATACCTAATACCCCATATGTCAGCTTATAGACGATCCAATTGATCGCGGTGGTAAGGACACCGAATATGACATAATAGATGACGGATTTGTACTTTTCATAAAGTCCCTTGATCATTTCACAAATACCTCTCGCTCATTTCCAACGCCGATGCGATTACCTGATTTACAACAGTTAGATTGTCATATCAGGGGCATTGTAACATTACTCCTGTGATATTGCAAGCGTGTGCAGCACATGTCACTGCCGGGAGGTCATAAGGCGCTTGAACGTCTCGTGAAGCGCGGCGATGTCGATGGGCTTTGAGATGTGTTCGTCCATGCCGCTGCTGATGGCCCTCTGTACGTCCTCGGTGAACGCGTTGGCGGTCATGGCGGCGATAGGGATGCTTCTGGCGTCCGGCCGGCCGCTGGCGCGGATGGCCATGGCGGCCTCATAGCCGTTCATCCGGGGCATCTGGATGTCAAGGAGTATCATGTCGTACCAGCCCGGGGGCGAACTGACGAACTTGTCCACCGCCTCCTGTCCGTCCTGAGCCAGGTCGTAGTTCACACCCTCCAGCTTCAGCACCTCGCCCAGGATCTCCGCGTTGAGTTCATTGTCCTCCGCCGCCAGGATGCGCTTGCCCACAAGGCACCGCTCCGTCTCCACCGCCGCGGGCTTCCGCTCCGGCATATCCGCCTGGGCGGGTACCGCGAACTCCAGGTCAACGGTGAAGGTGCTTCCCGTGCCCTTCCTGCTCCTGACGCCTATGGTGCCGCCCATCAGCTCCACCAGGTTCCTGGTGATCGCCATGCCAAGGCCCGTGCCCTGGACCTTGTTGGTCAGGGAGTTGATCTCCCTGGTGAACGGATCGAAGATGGTCTTTTGGAACTCCTCGCTCATGCCGATGCCGTCGTCCGTCACCACGAACCGCAGATGGACATAGCCGGTGGAGCTGATTCCCATACGCATGATGCTGAGCTTGATGTTTCCACCCTCCGGCGTGTACTTCACAGCGTTGGTCAGCAGGTTGATCAGCACCTGCTCCAGCCTGAGCTGGTCGCCCGTGATGCGCTCCGGCACATCTTCCCGGACATCGATCTTGAAGCTCTGCCCCTTTTTCCTGGCCTGGGGCAGAATGATCGTATTCAGCTCCTCCAGAAACTCGCCGGTGGACAGTGCCGTCACATTCAACGCCATCTTCCCGCTCTCGATCCTGCTCATGTCCAGCACGTCGTTGATGAGCCCCAGCAGGTGGCGGCTGGACGAGGTGATCCGTTTGGCGTACTGGCGGACCTTTTCCGGGTTCTCCGCCTCGTTCTCAAGAAGGGTGGAGAAGCCCACGATGGCGTTCATGGGCGTCCTGATGTCATGAGACATGTTGGCCAGGAACATGTTCTTGGCCTCGTTGGCCTGCCGGGCCTGCATCAGCGCGTCCTTCAGGATGGCGTTCTGCGCCTCCTCGCTGCGGATGATGTTTTCGATGCTCCGCACGCCCATGACGACGGAGGACGGTACTCCGTCCACCCGCTCGTTCACGGTGAAGGTCATGGCGCACCACTCCTCGCCGCCCTCGGGCATCCTGCGTATGTACCGGTACTCGGCCACGTTCTCCTCCGTCAGCGCCCGCTGGATCTGCTCCGGCTGGAGGCTCCGGCGTATGTCGCCGTGCTCGTGGGCGTCCGTCTTTTCGAATATGACGCGCCTTTCGATGAGGTCCGTGAAGCACCCGCGGGCGGCGGCGTTGTGGTTGTCAGGGTAGATCATGCGGTAGTAGTTGTCCACCAGGTCCACCATGTAGACCTCCCGATAGGAGTAGGCGGTGCTCTGGAGCGCCGAACTCAGCAGATCCCGGTCCCGCAGCTCGCTGAGAAGGTCGTTCTCGCGCCGGGTGCTGTCCATCATCTTGTCCGTCACGTCGCTGATGAACACGTAGAATACGCCGCCGTACACATCGCTCTTGACAAAATGCCCGAAATCCTCCACCCAGCGCACGGTGCCGTCCCGGCAGACGATCCTGTACTCCACATAGTCCAAGTTCCGCTGACTGTTGACGATCTGCTCCTCGATGCTGCGCTCCACCTCTTCCAGGTCGTCCGGGTGGACCATCCCGCGGAAGGAGTTTCCCGTGAGCTCCCGGAACTGCTCTATGGTCTCGCACTTATACAGGAAGAGCACCTCGCTGTTGGCGTAGATGATCTCCTCGTCCCCGTCCGCGTGGTAGATGAAAAACCCGCCGGGAATGCCCGACATGAGTTCTTCCAATCCGATCCTGCTGATACGTTCCATATTTCCACCTCTGCTCTTCCACGATGTGAACAGTGTGAGTATACCAGATTTTTTTCATAGAAACAAGCGCCGCACGCAAATCTGTGGGCAGTAAAGCAAGCAAAACCGTTGCTCCGGGAACTGCATCTCTGATATCTGACTTGTGCCAGTATATACGAAATTTACCAGCAAAACAGTTCGCATAGAAAAACAACCTTCGCACAAACTATGCTCGGATTTTCAATCCGACCAAAGACAAACCGAAACGAAATGCAAAGGAGACGAAGGAAATGTCTAACACCAATAGTTCTTCCAACCGCCTGGTCGTTCCCGGCGCCCGCGAGGCCATGGACAAGTTCAAGCAAGATGGAAGCGGCCAACGACCTGCGTGTACCCATACCAGCTTAAAGAAAATGGTGAAAAAATCCAAACGATACATAAACGGTGAATTAGCCCACAAAGCGGGGAAATTTCGGAAGAAAAAAGCCGGAATTTTCCCACCTATTTTATAGCAAATTCAGGATATATATGGATGTAATAATTTCGTAATAAATTGAATCGCCTAATTTATGGATATTGAGCCAGCGCCGCGCACAGAAAATTTGGACCCGATCCGTGAAATCTTGCTGAAGTTTTTTCGGTATGCTCTTGCAATTTTTCCAACAGACGGTATTCTATATCTGTAAGCTGCGTCGGGAGCGGCGCCAATTTGAGGTGAGCAGATTGAAAAAAGTACGAATCACCGTCATGCGGATGGCCCGCTACGACGATTTGATTCAGCGGTACGAAAACCCCATCGAATACCCCTGCGATATGCGGGAGGGCCAGGTGTTCCTTGCCGACGGCTGGCAAAAGCCGGAGGGCTTCTGCGACAGCGCCTGGGACACTCTGTCCCCCTTTGTGATGACGCTGGCCTGCGGCGGGGAGGACATCTACGACGGGTGGATGAAAAACAAGAAGTCCGCCATGCTGTCCTGCAACGACGGCTTCCGGCCGGTCAGCTTCCTGCTGGAGGCGCTGGAAGAGCAGACATAGTGCATTGACAATGAATGTGCGTTGTAGTACAATGCCAATGAAGGAGCGTGATTGAAATGCCCGGCGATTATAATTTGAGTGTGCGTGTGGATTCTGCATTGAAAACCCAGGCGGAGGAAGTGCTGTCTGACGTGGGGCTGACCCTGTCCGGCGCGTTTACCATGTTTTTGAAGCAAATCGTGCGGGAGCAATCGGTGCCGCTGTCTCTGTCGCTGAATTCCAGCAATGCGGTGTATGCTGATCTTCTGGAGGCCCAGACGGAACGGATGAACGGCTATCAGGGGCGCAGCGCCAGAGACGTTCTTTCCGACATGAAGCGCGCCATCGCAGAGGTCGAAACCGGTGAATAAGTATGAAGTGATCGTGTCTCGGCGGGCGGATGAGATGCTGGTTCAGCACGCCAGGTTTTTGGCGAGGGTCAGTGTGCCGGCCGCAGAGCGGATGGTATCGGAATTTGAGTTAGTGCTGGACGCTTTGGAGGACAACCCTTATCAATACCCGGTGGACGACGACTACAATTTGCCGAAAGGCGCTTATCGCAAAGCGCTGTTTTGCAAATGGTACAAGGCTCTGTTCAGTGTGAGCGGCAGCAAGGTCTACCTGGACGCGGTTGTGGACTGCAGACAGGACAAGCCTTTAGGGTCGAACTCAGCACACTGATTTTAAGCACGACCAATCACATTCGGATGACTTGACAAAATACGAGGAGAGGACTTCCTTACGAAGTCCTCTCCTTAGAGATGTTTTTTTGATGAAATCCGTATTGGGACGAAGCGCTGATCCCTCAAAGCCAGATACCGTCATCCTCGGCTGCATCGGCAAGGCGTATGACGATATGCTGTCCGCAGGCCGGTTTTATAAAATTGGGGAAAAAGCAGCTGGTATTGAAAGCATACACCACATTATGGAACAACATGAATACAAATTCTCACCGGAATTGATTTGCAACGTCAAAAAAATATTTGGAGCAGATGAACAGATCAGCAGTTCCCCGCGAACCGGCCGCTATGTCACCACCTTTGGCTTAGCGCAAAAGGTCGTAAATATGACCTTCAAATATCTCTTTTGTTTCCGTGATTATACGAAGCTGAACATTGACTTCACAGTTTGTGACTGCCCTGTGGACAGTATCGTTCTGAACCAGTTAAAGCTCGGGGACCGCTATGTATGGAGCAAACTCAGCCAGGGCGATTATGCTGACATTCAAAAGGCCGTGGACCTGGCGTCGGCGTCCCTGGCTGCGCAGGATTGTTCCAAACGTCTGCTGTTTGATTTTGAAGCTTGGTAATAAATACATCAAAAGAGGCGGCATGGCTTCGGCCATGCCGCCTCTTTTTGCTTATCTCGATCAATCCAGCTTCAAATCTCCCTCTTTGATCCACCCGATCTTCCGCAGCGCCAGGCAGAACACCCAGGACAGCAAGGCGGGCAGGATGAAACACACCAGGGCCATCCCCAGCCAGTCGAAGGCGGCGGGGCTGATGGCGGCGGCCCCTTTGGCCAGGGCCTCCTCGCCGGGGGCCAGCCAGCCCGTCCACACCCCGATGGGGCCGCACAGGCCGCAGGTGCCCATGCCGGAGTTGATGGGGGCCCCGTTCATCTGGAGCTTGAACACGCAGGTGGCGATGGGCCCCGTGATGGCGGAGGCCAGGGTGGCGGGGATCCAGATGCGGGGGTTCTTGATGATGTTGGGCATCTGGAGCATGGAGGTGCCCAGGCCCTGGCTCACCAGGCCGCCCCACTTGTTCTCCCGGAAGGACATGACGGCGAAGCCCACCATCTGGGCGCAGCAGCCCGCCACCGCCGCCCCACCGGCCAGGCCCGTCAGGGCAAGCACCTGGCAAATGGCGGCGGAGGAGATGGGCAGCGTCAGGGCGATGCCCACCAGCACGGACACGGCAATGCCCATCCAGAAGGGCTGGAGTTTGGTGGCGTTGTCGATGACGGTGCCGAAGACGCCCGCCGCCGTGCCGATGGGGGGCGCGATGAGCTTGGCCAGGGCCACGCCCACCAGGATGGTGACGGCGGGAGTCACCAGGATATCTACCTTGGTCTCCTTGGACACCGCCTTGCCGCACTCGGCGGCTACAATGGCGATGATCAGTACCGCCAGCGGCCCGCCGGCCCCGCCCTCAGCGTTGGCGGAGGCCCCCACGGCGGCCAGGGAGAACAGCACCATGGGGTCGGCCTTCAAGGCATAGCCGATGGCAACCGCCATGGCCGGACCGGATACCCCCATGGCGTAGGTGCCGATGTCGGTGAGGAACTGGATCCCCAGCTGGCCCCCCAGGGTCTTGATGATGGTACCGATGAGCAGAGAGCAGAACAGGCCCTGGGCCATGGCCCCCAAGGCGTCGATTCCATAGCGTTTCGCGGAGAACACGATGTTCTTCCGCTTCAAAAACTCTTTCACTTTTTCCATAGCAAGCACCGCCTTTCAATGGTACAAAAAAACAGTCCGCAGCAGAGGAAACTCTGTTGCGGATTATTATAGTCTTCACGGCAGATTTGTCAATCGTCATTTCGACCACGTCGGTACAGCCGCCACCCCTTCCCTTTCGCCGGAAAGTGTGCTATCATGGAGAAAACCACACGAAGGGGGCCCTTCCCATGACCCAGGCCCAGCGGCGCGTCTTTCTCATCAAGGCGCTGTTGGAGGAGCAATCCCAATACCGGGACATGCCCGTCCCGGCGGGGGAGTCTGAACAGAGACGGCTGCTCCGCTCTCTGATGAATATCCGCCCGCCCCGTCCCATCGGGGAGGATCTTCTGGCGGTGCAGGACGAGTACCTGCGGACGGAGGCCGCCGCCAGGGGCGTTACGGATATCGCCGACCTGACGCCCGCGGAACCGGGCCTTTACCTCTGGCAGGGGGATATCACCACCCTGAGGTGCGGGGCCATTGTCAATGCCGCCAACAGCGGGCTGACCGGCTGCTACATCCCCTGCCACGGCTGCATCGACAACGCCATCCACACCTTCGCGGGGATGCGGCTCCGGCTCAAGTGCGCGGAGCTCGTGGGGCGGCAGGGGCATGAGGAGCCCGCCGGGCGGGCCAAGCTCACCCCCGCCTACGATCTGCCCTGCGACTATATTCTGCACACCGTAGGCCCGATCATATACGACCGGGTCACGGACAGGGACCGGGAACTGCTGGCCTCCTGCTACCGCTCCTGCCTGGAGCTGGCCCGGAAAAACGGGATCAGGAGCGTGGCCTTCTGCTGCATCTCCACCGGGGAGTTCCGCTTCCCCAACGACCTGGCGGCAGAGATCGCCGTGGACACGGTGCGGCGGTACAGAGGCGAGATCGAGGTGATTTTCAATGTCTTTAAAGATACCGATTACCGGCTCTACCGGGACTTACTGGGATAATATCCAACGGCTCCGGGCAGCCCTGGACGGGGCGGATGCCGTGGTGGTGGGCGCGGGAGCGGGGCTGTCCGCCTCCGCCGGGTTCGTCTACACCGGGGAGCGGTTTGAGCGGTATTTCTCCGACTTCGCCGCAAAATACGGCTTTTCGGATATGTACTCCGGCGGATTTTATCCCTATCCCACGCCGGAGGAATTCTGGGCCTATTGGAGCCGGTATATTTATGTAAACCGATATACGGACCCGCCCAGGCCGGTCTATGAGGCGCTTCTGGCGCTGGTCAGGGACAAGGACTACTTTGTCATCACCACCAACGTGGACCACTGCTTCCAGAAGGCGGGCTTCGACAGAAAGCGTCTCTTTTACACCCAGGGGGATTACGGACTGTTCCAGTGCTCCAAGCCCTGCCGGCAGGAGACCTTTGACAACGAGGACACGATTCGGCGGATGGTGGAAGAGCAGCGGGATATGCGGGTCCCCTCCGAGCTGGTGCCCGCCTGTCCCCACTGCGGCCGGCCCATGACCATGAACCTCCGCTCCGACGACAAATTCGTGGAGGACGCCGGCTGGCACGCCGCCGCGGGCCGGTATGAGCGTTTCCTGAACGCCCACAGGGAGGGCAAGGTGGCCTATCTGGAGCTGGGAGTGGGCTACAACACCCCGGTCATCATCAAGTATCCCTTCTGGCGCATGACGGCGCAAAACCCCGAAGCGGTCTACATCTGCATCAACCGCGGCGAGGCGGCCTGTCCCAGGGAGATCGGGGGGCGGTCCGTCTGCATCGATGGGGACATCGGCGGTACGCTGAGGGACATTCAGGCAGCTGCCGGCGCAGCCCCGCACGGCGGCCTGACCCCCTGACTGGACTGGAGGAATCTGATATGTGCGCAAAGTACAGTGAAGAGATGAAGCAGGGAATCCTGGCCGGGCTCGCCGGGATGCGGCAATTCAATCGAATCGCCCCTGTGTCCGGGGAGCGGTTCGACATCCCCGCCAGGGACCGGCAGATCAACGTGGTCCTCTACAAGGCGCCCCGCGCGGGCGCGCCGGTGATCCTGGGCTTCCACGGCGGCGGTTACGCCTTCGGCGGCAACGCCCTGGACGACGCCATGTGGAGCGCGGTGTCCAAAGATCTGGACATGAACATCGCCTCCGTAGGCTACCGCAAAACGCCGGAGCACCCCTTCCCCGCCGCCCTAGAGGACGCCTACGCGGCGCTGGAGTGGTTCCAGGCCCACGGCGCTGAGCGCGGCTGCGACCCCGCGAAGATCCTGGTCATGGGCAGCAGCGCCGGGGCCAACCTGGCGGCGGCCCTGTGTATCTATGCCAAACGGCGGGGAAACGCCGGCATCCGCCGGCAGATCCTTATGTATCCCTTCCTGGACGCGGCCACCGATCCGGTCGAAAAGGGTCCCGGCACCATGGACGACGCCATCATGTATCTGTTCAACGACTGGTTTTGCCCGGAGGAGTCCAGCCGGGCCGATCCCCTGGTGTCCCCGGTGTTCGCGGCGCGGGAGGACCTGACCGGCCTGCCTCCGGCCATCCTGTGCATGGCGGACAACGACAACCTGAAGGCGGAGGGGTTCCGGTATGCGGACATGCTGAGGGAGGCCGGTGTGCCCGCTGCCGCCACGATGCTGCCCGATATGCCCCACGGCTTCTTCGAGTACGGTTTCGGGGAGGTCGCCCCGGAGTCCATCGTCTTCCTGAACAGGTCCACCCGGAAATCGATCCTCAGCGGCGCCGCGGCGGAAGCCGCCCAAAAGGCGCTGGTCTTTGTGAGGGAACAGCTTAGGGACCTGTGAGCGGGACCCGTCGCCCCCTCCGCCGCGTCCGAAAAAGAGTTGACTTGTCCCCGGTGTGCCGATATACTGTAAATTGTCAGAAATTGTGACTGAGGGCGGGAGGGAACGATATGGAGGATTTCACCCATTTCAACGAACAGGGGCGGGCCAAAATGGTGGATGTGGGGGAAAAAGCCCCCACCCACCGCACCGCCGAGGCGGGGGCCCGGGTGCTGGTCGATCAGACCACCTTTGAGCTCATCCGCAGCGGCGGGATGAAAAAGGGAGATGTACTCTCCACCGCCCAGATCGCGGGGATCATGGGTGCCAAACGCACCTGGGAGCTGATCCCCATGTGCCACCCGGTGCAGGTCAACGGCATCGACCTGACTCTGACCCTGGACGAGGCGCGCTGCTCGGTGGAGATCCGGGCCTTCGTCTCCTGCGACGGGCGCACCGGCGTGGAAATGGAGGCCCTGACGGCGGCCTCTATTGCCGCTCTGACAGTCTACGATATGTGCAAGGCCGTGCAGCGGGACATCGTCATCACCGACATCCGCCTGCTGGAAAAGACCGGAGGCATCCACGGCGATTTTCGGAGAGAGGATGATAACGGATGAGCAAAACAGCGGCGGTCATCACCATCAGCGACAAGGGCTCCCGGGGCGAACGGGTGGACACCAGCGGCCCCGCTCTGTGCGCCATTCTGAAGGAGGCGGGCTGGGAGGTAGTCCACACCGCCATTCTACCCGACGAGGGGGACCGGATCAGCGCGGAGCTCATCCGCTGCGCCGACGAGCGAAAGGTAAACCTGGTCCTCACCACCGGCGGCACCGGCTTCTCCCCCCGGGACGTGACGCCGGAGGCCACCCTGGCGGTGGTGGAGCGGCCCACCCCCGGCATCCCGGAGGCCATGCGGACCGAGAGCATGAAGATCACCCCCCGGGGCTGCCTGTCCCGGAGCGCGGCGGGCATCCGGGGGCGGACGCTGATCGTCAACCTGCCCGGCAGCGAGAAGGCCGCCCGGGAGAACCTGCTGGCGGTGCTGGACCCCATCGGCCACGGCGTGGATATGCTGCTGTCCGACGGCTCGGCGGACTGCGCGGCGGAGCCCCATCACCACCACCATCACCACAGCAAGGCGCCCTCCCTGGACCAGTGGCTGCGGGAGGCCAAGGTCTCTCCCGACGCCGCGAAGATCGGCATGTACCTCACTCATAACGGCGTGGTCCGGGAGACCGCCAGGGCGGCGGTACGGGGGGGCGACGCCGGCGCGGCCCCGGTGCGGGGGATGATATTCTCCTATGACCGGGAGAAGGTGGACGCCGCTGTCCGGGAGACCTATCAGATGGAGGGCGTCTGCTATGTCAGGGTCTGGCTCAACGAGGGCGAGCTCAAAGTGGGCGACGACATCATGTTCGTGCTGGTGGGCGGGGACATCCGCCCCCACGTGGTGGATGCCCTGACGGCCTTGGTTGGAAAGATCAAGAGCGAGTGCGTGTCCGAGACCGAGCTGCACTGAGCAAGAGCCATAAAAGGAGCGGCGGGGAAGTTAGGTGGCTGCTGATAAAGCACAAGACAAAATGCAACTTTTTATGAGGCAGTTACCCAAAAAGAGAGCCTAAGTGACAAAATCAAACAGGCAGAAAAGACCACGATTTGACAATCGTGGTCTTTTCTTATGCACAGGAGGTAAACCAATGTCAGAAAACAGCTGCTTTCACGGCGACGAGAATGAGCAATTCAGTTTCTTCCGTATCCCCCGCGCTCTGATGACAGATGAACGGTTCCGGGGGCTGTCCACCGACGCCAAGCTGCTCTATGGCCTCATGCTGGATCGCATGGGGCTGTCTTTGCAAAACAACTGGCTGGACGAAAGAAACGGCGTCTTTATCTACTTCACCCTGGATAATATCCAGGAGGCCCTGGCTTGCGGGCACAACAAAGCCGTCCGTCTGTTGGCAGAGTTGGAGAAGTACGCCCTGATTGAGCGTGTCAAGCAGGGCCAGGGCAAACCGGCAAAAATCTATGTCAAGGATTTTGTCAGTGTCGAAGAACAGGACCTCCAAAACGATGAACAAGCCGACCTCCAGAAGTCGGAAAACCCGACCTCTGGACTTCCTATTTTCAAATGTCAACACTTCCCGAAAGGGGACGGAAATTATACTAATAAGAACTATACTGATCTCAGCTATATCAATCAATCTATCAATCCTAAACAACCTGAGCCGACTTCAGAACACTACCGACGACCCCCACGCTGTCAACAGGACACTCCCCCTACGCACAGCGACGCCACAGGCGGCGCTGTCCGAGCAAGTATGTCATTTGGTAGCACAAATGACCCTTGTTAGGGGCATCCGCCCCTAAGACCCCGATTCGTTTTGCGTCTCACCGTGGACCTGTTGACAAACTCCTTTTCCATTTACCCCCTCATCCGAACTTACAGAAAAAAAGACGCCCTGCGGCGTCG
>CANRIW010000046.1 GCA_947630785.1 uncultured Oscillospiraceae bacterium | reverse complement strand
GCGGGGAAAGCGGGGTCGGCGGAGAAGGTCATCAGGACGTAGTAGCCCTCGTCCAGATCGTTGATGAGATAGGCCAGCTTGCGCTTGCCCCACTCGTCCACCTCCGTCACGGTACCGTGGCTCTCAGCCAGCTCCTTGAAGCGGGCCACCACAGCGGCGGTCTCTTCCTCGCCCAGGTTCGGGTCGATGATATAGAGGACCTCGTAGTTGCCGGAAAGTTTTGCCATTGTGTTTGCACCTCCTTATGGTCTTGTGGCCTCCGGTCACGCCGGAGGCAAGGATGTTATCTGCCCGCAAACGGGGGCAGACTAAACCATTATACCGGTTTTTGAGCTGTTGTCAAGGGCTTGGGAAAGTTTTTTGGATTTTAAGCTGTCCGCGGCTCTCTCAGTACAAATCAAGACCACGCGTAAAACGCGTGGTCTTGACTGTCAGATGGGCCCCCGCGGGTCCGGGTCGGTCCAGAGGGTGGAGAAATATTCGTAGTAGGGCATCAGGAAGGTGAAGCCCTCGATGAGCCGGTCCGCCAGCTCCGGGGAATAGATGGCTTCGGTCAGCGCCTCGCTGTGGCCGATGTCCAGGGACTTCTTGTTGTACCAGCGCAGCAGTTTGGGGTGGGGCGGGATCTTCTTTCGGGCATACTCGGGACCGTCCAGGACAAATTCGCTCTGTTTTGCGAGCCTGTTCGCCAGCCGAAGCATGGGCTTGCAGTCCCGGTCCATCCGGGCCCGGAATTTTTCCATGACCACCGCCTCCGCCGCCCAGAAGCCCATGCCGTAGCTCCACTGCTCCGGGGCCAGCTCGAACCAGAACACCGGGTGGGCGGGATTGCTCTCGTTCTCCCAGCGGAACAGGGAGAACCAAAGGTGGTCCTTGTAGGGGCCCCGGCCGAACAGCCGCCGGGCGTCCCGGTAGATGCGGGAGACTTTCATGTTCAGCTGGCACTTGGGAAAGCGCTCCAGCAGGGTGGCCTGGCATTGGGCGGCCAGCTCTTTCATGGGCTGCAGGAAATAGGTCTGATAGTCCGCCTTGTGAGGTTCGAACCAGTTCCGCTCGTTGTTGAAGCGGATGCCCCACATGAAGTCCACCGTCTCCTGTGTAAATCCTTGAAACATGGCTTACGCTGCGTCTCCTGCCTCCTCACCGGGCGCGGGCTCTGCGGGCTGCTCCGGCGCGGGTTCGGGGTTCGGCGTGGGCTCAGGCTCCGGCGCGGGTGTGGGCTGCGTATCCGGGGTGGGGTCAGGCTGCTCCGGGGCAGGCGTGGGCTGGACATCCGGGGTGGGCTCAGGCTGCTCCGGAGTAGGCGTGGGCTGGACATCCGGCGTAGGAGTGGGCTGGACATCCGGCGTGGGCGTGGGCTCCACAGGCGGTTCGGTGGCCGGAGGTTCGGTGACGGGCGGGTCAGTGGGCGTGACGACGCCTCCCTCGCCCCAGGGGCCGGAGTCAGCGGGGTTGTAGAGGATCACTTTGTCACGCTTGGCGTACCGGCTGTGGTTTTCAAAGGTGCGGGAGAGCAGGGCGCCGTTGGCGGAGTATACCAGGCGGTATACGTCCACCTCGTAACCGGTGCAGGGAGTCGAATCCACCTTGGTCGTGCCGCGGGGGATAGTGGTGTCGGGCTTATACACCGTGGTGGGGGAGTGGGTGGCGGTGGTGTAGCGCTCGGTCTTCACGTAGTGGCCGTCGGGATTGGTGCCGTACAGCCGGACGGTGAGGGTGCCCCACGCGCCGCCGGTGGTGTAGGCCACCACTTTGATGGGATAGCCGGTGTTGTTTTTGAATTTGAAGTCCAGAGAGGGATAGTATACGGTGGCGTCCAGGCCGCTGGGCACATAGCCGGGAATGAAGGCGTGGGCGGCGCGGGTGACGATCTCCAGATTGGCGTACACCGCGCAGTAGTAAAGGGAGGAGGACGCCTGGCACACGCCGCCGCCCACCATGTCGACCACTTTGCCGCCCTGATAGCCGGTGGACATCTTGTAGCCGTTTTCAGCGGAGGGGGAGCCGATGGTGTTCAGATAGGAGAAGGTCTCGCCGGGGGCGATGATCTTGCCGTTGCAGGACTTGGCGGACAGGCCCACATTATAGGAGCGGGTGGCCACGCCGTCCAGATTGGTGGTGATACCGGCCAGCAGGTCGTTATAGTAGATGCCCTCGGCATAGGGGTTTTCTGCGGTGCCGGGTTCGCCGGTTTCGATCTCAGGGGGAGTGTGTACCAAAGGGATGGTGCAGCTTTCGCCCGGGCCGATGGCGTCCAGAGCGGCCTGAGCAGCCTCTGTGTCGATGGAGACGCCCAGGACGGCGGGGACCATATTGCCGTTCTCATCCTTGGTGGGGGCCTGGGGCTCCACATAGATCAGATCGTTGACCATCTCGGCAGTGATCTCCCCGCAGGGGACGGGGCGGGTCTCCACCGTCAGTTCGGTCCTGCCGCCGGTGAGGGCGTCCAGCACATCGTTCACCAGGTTGTCGGTGACGGCCTCCTGGCCGTCGGTCCCCTTTACCACGATGACGTTTTCCTCCGCCTCATCCAGTTCGACAGAGTTGTCAATGGGGGCAGTGTAGACCTCCTGATCGATCCTGGAGGCCAGTTCCCTGGTCTCCGTCTCGCCCGCCTGGGAGTAGGCGTTGGTGGTCAGAGTAAGGGCGGTGGGCTCCTTGACCATGCCCAGCCACAGCGCGCCCAGCTTCCAGAAGGGAACGCCGGCTTTGGCGTCCATGCCGGAGGCGACCGCCGCGTCGGGGGAGTAGGCCAAAAGCGTACCGCTCAGGGTGGCGGACTTGCTCTCCCCGTAGCGGACGGTGAGGGATTGGGTCTGGAGTTTCTTGTCCATTGCATGGGCCACCTGAGCGGCGGCGTCCGCCTGATCCATGCCGCCCAGGTCGGCGACCACCGCGCCGCTGTCGTCCACAGCGGTCACGCCGGGCAGCAGCCTGCCGTTGGTCTGCACCCAGCGGCACAGGCCCAGATAGGCGCCTGCCGCCACGGCGGCAAGGGCTATCACCACGATGACGGCAATGAGAGCGGCGGGTATTTTCTTTTTTTCAACCCTGGACTTTTCCATATCCATCTACCTCCTGAACGGGACGCACGATCCCAAGAGATATTTCTTGCGGCCCAAAGGCCTACAATAGACCGAATGGTATTTTACCACTACATTTTGATTTGAGCAAGGAAAATAACACAAAAAATGGTTACAATTTGGTATCAAAAAGCGAAGAAGCGGTGGGAAAAGCGGAGCCGGGGCGCACGCCCCGGCTCCGGCCCGTCAGATTCCTTTGTACTTTTTTCGGGTGGCGATGCCGCCGCGGATGTGGCGCTCGGCTTTGTTTTCCTCCAGGATGGCTTTCACCTGTTCGTAAAGGGAGTGGTTGACGGCGGGCAGACGCTCGCTCAGATCCTTATGTACCGTAGATTTGCTGATGCCGAATTTCCGGGCCGCGCTCCGGACGGTGGCCCGGTTTTCGATGATGTACAGCGCCAGGTCTCGGGCGCGCTCTTCCATATTCCCTTTCACAAAAACACTCCCCGCTGTGGTCTGGTGATTTATATGCCGGTGGGAAGGAGAATATGAGGCGGCGGTCCCGGCGGAGGATTTATGAAAAATTAAAAAGTTGGTTATTTACAGCCAACTCACAAAAGTATATAATGAAAGAGCTTCAGATGGATATCACGGAGAGGAGGGACGGCCATGGCATACGGTCAGGGAGGCACCGGGCCCCAGGGGAACAGCGATCAAAACCGGCAGGGCGGTTCCGGCTACCGCTATGACTACGGCTACGGCGGCACGCGGTATCAGCCGCCTCAGCGGCCCCCTCAGCCCCCCGCCCCCAGGAAGAACAACGACGGCTGGGGGGATTGGATCGCCATGGCGATCCTGTTCCTGGTCCCGTCCTTGATCACGAAGATCATCTCTGTCGTCTGGCTGGTGCGCAAGCTGAACACCATGAGCCAGGGTCAGAAAAACGCGTATAAAAACGACGTCCACCGGGCCGCCGGCCAGGTGAAGGACGCCTTTGTGAACATGGGAAAGGATGTGGCGCAGGGGGTCAAGAACGCCCAGCAGAAGGCGTCCGGCCAGAGCGCGGGACGGACGCGGGCCGCCCAGCAAAAGCGGGAGGACGGCTGGAATGTCCGCTCCAAGTGGGACGCCATGCTGGGCCGGGCCCAGGCGGAGGCAAACGGCAGCAAGGGCCTGATGATCGGCGGCGGGGTCATGACCGGCATCTTCGGCATCGGCCTACTGGGGGGGCTGGCAGAGTTTTTCGAGTCTCTGTATTACGGTTATTTCTTCGGGGATGAGCTGGTAGGCGTGTTGGTACTGGCCGTCCTCCTGACCGGTGGCGTGGGGATGCTGTTGGGCGGCATCGGCAAGCGCCGGAGGGCGGAGCGCTACATCAGCTATCTGGGCTACATCGGCGCCAACCGGGAGGTCTCCCTGGCCAACATGGCGGCCAACTTCGGGGTCCCCGTCGACAAGCTGTGCAAGGATCTCCGGCGGATGCTGGCCAAAGGCTATCTGCCCACCGGCTACATCAATCTGGCCGAGGGCAAGCTGTTCCTCACCGAGATGGGATATCACCAGACCCGGCAGGAGACGGCCGAACAGGAGACGCCCCAGGAGGCGGAGGCCCGGGAGGACGATATCCTCCGTCAGATCCGCCAAGTGAACGACGCCATCCCCGACGAGGCCATGTCCGCCAAGATCGACCGCATCGAGGAGATCACCCGGAAGATCCTGACCTACCAGAAGGCCCATCCCGACCGGGAGACCCAGCTGCGCTCCTTCCTGAACTACTATCTGCCCACCACCCTGAAGATCCTCCGGGCCTACGCCCAGCTGGACGCCCAGGGCATCGAGGGGGAGAACATCTCCGCCGCCAAGGCCCGCATCGAGGGGATGATGGACCAGGTGGTGGCCGGGTTCGAAAAGCAGCTCGACAAGCTGTTCCGGGACGACGCCATGGATATCACCTCCGATGTGGAGGTGTTGGAGAACATGCTGAAAAAGGACGGCCTTTCTGACGACGGGATGACGATGTCCTTATAAAAGCGCGAAGCGCGGGGGAGGGCCTCCGCGCTTCGATTTTTTAGGTTGCAATTTCATTTTTGAGTGAGTATAATAGAAGCGCATCCGGGTGTAGCGAAGGTGGTATCGCGCTTGCTTTGGGAGCAAGAGACCGGGCGTTCGAATCGCCCCACTCGGGCCAATGATAATCCGAACTGCATTATCCAGGCGGGTAATGTGTTCGGATTTATCATTTCTGGCGGAACTGATTCCTGACGGTCAGGGGTGGGATCGGACTCCCGCCAAACCTTCCTGCGCCTTTACAAAAACCCTCTTGTTTTTGGAGCGGGGATAGCATATAATAACTTAGTTTCATCCACTTGGAAGGGGGGAGTCCCATGGACCCGCGTCCCATCGGGGTGTTCGACTCCGGCCTGGGTGGGCTCACCGCCGTGCGGGAGCTGGCCCGGCTCATGCCGGAGGAGGATCTGGTCTACTTCGGCGACACGGGGCGGGTGCCTTACGGCGGCCGCTCCAGAGACACCATCATCCGGTACGCCCGGCAGGACGTGGCATTCCTCCGTTCCTTTGATCCAAAGGCCATCGTCATCGCCTGCGGCACCGTGTCCGCCACCGCCCTGGACGTGCTGCAAAGGGAGAACAGCATCCCCGTGTTCGGCGTGGTGGAGCCCGCCGCCCACGCCGCCGCCAGGGCCACCGGCAACGGCAGAGTGGGGCTCATCGGTACCAAGGCGTCCATCCGCTCCGGGGCATACGAGCGGGCCATCGAGGCCCTCCGCCCCGGCACGGAGGTCACTGCGAAAGCCTGCCCCCTGCTGGTGCCTCTGGTGGAGAACGGCCGGTTTCGCCCCGGGGACCCTGTGGCGGAGCAGGTGGTGGGAGAGTACCTCGCCCCCGTGAGGGAGGCGGGCGTGGACGCCCTGATCCTGGGCTGCACCCACTACCCTCTGCTGCGGGATATCGTGGGGGCGTACATGGGGCCGTCCGTGTCCCTTATCGACGTGGGGGCCCAGTGCGCCCACTGGGTGGCGGAACAGCTGGACCGCGGCAGCCTCCGGGCGGGCCGGCCCGACGCGGGCCGCCGCCGCTATTTCGTCAGTGACTCCACTGAGGATTTCGCCGCTCTGGCCTCCATTTTCCTCGGCGAGGATGTGTCGGCGGAGGTGGAGCGGATCGACATCACCCAATACTGAGCCAGCAAATCAGCGAACCGTCATATCCCATTGGAAAGGGGGACCATGCGATGTGCGCCGATAATGTCATCATCTCCATCAAAGGCAAGCAGATCTATGCCGAGAGCTCCCCGGACGAGATCGAACTGGTCACCGCCGGTACTATGAAGCGGGAGGGCCTGGGCAAATACTCCATCACCTATCAGGAGAGCGAGCTCACCGGCCTGGAGGGCACCACCACCAAACTCCTCATCGACGGGGGGAAGGTCACCCTCCTGCGGGAGGGCAGCATCAACTCCCAGATGGTGTTCGAGGAGGGCCGCCGCCATCTGTCCATGTACGAGACCCCCTACGGGGCGCTGTCCATCGGGGTGAACACCCGCCGGATGCGCTCTACCGTGGGGGATAAGGGCGGCGACCTGGAGATCGACTACGCCATTGAGGTCGATAACCTGCTGGCGGGGCAGAATCTGTTCCGTATGAACGTGAAAAAGGACCCCGCGCTGCCCCAATGACGGGCGCGGGAAAGGAGTATACCACCATGTCAAATCTCATCCAGGCCGCCCGCGAGCAGGTGGCCCAGCTCACTCAGGCCGCCTATGAGCGGGCCGCCGCCGAGGGACTGCTCCCCGCCGGCCAGACCATCGCCGGCACCGTGGAGGTGCCCAAGGACAGCAAAAACGGCGACTTCGCCTCCTCCTTCGCCATGGCGGGGGCCAAGGCCCTGCACATGGCCCCCCGGGCCATCGCCCAGATCGTTCTGGACCACCTGGAGCTGGAGGGCACCTTCTTTGAGCGGGCGGAGATGGCCGGCCCCGGTTTTCTGAACTTCTTCTTCGCCCCCAAATGGTACGGGGACGTGCTGGCCGCCGTGGAGGCCGAGCCCGAGACATACGGGGCGGCCGATGTGGGCGCGGGCAAAAAGGTGATGGTGGAGTTCGTCTCCGCCAACCCCACCGGGCCCATGCACATGGGCAACGCCCGGGGCGGCGTGCTGGGGGACACCCTGGCCAACGTGCTGAAGCGGGCGGGGTATGACACCTGGAAGGAGTTCTACGTCAACGACGCGGGCAACCAGATCCACAAGTTCGCCATGTCCATCTATGCCCGGTACATGCAACTGCTGGTGGGGGAGGAAAACTGGCCCTTCCCCGAGGAGGGCTACCACGGAGACGACATCAAAGAGCTGGCACAGGCCTTCTACGAGACCAACAGCGACCGGTATCAGGACCGGGAGGAGGATGCTCTGGACGCCATGGCCGCTTTCGGGCTGGAGCGGAACATTCCCAGGATGCAGTCCGACCTGAAGAAGTACGGCATCGAGTACGACCAGTGGTTCTTTGAATCCGAATTGCACGAGTCGGGCTACGTGGCCGAGACGGTGGACCTGCTCACAAGCAAGGGCTGGACCTATGAGAAGGACGGGGCCCTGTGGCTGGACACCACTGGCCTGCTCAAGAAGAAATATCTGGCCGAGGGCAAGACCCAGGCCCAGGTGGACAAGCTGGACCTGAAGGACGACGTGCTCCGCCGGGCCAACGGGTTCTACACCTACTTCGCCGCCGACATCGCCTACCACCGCAACAAGTTCGAGCAGCGGAAGTTCGATCTGGTCATCAACGTGTGGGGGGCCGACCACCACGGCCATGTGGCCCGCCTCCAGGCCGCCCTGGACGGCCTGGGGCTGGACGGCTCCCACCGGCTGGTCATCGTGCTGATGCAGCTGGTGAACCTGCTCCAGGACGGCAAGCCCGTCCGGATGTCCAAGCGCACCGGCAAGGCCATCGCCCTCCACGACCTGCTGGACGAGATCAGCGTGGACGCCGCCCGGTATTACTTCAACAACCGCTCAGCCACCTCCCCGCTGGACTTCGACCTGGACCTGGCGGTGCGGCAGGACAGCGACAACCCGGTGTACTACGTCCAGTACGCCCACGCCCGCATCTGCTCCCTGCTGGGCAATCTGGCGGCGGAGGGCGCCGGCGTGCCCCACGCCTCCGCCGTCCACCCGGAGCTGTTGGAGACTGAGGAGGAGAAAGCCCTGATCAAGACCCTGGCCCAGTACCCGGAGGAGATCAGGGCGGTGGCCAGGGACTACGACCCCAGTCGCATCAACCGCTATCTCACCACCCTGGCCGGGGATTTCCACCGGTTTTACAACGCCTGCCGGGTGAAGGGCATCGAGACCCGCCTCCAGGCGGCGCGGCTCAAACTGGCCGACACCGTCCGGCTGGTGCTGGCCAACGGAATGGGCCTGCTGGGGGTGGCCGCGCCCCAAAAAATGTGACTTTTCGCGGAAAATTTTTCGCATGAGGGGTTGCAATCCAGATTCTGATGTGATAGAATACGCAGGTAAGTTGAAGTATGGAAAGAGTGAGGCTCCCGCCTCACTCTTTTTTCAAGAGAAGCGCGCGGTAAATCCGAGCGTGACAAGGAGGCGCGCATATGCCAAAAGTCGCCGATGTGGTGGCGGAGCTGGCCGGACCCGTCGTGGAGGCAGCCGGCTGCTCCCTGTGGGACGTGGAATATGTGAAGGAGGCCGGCGAGTGGTTCCTCCGGGTCTACATCGACCGGGAGGGCGGCGTGGACCTGGACGCCTGCGAGGCGGTGTCCCGTCCCCTGTCCGACCTGTTGGATGAGGCCGACCCCATCCCCAACAGCTACACCTTCGAGGTGTCCTCCGCCGGCCTGGAGCGGGCCCTGCGTAAGCCGGAGCACTTCGAGAAGTGCATGGGCCGACAGGTGGATGTCCGCCTGTACCGCCCGGTGGAGGGCGTGAAGGAGTTCACCGGCGCGCTGGCCGGATACGAGGACGGCGCCGTCCTCCTGAAGGACGGCAGAAGGTTCGACAAAAAAGACGTGGCTCAGGTCCGCCTCCACGTCGACTTTTAAGGAGTGATCCGCATGGCTAAGAAAAAGGTCGCCGCGAAGAATATGGAGCTGGACGCTCCGGAGTTTTTCGCCGCCATCTCCGACATCGAGAAGGAAAAGGGCATCCCCAAGAGCTATATGCTGGAGAAGATCACCCAGGCGCTGGTGGCCGCCTACAAGCGGGACCACGAGGGCATCACCGACAACGTGGTGGTGGAGGCCGATGAGGAGAAGTGCTCGGTGCGCATGTTCGTGAAGAAGGACGTGGTGGAGACCGTGGACAACCCCCACACCGAGATCAGCCTGGAGGACGCCCAGCGGGCCCTTCCCCGGGCCCAGCTGGGGGACGTGCTCCGCATCGAGATCAAACCCAAAAATTTCGGCCGCATCGCCGCCCAGACCGCCCGGCAGGTCATCATCCAGGGCATGCGGGAGGCCGAGCGGGGCATGATCTTCGACGAGTTCTCCGCCAAGGAGCATGAGATCCTCACCGGCACCGTCACCCGGGTGGACGAGCGGTCCGGCTCGGTGGCCATCCGGCTCACCTCCGGCTCCGAGTTCACCGACGCCTTCCTCTCCGCCGGAGAGCAGGTCAAGGGCGAGGTCATCCGCGAGGGCGACCGGGTCCGGGTGTATGTGGTGGAGGTCCGGCGCAGTACGAAAGGGCCCCAGGTGCTCATCTCCCGCACCCACCCCGGCCTGGTCAAGCGGCTGTTCGAGCTGGAGGTGCCCGAGATCTACGACGGCACCGTGGAGATCAAGTCCACCGCCCGGGAGGCCGGCAGCCGCACCAAACTGGCCGTGTGGAGCGAGGACCCCAACGTGGATCCCATCGGCGCCTGCGTGGGCCCCAGGGGCCAGCGGGTCAACGCCGTGGTGGAGGAGCTGCGGGGCGAGAAGGTGGATATCATCAAGTGGTCCGAGGACCCCGGCCAGTACGTGGCCGCCGCCCTGGCCCCCGCCGATGTGCTCCATGTCATCGAGCTGGAGGAGGGCAAGAGCTGCCGGGTCATTGTGCCCGACGACCAACTGTCCCTGGCCATCGGCAAGGAGGGCCAGAACGCCCGCCTGGCCGCCCGGCTGACGGGCTATAAGATCGACATTCGTCCCGCCAGCGCTCCCGAGCCCCCCGAGGAGGAGGCCGCTGATGGCCCCGGCTCCGAGGAGGAGACCATCGAGATCGAGGAATAAGATAGAATATCCGTCTGAAAGGAGGAGAACACCATGCCGAAAAAGATCCCCATGCGCCAGTGCCTTGGCTGCCGGGAGATGAAGCCCAAACGGGAGCTGATCCGGGTGGTGCGCTCCCCCGAGGGCGGGATATCCCTGGACTTCCGGGGCAAAAAGCCGGGGCGGGGCTGCTACCTCTGCCCTGACATGGCCTGCTTCGCCAAGGCGAAAAAGAGCCGCGCCATCGAGCGGGCTCTCTCTACCCAGGTGGGACCGGAGGTCTATGAGGCGCTGGAGGCGCAGATGAAAGCGGGTGACGGCGATGATCGATAAAGCGCTGTCCCTGCTGGGGCTGGCCCTCCGGGGCGGCAATCTGGCCGTGGGCGAGGAGCCGGTGAGCGAGGCCTGCCGGACCGGCCGGGCCAGACTGGTCCTCACCGCCGCCGACGCCGCCGGCAACAGCGCTGACCGGGCAAAGCGGCTGGCGGAGCGGGCGAGTGTCCCCTATGCGGTGCTGCCCCGGTCCAAGGCGCAGACGGGCATGGCCCTGGGCCGGGCCTCCTGCGCGGTGCTGGCCGTCACCGAGGCCGGCCTTGCCGCCGCCGTGGAAAAGCGGCTGGCAGAGGAGGACGGGCGCCTGAAGCCCCTGTCCGGCGGCCCCAGACCCTCAATGACAGAACCCCATGAGCGAAACAACAGGAGGTGGCCCGTATGAGCCTTGCCAAACATACAGCCAGAGATGTGGCGAAGGACTTTGGAATGCAGGCCAAAGCCATCACCGCCATCCTGACCGGCTATACCAAAGAGACGGTGTCCCCCACCAGGGCTCTTACCGACAGGGAGCTGTCCATCATCTTTGAGTATCTGACCCAGAAGAACCAGGTGGCATCCATCGAGTCTATCTACGCCGACGTGTACCATGAGCCCCAGAAGGAGCAGCCCGCCCCCGCGGCCCCCGCCAAGGAGGAGAGCAAGGCCCCGGCGGCCCAGGGCCAGGGCAGGCAGCAGCCCACTCAGACTCAGCAGCCCAGGGGCGGCCAGCAGCAGAAGCCCGCCCAGAAGGAGCAGCCCGCAAAATCTGCCCAGCCTGTGAGCCGCACCCCCGCCAAAAAGGTGGTGGACACCCGCAAGGGCGGCAATGTCAACCTGGAGAAATACGACCAGCGGCTGGAGGATCTGGCCCCCGACAAAGCCAACCGGATGCAGACCGGCAAGCAGAAATTCCAGAACCGGGGCGGCAAGAACCGCAACCAGAACGTGGGCAGCAAGCGCCGCCAGGAGGAGCAGGACCGGATGCGCCGCCTCCAGCTGGAGATCGCCAAGAAGACCCCGCTCACCGTCAAGATCCCCGACGAGATCGGCGTGGGCGAGCTGGCCTCCCGCATGAAGAAGACCGGGGCGGAAGTGGTCAAGTGCCTTATCAAGAACGGGGTCATGGCGTCTCTGAGCGACATCATCGACTTCGACACCGCCGCCTTTGTGGCGGAGGAGCTGGGCTGCAAGGTGGAGAAAGAGGTCATCGTCACCATCGAGGAACAGCTCATCGACACCGCCGAGGACAAGGAGGAGGACCTGGTGCCCCGCGCCCCCGTGGTCGTCGTTATGGGCCACGTGGACCACGGCAAGACCTCCCTGCTGGACTATATCCGCCACGCCAACGTGGTCTCCGGCGAGGCCGGCGGCATCACCCAGCACATCGG
>CANRIW010000045.1 GCA_947630785.1 uncultured Oscillospiraceae bacterium | reverse complement strand
TTTGGCATATGCTCACCTCGTTCCCTTCCTCTAACTATATTTTATCATATTTGTCTAACTTTGTGGGAGCGGTTCAGTCACGCTTTTGAACCACTTTTCGAGGGTGATAAGGTAAATACACAGGCCCCTCCCGTTTCGCGGTTTTGAGTCTTAGAAAATCAAGGACCGCAAAACTCTAAAGCGTGACACTGCGGCCTGTTCCGTTACTGGTGGATCACCTACGACTCCACCAGCCACTTCCCGAACTCCTGCGCGGTGATCTCCCCCGCCTCGCATTCCTTCCGTTTCTTCTGAGCGGCGGCGCTCCATTTGTAGAACTCCATCTTCGTGATCTTCCCCTTCCTGATCCAGCCAAAGCGCTTCTTGTACTCTCTACGGAAGTCCGCAAACACCACGTCCTCCTTCTTCCGGAGCGTCCACTGGATGGCCGCGCCCAAACTCCGACAGGTGTGTCCTCTGTCATCGATGGGCCGGTCACAGTACTCCACGCCCAGGTGTCCCGTCAATGCGAACCACCGCCCGCAGTTCTTGCAACGGCGCATCCTCACTTGCCGCTTCAGACACTCCCGCAGATGGTAGTCCACCAGGTCGTGGATCGTCTGCGGGCACAGCACCTCGGTGAATACCTCGTCGTTCATCAACTCATAACTCATCGGCTGGGGTCTGAACTCAAACATCCGCCCCGGCTCCTCGCTGGCGGCCTTGTAGTAGGCCGTCAGTTTTTCTTCCACCTGCCAGTCCTCGCTGTCCGCGTCCAGCACAGCGGTAAACAGATCGCTCACCTGTCTCTGCATGGACGCTAACTCCTCCGCCATGTGGATCAGCCCGTATCGATTCAGAACATTTTCCGAATAGTCGCCAAGCATCACCGCGCGGTCGATCCGCCAGCTCCAGTCCAGACATAGGAACTCGAAGTAGATGTGAACGGGCACCAGAGAGAGCAGCAGATCCTTCGCCTCGTCCGCAAAGCGGGTCTCCTTCGTCAGCGTCAGTGACCAAAGCAGGTCTGCGATCTTCTGAAACACCGGCGCGAACGTGCTGACGTCCAGATCCAAAAAGGAGATCAGCGCAGAGGGGAAGGTATCGCTCCTATTTCTGACGGCGGAGTCTTCCAAACCGCGCGCCACACGATAGTAGTGCTCCGTATTGTTGGAGAGGTAGGTCTTGAACTCATAACTCAGCATAGCGGCCTCCTATAGACATAGCGTAAATATTTCTATGGTGTGTCTTGACAGCACGTGGCAGTCGTGTTATACTGGCTCTGACGACACATCGTAGACAAGTCTAAATTAAGTCTATGACACAAGGCCCGGAAAGTCAAGCCTAATCTTCTGTCCTCAAAATAATTCTGAAAGGAATGAGCGCCCACAAATGATCCTGGGAGAACGGTACTACAAAATGAGCAACGCGGTCTTCAGCTACCACCTCACCCCGGCGCAGCTGTCGGTGTACAGCTACATCGTGTGTACTGCCGGTCAGAAAAGGTTCTGTTGGCCGTCAGTTCGAACGATCGCAAAGTGCTGCGGCTGTTCTGAGAACACAGCGCGGAGTGCGCTCTATGAGTTGGAGCGGCGGGGATTCATCGAGATCGAACACCGGCACAGCGAGAGCGGCAACCGCCAGACCAGCAACCGATACCTCGTGCTGGACCTTCCGCCCCTCCATCAGGTGGAGGGCCCCCCTCCAACAACTGCGGACGAACAATACGCATGGGAACAAGGAAAAGACTCCGCCGCCGACCTGCTCCCCGCGTGATCCACTCTCTGCTGATAAAAAGACGCAAGGCCAGCGCCCGAAGGCCCCCCAGGAGGTCCCCGCTGATTCACCCCCTGTTTGCCCCGTTAAGCCGATTTGAGGCCCGCCTAACGGTGGGGTGGCATCCGTGCCCATCCCACAGATTTCACAAAAATGTGCCCCCGGTTTCAGGGGCAGTTTCAGGGCAGAGCAGAGGAGGCCGACCAGGGCAAAAAATTCCCGTTTCGGGAATGACAAATTTCGCGTTCGTGTCACGGCTGGCGGGCCTTGCCCGCCGCCGCGCCCCGACGCAGAAGCGGGCAAGCCCGCACCCCTTTTCGCAAAATTCATTGCTGTCTCGCGGGGTCTGAAGGGTATCCTGGACTACGTCACCAACCGGGAGAAAACCGTGGACAGTCTCATCTCCGGCGTGAACTGCGTGGCGGAAATGGCGCTTGATGAGTTCGAGGCGGTGAAAAAATGAACTCGGTAAATTTTGAAAACGGGAAGAAGTATCACTAGAGCGCCAGGGAGATGCAGATGGTCAAGGAGTACTCTAACCAGCTCTGCATGGAGTATGGCCTCTCCGTCACCGAGACGAAAGCGGACCGCAGGCGCATCCCAAAGTGGAAAAAGGACCTCCGCTTCATGATCCGCGAAGCGATGAAGCAGACCCGGACGCCGGAGGAATTCATCGAGACGATGAACGCCTGGGGCTACGGGGTGAAGTGGGAACCGGGACAGAAGTACATCACCTACACCACGCCGGAAAACTTCCGCTGCCGGGACAACAAGCTGTTCGACGACACACTCCTCCGCGAGAACATGGAGCACTACTTCGAGATGGGCGGGTGTGATTATCTGGAGGACCGTCGATACTATGACCCGGAGGTCTCGCTGGACGACGCCGTCTCCGGGATCTGTTCCATCCTGGACGCGCTGTCCATCGGGGACAACGATCGCTTCCATCTGGAGACGATCCACCACAGCGACGCGGAGATAGAGAAGCTGCTGGCCATGGGCCACAAGCTGGAACACGCCCAGTACATGGTGGATGACGATGAGGAATACGAGCAGCAGCACGGCTTTGGGATGACGATGATGTGGTAAAAAACTCTGGCAGGCGGAGATTTTAACTGTTAATAAAGTGATAACTCCGCTGAAAAGCTCTGGCTATTCCCTCTGATTGCTGGTAGTGTTTGCGTTGCGCAAGCATCAACCGAATCTGCAAAGGAGGACAAAAATGAAGGAACGAGTAAAAAGTATGCTACTGATGGGCGTTGGCATCCTCGCCGGGGTGACACTCACCAGCGGAGCCCAGGCAGCCGTGGCACAGCTCACCGCCACCCAGAGCAACTGCGCCGTCTACATCAACGGCCAGCGGACAGAACTCACCGCCTATATGATCAACGACGAGAACTACGTCCGGCTCCGGGACATCGGCGCCAAGGTGGACTTCAACGTCTACTGGGACGGCACGGTCCAGATCGAGACGGACAAGCCCTACACCGGCGTGGCGCCGGAGAGTCAGAAAGGAGCGGCCACAAAGCCGCAAGGTACCGTGACCCTGCCGACGGACGGCAGCCAGTACATCCCCAAGGTGGGCGACGTGATCCCCTGCGATGATGGAACTACATACACCGTGAAGGATGTGAGCCGCTGGGACGCCAACATGTTCTCCGAGGGACCGCTGCCACCTCTGCCCACACCGACCTGCGACTGGAGCAGTTTCCCCGATGTGGAACTGCCCGCGCCGGAGGCACGGCACTACCAGAAGGCCAACGGCGACTGCCTCTACGTCCGCAATCTCTATGAGACCCGCCGGATGCAGTACACGCTGATGAATCTCGCGGGAACAAACCCTGAGACCAGCAGCGGGGGCAAACTGTGCTACGGCTCCAAGGGAACGCCCTACGTCCGCATCAGTCTCACCATCCCGGACAGCGCCAGTGCCTGGTCCTTCTGGCCGTGGCGGGACAGTGAACTGAGCAAGCTGTTCAACTCCTGCCCGCCGGGGACCTACTCGGTGGAGGCGTGGGACACCTATATAGACGGGGTATACACCCACACCGAGTATCGGGTCTATGTGACCTGACAAATAGACAGACCGGGCGCCCTTCCCTCAAAAAAGGAAGGGCGCCTGCTCATTTATTAAAAAGATCATGTCACGCCTTTGGGCCCGTTTTTCAGGGCGGTAAGATAAATACACAGGTCCCCCTCATTTTGCGGTTTTGAGCCTTAGAGAATCAAGGGCTGTAACGCCCCGAAATGCGTAGAAAGCAGAAAACCCATGTCACGCTTCTGGACCCGTTTTTCAGAGCGGTATGTGTCGAATGCAACATTTTATTTTCTTGCGGCAAAACTGGTTTTGGGTTATAATTTATATTAAACAGTCCAGAGAGCTTTTGGCTTGTGTAGACTGCATGCTATCTGTTACCAAATTGACAGCCGCTGAGGCAACAAAGGGTTTTGCGTCTTAAAAAAACTAATAACGGAGAAATAACATGAAATTGCGAATCCTAAAAATGCTTGCCCCATTTATTACAAAACTGCGCCTTCATCCTAAAACCGAGTTGGGGGTCTTCATAAAACGCAATACTACATACTTGATGATATGTGTGCTATGTATTCTTTTGTGTGTTAAGCAATCTGATGCTCCGTATTTGTGGAATTATAATGTTCTTACCACTATTTTATTTGAAAAGCCAGACAGTAAATCTGCTTGGGGCTCTGTATTTTTCTTTATGTATGAATTGGGTTTAGCTTTTTTGGCAAGTTTTCTTTTCTACCTTACTATTATTTTAGTGGCTAAGGATGCATCGCTTTGTACAGATGTAACACTGCTGATTTTCAACAGTGAAAAAATTTCTGGGTTGTACCAACCCAGAAATTTTGAACATATAGATTTTCACCTCGGACAATGTATTACTTCGGGGAGGCTTTCTGAATTTGGATGCCTAACTTGCAAAGCCTGCTGCGGCATGCGCTCTCAGAGCGGTTCGGCAGAAGCCTGAATATAGATGCACCCTCTGTGGGATAGCGTTCAATTAGGATAGAGTCTTCCTCACTGCTCCAACGGGTGCCATTTGTGTATAGATTCAACTCCCTTGCTTTATTCCTGCAAGCGTACTTTGTCCGGCCAGGCAGTAGGACGGCTACATTGGTTCCCATGCTCGGATAGTTATCACGCAGGATTTCTGTTTCCTCCGCAGTCCATGCTATGATCTTCTGGCTGAGTTCATTTTGCTTTGCCATAGCAATGCATGCGGAACGTGTGCGGTGTGGCAATAGTTTGCATACATCAGAACCCATTGTTGGATAGTTTTCTTTCAGAATCGCCAGTTCCTCATGCGACCAATTTCTATTTCTATGCTGCCTCACATCAAGGCTGCCCGAGAAAGAGAGTTTTAATTGAGCCGCTTTCTTTTTACAAGACATTTCCGTTCTGCCAGGAAGCATTTGTGCGACCTTTGACCCGATTTGCGGATAGTTTTCTTTCAGGATTTGAAGTTCCCCCTCAGACCACCCCTTCCTGTTTCGGTCAAATGAGAGCCCCAGCATAGCTGCTCTTGATATGCAGGCGCTGCGCGACCTCCTCCCGAGAAAATACTTTGATACATCAGCACCCATTTGAGGATAATGCAGCTTCAACAGTTCATCTTCTTCCTGTGTCCACTCTTGAGATGGAGCAGAGAGGCCCATTGCCGCCGCTTTTCTGAGAATGTTATTTCGAGTCTTGTTTGGGAGAAAATCGCTGATATTTGGCCCGATTTTTGGATAATAGTTTTTCATAATTGAGAGTTCGTCTTCTGTCCACGGAACCGGCGAATGAGCAGTAAGGTGTAATTTGGCTGCTCTTGAGACACAAGCCTGCTCAGATCGTTCTGGCAGAAGAAGCGCAACTTTGCTCCCGATGATAGAGTAGTATCGTGTCATAAGGTCGTCTTCCCACAGCATCCAGTCATCTGCTTTTTTCCGTTCTTTTTGGACGAGAATGCGAAGCCCCAATTTGATGGCTTTCCTTACACAGTCTCTTTCAGATCGAAAAGGCAATAGCGCCTCTGCCGCTTTAGGTCCGGCTGATGGATATGTTACTCTAAGGATTTGGATTTCTTCTTCTGACCATGTTCTGCTGTATCCGAAGCCCAGGAAACGCGCTACCATATCGCACGAGGTCCAGTCATGACCGGGAACATGAAGGATCTCACCATGTTCGATATAGTGGTCGATAAATGTTTGCAACTCTGCAGTTGTAAACTCCGCGAGATAGGGTTTGGATTTTTCCATTATGACACCTCGCTCTCGTTGTGAGTTGCTTCTTCTTTATATACATTTTAGCACATGATTTAGAATAATGAAATATGTATTTTTCTCCCAAAAAGTTAAGCGTCAAGGTTTCCCTTGGCGCTTCGTGAGTGGAAGCGCGGTGAGTTCGAGTCCTCCCGGTTTGGGAAAACGACCTCAAAATAGCAAAAAAAGAGAGCCCTCGATTTTTGGTCATCGAGGGCTCTCAAGTGCTTGAAACCACTGGGTTTGAGAGCAATATAGTGTTTTCGAGCACTTACCTTGGCAGGGGCAGAAGGATTCGAACCCTCGGCACTCGGTTTTGGAGTGGCTGTTGGAAAATTCCTGCGGCGGGGAAGTTCCCGCCCGGTTCGAGCGGTTGCGGGGCTCCACTCACTGTATCTCTCTGTTTTTGATGCTATTTTGATGCTGTTACCATCAAGCACGCTGGGCATAAAAGCCCTTCTCCGCCATGCGGACCACGAAATCTCGCTCATCCTGATCCGCCTTTGCAAAATCGATATTATAGCGTTTGCAAATCTGCCGGAAGTAGAGAATATAGTCTAAATCACTTTTGCCTGGAGGTGCGACATAGGCATCCGGCCCGGCCAGGTCATCCAGCTTCGCGTATTTTTCCGTCAGCATTCTGATTCCTCCTCCAAGAATTGAGACAACAAGGCAAAGGCGGCATCGCCGTCGACCAGCAACAGGAACGGCTCCGCCCGGCTGAATGGAATCGCCCCAAAGTCCCGAATATAGTGTTCCCGGATTTCCGATGTTTTCGCTTTCAGATAGATGGCGCCGCCGTAGCCAAAGTCCACAGACAGCTGAACGCCATAGGCCAGCAGCGCCGCGCCGATCCCCCGGTATTTCCGCCCCTTTGCCAGGGTCGGGTTGCTGTGCGGAGCGCTCTCGATGTACTCCACATATACCAAAACGCCCTCCGGCATATCCCGGTAGGCACCAAGGCCAATCAGCTCGCCGGTTTCCGTGATCTTCAGCGCATATTTTTCAAGCTCCGGGTCTTGGATGAACTCGGACTGCCAACTGGTCTGCCAACGATCCTGAACGGTCTGCTTAAAATCGTCCTCCGTGGCCGGGATAATCTGTGCCGGGACTACCACGCCGTGCAGTGAATCGATCACATGATACACGACTTGCACAGCACCACCCGCTTTCCTCTGCTGATATACTGATTGAATTATACCATACTCTGCGGCGGATGGCAAGCGGGAGAACCACTATACCATCCTGTTCCGCCCGCGTACGATTCTGAAAAGCAGGCTAGAGACACCCTCATTTAATCTATCCCCACCCCCTGTCCTAAACAGCAGAGGAACAAGATGAATAGAATAAAAGACTCCACCGCCAACCTGCCCCCATGTGATCCATCCTCTGCTGATAAAAGGCGCAGAGCTGACGCCCATCCGCTTCACCCCCTGTTTGCCCCGTTGAGCCGATTTGAGGCCCGCCTGCCGGTGGGCTGGCATCCATGCCCCCACCCCGGTAATTCTCCCCGAAACTCACCCGCTTTTCGGAGGCCGTTTGCGCCCTGATTTCCTCCGGCGTTTTCACCAAACAAGGGCAAGGCAGAGGGGCCGAAAGAGGTGCGGGTTAAAGCGCGGGGGTCAAGTCCCCCTCCGCGCGGTCCACAGCGCCCCGCAATGCGGGTCGCTTCAAGGGCTTTGTTGGTTTTCACGGCGGGGGTCACTTTTTCGGCGCGGGGGTCATTTCGGGGATGATTTTCCTAGGAAATGCCCGGTTTTCAAGCCTCTGGCCGGGTTCCAATCGGGGATAAACGGCGTTTGGGGGGCAAAAATCGCAGAAAGAAGGGCAACCGTTACCTCGCAGGAATCAAAGATGGAAGGGCACCTGCGCATCTATCAAAAGAATCGTGTCACGCTTGTAAGTCCGTTTTCCAGGGCGGTAAGGTAATTACACAGGTCCCTCTCGTTTTCCGGTTTTGAGCCTTAGAAAATCAAGGGCTGTGGAACCCCAAAGCGTGACACTGCGGCCCGCCGAGCAGTGAAAAAAGTACCATGCCTGAAACAAGAGAGAGGCATACCCACGGCAAATGATAACAGTTTGATAACAGTGCGCCTAACCCCTGGCTATTCTCTCTGTTTGCTGGTATTGTGTGTCGCTGAAGGAGGCGACCACCATGCCCGAATATCTGAGAGCCCTGCACGAACGGTTCACCACAGTGTCACCCGAAGCAGCAAAGATACAGCGTGAGCGAGACAGAATTCTCACCAGACTACGCGGACAGCTGGGCAAGTCCCAGCGGGTCCTGTTGCTCCATCTGCTGGATCTGGAGGACGATCTGCGGGACCAGACCTCGCTGGACAGCTTCCTCTCCGGCGTCCGTCTGGCCAGAGGGATCGAACAGGAGCTGAGTGAACTGCCGCCCTACTCCTTCGATGACGAGAACGAGGAACGGGCAAGACAAAAAGGAGGCAACCCACAGTGCAAAAGAAACTCCTGACCAACGGCAACATCTTCAAGCGCACCGATGGACGCTGGAACGGCGTGGTCTGGTACCTGGACGAGCAAGGGGAGCGAAAGCGCAAATCCTTCTGCGGGACGTCCAAGCCGGAGGTCAAGGCCAAGATCACCGAGTACATCGCGGACTTCAAGCACCAGCTCACCGTCTCCGACGAATCCATGGCCAAACTGGAGGACAGTATGAAAAACTGGCTCCGGGTGTTCAAATTCCCCTCCGTGGAGCACACCACCTACGACCGACTGGAGTGGACAGCCGCCCATCTGGTCTACCCGCCGCTGGGGGACAAGGTGGTGGGCGATGTGGCTTCCGCCGATGTCAAGGCCACGCTCAACCACTGGATGGCCGCCGGCTTCGCCTACACCACGGTCAAAAAAGTCCACAACCTCCTGACGGACTACTTCCGATACCTCACGCAGCAGGAACTCATCAGTAAAAATCCCATGCCGGCGGCGCCCATGATCAAGCGGGCAAACTTCCTGGCCGCCCAGGGGAAGGAGAACCTGCCTACCTTTGAGACGGTCACCACATTTTCTCCCTCTGAAATCGAGCGGTTCAAAGCTGAAGCTGTGCGGACGTGGGGCAACGGCAAACGAATCTACCAACAGTCCGCAGCCTACGTTCTGATGCTGAACACCGGCCTCCGCACCTGTGAGGTGCTGGGACTTCTGAACAGCGACATAGATCTGGAGCGCCGGATGATCCACCTCCAGCGAGGCGTGAAGGAGATCGCCAAGCGAAACGGCACAGATGCCGCCGGCGGCATGGAGATGAAAGTGGGCAAGCTGAAAACCGCCTCCAGCAAGCGGGATGTGCCTCTGAACCAAGCGGCGGTCAACGCCATCCTGGACCTGCGGGCGGAGCGGTACTTTGGAGAGGACGCACCGCTGATTGCAGACGAAAAGGGCAGTTACACCAAACCCGTGAACTTCCGCAAACGGTACTACCGAATCCTTGAAGCCGCAGGGATAGAGCAAAAGGGCCTGCACAGCCTCCGTCACATCTTCGCCACCAACCTGGTCAACGGCGTGAAGCAGCCCGACGGAACGATCAAAGCCCTCTCGCCACGACAAGTGGCGGACCTCCTGGGCCACTCCACCTCGGAGATCACCGAACTCTATTACGTCAAAAGGGATACCGCCCGTCTGGCCGGGATCACGGCGGGATTTGAGCTGTGAGCCTGCAAAAACATCCCTGCCTAAAACAGTCAAGTCATTTGGCCGCCCAAAAATTGAGACACATGATCAAAGAAAACGCCCCTCTGGTCAAAAGCCACCGACCAGAGGGGCCAAAAACTGTGATGCTATTTTGGTGCTGTACCCGACGGAACGGGGCGGGATCGTTGACGCCAGACGGCACGATTTGAGCGTCAAAAAGCATCAGACTCGGTCTGCCGAAAACCATCCTGCCCAAAAAGTACCGAAAAAAGCTCCGAAGTCAGGCGACTTCGGAGCTTTAGTGGCAGGGGCAGAAGGATTCGAACCCTCGGCACTCGGTTTTGGAGTGGCTGTTGGAAAATCCCTGCGACGGGAAGGTTCCCGCTCGTTTCAACCGCTGGTGGGGCTCCACTCACTGTATCCCTCCGTTTTTGATGCTATTTTGATGCTATGCCGCAATTCCGCAGGCCCTTTTCCGCCACACAGCCAGGCTCTCCAAAAGCAGTATACCATACTCTGTGGCGGAGGGCAAGTGGAAGGACTGCTATGCTATCCTGTCCCGCCCGTGTACGATTCTGAAGAGCAGGCCAGAGACACCCTCATCGAATTTACCTCCACCCCCTGTCATAAACAGTAGGGGAACAAGACGAATAGAACAAATATAAGGCTCTTCTGCCGATCTGCTCCCTGCGTGATCCGCCCTCTGCTGATAAAAAGCGCGGGGCCAGCTCCCATCCGCTTCACCCACTGTTTGCCCCTGTGAAGCGATTTGAGGCCCGCCTGGCAGTGGGGTGGCATCCGTGCCCATCCCACAGATTTCGCAAAAATGTGCTCCAAGTTTCAGGGCCGGTTTCAAGGCAGAACAGAGGGTACCGACCAGGGCAAAAAATTCCCGTTTTGGGAATGTAAGTTTCGCGTTCGTGTCACAGCTGGCTGGCCTTGCCCGCCGCCGCACCCCGATGCAAAAGTGGGCCAGACCCGCACCCCTACTCCAGGGCGATCACACCCAGAGCCCAACTCCTCAACAAACGGGAAGTTGCCGTTCACTGCACTCGACGCACTTCGTCTTGATAAAAGCAGTCACCCTTGGACACAGTAATCAGTTCCCCTCGATTTTCCATAGTTTGGATACGCTTGGCAACCCACCAGTCACCGATACCCAGTTGGCACCGCCCCAACACTTCGACGATAAGCTGACCCACCCGGAAAGTTCCATCCGGAATATGGGCACGGATAAATGCGTCGTAGAAATCCTCATCTACACTGTGCAGACGCCCGTTAATGACAGCGCGCAGAGGGGCATTTTCTGCCCGGAGCCGGGACCACTCCATGGCGACAGCTCTGCGGACGCTTTTAGGGATTTCCCGCTCCAATGGCAGATACGCCGCCCAGTCCCCCGGAGACAGATCCCCCCAGTTCAAACAGGACTGCGCCGTGCCATCTTCCAATGACATCCACCGGGGCATCTCCACAGCAGTGACAGGACAGTCGCAGTCCCGCAACAGCCAGAGCACTTCAAAAAACCCACACAGGGAATAGGGGGCATTGCTATACCAAATGCGTACAGCCTCCCCGTGTTTGCTGCCATCCAAAAGACGCTTTCTGTCCCGTTGGCGTTCTTCCCAAAGCATATCCCGCTGAGCATGATCCTCTGGATCATAGCCGGGGAGAGGAAAGTCTCCTCCCAGCCAAGCGGTGAGCAGATCGAACCTGGCTTTCTCCGCTTCAGGGCCGCTGAGTGGGCCGATGTCCAGTCCAATACAGGGGCACAGCACATCTCCAGGGTTACCGCCTACAGGCTGCGCCCGGCGGTTCTCCTTCTCTCTCCGGGCTTTTAACTGGGCCATAGCCTGATTTTTCTCTTCTTGAGAGGATTCTTGCTCTCCGTCACCGAGAATAAAACCAATTAACCCATCGTCCCAACTGGATGGCCCACAATGCGTGGCCAACTTCAATGTTCCACATTCACTGTCGGAAAAAACTATCTGTAGCATCGTAAAAACTCCGTTTCAACTTCCGATTTGTCTGTCCAATTAACACAATTGCAGTTTACCACTTCTGCCCAACCGTTTCAAGCGCAACAAACGCTTTCTGTCATTACAAACACCCAACACCACAACGGCGACTTCCGCGCCCACGGCTGTCGCAGCTTGGTACTGGAACGGCTTTTGAACAGCCACGTCTGAAAGAGTGTGGATTGTACCTCTCTGCCCGCCGCCTGTCTCCCCAGCGTTGGCCCCTGTGAGCGGTCCTGTGCCCCACCCGTCCTCAAGGCAGCATCCATGCCCCATATCCGAAATCAGCCCAAAAACCGGCCCGTTTCTGCGTCCTTCCGCCCACCGTTTCCCTTCGGCGTTTTCACCAAACAAGGGCAATGCGGAGGGGGCGAAAAAGGTGCGGGATAAAGCGCGGGGGTCTATCGCCCCCTCGCGCGGTTCACAGCGCCCCGCGACGCGGGTCGCTTCAAGGGCTTTGGTGGTTTTCACGGCGGGGTCACTTTTTCGGCGCGGGGGTCATTTCGGGGATGACTTCCCTGGGAAACGCCCTGTTTACAAGCCTCTGGCTGGGTTCCAAACGGGGATAACTGGCGTTTTGGGGCTAAAGTCACAGAAAAAAGAAGGGTAATAGTTACCATGCAGTAATCAAAGATGAAAGGGTGCCTGCTCATTTATCAAAAGAATCGTGTCACGCTTTTGAACCCCGTTTTTCGAAGGTGGTAAGGTAACTACACAGGCACCTCATGTTTCGCAGTTTTGAGCCTTAGGGAATCAAGGGCTGCGAAGCCCCGAAATGCGTAGAAAGCAGGGAGCCCATGTCACGCTTGTAAGTCCGTTTTCCAGGGCGGTAAGGTAACTACACAAGCCCCTCTTGTTTCGCGGTTTTGAACCTTAGAGGATCAAGGGCTGCGGGACCCTAAAGCGTGACACTGCGGCCACCAGCCAATGAAAAAATGGCGGTCATCCGCAAAACAAATGATAACAGTTTGATAACTGTGTTCAAAAGCCCTGGCTATTTGCTCTGTTTACTGGTATTGTGTGTCGCTGCAAAGGAGGCGACCGCCATGCCCGAATACCTGAGAGCCCTGCACGAACGGTTCACCAGGGAGACACCCCAAGCAAAAAGAATTCTGCGTGAGCGAGACAGGATCCTCGCCCGCCTGCGGGGACAGTTGGGTAAGTCCCAACGAATCCTGCTTCTCCATCTGCTGGATCTGGAGGACGA
>CANRIW010000044.1 GCA_947630785.1 uncultured Oscillospiraceae bacterium | reverse complement strand
CCGGTGTGGACGCCCACGGGGTCGATGTTCTCCATGGAGCAGACCTGGATCACGTTGCCGGCGGAGTCCCGCATGACCTCGAACTCGATCTCCTTCCAGCCAGAGATGCACCGCTCGATGAGCACCTGGCCCACCCGGGACAGATGGATGCCCCGGTCGGCGATCTCCCGGAGGGAGGCCTCGTCGTAGGCGATGCCGCCGCCGGTGCCGCCCAGCGTATACGCCGGACGGACGATGACGGGATAGCCGATCTTCTCGGCGAACTCCACCGCGCCGTCCACGCTCTCCACCACGTCGGAGGTGACGCAGGGCTGGCCGATCTCCTCCATGCAGTCCTTGAAGCCCTGCCGGTCCTCCGCCTTGCGGATGGACTCGGGGCTGGTGCCCAGCAGGCGGACGCCGTACTTCTCCAGAACGCCCTGCTCGTGGAGGTTCATGGCCAGGTTCAGCCCGGTCTGGCCGCCCAGGGTGGGCAGGATGGCGTCGGGCCGCTCCATCTCGATGACCTGGGTCACCGAGGGGATGTTCAGCGGCTCGATGTACACATGGTCGGCGATGTCCTTGTCGGTCATGATGGTGGCCGGGTTGGAGTTGACCAGCACCACCTCCACACCCTCCTCTTTCAGGGCGCGGCAGGCCTGGGTGCCGGCGTAGTCGAACTCCGCCGCCTGGCCGATGACGATGGGACCGGAGCCCAGCACCAGTACCTTTTTGATCTTAGGGTCCTTCGGCATTACCGGTCACCTCCCATGCTGGCGATAAAGCGGTCGAACAGGTATTCCGTGTCCATGGGGCCGGGGGCGGCCTCCGGGTGGAACTGGACGGTGAAGCAGTTGGGCCGCCTGTATTTCAGCCCCTCCACCGTGCCGTCGTTCACGTTCACGTGGGACACGGAGGCCACGGCCGGGTCCACCGTATCGGCGTCCACCACATAGCCGTGGT
This sequence comes from uncultured Oscillospiraceae bacterium, assembly GCA_947630785.1. GTDB lineage: Bacteria > Bacillota > Clostridia > Oscillospirales > Oscillospiraceae > Enterenecus. Next base: position 12,666 of record CANRIW010000044.1, on the reverse strand, counting down.
TCTGGCTGGTGATGAAGCAGCGGCCCGCCTCGATGTCCTTCACCGGGTGGTTGCCCCCCCGGTGGCCGAAGACCATCTTGTGGGTCTTCGCGCCGGTGGCAAGGGCCATGAGCTGGTGGCCCAGGCAGACGGCAAAGATGGGCAGGTCGGACTCGTACAGCTTTTTGACCTCTTTGATGATCTCCACGTTGTCGGCGGGGTCGCCGGGGCCGTTGGAGAGCATGACCCCGTCGTACCCGCCGGACAGCACCTCGGCGGCCGGGGTGTGGGCGGGCAGGACGGTGACCTCGCAACCCCGCTTGGCCAGGCACTGGGCCATGTTCCGCTTCATGCCGTAGTCCATCAGGGCCACCCGGTGCTTTTGCTCCCCCTCGGCGGGCAGGGTCCAGGGCTCTTTGCAGGTCACCCGCTCCACAGTGCCCTCCACCCGGAATGCGGACAGCTTTTCCATGACCTCGTTGATATTAAAATGCTCCGCGCAGGTGATCATGCCGTTCATGGTGCCCTGGCTGCGGAGTATTTTCGTCAGCGCACGGGTGTCGATGTCCTCGATGCCGACGATATGATTGGATTTCAGATAGTTGTTGAGGGTGTCCTCACAGCGGAAATTGCTCCCCTCCGGGGACAGATGACGGACCACGAATGCCTCCGCCCAGGGGCGGGCGGACTCGTTGTCCTCGTGGTTGACGCCGTAGTTGCCGATGAGAGGATAGGACATCACGACCCCCTGCCCCGCGTAGGAGGGGTCGGTGAGGATCTCCTGATAGCCGGTCATTGAGGTGTTGAACACCATCTCGCACACCCGGTCCTCGGTGGCGCCGATGGCCCGGCCGTGGAAGAGGGTCCCGTTTGCCAGAATCAAAGTCGCTTTCAAAGCTATCCCTGCCTTTTTTTCATACTTTGTCTATTTTAGCGTATCCCGCGGGAAAAGACAAGAACAACCTCCGCGTTTTTTCGTGGTTTTTGAAAATCGGAGTTTTGGACAAACCCGCCGCATATCCGCGGGGAGCAGAGGGCAAAATGTTGAGAGAATTCCTGCCATTTCCCTGAAAGAGGTGCTTTTATGTTCGTGGTACTCATCCGCACCGTGATCCTGTATCTGCTCATCGTGGCGGGCATCCGCCTGCTGGGCAAGCACCAGATCGGCCAGCTGGAGCCGTCGGAGCTGGTGCTGGCCCTCATCATCGCGGATCTGGCCTCGGTGCCTATGCAGGACAACGGCATCCCCCTGCTGTCGGGCCTCATCCCCATCGCGGTGCTGCTGGCGGTGTCCACCATCCTGTCGGTGCTGTGTACCAAGTCCATCAAATTCCGGGCCCTGCTGGTAGGGCGGCCCTCCATCGTCATCCGGGACGGGGTGGTCCAGGAGGGGGCCCTCCGCCGTACCCGCTTCACCATCGACGAGTTGATGGAGGAGCTGCGCATCCAGGGTTACAGCGACTTCAAGTCCGTCAAATTCGCCCTGCTGGAGACCAACGGCCAGCTCTCCGTGCTGCCCAACGCCGCCGACAGGCCGGTCACCGCCGCCCAGATGGGCCTGTCCCCGGAGGAGACCGGCATGCCGGTGGTCATCATCAGCGACGGCCGGCTGCTCTCCCACAACCTGACGGGGATGGGCTACGAGGAGAACTGGCTGGAGAAGCAGCTGGCCGCCCACAAGGTCCACTCGGTGAAGCAGGTCTTCCTGCTGACGGTGGACCAGGCGGGCAACACCTATGTGGTCCCAAAGGAGGAGTAAAGTGAAACGCCTTGTCATTGCCGCGTGCCTGCTGGCCCTGCTGCTGGGCCTGTCCGCCGTCCATGTGTGGTGCCTGCACTCCCTGACGGAGGAGCTCACCGCCGCCCTGGAGCAGGCCCAGGGGGAGGCGGAGGGCGGACATTGGGAGGTGGCCGCCTCCATCACGGAGCGGGCCAGGGAGCGCTGGCTGGAAAACGAGGGATATCTCCACGCCACCCTCCACCACAGGGACATCGACGGGGTGCTGAGCTGTTTCGGCGAGACCCTGGCCTACCTCCAGGGGCAGGAACGCCAGCCGGCGGAGTACGCCGCCGCCAATTCCCGGCTCATCACCCAGCTCCGGCTCATCGAGGAGGGGGAGCTGCCCACCTGGAAGAACCTCTTATAGGTCCGCCAGGGTCAGGTCGAAGTCGAACCGCTTGACCCCGTCCTCCCCCACGCCCTGGGCGAACAGCTCCCCGCCCCGGACGGCGGTGTCGATCCGCAGAGTTTCCCCCGCCCGGCACTCGCTGACGTAGTCGATCTGGAAGGCGCGGACGTACTTCCCCCGGTCCAGCCGCTCCAGATGGAGGGCGTCGCAGGCGTAGTCGGCGTAGTGGACGTTGTTCACATGGCCGTTCAGGTCGGTGTCGGAGTAGCCCAGATACCGGGGCTCATGCCCGTCGAAGGTCTCGGGCATGCGGGTCCCCCGGAGCTTGATGGACTTGACGCGCTCGCCGCCGTCGGTGCCGGCGAACTCCTCCACCCGCTTCATGGGGAGGACCTTCCGGTCCTCCGCCTGGACCATGGCCCAGATGGAGGTGGCCTGCCCCACGTACTCGCCGTTCCGGAAGAACTCAAAGTCCCGGTAGACGGAGGCGCCGACGCCGCCCCGGTGCCAGGTCTCCACACGGATCCGGTCGTCCCAGCGGAGGGGGGCCTCCAGCTCCACCCAGTTCCGGGTCACCATCCACAGACAGCCGTACTTTTTCAGGATGCGGGGGCCGTCCACCTTCAGATCCTGGGCGGCCCGGGTGGCCGCCTCCTGCATGAGCCCCAGCACCGCCGAGGGCCGGGCCTGGTTGAACAGGTCCACGTCCCGGGAGTCCACCCGCAGCTCTGTTTTGTAGATCACGCTCATTTTTACTGTTCCCTCTTTCCCGGAATGGTCAGGGTATATCTGGCGCATATCCCGTCGATGTCGTCCTGGGCGGCGGCGGGCAGCCGCAGGGCCGCCCCGCAGGCGGCGCAGATCACGTCTACCGAGGAGTACCCCACCTTGACCCCGTACTGGTCGCAGCCGCAGGCGCATCTGATCCCACCCCGGCCGGCGATCTCCTTCAATTCGGCCAGGACCTCCCCCATGACCACGTCGTTGAGGAAGGTCCCCCGGGTCTCGGCGCTGTCGTCCGCCCGGAGCTTGTCCACCGCGGCCTCCAGCTTCTCCATGGCCCGGAACACCCGGCCCTCCTCCCCGATGTGGCAGATGGCCAGGCCCGACTTGCCGCAGCTCAGGGCGATGAGCTTCTGGTTTTTCAGCCCCTCGTTGGAGCAGGCCGCCCGGTGGTCCCTGGCGCAGAACAGGCAGGGCACGGTGATCTCGCACCGGTCCCCCAGCTGCCGGACGGACAGCTCCGACTTGCCGCAGGGGCAGGGGATGGCGCTGTCCCCCGCCAGCAGCTGGAACAGGGTCCGCTCCGCCACCACCGCCTCCCCGCATACCGGGCAGATGTAACCGATGGAGCGCTTCTCCTCTGGCATGTCCATCCCTCCTGATCACATTCTAAAATGTTAGTATAACACATGCTCTTCCCTTTTTCCAGAGGAAAAATCCCATCCGCGCATGAAATCCGCTCCCCAGGAAACACTATCCGCAAACGCGAAAAGAAGGTGTCTACCATGGGCAATCAAAAGCTGGGACAGCAGACCTTCCAGCCCGAAGTTCCGCCCGTCATCATCGGCCACGGCTCCGCCGCCGGCAAAAAGGAGACCTCCGGCCCCCTGGGCCGCCACTTCGACCACACCTGTCAGGACGACCTGTTCGGCGCGAAAAGCTGGGAACAGGCGGAGTCGGTCATGCAGGGGCTGGCCCTGGATGCGGCTTTGAAGCGGGCGGGGCTCCACACCGCCGACCTGGACTATCTGCTGGCCGGGGACCTGCTGAACCAGTGCATCGGCTCCGGCTACGCCGCCCGGGCGTCAGAGACGCCCTTCTTCGGGCTGTACGGGGCCTGCTCCACCATGGGGGAGAGCCTGGCGTTGGCGGCGCTGCTGCTCAGCGGAGGATACGGGAGATACGCCGCCGCCGTCACCTCCTCTCACTTCTGCTCGGCGGAGCGGCAGTACCGCACCCCGCTGGAGTACGGCTGCCAACGCACTCCCACCGCCCAGTGGACGGCCACCGCCTCCGGCGCGGCGGTGCTCACCAATCAGCCCGTGAAGGGGATCGGCGTCACGCGGGTCACCGTGGGCAAGGTCACCGACTACGGCATCAAGGACGCCAACAACATGGGGGCGGCCATGGCCCCCGCCGCCTACAAGACCCTCAAGGCCCACTTTGAGGACACCGGCCTCTCCCCCGACTACTATGATCTGATCGTCACCGGGGACCTGGGCAGGCTGGGCTCGGAGATCGTCAGCGACTTCTTCTCCGACGACGGCTGTCCCCTGTCCAACTACAGCGACTGCGGCCTGATCCTCTTTGACCCGGACCAGCAGGACGTCCACGCCGGGGCCTCCGGCTGCGGCTGCTCCGCCTCGGTGCTGTGCGCCCATCTGCTCCCCGGGCTGCTGTCCGGCCGGTGGAAGCGGGTGCTGTTCTGCCCCACCGGGGCCCTCCACTCCCCCACCGCCGTCATGCAGGGGGAGTCCGTCCCCGGCATCTGCCACGCCATCGCCCTGGAAGGAGGACACTGATATGGAATATCTGCGCGCTTTTGTCATCGGCGGCCTGTTCTGCGTCGTCGGCCAGATCCTCATCGACAAGACCAAACTCACCCCCGCCCGCATCCTGGTGGCCTATGTGGTGGCCGGAGTGGTCCTCACCGCCGTAGGGCTCTACAAGCCCCTGGCCGACTGGGCCGGGGCCGGGGCCACGGTGCCCCTCACCGGGTTCGGCTACACCCTGGCCAGGGGCGTCCAGGAGGGCGTCGCCAGGGACGGATTGCTGGGGGCCCTCACCGGGGGAATCACCAGTACCGCCGGCGGCATCGCCGCCGCTATCTTTCTGGGGGTGATCGTCGCCTTCGTGTTCCGGCCCAGGCCCAAGGGCTGACGCCCGAGCCGGAAAAAGCCGCCATCGCGGTCCCGCGTATGACGGCATAGGATGATCTCTTTCACGCAAACTTACCGGCGGCCAGCGGCCGCCGGTTTTCTCATCGGTTTTTTTATCTTACCGGTTGTCATTTTCGCTCCGCTGTGGTAAAATGCTTTATCCCATTAAAACACAAAGGAGTTTTTGCTATGCGTTCCGATATCGCCAAGAAAGGCATCCCCGCCGCCCCCAACCGCTCCCTGTTCTACGCCCTGGGCTACACCAAGGAGGAGTTGGAGAAGCCCCTGATCGGCGTGGTGTGCTCCTACAATGAGATCGTCCCCGGCCACATGAACCTGGACAAGATCGCCGAGGCGGTCAAGGCCGGCGTCCGGGCGGCGGGCGGCACCCCCATCGAGTTCCCCGCCATCGCCGTGTGCGACGGCATCGCCATGGGCCACATCGGCATGAAGTACTCCCTGGTCACCCGTGACCTGATCTGCGACTCCACCGAGGCCATGGCCATGGCCCACCAGTTCGACGGGCTGGTGATGATCCCCAACTGCGACAAGAACGTCCCCGGCCTGCTGATGGCCGCCGCCCGGATCAACGTGCCCACCATCTTCTGCTCCGGCGGGCCCATGCTGGCGGGCCGGCTCACCAGCGGCCGCCGCACCTGCCTCTCCCATATGTTCGAGGCTGTCGGCTCCTACTACGCCGGCAAGCTGGACGAGGCCGGCGTGGAGGAGTACGAGAACTGCGCCTGCCCCACCTGCGGCTCCTGCTCCGGCATGTACACCGCCAACTCCATGAACTGCCTCACCGAGGCCATCGGCATGGGCCTGCGGGGCAACGGCACCATCCCCGCCGTGTGGTCCGCCCGGCTCCGCCTGGCCAAGCACGCCGGTATGCAGGTGATGGAGCTGGTGAAGCGGGACATCCGGCCCCGGGACATCATGACCGAGGCCGCCTTCCACAACGCCGAGACGGTGGATATGGCCCTGGGCTGCTCCACCAACACCATGCTCCACCTGCCCGCCATCGCCCACGAGTGCGGCATCGAGCTGGATTTGGATATGTCCAACGACATCTCCGCCCACACCCCCAACCTGTGCCACCTGGCCCCCGCGGGTGAGACGTACATGGAGGACCTGGAGCAGGCCGGCGGCGTCCACGCCGTCATGGCCGAGCTCACCAAGAAGGGCCTGCTGGATACCTCCGTGATGACCGTCACCGGCAAAACGCTGGCGGAAAACCTGGAGGGCGTGGTCAACCGGGACCCGGAGACCATCCGGCCCATCGAGAACCCCTACTCCGCCGACGGCGGCATCGCCGTGCTGAAGGGCAATCTGGCCCCCGAGGGCTGCGTGGTGAAGCGCTCCGCCGTGGCCCCCGAGATGATGGCCCACCAGGGCCCCGCCCGGGTCTTTGACAGCGAGGAGGACGCCATCGCCGCCATCTACGCCGGCAAGATCGTCGCCGGTGACGTGGTGGTCATCCGCTACGAGGGCCCCAAGGGCGGCCCCGGTATGCGGGAGATGCTGAACCCCACCTCCGCCATCGTGGGCATGGGCCTGGGCGAGAGCGTGGCCCTCATCACCGACGGGCGCTTCTCCGGCGCCACCCGGGGCGCGGCCATCGGCCACGTGTGCCCCGAGGCCGCCCAGGGCGGTCCCATCGCCTTCGTGAAGGACGGCGACACCATCGCCATCGACATCCGCGCCAACTCCATCACCCTGAAGGTGGACGAAAACACTCTGGCCGCCCGGAAGGCCGCCTGGGCCTGCCCGGAGCCCAAGGTGAAGACCGGCTATCTGGCCCGGTACGCCAAGCTGGTCACCTCCGCCGCCCGTGGCGCTGTACTGGAGTAATCAAATCATACGCAGGAAAAGAGCCCGGCCTGACGGCCGGGCTCTTTTTGCGCCGGTGAACGGAAAGGCCTCAGCCCCCCAAAGTATCCTTGATCCCGTAGCCGTTGGCGTAGAAGGAACTGAGGCCCTCCGCCCAGAACTCCGATCCGTTCTCAGTGACGTACCTCTCGTTACCATCCTCGTCATGGGTAAGATAAGTCCCGCCGGGGAATTTGCCGCTGATCTCCAGGCAGTATCCCACGCCCTGATAAAACAGTGGGCGGCTGTTCTCCAGTTCCTCCTCCGGGCAGGGGACCACTGTCACGGACAGGCTGTATCCGTCCTTTATGCCCGACATGGAGTACGTCCCCTCCTCCAGCATGGCGTCGGTGACATCCTCCCGGCCCACGACAGGGCCGTACTGATAATACAGGACGAGCCTGCCATCCTCCTCCGCCAGCTTGGCGCCAGCCACATCCTCCGGCTCCACGACCACCTGCTCGCCGGAGGCGATCTTATCCGGGTCGGGCGCAGCCACCTCATCTCCCGCACCGTCAACGACCTTGCCGTAGGCGAACCGGCCCAGCACGACCTGCCCATAGTCGTCGATCTTCAGCACCCCGGCGGCGAAAGCCGTGCCGATGAGCGCCAGGCACAGCGCCGCCGCGATGAGGACATTGCGGACTACCTTGAAGGTCCTCACCCTTCCCGTTTTGCTTTCCTCTGTCATGTTCATAAGCTCCTCCTTTGCCTGGTCGGAGGCTCTCAGTTTGGAAAACGTCTCCCGATAAAGCTCCCTGTTCATACCTCAAACCTCCTGTAATTTTTGCTTCAACATCTCTCTGGCCCGGGCCAGCCGGGTCTGAACGGTGGACTCCCGGGTCCGGGTCAGCTCCCCCACTTCCCGGACAGAATACCCCTCGTAGTAGTAGAGGTAGATCGCCAGCCGGTATTTGGCGGGCAGGTCCATCACCGCCCGGAACAGCTCGCTCTGCTCCGGCCGGTCAAAGGCGGCCGCCTCGGGCAGCTCGTCCAGAGGGACCACCCGGCGGTACCACCGCATGACCTTCCGGCACTCGTTCACCGCCACCCGGATGAGCCAGAACCGGCGGTGGTCCTCGCTGTCAAAGGACTTGTCCTCCCGGTAGAGCTTCAGCAGGGTCTCCTGCATCACGTCCTCCGCGTCCTCCCGCCGTTTCAGACAGCTATACGCCACGCGGAAGACCATGTCGCCGTACCGCTCCACCGCCTGGGCGAATTCCTCCCGGTCCACGCTTTCACCTCGCTGTCCGCTGTTCTCTGAAAGGCCCTTCACCTGGAATATCCACGGGGAGGGCAAAATATCCCGCGCCCGCGAAAAATTTTTTGAAAAGGGCCCTCCGGTCATGCCGGAGGGCCCCGCTCACAGGTCCTCGATCTTGGTCTTGTCTACCTCAGAATTGTTCTTCCGCCTGCTCCGTACCGCGAAATAGACGGCCAGCAAAATCAGCGTGGGGATGTTTGCGATGAGCCAGACGACGATCATCTGGACCACAAAGCCAGCGGTCACCCCCTCCTGGGGCGCCATCATATTGAGGGGATACAGCAGGGAGAACAGGAACGAGAGGATGGGCAGCACCAGCCCCGGCCAGCGGCTCTGGGCCCGGGACAAAAAGTATTGCAGCACCAGGATGCCCGCCAGGAACAACAATGTCACGATGATTCTTACCGGGAAAAACATGACGGTTCCTCCTTTTTCAGTTTCCGATAGGCCCCGATGAGCAGCTTGGCGGTGTCGAAGTCCAGCTTGTCATCCATGGCCAGCCGCTTCACCAGCGCCACGTAGGGGTCCTGATCGGCGGCCTCGCTGAGCCTGATCTTCTGGATGAGCCGGTCCAACCGCAGCCGCACCGTGGGGTAGGACACACCGTACTCCCCCGCCACCTCCTTCAGTGACCCGGAGGCCAGCAGGAACCGCCGGATGAAGGCCACGTCCTCCTCCTCCAGCCCGGCCATCCAGCCGGGCACCATCTCGATGGGCATCGCTCCGCCCCCTTTCTTTTATAAAATTAAATATAGACCTTAATTTTATTAAAGTCAAGATATAATTTTACTCTTCACAAAATTTTTCGGGGGCGTGAAAAAACCGCCCCGGTCTCCCGGAGCGGAAGTCATCACTGCGATTCGGTCTTCCGGCGCTCCCCGTCCTCCCGCATCATGCGGTGGAGGCACCCCAGCGCGTCGGACAGGCCCCCCAGGTGGTCGATGAGGCCCAGCCGCACCGCCTCCTCCCCGTAGATGACGCTGCCCACGTCGGCGGCCATTTCGCCGGTGTTGAGCATGAGGCCCTCGAAATCCTCCCGACTGATGCGGCTGTTGCGGGTGACGAAGTCGCAGATGCGGTCCTGGATGCGCTCAAAGTAGTGGAAGGTCTGGCTGACGCCGATGACCAGGCCGTTGAGCCGCACCGGGTGGATGGTCATGGCCCCGGAGGGCACGATGAAGGACTCCCGGGCCGCCACCGCCAGGGGCACCCCGATGGAGTGGCCTCCCCCCAGCACCAGGGACACGGTGGGGGTCCTCATGCCGGAGATCAGCTCCGCGATGGCGAGGCCCGCCTCGATATCGCCCCCCATGGTGTTGAGGAGGATCAGCAGGCCGTCCACCTCCCCGCTCTCCTCCACGGCGGTGAGGAGCGGCAGGACGTGCTCGTACTTGGTGGTCTTGGCGCCGGTCGGGGCCTCCTGGTGGCCCTCGATCTGGCCGATGATGGTGAGGGTGTGGATGACCCCGTCCCCGGTGCGGACGATGGACGAGCCCATGTCCACGATGTCTTGGCGGCGCTCGTCCCGCTCCTCGTTCTCCTCCCCGGCGCCGGTGGGTGTGGTGTCCTCGGTCATGGCAAAGCCCCCTTTGGAGGATATTTTCTCCAAAGGGGGCTGTTTTATGCGGAGGGGGTTTTAGAGAAAACCCTCAGTCAGCCCTGCGGGCTGACAGCTCCCTTTGCGAAGGGAGCTGGGTACGTGGCCTGTGCCGCGGTGCGTATTCCGCACCAAGCCCCCTTTCGCAAAAGGGGGTGGCATCCGCATAGCGGATGACGGGGGATTTTCCCCGCCCTTAATTTTCTTACCCTTCATAAACCGCCCGGCAGGCGGCGTAGCACATGTAGCAGTCCAGCTTGGACACCGTCTCGAAGGGGGCGTGCATGGACAGCACGGGCACCCCGGCGTCGATGGTGTCGATGTTGCGGTTGGCCATGTAGAGGGCCACGGTGCCGCCGCCGCCCACGTCGGTCTTGCCCAGCTCGCACATCTGCCACAGCACCTTGCGGTCGTCCAGCAGGCGGCGGAGATAGGCCACCGTCTCGGCCCCGGCGTCGGAGGCGCCGCTCTTGCCCCCCCGGCCGGTGTACTTGCAGATGCCCACGCCGTAGTTGATCCGGGCGGAGTTGTTTTTCTCGAACACCTCGGGATAGTCGGGGTCGTAGGCGATGGTCACGTCGGTGGACAGGCAGAAGGACTTCTCGAAACAGGCCCGGAGGGGCACGTTCTGCCGGGCGCACAGGTCGGCCATGAAGGTGTCGAAGAACTGGGACTGCATCCCGGACACGCCCACGGAGCCGATCTCCTCCTTGTCGGCCAGCACGCACACGGCGGTGCGCACCGGGGTGGAGGGCAGGTCCAGCAGCGCCTTGAAGGCGGCGTAGCCGCACACCCGGTCGTCATGGCCGTAGGCGCCGATGAGGGAGCGGTCAAAGCCGATGTCGGTGGCGTCGAAGGCGGGGACGGCCTCCAGCTCGGCGGAGAGGAAGTCGTCTTCGGTGATGCCGTAGCGCTCGTTCAGCAGCTTCATCACGGCCAGCTTCACCCGGTCCGCGCCCTCGTCGTCCTTCAGCGGGCGGCTGCCCACCAGCAGATTCAGATTCTCGGCGGGGATGGCCTCGGCCAGCTTTTTCTGGCTCTGGGCGGCGGCCAAGTGGGGCAGCAGGTCGGTGATGGTGAACAGGGGGTCGCCCTCCTCAGCACCCACGGACACCTTTATCACCGAGCCGTCCTTCATGGCCACCACGCCCCGCAGCTCCAGGGGGATGGTCACCCACTGATACTTGCGCAGGCCGCCGTAATAGTGGGTCTTGAGGAAGGCCAGCTCGCCGTCCTCATAGAGGGGGGTGGGCTTCAGGTCCAGGCGGGGGTTGTCGATATGGGCGGCGCAGATGGTGACGCCCTGGTCCAGGGAGGCGGAGCCGATCACCGCCAGATCGACAGCCCGGCCCCGGTTCACCCGGTAGATCTTCATGCCGGGCCGGAGGCCCATGCCCCGCTCAAAGGGGACGAAACCCGCGGCCTTTGCCAGCTCCACGGTGTGCTCCACGCAGGTGCGCTCGGTCTTGCCCTCGTCCAGGTAGTCCATATACCCGTCGCAGTAGTCAAAAATGGCCCTCTCCGTGGCCTCGTCCACCGTGTCCCAGCCGTTCTTCTTCTGGCTGAACAGGCTCTCCCGCAGCAGCTCACCGGGTTTTTTCTCGTCCATATCACAGTTCCTCCTTTGGAATGATCGTCGAAAACAGCGCCCACGCCTTTCCCTCCAGCTCCGCTTTGGAGCCGTCGTTGCGGAGGGTGTGACCGCACCGCTCCTCGAACCAGACGGAGGGCTTCTGGGACGCCGCCCGCTTGCGGGCGTACTCCTCGGGAATGCCCTCCCGGTCCATGATGCGCCGCACCCGCAGCTCGTCGTCCGCGGTGACGGCCACCGTCACATCGCACCGGTCCCCCAGCCCGCTCTCGATGAGGGCGATGGCGTCCAGGGCGATGGCGGGGCGGCCCTCCCGTTCCGTGCGCTCAATGCGGCCGTCCAGCTCCCTCAGGATATGCCGGTGGGTGATGGCGTTCAGGTCGGCCAGCGCGCACGGGTCCCCGAAGACTATATCACCTAACGCCTTCCGGCGCAATGTACCATCCGTACCAAAAACGCCCTCTCCAAACCGGGTTTTCAGTTCTCCCAGCATAAATTCGTCGTGTTCCAGCATGTCATGGTACAGCGCGTCGCAGTCCACGATGACCGCGCCGAACCGGGCCAGCACGTTCAGCACCGTGGTCTTCCCCGCCCCGGTGGGGCCGGTGATGCCGATGACGACCATAATATCCCTCCTACGCCTCCACGATGTGGAACCCCGCCGCCTTGTTCAGCCGGTTGGCCACCGCCAGGCCGATGCCGGACGGGTCCGGGCACTGGGCCCAGATGGCGGGGACGGCGGTGCTGTCGAAGGCCCGCAGGGCGTCGAACACCCGCCGGGCCTGCTCCCTCTTGTCTGCGGCGGGGCCCAGCCGCTCCACGGTTTTCCCGGGAAATTGCCCGGCGAACTCGTCAAAGCAGATGACCCCGTCCCCCGCCTGAGCGTGGGCGGCGATGTAAGCGGCACTGGCCGCCGGCTCCCCTGTCACCACCGTCACCGGGGCCCTGGGGGCGTAGTGCCGGTACTTCATGCCGGGGGCACGGGGCCGCTCCCCCTCCCCCATGGGCCGGAGGACGGCGGCGTCCACCGCCACGTCGCCCAGCGCCTCCCGGAGCTGTTCCAGGGTCACCCCGCCGGGGCGCAGCAGCCGGGGCGGCGTCACCGTCAGGTCGATGATGGCCGACTCCACCCCCACGGCGCAGGGGCCGCCGTCCACGATGGCGTCGATCTTCCCGTCCATGTCCTCCAGCATGTGGGCCGCCGTGGTGGGGCTGGGCCGGCCGGAGGTATTGCCCGACGGCGCCGCCACAGGCACTCCCGCCGCCTGAATGATGGCCCGCGTCACCGGGTGGTCGGGACAGCGCATCCCCACCGTGTCCAGGCCCGCGGTCACCGCGTCGGGGACCTGTGGACC
>CANRIW010000043.1 GCA_947630785.1 uncultured Oscillospiraceae bacterium | reverse complement strand
CCACAGACGGCAGGCCCTCACAGCCGCTTGAATTGCGTTTTCGGTCCGCCTGTGTCTAATCATTTGGGTTCAGTTCAATTGTATAATTTTATATGTTAACTAACTTTAAGATCATTTTGTAACTTTTGGCACAGGAATTCTACCATTATGTGCTACTGGGGCAATCAATACCTTTCCTGTACCGCGATACACGTTCACAAGTCCTTCACCAGAGGCAGCCGAGCCAATAAGGGTCTTTGTCGTCCTTTCAACTGTAAACTCTAAAGAATTAGACCATGCAATCGCCATACTTCCATCAATGCGCACAACATCTTTGTCCAACTCAACAGAAACAAGTTCCTCAGCAGGAACCGGACTTTCTAATACAGCAATGCCTTGACCTACCAATGCAGTATTAAACAATCCTTCGTTGCCTAAAACAGCAGACGATATTGTGCTTCTGGCTGTAACCTTCATATTTACTGAGTCGTCACAGGCCAGGAACATTCCATCTTCGATTACCATATTTCCATTCCAGTGCGCCAAATCTTCAAATAAGATATACCTGTAAGTCGGTTCTAACACTAGTAATCCGACACCTTCATAACGCGGTTTAATGGCAGTTTCACCTGTAACTTTGCTGCCAATAAACTTTTTCATAAGGTCACCAGCACCTTTTACATTTGTTGCTGCATGAAGTTGCCCCAACATAAGCTGCATCGCCCCCGCTTGAACAATAACACCTCCATCATTATTTAATTTGGCGATTACCTGTTTCTTACGTACATTCATTTGTGCCGCAAAGTATGCAGTATTCGCGGACTCTGGCGTAACAGACAAATCACGCTCATATTCAAGAAGTGAAAACCGCCCCGCCTCAGTTACAATTCTATGAGCATCCGTCGGTTGAAATAGATTTGTTCTAATCATGGTATGACCTCCCCAAAAAAGTAGTAAGTATAGTCATCATCTCACAAAAGCTGAGCGTCAGACCAATTGCAATATAGAATCTTTTTAACATTCTATATGATTGCTTATCACATTTCTAATATAATATTTTTAAAGCTATCTAATTGTAATATATTTACCTTTCTTTTGTCAAGCTATAATTAGCGTGTGGAATGAGAGGTAATGCACCATGAAAAACGAACCCCTTGTCATCAAAAAACGCGGCGAGGACGGAAACCGCGTGATCACGGTCCGCATCCGGGAAGAGACGCTGGCAGCGCTGGACAAAGTGGCGGCAGAGGCCAACTATTCCCGCAACGAACTGATCAATCTCATTCTGGCCCACGGTCTGGAAAACCTGGAAATCCATTAAAAAGAGACGCGCCCCGCGCGTCTCTTTTCCTTTGCCTTTTTCCCCGGCCTATGGTATACTGTTCAAAAATCCCCAACAAAGGAGAACCCTATGGACGCTATCATCCAGCGGCTGGCCAAGGAGCTTGACCGGCCCGTACAGCACATCGAAAACGTGGTGACTCTCCTGGACGAGGGCAACACCGTCCCCTTCATCGCCCGCTACCGCAAGGAGATGCACGGGGCCATGGACGACCAGCTGATCCGCCAGCTGGCCGACCGGCTGCAATATCTGCGGAATTTGCAGGCCCGCCGGGACGAGGTGAAGGGCTCCATCGAGAACCAGGGCAAGCTGACGGAGGAGCTGGCCGCCGCCATCGACAAGGCCGAGACCCTGGCGGAGGTGGAGGACCTGTACCGGCCCTACAAGCAGAAGCGCCGCACCCGCGCCACGATTGCCCGGGAAAAGGGGCTGGAGCCTCTGGCCGACGCCCTCTTTGCCATGGGGACACTGGAGGACACGCCGGAGCGTCTGGCCGCCGCCTATATCGACCCCGAGAAGGGAGTGGAGACGGTGGAGGACGCCCTGGCGGGAGCGTCGGACATCATCGCCGAGACCATCTCCGACGACGCGGACGTGCGGAAGAAGCTGCGGGCCCTCTGGCAGCAGAAGGCCATGCTGGTGTCCCGCGCCGCGGCCAAGGAGCCGGAGGACAGCGTCTACCGCCTCTATTACGACTTCTCCGCCCCGGTGAGCCGGGTCCAGGGCCACCAAGTGCTGGCCGTCAACCGCGGCGAGCGGGAGGAGATCCTGAAGGCGTCGGTGGAGATGGATCGGGAGGCCGCCCTGGTGGCCCTCCGGCGGATGGTGGTGCCCGGCCGGGCGGCTATGGAGTTCGTCAAGGCCGCCGCCGAGGACGCCTACGACCGGCTCATCGCCCCCTCTTTGGAGCGGGAGGTGCGCTCCGACCTCACCGACAAGGCCAATGAGGGGGCCATCGGCCAGTTCGCCCTGAACCTGAAGCCCCTGCTCATGCAGCCGCCGGTGAAGGGGTTCGTCACCATGGGGCTGGACCCCGGCTACCGCATGGGCTGCAAGGTGGCGGTGGTGGACCCCACCGGCAAGGTGCTGGACACCACCGTGGTCTACCCCACCCACGGGGAGCGGGGCAAAAACGAGGCCATCGTGAAGCTTGCTGCGCTGATCAAGAAACATAAAGTCGCCCACATCGCCATCGGCAACGGCACCGCCAGCCGGGAGACCGAGCAGATGACGGTGGAGCTGCTGAAAAAGGTGGGGGGCGGCGTCAGCTACGCCATCGTCAGCGAGGCGGGGGCGTCGGTCTATTCCGCCTCCAAGCTGGCCGCCGAGGAGTTCCCGGAGTTCGACGTGAATCTGCGCTCCGCCGTGTCCATCGCCCGGCGGCTCCAGGACCCCCTGGCGGAGCTGGTGAAGATCGACCCCAAGGCCATCGGCGTGGGCCAGTACCAGCACGACATGCCCCAGGCCCGTCTGGGCGAGGCCCTGGACGGCGTGGTGGAGGACTGCGTCAATGCGGTGGGGGTGGACGTGAACACCGCCTCCGCCCCCCTGCTGACCCGGGTGGCAGGGCTCAACGGCACCACCGCCAAGAACATCGTGAAGTACCGGGAGGAGAACGGCCCCTTCACCACCCGGCGGCAGCTCCTCAAGGTGCCCAAGCTGGGCCCCAAGGCCTTCGAGCAGTCCGCCGGCTTCCTCCGGGTGCCCGAGAGCAAGTCGCCCTTGGACAATACTGCCGTCCACCCGGAGAGCTACGGCGCGGCGGAGAAGCTGCTGGCCCTCTCCGGCCACACCGCCGCCGACGTGAAGGCGGGCAGGATGGCTGGCCTGGACAAATTCGTGGCCTCCTACGGCCAGGAGAAGGCCGCCCAGGAGTGCGGCGTGGGCGTGCCTACGCTCCTGGACGTGTGCGCCGAGCTGATGAAGCCGGGCCGGGACCCCCGGGACGAGCTGCCCGCCCCCGTCCTCCGCACCGATGTGCTGGACATCAAGGACCTGAAGCCGGGCATGGAGCTGAAGGGCACGGTCCGCAACGTCATCGACTTCGGGGCCTTTGTGGACATCGGCGTCCACCAGGACGGGCTGGTCCACATCAGCCAGATCGCCGACCGGTACATCAAGCACCCCTCCGAGGTGCTGTCCGTGGGCGACGTGGTCACCGTGTGGGTGAAAGAGGTGGACGAGCGGAAGAAGCGCATCTCCCTGACCATGCGGAAGGATAAAATCTGATTTTAATGGAGAAAATCCCCCGTCATTTGCTTCGCAAATGCCACCCCCTTTTGCGAAAGGGGGTTGGTACTCCTACCGCAATGTGGCAATAGAAGTACCAAGCTCCCTTCGCAAAGGGAGCTGGCAGCCCGAAGGGCTGACTGAGGGTTTTCTCTCTTTACAAAAAGGGTTTTCCCCGTTCAGAAAGGAGCCACCCCAATGGGCAAACTCTATCTGGTCCCCACCCCCATCGGCAATCTGGGCGACATCTCCTCCCGGGCGGCGGAGACGCTGGCATCGGTGGACTTCATCGCCGCCGAGGACACGAGGGTGACGGTAAAGCTGCTGAACCACCTGGACATCAAAAAGCCCATGGTCATCTACCACCGGCACAACTGCGAGACCGCCGGCCCCGCTATCCTGGACCGCCTGCTGGGGGGCGAGGACTGCGCCCTGGTCACCGACGCGGGCACCCCCGCCATCTCCGACCCCGGCGAGGACCTGGTGGCCCTCTGCGCCCAGAACGGCGTGGCGGTGGAGTCCATCCCCGGCCCCTGCGCCCTCACCGTGGCCCTGTCCGCCTCCGGACTGCCCACCGCCCGGTTCGTGTTCGAGGGCTTCCTGCCCACCAATAAGAAAAACCGCCGGGCCCGGCTGGAGGCTCTGGCGGCGGAGGAGCGCACCCTGGTCCTCTACGAGGCCCCCCACAGGCTGCGGGACACCCTGGCGGACCTGACGGACGCCTTGGACGGAGACCGCCCCCTCTCCGTCTGCCGGGAGCTGACCAAGCTCCACGAGGAGATCTGGCGGGGGACCCTGGGGGAGGCCAGAGACCGCTGGACCGCCCAGGAGCCCCGCGGCGAATTCGTGCTGGTGATCGCCGGCGCTCCCCAGGGGGAGGAGGTCCCCCCGGACGAGGAAACCGCCCTGGCCGAAGTGGCGTCGCTCCGGGCACAGGGGCTGCCCCTGAAGGAGGCCGCAGCCCAGGCGGCGGCCCGGTTTGGCATGAAAAAACGCCGGCTCTATGAGCTGGCGCTTGGCAAAGACGATATAGACACTCGATTACGAAAAGTATAAATCCTTCTGTTCATAACGGGTCACTTTAGAGCACAAAAATGCCGCCGGGCCAGTCGAGACCGGCGGTTCATTTTTGCCGGGCCTGTTGTTACTTCGTGTGGAGCTCCTTCATGCAGGCGCCGCAGATATTCTTTCCCTTATAGGAAATGATGTCTTTGGAATCCCCGCAGAAGATGCAGGCGGGCTGATACTTGTTCAAAACGATCGAAGATCCATCCACATAGATCTCCAAAGGGTCGCGCTCGGCGATGTCAAGTGTTCGTCGGAGCTCGATCGGCAGGACGATGCGGCCTAATTCATCGACCTTGCGCACGATGCCGGTGGCTTTCATTTTTTCTCCTCCTCTTTTTGTCACGGCAACTACCACCACTAACCAGCTTCATTATAACACACCGTATAATTTTGTCAACCAAAAATCCGCAAAAAAAGTAAACTTTTTGGAGAATTTGTCGGAAATTTTCAACTCCATTTCCTTATTGTGGGTATATTGTAAGGATTTTTCTCATAGTTTGGGACAGGCTCGCCCTTTGGGTGTCCGAACGGCAGAAAAAACGGAGCGTGATTCTATGGCGATGTCGGTGATCTGGACGGTGATGGTGGGGGCGGCGGTGCTGTGCGGCCTGGCCACCGGGAACGGCCCCGCGGTGGCAAAGGGGGCCCTGGACGGCGCCGCCGCCGGGGTGGAGCTGTGCCTGTCCACCATGGGGGTCATGTGCCTGTGGACGGGGGTGATGGAGGTCATGCGCCGCTGCGGCATCGCCGACGCCCTCTCCCGGCTGCTGCGGCCCGTCCTGCGCCGGCTCTACCCCGGCTACGCCCACGATCAGCGGGTGATGGACGCGGTGAGCGCCAACCTCTCCGCCAACCTGCTGGGCCTGGGGAACGCCGCCACACCCCTGGGGCTGGAGGCCGCCCGGCGCATGGCGGAGGGCTCCGGCGGCACGGCCTCTGACGGGCTGTGCATGCTGGTGGTGTGCAACACCGCCTCCCTCCAGCTGATCCCCACCACCGTGGCCGGCGTCCGGGCGGCGGCGGGCAGCGCGAACCCCTTCGACATCCTGCCGGCGGTATGGCTGGCCTCGGTCATCTCCGTGGCGGTGGGGATCGCGGCGGCAAAGCTGCTCTCCCGGGTCTGGAGGTGAGGGGATGGAGCTGTTTTTCACCATGCTGGTGCCCTGCGTCATGCTGGCGGTGGCGGTGACGGCGCTGATCCGCCGGGTGGACGTGTGGGGGGCTGTCACCGACGGGGCCCGCACCGGACTGAAGGTGTCTCTCAGCATCATGCCGCCGCTGATCGGCCTGCTGACGGCGGTGTACATGCTCCGCGCCTCCGGGGCGCTGGACCTGCTGCGGGACCTCCTCTCCCCCGCCCTGACCGCCGTCGGCATCCCGCCGGAGACGGTGCCCCTGCTGCTGGTCCGTCCGGTGAGCGGCTCCGCCGCCCTGGGGGTGGGCGCGGAGCTCATCCAGACCTACGGCCCTGACTCCCTCATTGGCCGCACGGCGGCGGTGATGCTGGGCTCCACCGAGACCACCTTTTACACCATCGCGGTGTACTTCGGCGCGGCGAAAATCGCCAGGACCCGGTATGCCATCCCCGCCGCCCTGTGCGCCGACGCGGCGGGCTTCCTGGCCGCCTCCTGGGCGGTGCGGCTCATTTTCGGCGGGTGAGGGCACAAAAAGAGGGCGGCTTTCAGCCGCCCTCTTGCCATATCCGCAATCAGTCGATGGAAATCAACTCGTACTCGGTGGAGCCCAGGCCCAGCGCCACCGCCGCCTTGACGGTGAGCAGGCCGTTGCGGGACTCGATGCGCTCGATCAGGGCCTTCTTGCCCGGGTCGGGGGAGCTGTACACCAGGTCCAGGCAGGCCTGGTCCAGGGCCACCGGGTCCAGGGAGGCCAGAGCGCCCACGTCGCCCATCTCCGGGTCAGCGGCCACATCGCAGCAGTCGCAGTCCACCGACAGGTTGGCCATCACGTTCATAAAGGCCAGCCTGTCCCCGTAATAGTCCATGATGGCCTTGTCCGCGTCGGCCATGGACTCCAGGAAGGCGTCGTGGTCAGAGGTCATCAGGGCCTTGAAGCCCTCGGCCCCGGAGCCGCCCACATGGATGTGCTGCTTGCCCCTGGAGGAGGCCAGACCGATGGACATGTTCTTCAGCGCGCCGCCGAAGCCGCCCATGGGGTGGCCCTTGAAGTGGGAGAGGATGAACAGGGAGTCGTAGTCCTTCATGTGGGCGCCGACGTAGTTCACCTTCAGATGTTTGCCGCCGTTCACCGGCAGCTCCATGTCGCCGTCCTCATCCAGGATGTCCACCGGGGCGGCGTCGGTCCAGCCGTGGGCCTTCATGGTGTCCCAGTGGGCCTTGGTGGTGTCCCGGGTGCCGGCGTAGGCTGTGTTGCACTCCACGATGGCCTGGCCCACATGGTTGATGACGGGCCCCAGCAGGGCAGGGCGGAGGAAGTTCTGGTTGCCCGTCTCGCCGGAGTGGATCTTGACGCCCACCCTGCCGGGGAGCTTCACGCCCAAGGCATCGTACAGGCGGATCAGGGTTTCGGGGGTGATGTTCTTCGTGAAATAGACTTTTGACTTCATGTCGTTACCTCCTGTGCGGTTATTTCTTCTCTTCCGAACCCCCGGCGGGGGCGTTCTCCTCGTCATATTCGGCCAACATGTCGGCGTTGCCGTGCTTGTCCAGGCCGAAGCGGATCAGGCGGCGGGCGATGTCGTAGATGACGGCGAACAGGGGCACCCCCACGATCATGCCCAGGATGCCCCACAGACCGCCGAACAGCAGGATGGAGAACAGCACCCAGAAGCTGGACAGGCCGGTGGTGTTGCCCAAAATCTTGGGGCCGATCAGGTTGCCGTCCACCTGCTGCAAAATCACGATGAAAATGAGGAAATACAGGCAGTGCATGGGGTTTTCCAGCAAAAGCAGCAGCGCGGAGGGGATGGCGCCGATGAAGGGACCGAAGAAGGGGATGATGTTGGTGACTCCCACCACCACGCTGATCAGGGCGGCGGACTCAAAGCCCATGAGAGAGGTAAAGGCGAAACAGATGACCCCGATGATGGCCGAGTCCACCAGCTTGCCCAGGAGGAAGCCGTTGAACATTTTGTCGGCGTAGTGGACCTCGTCCTCGATGAGGGCGGCGGCCCGGCGGGGGAACACCCCGTAGAGGACCATTTTGGCCTGGACGGCGAACAGCTTCCGGCTGGCCAGGAAGTAGATGGAGATCAGGATGCCCAGGAACAGGTTTTTCAGCACCGAGAAGAAGGCCGCCAGCTGGGTGGTGATCTGGGTGATAAGGGTGTTCACGGTGGGCATCAGGCCGGTCTGCATCCACTCGTTGAACTTATTCACGGCGGTGGAGTACACCGAATCCCAAAGGGTCTGGAGCTGAGGCTGGTCCTCCAGCACCTTGTGGAGCCAGCGGTTGGCGTTGGCCAGCTGGCCGGGGATGGCGTTGGCGATGGCCACGATGCTCTCCCACACCTGGGGGATGACCAGCATCACCAGCGCCCAGATGACGAGTATCGCAAGCACCAGGGACAGCAGGATGGCGGCGGCGGAGCGAAGCCCCTTTTTCTCCGCCAGGGGCGGGACCTTGGCCAGCAGTGCCTCCAACCGGTTGCAGAGGGGGGAGAGCACATAGGCGATGACCGCCCCGTAGAGGAAGGGGGTCAGGATGCCCACCACCACGGCCAGATACCGGGACAGCTCCGGCAGACGGAACAGCAGGAAAAAGAGCAACAGGCCCACCGCGATGACCGCCACGATGGTGACCCCCAGCTTGATATATTTTTTGTTGTCAGGGTCTCTCACAGGCGTCGCCTCCCGGATGATAGAAGATCATTACTATGATAGCCAACCGGGAGAAAAAAGTCAAGCCTCGGAGAGGTCAGGACCGCCTATTCCCGCACGTCCAGCTTCAGGGCGATGACGGTGCGGTCATCCCCGCCGCCGGCGCGCTTCCCGCTCTCGCTCAGCACCTGGGCGGCCAGGGCCTGGGGGGAGAGCCCGTCGAACTCCGCCAGCAGGGAGCGCAGCCACAGGTCATCCGCGCCGGAAAGGATCCCGTCGGTGACCAGCAGCACGCAGTCCCCGGCGGCCAGCTCCAGGGGAAACTCGTCCGGCCCGCCTCCGGCCAAACCCGCCGGGAGGGCATCCCCCGCCAGGCGCTCCACGCTGGCCCCGCGCCGGAGATAGGTGGGCGCGGCCCCCAGCTTGCAGACCGCCCCCTTCCCGGTGAACAGGTCCAACCGCAGCAGGTCAACGGTGGTGAAGCCCCCCTCCTCCTCCCCCCGGAGGGCCAGGGCCTCCCCCACGGTCTTCAGGGCCTCCCCGGTGGGCAGGCCCGCCCGGAGGAATTTCTCCAGCAGGGACAGGGCGCACTGGCTGTCAGACCGGGCGGCGGCGCCGCTGCCCATCCCGTCGCACAGCAGAAAGCTGAGCACGCCGGCGTCGTCCTTGAACCAGAGCCCCGCGTCCCCGCTCACCGGGGTGCCGTCCCGGCCGGCGGCGGCCCCTCCGGCCAGCACCATCAGCGGCTCCCGCTGAGCGAGGCGGGCCGCGTCTTTGGCCGCCTCCTCCGCCCGGAGGGGACAGCCCACCACCGATCCCAGTTTCGACAGCTCCTCCGGGGCGGTGAGAGCCTCCGCGCCGGGGCCGTCCACCTCGATGCGGAGATGGCCGTACCGGTCGGAGTACACCGCGCACCGGCCCTCCAGCCCCAGGGAGGCCATGTGCCGCTTCACCAGCCGCTGGCGGCGCACGTCCACCGCCGGCTCTTTGGCCAGCTCTACCGCCGCCCGGTCCAGCACCGCCGCCAGCTCCCCGTACTGGGCGCAGACGGCGGCCCGGCTCTCCCTCACCCGGCTGTCGTACCGCCGGCGCTGAAGAAGGGCGGCCAGTTCGGAATTCGCGGCCGCCAGAAAGGCGTCCAGCCGGACGCACCGCTGGGCGAAATGGGGCGGAAAATCCTCCGGCCGGCCCTCTCCCCGGTCCAGCATGAGGGGAAGCGCGTCGGACAGGGCGGTGCGGGTGGTCTGGTATTCCCGCTGCCAGCACCGCTCCCGCTGCCGGCATTTGGCGCACACCCGGTCGGCGGCCCGGTCAAAGAGGCGGGCGGAGTCCCCGTCGTTGAGGGGCTCCTCCCGGCGGAAGGCGGAACGGAGAGCGGAGGACACCGCCCGGAAGGCGGAGGCCGTCTCCCCCAGCTGGGAGGCGGCCAGCCGGCGGGCCCTCCCGTCCTCTCCCGCAGGGACCTCCTGGGCCGCCAGCGAGGTGAACCGGCGGAGCAGCTTATCGGGCAGCAGCAGGAACACCGCCGTCCCCACCGCCAGCTCCCGCAGAGCAGGAAAGCCCCCGCTCCCCGGCCAGGTCCAGAAGACGGCGGCCGCCCCGCTGAGCAGATAGGCCCCGGCGCAGAGAAGGCGGTTTTGCCGGGAAAACAGGCCGGCAAACAGGCCGGGAAAGGAATAGGCCAAGGTATACCAGGGAGCGGTGCTGGCGGCAAGATCCATGGCCAGACCGGCCGCCACACCGGCGGCGGCGCCGATCCCCGCCCCGCCCTTCCATGCGGCGAGCAGAGTGGCGGAGGCGCACAGCACCCGCCCCAGGGAGTGGCCCGCCACCTCCACCCTCGCCAGGGTCATGGCCACCGTCACCGCCAGGAGCAGCACCCCGGCGGTCTGGGGGACGGACAGGCCCTCCTGCCCCCGGCGCTTCTCCCACACGTCGAATGCCAGGCGGTAGAGGTACACCGCCCCCGCCGTCATGATCACCTCGGTGACGAAGCCCACCCGGCCGGCGGCGCTCCAGCCCATGGCGGACTGATAGACGAAGCCCACCAGTCCGTTGAGGGAAGCCGCCACCACCGGCATGAACCAGGGCTTCTGGTAGATGCGGAACTCCCCCAGGGCCAGGGCGATGGCGTACACCATCATGGAGGCCGCCACATACCGCAGGCCCTCCGCCAGACCCCAAAAGGATAAGTAGCCCAGGGCCGCCCCCAGCAGGGCGGCGATCCCCGACCCCCCCGGGCCGCTGACCCCCACCAGGGCGAGGGCGAACAGGGAGTGCCCTCCCAGCAGCTCTGCCCCAGCCAGTACCGCCGCAAGCAGAAAGCGCACCCCGCATTCGCTCAGGCGCAGCGCCAGCGACTGCGGCAGGCGGCGGACGGGCCTGTCCCCCATGGTGTTCTCTTTTGTGAGCATGACCATCCCTCCGAAACCAGTATTTCCCATATTATAGGACAGGCCGCCGAAAAAGGCCGTCGGAACCTGTCTTGCCCTCGGGAGGGATTTGTGGTACACTATGGAAAACTGTGCAGGGAGGCGCCTATGAGGATCGGGACTGTGGAAGTGGATACCCGTCTGGCCCTGGCCCCCATGGCGGGGGTCACCGACTTGGCCTTTCGGACCATCTGCCGGGAGCTGTCGGGCTGCTACACCGTCAGCGAGATGGTGAGCGCCAAGGCCCTGTGCTACGGGGACAAAAAGACCCCCGGCCTGCTGCGGCTGGGGGAGGGGGAGCGGCCCGCCGCCGTCCAGATCTTCGGCTCCGACGAGGACGCCATGGAGCGGGGGGCGGCCATCGCACTGGAGAAGTCGGGCGCGGCGGTGCTGGACATCAACATGGGCTGCCCGGTGCCCAAGGTGGCGAACTCCGGGGACGGCTCCGCTCTGATGCGGGACCCGGACAAGGCCCAGCGGGTCCTCCGTGCCGCCGTCCGGGGGGCCGCCGGCGTCCCCGTGACGGTGAAGTTCCGGCTGGGCTGGGACAAGGGCTCCATCAACTGCGTGGAGTTCGCCCGCCGCATGGAGGACGCCGGCGCGGCGGCGGTGGCCGTCCACGGCCGGACAAAAACGCAGATGTACTCCGGCACCGCCAACTGGGATTACATCCGGGCGGTGAAGGAGGCGGTGTCCATCCCGGTCATCGCCAACGGGGACGTGTTCTCCCCCCGGGACGCGGTGCGCATTTTGAACGTCACCGGGGCGGACATGGTGATGGTGGGCCGGGGGACCTTCGGCAACCCCTGGCTCATGGAGCAGTGCGCCGCCGTCCTGGAGGGCCGGGAGGTCCCGCCCCTGCCGCCGCTTTCGGAGCGGTGCGACGTGGCCGCGCGGCAGTTCGAGCTGGCGCGGGCGTATAAGGGCGAGAAGATCGCCTGTCTGGAGATGCGGAAACACTACGCCTGGTATCTCAAAGGGGTGCCCTACGCCTCTTACTGGAAGGAACAGATCTGCAAGATCGAAACGGCGGAGGACTTTTATAAGGTCACCGCGGGGATCAAGAGAGATTTGGCGTAGAGGCCGCCGACTATGGCGGCCCGCGGGCGCACGATGTGCGCCCCTACGAGAAAAACGACGAAAGGAGGCGTCCCGATGGACGAAACCGAACTGCTCCGCCGCGCCCGGACCGGCGACCGGGACGCCTTCAGCGCGCTGGTGGAGTTCCATCAAAAGCAGGTGTACCACCACGCCCTGCGCATGGTGGGCAACGAGGAGGACGCCGCCGACACGGCCCAGGAGGTCTTTCTGAAGGCGTGGCGGTGCCTGCCCATGTTCCGGGGGGACAGCGCTTTTTCCACCTGGCTCTATAAGCTCACCGACAACGCCGCTTTAGACCTGCTCCGCCGGGAGAAAAAGCGCCGGTGGGACCTGGCCCTGGACGGGCTGCCGGCGGACGGGCTGTTCTTTGCCGACGACGGTCCCTCCCCCCAGGAGGCGCTGGAGGAGAAGGAGCTGAAAGAGGCGGTGGCGGAGGGCCTGGCCAAGCTCAGCGAGGACCACCGGCGGGCGCTGGTGCTCCGGGAGATCGACGGGCTGTCCTACGGGGAGATCGCGGAGGCGCTGGACGTGGATCTGGGGACGGTGAAGTCCCGCATCGCCCGGGCCCGGATGGCGCTGAGAAAAATTTTGCGGGAGAACGGGAACTTTTCCGACGCCCCGCCGTCCAAGGAGACAGACAGGAGGTGAACAGCGTGGAGCATGAGCGATATATCGAGATGATGAGCGCCGCCCTGGACGGGGAGCTTTCTCCGGCGGAGCGGCGAGAACTG
This sequence comes from uncultured Oscillospiraceae bacterium, assembly GCA_947630785.1. GTDB lineage: Bacteria > Bacillota > Clostridia > Oscillospirales > Oscillospiraceae > Enterenecus. The sequence continues at coordinate 936 of CANRIW010000043.1, read as the reverse complement.
GACGCCCACCTGGCGGAGTGCCCGGAGTGCGCCACCCTGTTCCGGGAGCTGTCCGACCAGTCCGCCGCCCTGCGGTCCCTGGACTGTGATGTCCCGGCTGACCTTCGGGACCGGATCATGGGAGAACTGCCGGCCCAGGAGGCCCAGGCACCCATCCGGGAACTGAAAAACCGGCCCCGGACGGAGACCGGCGGACCCGCCTGGCGGCGCTGGGCGGGGATCGCGGCCTGCGCGGCGCTGGTCATCGCCATCGGCGGGGCGGCGGCCCTCCACGGGATGGGGATGTCCTCCGGCCCGGACCCCAGAGGGGCAAACGCCCCCTCCACGGGCGAGCCCATGCTCATCGCGGAGACGCCGGGGGACCTTTCGACGCCCCGCGCTCCTGTTGTGTCCACGGCGGCCATGCCCATTGCTGAGACGCCGGGAAGCCTTACTCTGGAGCCGGATCACTACGCCTTTGAGAACGAACAGATCATTCGGGTGTGCTGGGGCGCCACCCCGGAGGCTCCCTCCGCCCGGATCATCGGCGGCGCGGACAGCCTGTCGGACTTTCTGGGGCAGTTTCCCATGGACGACCTGTCCGCCCTGGCGGAGGGGTACGGGGCGGAGTTCTTCGAGGCCAATCAGCTGCTGGCCGTAGTGGTGGAGGCGGGCAGCGGCTCCGTCCGGTTCTCCCTGGCGGGGATGACGGGCAGCCAGGCGGAGATTCGCCGGGTGATCCCGGAGGTCGGCACCTGCGACATGGCCGCCTGGCTCATCCTGGCGGAGGTCGCCCCCATGTTTGAGGACGGACATACCTTTGAGGTCGTGTTTACGAATTGAATCCCATCTATATGTTGCAGAGGCGGCCTGCGGCCGCCTCTCAGCTTGTCGAAAAACCGAGTCTAAGCGGTTGCATAGGCTTGGTTTTGATTTACGGAGAAGATACAGCAAAAG
>CANRIW010000042.1 GCA_947630785.1 uncultured Oscillospiraceae bacterium | reverse complement strand
CCTGGCAGACGCAGGCCAGCCGCTCCAGGCCCATGCCGGTGTCGATGTTCTTCTGTTTCAGCTCGGTGTAGTGGTCGTTGCCGTCGTTGTCGAACTGAGAGAACACCACGTTCCAGACCTCGATATACCGGTCGCAGTCGCAGCCCACGGTGCAGCCGGGCTTGCCGCAGCCCCACTCGGGGCCACGGTCGTAGTAGATCTCGGAGCAGGGGCCGCAGGGGCCGGAGCCGTGCTCCCAGAAGTTGTCCTCCTTGCCGAACTTGAAGATGCGGTCCGCCGGGATGCCGATGACGTCGTGCCAGATGTGCCATGCCTCGTCGTCGGCGGGGGTGGTCTCGTTGCCGGCGAACACGGAGGGGTACAGCCGGTCCGGGTCCAGGCCCACCCACTCGGGGGAGGTCAGGAACTCCCAGGCCCAGGGAATGGCCTCCTGCTTGAAGTAGTCCCCGAAGGAGAAGTTGCCCAGCATCTCAAAGTAGGTGCCGTGGCGGGCGGTGTGGCCGATGTTCTCGATGTCACCGGTGCGGATGCACTTCTGGCAGGTGGTCACCCGGCGGCGGGGGGGCTCCTGCTCCCCGGTGAACCAGGGCTTCATGGGGGCCATGCCGGAGTTGATCAGCAGCAGGGACGCATCGTTCTGGGGGATCAGCGAGAAGCTGGGCAGCCGGAGATGGCCCTTGGACTCAAAGAATCTCAGGAACATCTCCCGCAGCTCATTCAGGCCGAAGGGTTTGGGGTCTTTCATGGCGGTTCCTCCATTGTCTATGATAAATTTGATCTCAAACAAAAAAATCCCTGCCCGGCTCAGGGGTGAAGCGGACGCTCCACGGTACCACCCTGATTTCCTCACGGCAAGGACGCTCATTTCATCCGGTAACGGGGATGGACCGGCCCGCTCGTCGCGGGCGGCTCGGGAGCGGCCCGGAGAGAGGCCTGCACGAGGGCTTCCACTCTCCCCTCTCGCTTGCGGCGCGGCGCGTCTCTCCTTCTTTCCTTCACAGCGGAACTCATTTTATCACAGTTCCCCGCTTTGTCAAGGGATTTTTACCGGAAACGTCTGGACCCCGCGCAAAACGGAAGCCCTTACGCGGCTTCCGTTTCATTTTCTCCGTCCGCCGGCGCTCCCTCCCGGGGACGGAGCGGCCGTGGATGGAGAAACCCCTATGTAGCGGCCCGGTCAGGGCCGCCCGCAAGGCAGAAGCGCCCCGCGCTATCGTTGGTACGGATTCGCCGCGGTGACGATCTCATAGAAATACCGGCAGTCCGGCGGCACGTCCTCAAAGGTGTTCAGCCCGGCCGGGCGGCTGTCGATCCACTCCCGGCGGGGCGTCCGTCCGGCGGCCCGGCCAAGGGCCGCCGCCGCTTCCGCTCTGGTGACGGGGCCGACTCCCGGCGTGTCCTCCCAGGCGGGCGCCTCAACGCCGCAGGCCGCCAGATACCGCCCGGTCATGGCGCGCAGCTCCGGCCAGGTGACGGGGGCCGCCGGGTCGAACAGGCCGCCTCCCCTGCCCAGCAGGACGCCGTTCCCGGCCAGATAGCTCACCGCGTCAAAATACCAGGCGGCGGGGGCCACGTCCCGGAAAACCTCCGTCCCACGGGGGATGGCCTCCTCTCTGGCCTGGGAGAGCAGGCGGGCCAGCATGGCCGCCGCCTCCGCCCTGGTCACCGGGCGGTCCGGCTGGAACAGCCCGCCGCCGACGCCAAACACATAGGGCGCAAGCGGGGCGGGCTCCGGCGAAGGTTCAGGCATGGGCTCCGGCGTCGCGGCGGGCGCGGGCGTCCGGACATCCCTCGGGACCGTCGTCGGCTCCGGCTCCGATGTGGGCTCCGGTTCCAGCCGGGGCAGCGTCTCTTCATAGCGGTACCCGCACCGTTCGCAGGTGTAGACCGCCCTCCCCTCCGTCTCAGAGGTGGGCGGCGTGGTCGCAGCGGTGAATCCATGGGGCTCCGTGCGATAGATATTCTTCCAGTGCCTTTCGTCCGCGGCGGGCAGATCGCCGTTGATGGCCCCGCAGGTCAGGCACATGGTCATAAATCGATGGGTCTCGGCGGTGTCCGGCTCGAAGATGGCCCAGAACTCCCCCTCCGTGCCGCAGGCCTGGCACCGGCGGGTCTCCCAAAGCTGGACCCAGTTCTCGCCAGGCGCCGTTTCCGGCCCCCGGGCGGTCTGTTCGGCCGCGACGCCGCCCAGGACTATCAGCTCCGCCGCGGACGCGGCCAGCGCCGCAAACCGGCGCAGATGTCTTCCGCTGTCTCTCATTCGGGTATCCCTCCAATCCCAAGAATCTGGAGGGCCGTCGTCCCGTGGGGGCGGCAGCCCCCACAGCAATCTATGCGGCGGAGTCCCGGATGGTCACGGCACGAAAAAGGGCGGCGCTTTCGCGCCGCCCTGAGTCAGCTTTGGAATCGGGTAAGATCGACGCCCTCCAGGGCCAGCAGGGCCCGTTTTGCGTCGAGCCCCCCGGCGTACCCGGTGAGGGAACCGTCCCCGCCCACCACCCTGTGGCAGGGGATGATGATGGAGATGGGATTGTGCCCCACCGCGCCCCCCACCGCCCGGGGGGAGCTGCCCAGTTCGGCGGCCAATGCTCCGTAGGTGACGGTCTGGCCGCAGGGGATGGCGCTGAGCCGCCGCCACACTTTCTGGCGGAAGGGGGTGCCCTTGGGGGCCAGGGGCAGCTCGCCTGGAGATGGGCGCGCCCCGGCGAAGTACCGGTCCAGCCAGGCGCGGACCAGATCAAACACCGGCAGATCGTCCCGGCTGACGGGCGTTCCGGGCAGAGGGGCCAGAAAATACTTCTGCCCCCGGATCCACAGGCCCATAAGGGCGTCCTCGTCCCCGGCCAGGGTCAGCAGGCCCACCGGGGAGGGGTATTCGGTGTAACAGAGCATGGCACTCCCTCCTTTTGTCCCATTATAGCGGGCGGCTTCCGTTGGCGCAAGCCCTCCTGCACGTTGAAAGAGCATGCAGTATATCTTGCAGAAATAGTTTTCCCTCCGCCCTTGACTTGTCCCCCCGGCAGGGGTAAAATGGGATGATTTGATTTTTCCGGCGGACAAAGGGGTCCGGCGGCGCGGGAGGAATGAATATGACCACAGGCACAAAATTCATTTTTGTCACCGGCGGCGTGGTGTCCGGCCTTGGAAAAGGCATCACGGCGGCCTCCCTGGGGCGGCTTTTGAAGCAGCGGGGCCTCCGGGTGCGGGTGCAGAAGCTGGACCCCTATCTGAACGTGGACCCCGGCACTATGAGCCCCTATCAGCACGGGGAGGTCTTCGTCACCGACGACGGGGCCGAGACCGATCTGGACCTGGGCCACTACGAGCGGTTCATCGACGAGAACCTCACCGCCAACTCCTCCGTGTCCTCCGGCAAGGTGTACTGGAACGTGCTGAACCGGGAGCGCCGGGGGGACTACCTGGGTGGCACGGTGCAGATCATCCCCCACATCACCAACGAGATCAAGCGGAACATCTACTCCCTGGAGGGGGAGGGCGCCGACGTGGCCATCGTGGAGATCGGCGGCACCGTGGGCGATATCGAGTCCCAGCCCTTCCTGGAGGCCATCCGGCAGGTGGCGGCGGAGCGGGGCCGGCAGAACGTCATGTTCATCCACGTGTCCCTCATCGTCACCATCCCCGGCAGCGGCGAGCTGAAATCCAAGCCCACCCAGCACTCCGCCAAGGAGCTTCTGTCCTTAGGCATCCAGCCCGACGTGATCATGTGCCGCAGCGACTATCCCATCTCCAAGGACATCCTGGAGAAGATCTCCCTGTTCTGCAACATCCCGGTGGACCACGCCATCCCCAACCTGACCGCCCCCATCCTCTATGAGGTGCCCCTCATGCTGGAGCGGGAGGGCCTGGCCGACGTGGTGGTCCGCCGCCTGGGGCTCATCTGCCACGCCCCCGACCTCACCGAGTGGGCCACCATGGTGTACAACGCCAAGCGGGTCCAGGGCCACGTGACCATCGCGCTGGTGGGCAAGTACGTCGCCCTCCACGACGCGTACCTGTCCGTGGTGGAGGCCCTGACCCACGGGGGCATCGAGAACGGCGTCCATGTGGACGTGCGCTGGGTGAACTCCGAAGAGGTCACCGATGAGACCGTGGACAAACTGCTGGAGGGGGCCGACGGCGTGCTGGTGCCCGGCGGCTTCGGCGACCGGGGCATCGAGGGCAAGATCACGGCCATCCGGTACGCCCGGGAGAACAAGGTCCCCTTCTTGGGAATCTGCCTCGGGATGCAGATGGCGGTGGTGGAGTACGCCCGGCACGCCTGCGGCATGGCGGACGCCCACTCCTCCGAGCTGGACCCCAACACCAAACACCCGGTCATCGACCTGATGCCAGACCAGGTGGGGGTCACCGACAAGGGCGGCACCATGCGGCTGGGCAGCTATCCCTGCCATCTGGTGGAGGGCACGTTGGCTTCCTCCATCTACGGGGTGCAGGACATCATTGAGCGCCACCGCCACCGCTATGAGTTCAACAACGACTACCGGGAGGCCCTCACCAAGGCGGGGATGGTCCTCTCCGGTATGTCTCCCGACGGGCGGCTGGTGGAGATGATCGAACTGCCGGACCACCCCTGGTTCGTGGCGGGGCAGTTCCACCCGGAGCTGAAATCCCGACCCAACCGGGCCCACCCCCTGTTCCGGGGGTTCATCGGCGCGGCAAAAAAATTTAAGAACGGATAACACACAGGGCCGGGAGCGATCCCGGCCCTGTGTGCATTCAACAAACCTTATTAATTTGTAGATGCCCATCCTTTACAATTAATTGAGGATAGAAACTATTATTAAAGTCAGTGTAAAGCCAATCTAGCCATTCTGTACCTGGCCCGTTAAGAGCCGCCCAGATTAAATTCTGAAACGAAAAACTATCAGGATCAAAGGGCACATGGAGCATCCGTGCAGTGCGTAATTCATCTTCTCTGCTTGTGATTAAATAGCACTTTTCTGCAACATCTTTTAAGTGAGGATTTTGGCGAAAAAAAGACTGTGCATTTTGCCTATCTGCAGACATTGGCTTACCAGTTTTCTTATAGTAGTCATTAACAATATCGAAAAGTAAAAGTGTACCAAAGGAAGTCCTTCCAAACACAGCGAAATACTTATCTGAATTTGAAAAATATTTCACATCAAAATATTTCATAAATTGCGGCATATGATTTACAACGATTTTTATTCTATCACAGGCATTAAGGTACGCTTCTGTAGAAGGAAGATGGGAAGCATCATATATGCGCTCTGACTGCTTAAAGAATCCATATTTGCTCCAATATAAATATCCTTATCTGTAAAAGTAACGTGAGTCGCCATGATCATCCCTCTTTTACTGTGTTTTACTATACCATAATCTTTTTATGAGGTCAAGTGACCTCATAAAAAGATTTGCCCCTTGTTATCATAGGCATAGCAAGGGGGGATACGCATGGTCGATACCGTTCTGATTGGGAAAATCATCCAGAAATGCCGCATGGAAAAGGGCATGACCCAAGAGGTCCTCAGCGGCCTGGCCGACTTGGACCGAACCCATTACAGCAAGATTGAGCGCGGCCTGCGCAGCCCCACCATTGATACACTGTTCAAAATCGCAAGTGCGCTGGATATGGCTCCTCATCAACTGATGATCGAAATCGAAAATGCGGTTAATAACGAATAGGCGCAAAAATCCCCCGGCCGCTGACCGGGGGATACTTTTGGGCCGGGAGCGATCCCGGCCCTGTTTTCTCAACAGTTCTCTCTCAGCCGCGCCAGCAGCGCCGCCGGGTCCTCCGCCGCCATGAACCCGCCCATGACGCAGGCCCCCGCCGCCCCGGCGGCCCGGACCGAGGCGATGTTTTCCGGGGAAATGCCCCCGATGGCGTACACGGGGAGGTCCACGGCGGCGCACACCGCCTGGAGAAAGTCCAGCCCTCTGGGCTCCAGCCCCGGCTTGCAGGTGGTGGCGAAGACGTGCCCCGCCGTGACGTAGGTGCAGCCCAGCCTCTGCGCCAGCACCGCGTCCTCCACACTGTGGCAGGAGGCGCCCAGCGTTTGAAACGCCCGCCGCTCCCCCTCCGGCAGCTCTGCCAATCTGTGCAGCGGCATATGTAAAGCATTACAGCTTGCTGTCAGCGCTGTCTGGGGAAAGCTGTGGGCGATGCAGTCCACGTTATGGGACCGGCAGACCTCCCGGACCCGCCTGAACAGATCGGCATAATCCCCCGCCGTCAGGTCCTTTTCCCGGAGGATGACGGCGGCGGGGCTCGCGGCCGCTATCCGCTCAAGCTGCGCAAGGAAGTTCCCATTACACTGTTTGCGGTCGGTGACACAGATGATGTCAAACATAAAGGTAGTCGTTCAGCACCGGCTGGAGGCCCTGGCCCTCCATGTCCTTGTACATCTTATCAAAGCTGCGGCCGTCGTCGATCTCGAACTGCTCGTCCCCCTGCTCGCCGCCGGCGTCCTGGCCGGAGTATTTGCTCTCGTGGTCCCCCACGCCGGTGGACACCCCGGCGGACACTTTCGTGGCGGCGATCTTCACGATGCCGTTCCGGAACCGGGCGCTCTCCCGGGAGGACACGGTGATCCCCGCGAAGGGCAGAAAAATGCGGTAGGCGCACAGCACCTGGCATAGCTGCCGCTCCCCCACGTCCTGGGGGTTGATCTTGTCGTTGTTGACGATGGGCCGCAGCCGGGGGCAGGACAGGGACATCTCCGCGTGGGGGTACTTCCGCTGCAAATAGTAGACGTGGAGGGCGGTGGCCAGTGCGTCCTTCCGGAAGTCCGCCAGGCCCAGCAGGGCCGAGAAGGCCACGCCCCGCATCCCGCCGCGCAATGCCCGCTCCTGGGCCTCAAACCGGTAGGGCCACACCCGCTTGTGGCCCATGAGATGCAACTGCTCGTAGCGGTCGGCGTCGTAGGTCTCCTGGAACACGGTGACGTAGTCCGCCCCGCACTGGTGCAGATAGGCGTACTCGTCGGTGTTGACGGGGTAGATCTCCAGCCCCACCATGCGGAAGTACTTCCGGGCCAGCCTGCAGGCCTCGCCGATGTACTCCACGTCGCTCATGGCGCGGCTCTCGCCGGTGAGGATCAGGATCTCCTCCATGCCGGACCGGGCGATGACTTCCATCTCGTGCTCGATCTGTGCCAGGTCCAGCTTCATGCGGCGGATGTGGTTGTAGCAGTTGAAACCGCAGTAGACGCAGTAGTTCTCGCAGTAGTTGGCGATGTACAGCGGCGTGAACAGGTACACCGTGTTGCCGAAGTGTTTTCTCGTCTCCAGCCGGGCCTTCTCCGCCATCCGCTCCAAAAAGGGCTCCGCCGCCGGGGACAGCAGGGCCTTGAAGTCCTCGATGGAACAGGTCTCGTGCTCCAGGGCGGCGCGCACATCCCGGGCGGTGTATTTGGAGGGGTCGTACCCCTTCATCTGGGAGAGGACCTTGTCCATGATATCGGACTGGATGCGCTCCATCCCCGGCAGATAGGCCATGTGGTCGGTGCGGCTGGAGGGGTCGTTCTCCAGCCGGTGCTTCTTCTCCAGCGCCGCCGGGGAGAGGGCATCGGAGTCGATGAAATACTGGTTGTCCATGAGATCACCTCAAAAACCCGGTGAGCGGGTCGGAGGCGTCCGCGCCGCGGGTCAGCACCCGGCCCAGGCCGGACAGATAGGCGGCCCGGCCCGCCTCGATGGCCTGCTTGAACGCCCCTGCCATCAGGGGCAGGTCCCCGGCGGTGGCGAGCGCGGTGTTGGCCATGACGGCGGCAGCCCCCATCTCCATGGCCTCGCAGGCCTGGGAGGGCCGGCCGATGCCCGCGTCCACGATGATGGGCAGGTCGATCTCGTCGATCAAGATCTGGATGAACTCCCTGGCGGCCAGCCCCTTGTTGGAGCCGATGGGGGCGGCCAGGGGCATGACGGCGGCGGCGCCGGCATTGACCAGGTCCCGCGCCGCGTACAGGTCGGGGTACATGTAGGGCAGCACCACAAAGCCCTCCTTGGCGAGGATTTCAGTCGCCCTGATGGTCTCCTGGTTGTCGGGCAGGAGGTACTTGCTGTCCCGCATGATCTCGATCTTCACGAAGTCGCCGCAGCCCAGCTCCCGGGCCAGCCGGGCGATGCGCACCGCCTCTTTCGCGTCCCGGGCGCCGGAGGTGTTGGGCAGGAGGGTGACCCCCTCCGGGATGTAGTCCAGGATGCTCTCATGCTCCTTGGTGTTGGCCCGGCGCACCGCCAGAGTGATGATCTGGGCCCCGGCGTCCTTCACGGCGGCCTCGATGAGCTTCAGGGAATACTTCCCCGAGCCCAGGATGAACCGGGAGGTGAACTCCCTCCCGCCTAAAATCAGTTTATCGTTTTCCATGTGGGATTTCCTTTCTGTCGTTCAAATTGATTGCGTTTGTCCGGCTGTTCTCCCCGATAAACGGGAAGTTAGATGTCAACCTTATCAAAGAAATAATCCAAAGTATCAACCAGTTTGTTTTCCTGTTTTAGTCTCATAATATCATTTCTGTCAAGCCAAACGGTTTGTTCAACTTCATCAGTTGTGGCATTATTCAAAGATACTATTCCGTCATAAGTGAAAAGCCAAACATCCATAATATCATTGAATCGTTTTCTAATTTTTGAAAAAAGAAGCTTACCATTTTGAGGGGGTAATACTACCCCTACTTCTTCCGCTGTTTCCCTTAATGCCCCCTGCAAACTGGTTTCCCCTTTTAGCACAGACCCGCCAACACATTCCCACATCAGCGGAAAAGTAGGACGACTTTTTGCTCGCTGCGATATAAGATATTTCCCTTGATTATTCTTTATCCATACATGGACAACAAGATGATAACTGTTTGCAGGCAGCTCATTCCCTCTGATATGTTCCCCGATAACAGTTCGGTCTATATCATATAAGTCCCATATTTCCATACAATTCCTCCGTCAAATCCCGATTGACCGGGCCGCCTCACGCCTCCCGGTCCCCCGCCAGGATGCGGAGGACCATGTTCGCCTCGTGTGCGGCGCACACCGCCACCCGGCTACTGATGAGTGGCAGTCCATCCGCCACCTCGCTGACCCCGTCACCGCAGAGGTAGAGGGTCCTCCCTACCTTTCGGGTGCGGATCAGGTTGGCGCTGTCCAGACCGGCCATCCCCACGCCGGACACCAGGGGGGTGTTCGGGTAGTTCTCCAGCGCTCCCTGGAGCAGCATGGCCTTGGCCTCGGCCTTGTCGAACGCCTCGCAGATGACGTCGCAGCCGTCGAACAGGCCGGGGATGTCCTGTTCCGTGATCTTCAGCGTCCGGGCGGTGATCTTGCAGTAGGGATCGATGTGGGCCAGGGTCTCAGGCAGGGCCTCAGTTTTCAGCATCCCCAGCTGCTCCACGAAATACTGCTGCCGGTTGAGGTTGCTCAGGTCCACCCGGTCGAAGTCGATGAGCAGCATCTCCCCCACCCCGGCCCGGGCCAGCATCACCGCGATGTTGGAGCCCAGTCCGCCCAAACCGCAGACGGCCACCTTCGCCGCTTGGAACCTCGCCTGACGCTCCGCCCCGTGGCGCTCCACCAGAGCGGCGTAAAATTTCTCTCGTGTGGGCATCATCCTAACCACCGCCTACAAAATTGACGATCTCGATTACGTCGCCGTCGGCCAGGACGGTCCCGGCGTAGCTCGCCTTAGGCACGATCTCCTCGTTGCGCTCCACGGCGATGCGCCTGGGGTCGTAGCCGTGGGCGGTCAGCCAGTCCAGCAGATTCGCGCCGTCCAGGGGCAGCTTTTCCCCGTTGATGGTCACCATACAAACGCCTCCTCTCGCAAAAAGCCGCGCGAAAAGATCACACCCGAGGTGGTGTGCCCCTTCGCGCGGCGTTTCGCCTGCACTCTGACAGACAGTATGTCCGATGGGCGGGCATCCATAAGTGAAATCCCTCATGGACGCCCGTTTTGGTGCGGATGACGGGACTCGAACCCGTACGGCCGTGGGCCACTAGCACCTCAAGCTAGCCAGTCTACCAGTTCCAGCACATCCGCATATGCAATTTCACGTGCGCTTCTCGCATCGCAGAGCCTATTATAGCCTCGCATTTCTTTTTTGTCAAGAGCGAAAAAAACTGTTGACAATCCCGGTCCGGCGTGTTATCATATGCCTTGCGTTGAGAAAACGTCAGCCCTTCTGCGCGAGTGGTGGAATTGGTAGACTCGCTGGCTTCAGGTGCCAGTGCTCGCAAGGGCGTGCGGGTTCGACTCCCGCCTCGCGCACCATCGGAAAACCCCCGAAACTCCAGTAGTTTCGGGGGTTTTTTATGTCCTTCCCCCGGAGTTAGCCTTATTTTTAGCCTTATTGCGCAGAAACGTCCGTCACGCTCTGGATAAATCGCTCCATCCGGGCCGCGCTGGCCTGTTTCATCTGCTCCGTGACGTGTCCGTAAACGTCCAGCGTGAAGGCCGCCGTATGATGGCCCAGGTTTTCCTGCACGGTCTTGATGTCATCTCCACTCTGAAGGGCAGCCACAGCGTAGCTATGCCTCAGATCGTGGAAGCGGGCGTCCGGGCATCCCGCCTGCCGGGCCAGCTTTTTGAAATGGAGGTAGACCGTTTGCGGCGACAGATTATGGCCCAGCTCATTGGTGAACACCAGATCGCTGTCCTCCCATGCGCAGCCCGCGGCTGACCTCCAGAACTTCTGCCGATCCCTCTGGTGCTTCAAGACCTCCATGACAAACGGCGCCGGTGTGATGCAGCGATTCTTCCCGTTTTTCGGCGAGATAAACTGAAAAGCGCCTGAACCCCGGCGCACCCGCTGGAGCTGCTTGTTGATCAGCAGGGTCCCTTTGGCAAAATCCACACAGTCCCAGGTCAGCCCCAGCACCTCGCCCTCCCGCAGTCCAGTGAACAGGGTGACGATGTAGACGCTCTCAAAGCGATGGCCCTTGCAGGCTTCCAGAAACTTATGGATCATGTCACTGTCCAGGGGCTTGATCTCCGCCCGCTCTTTGCGGGGCAGCTTGCAGGCAGAGGCAGGATTGACCCGAAGATACCCCAGTTCCACGGCCTGCTGCAACGCCTTATGAAAGACGCCGTGGATGTTATGGACCGTCTTGCCGGAGAGATGCTTCACGCTCTGCAGTTCATTGTAAAACCGCTGTATCTCATGGGGGCACAAGCCATCCAGCTTCACAGTACCGAAACGGTCTTTCAAATGGGTATCGACCACGGTCTGATAGCAATCCCGTGTGCGGGGCTTGACTGACACAAGAAAATCATTCTGCCAGATATCCAGCCATTCGCTGACCGTCAGCTTGCACGGCTCATGATACATCCCCTGGTCGATCTCCGCCGTGACTTGACGCAGCCTCTGGGCTACCTCTTTTTTTGTTTTGCCGGTGATCGAGCGCTGTACCTGCTTGCCTGTGGCCGGGTCAAAACCGGCGGTATACCGGGCCTGCCAATAGACATAGGTTTTCCCGTTTTTTTCAGTGGTGAGTTTTCTGATCGAGCCGGCGCCGTTGGTGCCCCGGCCCGCTGTTTTTGTGCGTGGCATATTTCCTCCTTTCACCACGCGGGGCATACCGTAACTTTATGATATACCCCGCGTGGCCTACGGTCAACAGATGAACTGTTAATTTTGTTTCAAATACTCTACAACAGCGTCTTTGGAAATGCGGATCTGTTTCCCAACCCTGACGCTTCTGATCTGCCCGGACCGCACCAGCTCATAGGCGGTGTTCCTACCGATGCCCAGGATGGGCATGAGATCCTCCACACGGAGGGTCAGGGGCAGATCGTCGAAGGAGCGATACTTAGTCTCCAAAGTGATACCTCCCAGCAGAGGCAATGTATATGCTCCTATTTCTGATGTTAGGTTTCATATGATAAAGCCTCGTTGTTTTCATGGTTATGTTCAGCCGGCGCATTGCAACGCGGGCCGCGGGTGTTCTGTGATCCCTCCGGCCGGGATCGGGGTATGCGAACTCTCACGCTGCCGGACCGGCGCAGCGCCGGAGCGTGAGAGGTGAGGCCGCTTGCCGACGGCCTCCGAGGTTGTCCACCCTGCGTCCCCGCAAACCTCAAAGCGGGGAGGGTCATAAGCTGATTGACTTCCTGTATGGCATCCGTTTCCCTGGCCGGCGGCTGGCAAGACCGCTGGCTGCTCCCGATGAGTGGAAACTCCTTCAAATATGCAAAAAGAGAGTGCGAAAAGTCGTCAAAACATCAACGTCAACAAACTTTTCGCACTCTCAATGAGTGCAGGCATTCTTCACTTTTCAGCCCGACGGGTTATGATAAGCATTCAACAACGGGCAATCTACCCTCAAATGGGTATACTGCCCCCCTATAAGCTCCTGCCAGTAAACGCCGCTATCTCCTGCAGCGGCCGTTCCGGCATAACGTACAACCTTAACAACGTATGCAATGCGGGTGCCCCCCCGGTCCCAGGTCCAAAGGACCCGGCTCCGCGATTTCAGCGGAGTACGCACAAGCAATCAACGATAAAATGGTAACATATCCCAGCTAAACTGTCAAGAGCATATGCGCAAAATACCTGGATTTCTTCTCGACAGAATACTACATTTTATTCCGGCGACCTATAAAAACGAATCTTCGTTTTTATAGGTGTGTCAGTAATATCGGTTCATCCTATCCGTCGGCTTTCCCGGTTTCTATGCACCGCGCTTCCCGGCGTGGCCGTCGAAGCGGGTCATGGACGTTCGGAACGCCGGGTGTCCACAAGAACAAATCCGCTCAAAAAGTTCTGATTTTTGAAAAAGTGCAATATACCATTTTTGGGCTTTTTATACTCCCCCAATGGTATATGCCCTATTTGCCCTCAAGGCCTTGAAATACGGCGCTTTTTGAGGGCTGAAAGGCGAAAAAATTACCGAGGTCTTAGACCCCTCGGTAGTTTTTCTTTTTGGAAGAGAGCGAAATTGTTCAAATACACGAAATCTGGAGTTGCGGCAAATTGAATACACAAGGCGCTTCCCAGCAGCCCATGTCTTGCAGGAGGGAGGGCCCGGCCAAACTTGGACGGGCCCTCCCTGACCCAATTTTCTTAGCCCCCCGGCCAGAACGATTTCGTTCTGGCCGGGGCTGTTATTCGCCATTCACGTGGACTGACACCTCGCTGAGATTTTCAAAGGGCGCTTTACTGTTTTTTCAGATCCCTCGCAAGCGCGATCAGGTTGTCTAACTGCTCATTGCTCAGTCCCTTGACCGCGTTCAATAGATCGGTTGCTTTCGTGGGGTTGGCTGTGTCCATGTCAAAAAACTCCTTGGGGGTCACGCCGAAATATTCAAGCAGCATCTCGGCATACTGCTCACCCGGCTGCTGCCCTACCATCCTGGAGAACGGCCCATAGAGCTCCCGAACTATTTTGACGGTTCCTTTCTATCCGCCGCTGGAGGGAGTGCCTCGCAGGCTGGCCATCGTCCGGGCCAACCGGTATATAATCGACCACAGCGATTATCTAATCGCCTATGTCTGGCACCCGGCAAGTAACGCGAGGGAACTGCTTGAATACGCACGGAAGCGGGAGAGATGTGGCGGGTTGTCGGTTTCCGCGATTCCGCGTTTCGTCACGCTTCAGCCGGCGGGCTAACACCAGTTGCACTTTATGCAGATGGCAGTCGGTAATGTTTTTTCTTAAAAACGGCATTTTGCTGTTTTTAAGACACAACAATCTTCGAACGATCAATTTGCTCTGCCCCCCGTCAAGTGGACAATGAAATAATTCATCGAAAACTTCACAACGCCTGAAGCGTTGTGGCACCTTGTAAATTCTGCTTGTTAGCCGTTGGCACTCAAACAGATTTGGCAGGACTGGTCACGCGGCCATTGCCAGTTTA
>CANRIW010000041.1 GCA_947630785.1 uncultured Oscillospiraceae bacterium | reverse complement strand
TATCAGGAAAAATCAAATGATATCAAATCCCCCAAACAAAAGCGTTTAGAATTAAGTTTCATTTTGCGAGTGGGAATGAAAGCTTTTCAACATATGTTTTTGATGATATAATTTGTTTGAAAATGAATAGTATCAACACCCTTATAAAGTGGCCGGGCGGCAAAGCAAGAGAAATAAAATATATCAAAGAAATAATACCGCGTTTTGATAGGTACGTGGAACCCTTTTTTGGCGGCGGAGCAATGTTCTTTTACTTGCAGCCCAAAAGAGCGATCATTAATGATATTTCTGCTGACCTGACGGAGTTTTATAAGCTGGCTAAGGAGCAAAACAAATCATTTCACCGGTATCTTTGCGCTTATGACACCTTGCTGACCTCCTTGCTAAACGCATGCGACAGCGGGTACAGTGATATCTACAGTATTTACGATCGCTTGAAAAGCGGCAATGGCACCAAAAGGACCGCCGGCCAGGAACTAAAGGCGCCTGTAAAAGAGATACTCGGCGCTCTTGCGGCGGACAGCGTCGAGGCGCTGATACTGGACAAAGCGGGACTCGAAAAACAGGTTTTGGAAAACGCCTCCGATAAAATGCTTCGTACAGTCAAAAACGAGGCAAAGTCCCCGTACAGTGATGAGGACCTGAAGGAAAACCTTATAACCGGGTTCACCAGCGGGCTCTATATGTACTTCAGAGATGTTTACAATGACATATTGTTAAAACGCGGAGAAACGCCGGGCATTGAGTATGACATAGCGAATTTCTATTTCATAAGAGAATACTGCTATGGATCCATGTTCCGCTATAATCGAAATGGAGAATTCAATATCCCTTATGGCGGCATGTCCTATAACAGAAAATCCTTCAAGTCCAAAATAGATGCTATCTTTTCAAAAAACACGGAAGCTGTATTTGAAGGAACTGAGATCTACTGCAAAGACTTTGAAGATTTCTTTTCAACTGTTAAGTTGGATGAAAACGATTTCATGTTTCTTGATCCTCCGTATGATTCGGACTTTTCCGATTATGAGGGAAAAAGTTTTACAAGGGCGGACCAAAAGAGACTATCCGATTCCCTGAAAAAAACGCGGGCAAAATTCGTTTTGCTCATCAAAAACACAGATTATATCCACTCATTGTACCGGGACGATTTCACCATCCTCAGCTTTGAGAAAACATACACGTATAATGTGCGCAGTCGAAACGACAGAAGCGTTGAACACCTGATCATCACCAATATCCCCGGTATAAACAAATTCTCCCCGTTATAAACGGGGAGAATTTGTTCATCTCATGATCATTTTTTTGAGTTCTTCGATCGTGATCGGGCGCTTGCTCGAACGATGGATCATCCGATGACAATTCGAACACAGCGGCTTCAGCTTCAATACAGCTTCAGCGATGTAACTCTCAAATCCATCAGTCGAATACTGATAGACCGGATCTTCGTGGTGTATTTCTATAAAATCCTTGCCGATCTCGCCATAATTGTCTTCAAAGCAGAAGCCGCAGACCTCACAATAGATCTTCCCGTCGGGTTTTTTATAGTGTTCAACTGCCGCTTCCCGCAAACGCTTCGAACGCTTCCTGACAACGCTGTCCCTCTCAGACGCTTTCCCTTCTGAGATCATTTCGTCTTCGCTGTAAACGTAAACACTACGCTTCTTCTCGCGGCTATTGCTGATCGAAGATACGGCTTTTATAACTTCTTCATAGTGAAACTTGTTTGAAAACAGATATTCCACTTGAACAAGATTGTCGTGAAGATATTTTTTCCCCTCGTCAGTCAGCGTGTATTTCCCGGAGGCATTTATATTTGTATATACTCCCATACCATTGCTGTCGCGATGTGATTTCAGATTTCGCACTTTCTGGGAGAACTTTGTATCCCGGCGGTTTTTTAGGATCTCGGCGTCTTCTCCCGAAGGATTGAAAACTGCGGTCAATTCTTTTATCAGGTCGGATGTTGAAACGGCGCCGTCCCGGTCGATGATATACAAGGTCGGCAGGATCAATTCTTTTTCTTCGATTCTCATATCGATTCTCCAATCCTTATTTTATCGGTAATGGCTCTCTTCACTTACATTATAATGGAAACATGCCCCACAGTCAACGTAAAACAGGCTGCGGAGGGCCGGTATATGAAGTTAAGAAATATCCTCCGCAAAAGCGGAGGATATTTCAGCTTATCCGTCACCAGAACCACCGGGAGGTCTGGCGGCTGTCGATCACATCCAGCATGGCGGAGAGCATCCGGGCGCCCTCAGACCGGGTCAGAGGCGCGCTGGGGCCGACGCCTGTCGGAAGGACGGACACCGCCTCCAGATTGACCACGGACTGGGCCGCCCAGGCGGGGGCAGCCGCGGCGGTCTCACTGGCAAAGGCCGGGGAGGTCACGTCGCCCATGTCAAGCAGCCGGTCGATGATGACGGCGGCCTCGGCGCAGGTGACGGGGGAGTCGGGGTGGAACACCGCCTGGCCGGCCTCATCCCGGCTGCCCTGCACCGTGCCGCTGACCAGAGCGGCGGACACATAGCCCTTGGCCCAGGCGGAGATGCTGCCGTCATCGCAGAAGCCGGTGAGCGACACGTTTTTCAGGGGCTCCGCGCCCGCGGCGTCCATGGCCAGGGCCAGGAATTCCTCCCGTGTGAAGAACTCCTCCGGATCGAAGCAGTACAGGGAGCCCATCTGGCGGCCCACGTAGATGCCCTCCTCCGCCAGGTGGAGGGCGGCGTAATGGCCGGGATCGCCGGCCAGATCGGAGTAGGTCACCTTGGTGGACTGCTTCTGGATGGTGATCTTCACCGTGGCGGGCTGGGATGTGTTGCCCAGCGAGTCGACGGCCACATAGGTGAAGGAGTCTCTGCCCTTTTTCCCCTCATATGGGGTGTACCAGAAGGCGGCGGGGTCGTTTTCGTCCACGGTGACCTGGCCCCGGGCGGGGGAGTCCACCACCTGGAAGGAGACAAGGTCGCCCTCCGGGTCCACGGCGGCGAACCGGGCGGTGACGGCCACGCCCTTATAGGTGGTCAATTCCAGATCCTCGGCGATGGGAGCGGCGTTGGCCGCCTCCTGGTTTGTGAGGGTCAGCGCCGCGGCGGGCATGGCCAGCGCCGCCGTCAGGCAGAGGGTGAGCAGTAATACGCGGGATTTCACGGGGAAAGCCTCCTAACTTTTGATGGTAGCGATAGCTTTCTCCAAAGGGGCAAAAAGTATGCGGGAGGTCTCCAAAACCGAAGACCTCCCGCGCGGAAGATCACAGTTGGCTTCGATCCCTCAGCCAGCTGGGCAGGGGCCGCATCTTGATGCCGGACACCACGCCCATGGCGATGAACAGGGTC
Organism: uncultured Oscillospiraceae bacterium; assembly: GCA_947630785.1. Lineage (GTDB taxonomy): Bacteria > Bacillota > Clostridia > Oscillospirales > Oscillospiraceae > Enterenecus. The sequence goes on along the minus strand of CANRIW010000041.1, from coordinate 10,873 downwards.
AGGATGGAGGTGCCGCCGTAGCTGAAAAAGGGGAGGGTCAGCCCGATGACCGGCAGTACATAGAGGCACATCCCCACGTTGATGACGGTCTGGACCATGAGCATCCCGGCGATGCCCATGGAGATATAGGCGGACAGGTGGCTCTTGGCCCGGCGGGACACCCACACGCACCGCAGGATGATGGCCAGCAGCACCAGCAGCACCGCGCAGCAGCCGATGAGCCCGAACTCCTCCCCGCACACGGCGAAGATCTCGTCGGTATACCGGGCGGGGAAATGGCCCTCCACCGGGTCGTGGGTGAGGGATCCCTGCAGAAAGCCCTGTCCTGTGAGCTGGCCGGAGCCGATGGCCCGGATGGACTGGCCCTGCTGCCAGCCCCGGTGCTGGGGGTCCAGGTCGTGGTCCAGCACCACCCGGATGCGCATGACCTGATAGTGGGTCCAGTATTTGGTGTTGGGCAGCACGAAGACCCACAGGGGGATCACCGTCCCCAGGATGGCGGCGCCGCCCCCCAAGAACCACCACTTGCTCACGCCGCCCTCCCAGGCCATGATGACGAACAGGCCTAGGTAGACCAGTACCATGCCGTAGTCCCCGGAGAGCACCGCCAGCAGGCCGGCGAACAGCCCGGTGAGCAGTATATATTTCACCAGGGCGGAGAACTTGCCCACGCCCTTTCCCTTTTGCCGCTCCTGGTTCATCAGCCAGGCCAGCACCACGATATAGGACAGCTTGGCGATCTCCCCCGGCTGGAAGCCGATGGACATGCCGGGGAGGTACACCCAGCTCCTGTTGCCGCCGATCTCCCGGCCGAAGGGGACGATGAGCAGGATGACGAAGATGCCCAGCAGCAGGAACACCCACCACCACTTCTCCATCAAAAACTCGATGTCCACGAAGGTGATCCAGATATACAGCACGATCCCCAGGCAGATGAAGACGGCCTGCTTGATGAAGGAGGTGTGCAGTCCGGGGCTGAACCGGGTGGCGGAGTAGATCAGCACCAGCCCCATCAGGGAGGCCAGTACAGACAGGCCCAGCAGCACTACGTCCCCCTTGCGCCAGAACTCCTTGAGGGTCTCCACCGGGCGGAGGAACAGGTCGGCCAGGGCGGAGCCCAGGCTTTTGATAGTGGACTTGCGTTTCGGCACGGGCCTCGCCCCCTTTCCGGTGATAAAATCGCAAATTAGTATAGCACATTTCTCCCGGTTATGCTATACTGTTTTGAAAGAGTTTACAAATGGGAGGGCAAATCCCTATGGAATACGTCACCCACAGCCGGGCGGAGACCGAGGCGCTGGGGGAGCGGCTGGGACCGCGGCTGTCCGCCGGGGCGGTGGTGGCCTTCACCGGCGATCTGGGGGCGGGGAAGACCGCTTTCGTCTCCGGCATGGCCCGGGGCCTGGGCATCGCCGACCGGGTGACCAGCCCCACCTTCACCATCGTCAACGAGTACGAGGGGGGCAGGCTCCCCCTGTTCCACTTCGATATGTACCGGCTGGAGGGGGCCGACGAGCTGTTCCACATCGGCTGGGAGGACTATCTGGCACGGGGCGGCGTGTGCGCCGTGGAGTGGAGCGAGAACGTGGCGGAGGCCATCGAGCCCGGCGCCGTCCGGGTGGACATCCGCCGGGGCGAGGGGGACGACGACCGGATCGTCACGATAGAGGGGGTGGAGCTGTGAGGATATTGGCCCTGGAGACCTCCGCCGTCTGCGCCTCGGTGGCGGTGACGGAGGACGAAAAGCTCATCGCCCAGTCCTTCCAGCGGAGCGGCCTCACCCACTCCGCCACTCTCATGCCCATGGTCAGCGACCTGTTGAAAAATGCGGGACTGCGCCTGGAGGACATGGACGCCATCGCCGTGGCCGCGGGGCCGGGGTCCTTCACGGGGGTGCGGATCGGCGTAGCCGCCGCCAAGGGCCTGGCCTGGCCGGGAGACAAGCCCTGCGCCCCCTGTTCCACCCTGGAGTCCATGGCCTGGCCCCTGGCCCATCTGGACGGGGAGATCTGCGCCGTCATGGACGCGAGGAGGAATCAGGTCTACGCCGCCCGGTTTCTGGCGGAGGGCGGGAAGCTCACCCGCCTCAGCGAGGACGGGGCCGTCAGCCTGGACGGACTGGCGGAGCAGGCAAAAATTTCGGGAAAAACACAAATTCTGGTTGGAGACGGGGCGCTGTTGTGCTATAATGGCTTTCAGGAGCTGGGTGTGCCCGCGGTCCTGGCGCCGCCCCACCTGCGGGACCAATCCGCCTATGGGGTCGCCCGGTGCGCCCTCCGGCTGGCGGGAGAGGGGAAGCTGGTCTCCGCCTCCGGCCTGACGCCCGCCTATCACCGGCTGAGCCAGGCCGAGCGGGAGCGCCTGGAGCGAATGAAGTCACAAAACCAATAAGAAGAGAGGTTTTACTTATGGAAGGAAAAGTACACGTACTGGATCATCCCCTGCTGCAGCACAAGCTGACTATCCTGCGCAACAAGGACACCGGCGTAAAGGAGTTCCGGGAGATCGTGTCCGAGATCGCCATGCTGGAGTGCTATGAGGCCACCCGCGACCTGCCCCTGGAGGACGTGGAGGTGGAGACTCCCATCGCTGCGGGCACCTTCAAGGCCCTGGCCGGCAAGAAGCTGGCCATCGTCCCCATCCTGCGGGCGGGCCTGGGCATGGTGGACGGCATCCTGAACCTGATCCCCTCCGCCAAGGTGGGCCACATCGGCCTGTACCGTGACCCGGAGACCCACCTGCCCGTGGAGTATTACTGCAAGATGCCCCCCGACATCGCCGAGCGGGACGTGATCGTGCTGGACCCCATGCTGGCCACAGGCGGCTCCGCCTCCGCCGCCATCACCTTCATCAAGGGCTACGGCTGCAGGCACATCAAGCTGATGAACATCATCGCCGCCCCCGAGGGGATCGCCTGCATCCAGAAGGATCACCCCGATGTGGACGTCTATGTGGCCGCGGTGGATGAGAAGCTCAACGACCACGCCTATATCGTCCCCGGCCTTGGGGACGCCGGCGACCGCATCTTTGGCACCAAGTGAGCTTTGAGAGGAGGACGACGCCGTGAAATGTCCATTCTGCGCCCATCTGGAGAGCAAGGTGGTGGACTCCCGTCCCGCCGAGGAGGGGAGCAGCATCCGCCGCCGCCGGGAGTGTCTGGCCTGCCACAAGCGGTTCACCACCTATGAGACGGTGGAGAGCCTGCCCCTGATGGTGGTCAAGCGGGACGGCAGCCGCCAGTCCTTTGACCGCAACAAGCTGCTGAACTCCATGCTCAAGGCGTGCGAGAAGCGGTCTGTGTCCATGGAGACCCTGGAGCGCATCGCGGATGAGATCGAGCAGTCCCTCCAGAATGAGCTGGAGCGGGAGGTCCGCAGCACCGAGATCGGCGAGCTGGTCATGGACAAGCTGAAAGAGGTGGACGAGGTCGCCTATGTCCGCTTTGCCTCTGTGTACCGCAAGTTCAAGGACATCAACTCCTTCGTCTCCGAGCTGAACAAGCTGCTGGCGGAGAAATAAGAGAAAAAACGGCCCGCCGGTCCCACCGGCGGGTCGTTTTTGGCGTGGCGTCTTTTTAAAGTCCCAGCACGTTCCGCAGTACGCCCCAGAGGATGAGGGCGATCACCAGGCCCCAGGCCAGCCGTCCCTCCCAGGGAGACGGGGCGGCGGAGCTCTCCCGGACGTAGCGGACGGCGATCCTGACCGCCAGGAGAGCGATCAGCGGGGACAGAAGCAGCAGCGCCGGGTTGGCGGCCCAGGCCGCCGGAAAGTCCAGCCGCAGCAGGGCCAGACAGAGAGTGGTGACCCCGCAGCCGGGGCACTTCCAGCCGGTGACCGTCCGGAACAGGCAGGGCACGTACAGGCCCAGGCGGGTATTCACGGCGGCATAGAGCAGCCCGGCGGCCAGCAGGGCCGCGCCCCCCAGCAGGAGGCGTCTCAACCGCAGGCCGGCAGCCATCTCACGCCGCGAACTGGTTCAGCTCGTCCTGGATCAGGGCCATGGTGACGATATCCAGCCCGAACAGGTTGAGCACCAGGAAGATCACGTGCATAAAGCCGTCGGGAGTGCCCCGGCGGGCCCGGAGGGCGTTGACCTTTTCGCCGCACTTCCAGCCCCAGTACAGGCCGTAGATGCCGCAGGTGATGATGGTGAACAGCAGGGCCATGCCGCCGGAGGTGGCGTTCTGGTCGCCGCTGATATAGTTCAGCTCGTCGGTGACCTTCACCATCCAGTACAGCAGATAGATGCCGCAGGTGATGATGGACAGCAGGATGCAGACAGGAATGGAACGCCTTTGAAACACAGTGATCTCCTCCTTGTTTTTTATCTTTTCATTGGGGATGACAATGACAGCTTGACAGAAAAATGTGAACAAATCGACCGTTTGCGGTGACAAATGATTACAGTTCCAGCCCTTCCCGGCGGAATATCTCCCGGAGGAAGGCCAGGAAGTCCTCGCCCGCGTCGTCCAGGGGCCTGTCGTTCTCATAGACATAGTCGTAGGGATAGTTCTCCACATCGTCATCAGAGACGTTGCCGTACTGGGCCTCCGTCCTTGCGGAGCGGACCAGAAGCGTGAAACATTTTCCCTTTACACGCCGCCTGAATTCGTCGATTTGGCGGGCCTCCCGGATATGGACGAACAGGATCTCGTTTTCGCCGGATATAAACTCCTGATAGCGCTCCTCCAGCCAGCGGTTGGGCAGGTCATTGTAGTCGGCGAAGGCCCGCTTCAGGTCGGAGAGAAACTTGCGGGCCCTGTCGTCCTTCTCCCCGTTCCAGCCGTGCCGGGCGGCGATGGCCTTGATGGGGTCGATGGAGGAGACATTGGTCACACGGTATGCTTTGGCGGCCGCCTCGCAGAGCGTATCTTTGCCTGCGCCGCCCTTGCCGTTGATGATGATGACGACCTTTTCCATATATGGCATCCCCCTGACGGAGAAAAACAGGGAAGACACCGTGGGTGTCTTCCCTGTTTTTCTGGTGGAGATAAGCGGGATCGAACCGCTGACCTCTTGAATGCCATTCAAGCGCTCTCCCAGCTGAGCTATACCCCCACAAAGCGAATGAGGCGTTCGCCTCAGCGCGAGAGTTATAATACCAAACCGGGCGGGATTTGTCAATAGCTTTTTTTAGTTTTTTTCCACCGCCTGCCGCAGCCGGTGGCTTTTTGCAAAAAAAGCCGCCGCAAGCGATCCGGTGCTTGCGGCGACTTGGAGCAGGTGAAGGGAATCGAACCCTCGTGTTCAGCTTGGGAAGCTGACATTCTGCCATTGAACTACACCTGCGCGGGCGGCGGAGGGGCTGTCAACGCGCTTATTATAACAGACTCGCGGTGGGATTGCAAGCCCTTTTTTTCGCTGCCGGCACATCATTTTGATGTCAAAAATGGCGGGGCACAAGATATTGCGGTCACAAATTTTTTACAAAAAAGTCTTTACAAACCGCCAATTTCTTGATATAATATACAAAAATTACAGGAAGGAGATGATTGTGATGAAGATCCTCTGGTATACCGGGCCCCAGGACATTGACGAGTTGATCTTCGCCGGAGAGGAAACCGTTGCCAGCGACCGCTGAGAATGGAATCATCGGTATACAGATGGACTCGTCCCTGAGGGGACGATTTTATTTTGTAGAGGGGCCGTCCGCTTGCGCGGGCGGCCCTCGTTTTTTGATTTGTCCGGGATCGCAATTTTCGGCTTGACAACGCTGAAAAAGCTGGTATAATACCCCTTGTGACCTCGCCGATGGAGTGGTATCGAAGCGGTCATAACGAGCACGATTGGAAATCGTGTGTACCTCATAAGGGTACCGAGGGTTCGAATCCCTCCCACTCCGCCACGTCGGAGCAAGCGTTTTAATGCTTGCTCCGGCGCTTTTTTATATCCTTTCCAGCCGCGTCCTCCACTGGAAACCATTTTGCATTGCGGTAAGGTCAGGCCGGCGGTTATGATTCGAATGGGGACCGGCTGCGGCCAGCCCCAAATACATTAATAAGGAAGTGATCCCATGAGGAGCGGATGGAGATGGCGGATGACGGCGCTGGCGCTGGCGATGGGCGCCCTGCTGACGGCCCCGGTCTCCGCAGTGACGCGGCGGCTGGAGGTGGACGGACAGGATATCTGGAACAGGGCGGGGGCGTATATGGTGGGCGATACCACCTATGTGTCTCTGCGGACTATGGCGGAGGTGCTCGCCCCTGACGCGGAGGTGAGCTGGAGCGGCGGCAGGGCCCGTATCAGCGGCAGCGGGATCGAGGTGGCCGCCGCGCCGGGGCAGAACTATCTGACCTTCGATGACCGCGCCGTATACATACCCGATGGGGTGCGCATGGTCAATGACCGGGTGATGGTGCCCGTCCGGGCCATCGCAAAAGCGCTGGGAGGAGCGGTGGACTGGAGCGCCGCAAAAGGTGTCACCGTCACGCCGGGGGACGGCAGGCCGGGGGTGGCGCCCTACACCGCCGACGAGCTCTACTGGATGGCCCGCATCATCTCCGCTGAGAGCAGGGGAGAGCCGCTGAGGGGAAAGGTCGCCGTCGGCACGGTGGTCCTCAACCGGGTGGCCAGCGAGGAATTCCCCGACGACGTAAGATCGGTCATCTTCGATACCAAGTGGGGGGTGCAGTTTACCCCGGTGGCCAATGGGACCGTCTACAATGAACCCACGGCCGAGAGCGTGCTTGCCGCCAGGCTGGTACTGGAAGGGGGAAGGGAGGCGGGGGACAGCCTGTATTTTATCGCGCCCTCTTTGACCGACAACCATTGGGTGATGGATAACCGGACCTATGTGACGACCATCGGCGTCCACTGGTTCTATCGGTAACAGAATTTGTAACAAAATAGTGGAAGAAGGGGGGAACGCCCGGGTAAAACCGATTTGATGGCTCCAAATACTGACAGCCGAAAAGGGCAAAAACGGGTCAAAACTGTTAAAAACGCCATAACAGACCAGCTGTAAACGGATTAGAATTGTCTGTTTTGACGGTAGCAATACAGTTCTAAATAAGTTACAATACGGTTACAATTTGATTGAAAATTGTTACCGGCCCGTTGGAGGCCGCAGTAAGGAGCGTTAGTATGAAAAACCATCTCAAAAGGCTGTCTGCCTTTCTTCTGGCCCTGGTGCTGATCGCCGGCGTGACGGTCCCCGTGACCGCCGCCCAGGCTCCCGTTCCGGAGCCCTCCCAGCAGACCGGGGAGGAGCCGCAGGAGGAGGTATCCTCAGAGGAGGAGCCCGCCGAGTCTGAGGAGCCCGCTGAATCTGAAGAGCCCGCCGAGCCTGAAGAGCCCGCCGAGCCTGAGGAACCCGTCACCGAGTTGGGCTATGTGACCGCCAGCGCGCTGAACGTCCGTTCCGGTCCCGGGACCTCTTACAGCAGGAGCGGTCTTCTGTACCGCGGCGAGACCGTGACCGTTCTGGAAACGCTGGACGGCTGGTACAATGTCACCAACGGTACGCTCACCGGCTATGTGTCCGCGGACTATGTCGTTGTATTCACCGTGACCGCCGCTGCGGAGGACAGCGCTCTCCTGCCCGTGGGCAGTTACGAAGCCGTCGGCGATACCAATTATATCACGGTACGCGCCTTTATGGCTGCCGTGGACCCGTCCGCCGCCGTCAGCGAGGCGAACGGCACGGTCACCGTCGTGGCCGCCAACGCCGGAATGTCCCTGAACTTGACCGCCTGCGCGGGTGTCAGCTATATCGAGGCCAACGGCCGCTATCTCTATGTGCCCGCCGGGAACCGGTACATCAACGGTCTGGTGGCTGTTCCGATGAGCGTGCTGGCCAGTGTATTCAATATGAGCGTGTATTACACCGCCGAGGGGGCCTCCCTTGTGCGGCAGGAGGGCGCCGCTCCCTACTTGATCAGCGGAAACGTCTATTACAACGGCGATGATCTCTACTGGCTGTCCCATATCATCTATGCCGAGAGCGGCAATCAGCCCATGAACGGCAAGATCGCCGTGGGCAACGTGATCATGAACCGGGTGAACGACAGGTCCGGGAGCTGGCCCAACACCATCAAGGGCGTCATCTTCCAGAAGAACCAGTTCAGCCCTGCCGCCAGCGGCTCTATCTACCGGGAGCCCAACGCCCAGTCGGTCATCGCGGCTAAGCTGGTGATGGAGGGCGCGCAGGTCCTGCCCACCGCCAAATTCTTCAATACCACTAATTTGAGGAACACCTGGGCGGCCCGGAACCGGCCCTATATCTGCACCATCGGCGGCCACGCCTTCTACGCCTGAGATCGAAAAGCCGGGAGCCCTCCGCGCGCGGAGGGCTCCCTTTCTTTGAAACCGCAAAAAAGGGGTTGACAAATGGCGGCGGTCTGATATAATAACACTCGGCTTCTGTGCGAGGTCAGCCATATAGCGGATTAGTGTAATGGTAGCACACCAGACTCTGACTCTGTTTGTGAGGGTTCGAATCCTTCATCCGCTGCCACATTGACCCCCGGAGTTCTAAGGCTCCGGGGGTTATTTATATCCGTTTGACCCTTACGCTGACCCTTATGAAAAATTTTACAGTCCCTCAATGTACTTCTGCATGCGGTTTGCGCTGTCCTCTTTCATGCGCTCCGAGACGTGTCCGTAGACATCCAGCGTGAAGGCCGCTGTGGCGTGCCCCAGGTTGCCCTGGACCGTTTTCACGTCGTCGCCGTTTTGCAGGGAAAGGACCGCATAGGTATGCCGGAGATCGTGCACTCTGGCGTCAGGTGCGCCGACCTGTGCGGCGGCCTTTTTGAAGTGGAGGTAGGTGGTCTGGGGATAGAGATGGGTTCCCGTCTCGCTGGTGAACACAAAGGCGGTCTGACGCTCCTGTTCGCTCTTCCATCCCTTCCACTCCCAGCCCGCTTTCAGGCGTTCCTCCGCTTGCCTCTGCCGCCAGGCCTTCAGCACGTCAAGCACGAATGGGGCGGGAGCAATGACGCGGGATCGGTCATTCTTCAGGGATGTAAAGGTAAATCCCCCTTCAGACAGGGGCCGCTGTTGGAGTTGTTTGCTGATGATCAGCCTCCGCTTTTCAAAGTCCACGCAGTCCCAGGTGAGGCCGATGGCCTCCGCCAGCCGAAGCCCTGTGAACAGCACTACTTTGATCAGCGTGCCATAGCCGTCGTCACCGACCACGGCTAACAACGCGCTGACCTGGGCGTCGGTCAAGGGCCGGATCTCCTTGCGCTCCACACGGGGCAGCGTGACCATCTCCGCCGGGTTGCGTCGCAGGTATTCTAACTTTACAGCGACTGAGAGACACTTGCTCAGGATGCCATGCACGTTTCGGACGCTCTTGGGGTTCAGTGAATTTTTTCCGCCGTTCCCCCGCAGAAGTGAGTTGTAAAAGGACTGGATGCGGTGGGGATCCAGCTGAGAGAGGGGAACGTGACCCAGCGCGGGGAGAATATGGGCCTTGATCTGGGCCTTGTAATGCTTGACAGTTGACCACTTCTTGTCGAACATATAGTCCTCCAGCCAGATGGTCGTCCATGCTTCCAGCGTCATCTTGCTGGGTTCGATGTAGGTCCCGTCATCCAGTTCAGCTGTGATCTGCGTCAGCTGCTCCCGAACCTCTTTTTGCGTCTTGCCATAAATGGATTTTTGAATTTGTTTGCCGGTCGCAGGGTCGAAGCCCGTGGTATAGCGGGCCTCCCAGCGGCCGTCTTTTCTTTTTCGGATCGTTCCAGCGCCCTGGGCGCTTTTTTTGCGCGGCATAGTTCCTCCTTTCCGGGTGTTGGACCGATCCGCCGCAGTAAAGGTGAATGTATTGTACCCGACCGCGGCGGCCGGTTCAAGCCCGTATTTGTAAATTCAGTGTGACAGATAATCTGCTAAAGCGTCTTTTGGGACACGGATCTGCCGCCCGATCCTGACGCTTCTGATCTGCCCGGACCGCACCAATTCATAGGCGGTGTTCCTGCCAATGCCGAGAATGGGCATCAAGTCTTCTACCCGGAGAGTGAGGGGCAGCTCGTCGATGGAGCGATACTTAGTCCCCATAGCGATACCTCCCAGCAGAGACGCTGAATACACTCTGATTTCTGATGTCAGATTTCATATGATAAAGCCTCGTTGTTTTCATAGTCATATTCAGCCGGCGCGTTGCAGCACAGGCCGCGTGTGTCCTTCGATCCCTCCGGCCGGGATCGGGGTATGCGAACTCTCACGCTGCCGGACCGGCGCAGCGCCGGAGCGGTGAGAGGCGAGGCCGCTTGCCGACGGCCTCCGAGGTTATCATCCCTGGGCCCCCGCAAACCTCAAAGCGGGGAGGGTCATAAGCTGATCGACTTCTTGTGTGGCATCCGTTTCCCTGGCCGGCGGCTGGCAAGACCGCTGGCTGCTCCCAATGAGCGGAAACTCCTTAAAATATGCAAAAAGAGAGTGCGAAAAGTCGTCAAAACATCAACGTCAACAAACTTTTCGCACTCTCAATGAGCGCAGGCATTCTTCACTTTTCAGCCCGATGGGCTGTGATAGGCATTCAACAACGGGCAAGCAACCCTCAAAAGGGTATACTGCCCCCTACAAGCTCCTGCCAGTAAACGCCGCTGTCTCCTGCAGCGGCCGTTCCGGCATAACGTACAACCTTAACAACGTATGCAATGCGGGTGCCCCCCGGTCCCAGGTCCAAAGGACCCGGCTCCGCGATTTCAGCGAAGTACGCACAAGCAATCAATGATGAAATGGTAACATATGCCAGCTAAACTGTCAAGAGCATACGCACAAAATACCTGGATTTCTTCTCGACAGAATACTACATTTTATTCCGGCGACCTCTAAAAACGAAGAATTGATATGCTCCCCAAAAGAGAGACACGCAAAAAAGGAAGGGGATCAAAATGGGGAAGAGCATATCAGAAGAAGAGAA
>CANRIW010000040.1 GCA_947630785.1 uncultured Oscillospiraceae bacterium | reverse complement strand
CATCTGAGCCGGATGTTCCGGGACAACGTCCAGTCCAGGGACGCCGCCAGTATGATCCAGAACATCGACCGCAAGCTGCGGCAGAGGATCAGAGAGAAGAAGATCGCCATGGGCCACAAGCCGGACGACCATGAGGAGTATCAGGGACCGACGATGTCCATGTGAGGTTAAAAAATGACCCGCCTGATCAAAGAAAAGGTCTCGGTGATCTGCCGCGTTTCCCGCCCGTTCTTTCTCCCTTTTGTCAACAAGGTTTTGGTGGATTTCCATCGCCTTATTCGGTATGTTTGGTTTGCGAAAGCGCCAAAACAACACCGAAGGAGGTCAATCCAATGAAGAATCGTATCAGAAATCTGCTGCTCGTACTGGCCGGTATCCTCACCGGAGTGACGCTCACCAGCGGGGCCCAGGCGGCCGTGGCACGGCTCACCGCCACCCGGAGCAACTGCGCCGTCTACATCGACGGCCAGCGGACGGAACTCACCGCCTACGTGATCAACGACGAGAACTACGTCCGGCTCCGGGACATCGGGGCCAAAGTGGACTTCAACGTCTATTGGGACGGCACGGTCCAAATCGAAACGGACAAGCCCTACACCGGCGTGGCGCCAGACAGTCAGAAGGGAGAGACCGCAAAGCCGAAAGGTACCGTAACCCTGCCGGCAGACGGCAGCCAGTACGTCCCCAAGGTGGGCGACGTGATCCCATGCGATGATGGAACCACATACACCATCAAGGATGTGAGCCGATGGGACGCCAACATGTTCTCCGAAGGGCCGCTGCCACCTCTGCCAACGCCGACCTGTGACTGGTCCAGTTTCCCAGCGGTGGAGTTGCCCGCGCCTGAGGCGAGGCATTTCATCAAATCCAATGGGGACTATCTCTACGTCCGCAACCTCTACGAGACTCGCAGAATGCAGTACACGCTGATGAATCTGGCGGGCACAAATCCCGAAACCAGCATCAACGGTCGTCTGAAATACGGCTCCAAGGGAACGCCCTACGTCCGCATCAGCCTGACCATCCCGGACAGCGCTGGAGCCTGGTCCTTCTGGCCGTGGCGGGACAGCGAACTGACCAAACTCTTCAACTCCTGCCCGCCGGGGACGTACAGTGTGGAGGCGTGGGATCTGTACAAGGATGGCGTGTATAACCACACCGAGTACCGGGTCTATGTGACCTAATCTCGCAAGAAATTGGGAGCCGCTCCATACCACAAATGGAGCGGCCCTGCCTTTTGGGGAAAGGATTTTCTACGCATATAGAAACCGCTTTTGAGAGCAGGTATACAGACCCCCCTCTGACGTGCCCTGTGAAGCCCCTGTTTTCAAGGGCTGTGAAGCTCCGAAATGCGTAGAAAGCAGGAAACTCATGTCACGCTTGTAAGTCCGTTTTTCAGGGCGGTAAGGTAAATACACGGGCCCCTCCCGTTTCGCGGTTTTGAGCCTTAGAGGATCAAGGGCTACGAAAGCCTAAAGCGTGACACCGCAGCCTTTCAATCAGTGCAAAAAGTACCATGCCTGAAACAAGAGACATACCCCGCGGCAAATGATAACAGTTTGATAATTGTGCGCCTAACCCCTGGCTATTCTCTCTGTTTACTGGTATTGTGTGTCGCTGGAAAAGGAGGCGACCGCCATGCCAGAATATCTGAGAGCCCTGCACGAACGGTTCAGCAAAGCGTCACCCGAAGCGATGAGGGTACAACGTGAGCGGGACAGGATCCTCGCCCGCCTGCGGGGACAGCTGGGCTGGGCAGGAGCCAGAGGGTGCTACTGCTCCACTTGCTGGATCTGGAGGATGATCTGCGGGAGCAGACCTCGCTGGACAGCTTCCTCGCCGGCATCCGGCTGGCCAGAGGGATTGAACAGGAACTGAGAGAGATCCCGCCCTACTCCTTCGACTGCGATGATGAGGAGCGGGCGCGGAAACGGAACGAAGGGAGGTGACCGGCCATGCCAAAGCGTAGACCCAGCGGGGACGGCAGCATCCGCAAACGCGGGGACGGCCGATGGGAGGGCCGCATCGTGGTGGGCCACAAGGAGAACGGCGATCCGATCTTCCGCTACATTTACGCCGGCACCCAGAAGGAGCTGACCGCAAAGCTCCGGCAGAACATCGAGATCTATCAGGGCGCCGACCTGAAAGAGCAATGCCGGATGGTCCTCTCAGAGTGGCTGGATCAATGGCTCGAACAGATGTCGCTCACCCTCCGTCCAGACACATTGGAGCGGTACAGACACAATATGAAAAACCATGTGACGCCCTACCTGGGACAAAAGCGGCTCAACCAGATCACGGCGGCGGACCTGCGGAAGCTGTACGACACCCTGGCGCAAAACGGCAGAATGGACCCCCGCCCCGGCCAAGATCCCGGACTCTCCGGCGCCACCGTCCACGGCATCCACACCACTCTGCACCACGCGCTCAGAGCGGCGGTGGAGCAAAGGCTCCTCCCCTCCAACCCCGCCGACGAGGTGGAGCCGCCCAAAGTCTCCCGCTCCCCCATGTCCATCCTGAACGAGGAACAGCTAAACAGGTTCATGGAGGCCATCAAGTCCGACCCCATCTGGCACGACTTCTTCTACACCGAACTCACCACCGGCCTGCGCCGGGGCGAGATCTGCGCTCTGCGGTGGACCGATTTCGACGGGCGCGGCGGCACCCTGAAAATCAGCCGCACCCTCCACCGGGAAAAGGGCGGCAGGCTTGTAGCCGGGGAGCCCAAGACCTCTGCCGGCGCCCGAAAGATCGTCCTGCCGCCCAGCACGGCACAACTCCTGCGGGAGCGGAAGAAGCGGTCCTGCTCCCTCTGGATCTTCCCCGACCCGCTGAGGCCGGAACTGCCCGTCAGCCCGTCCGCAGCCTACCTCCGGCTGAAGTCCTTGCTGGAGGAGGCGGGCCTCCCCGACCTCCGCTTCCACGATTTGAGACATACCTTCGCCTCCCATGCCCTGGCCGGCGGGGTGGATGCGAAAACGCTGTCCGGCATCCTGGGCCACACAAAGGCGTCCTTCACGCTGGATACCTACACCCACACCACCGGCGATATGCAGAAACGCGCCGCTGAGATCGTCGGCGGCTTTCTGAACGACTACCTTGGAAAGGAGCTGAAGCCATGGCAAGGCGCAGAAAACGGGGCGACGGCGGGATCAGTCTGAGAAAGGACGGCCGCTGGGAAGGCCGGGTGGTCGTCGGCTACGACGAGAAGAACCTGCCCATCACCAAAAACGTGCTGGCGCGAACCAAGGCCGAGTGCGCCGCGAAGCTGAAAGCTCTGCGGGAGAGCGTGGAAAAGCCCGCCCCAGCGCAGCCCAAACCCGATATCCTCCTGCGGGACTGGCTGGATCAATGGTACCAGAACGAGAAAAAGCCCGGCCTTCGCCCCAACACCCAGATGTCCTATGAGCGCCGCATTTACCAGCACATCATCCCCGCCCTGGGGGATATCCGGCTGGACCGGCTGACCACGGCGGACATCCAGCAATTCTATACGGAACTTAAGCGGAGCGGACGGCTCCTCCGGACAGAACGCTACGGCGAGGGCCTCTCCAACCAGACTGTCCGGGGCGTCCATACCACCCTCCACGCCGCGCTGGACAAAGCGGTATCCGAAAAGCTCCTTCCTCGAAACCCGGCGGACAACTGCCGCCTCCCGCCCGCCAAGGGCAGGGAGATGCAGATCCTGGGCCCGGAGGAGATCCAGCGGCTGCTCATCCAGGCCAGGGAGGACGGATGCTTCGAGCTTCTCCTGCTGGAGCTGTCCACCGGCCTGCGCCGGGGCGAGATCTGCGCCCTCCAGTGGGGCGACCTGAACTTCCGCACCGGGGCGCTTCGGGTGGAGCGGCAGGTCCACCGGGTCAGAGGTGAGCTTGTGGTCTCCCCGCCCAAAACCAACGCCTCCAACCGAAGCGTCATCCTTCCGTCCTCTGTCCTGAGCGTACTTAGGGAATACAGAAAAGCCTCGACCTCCCGGTGGATGTTCCCCTCCCCGGTGGCGGAGGACGCTCCGAGGGACCCTGCCGCCGTCCGAAAGCGGCTGCAAACGGTTCTGGAGCGGGCAGAGTGCAGGAAGATACGGTTCCACGATCTGCGCCACACATTTTCCACCGTCTGTCTGGAACACGGCATGGACGTGAAAACCCTGTCCACCATCATCGGCCACGTCTCCAGCAGCACCACCCTGAACGTCTACGCCCACGTCACCGACGAGATGCGCCGGACGGCGGCGGTCAGGATCGACCGGGAGATCGGCAAGGCCGAACCGCAGGACGAGCCAGAGGCGACCCCTCAGAAGCCCGCTCCGAGCGCGTTTCAAGCCCGCAGAGGTCAGCGCCGCAAGGCGGGCACAGGCTGCGTCAGCCAGGTCAACGGGAAGCTCTGGGAGGGGCGTTACTCCCCGATCTGGCCGGACGGCAGGAAATACGCCCGCAACGTCTACGCCCACAGCGAGGCGGAGTGTGAGGCGCTGCTGAAAAAGCTGATCGTCGAGACGAACGCGGAACGTGCCAGGGCCAGGCAGCTGGCCGCGGAGGGAAGGCTCAATGAGGCGACCATGCTGGCGCTGGCGAAATCCCACGCTTAACACTTCTACGGGATCATTCTCTGTTGCAGTCTGATTAAACTATGATAGAATAGTGTATAAACACGAACAGGGAGGCAGCGCCATGACCAACATTCACCCCGTAACCGATTTACAGTACGCCGCGCCCACCGACGAAGTGGAAGTGAAGCTGGATGAAGCAGATTGCGCCGCCGATGCCTCTGATGTCCGATATACCGGGCCGGAAACCTTCAAGAGAGCGAGGGAACGAGTCTGTGAATCGGAAGCATAATAGGCCAACTAAAATATCCCGCTTTATCGCCCCTTGGAGTCAGAACTCCGCGGGGCGATTTTTTCTGACTGTGGCTTGTTATGTGGTCAAACAAAATGCGACGGTTCTTTACCGCTTGGAAAAGTTAGAAAAACCGCCGTTTTCTTGCGAAAACGGCGGTTTTTATGGAGCTGCTGGGCAGATTCGAACTGCCGACCTCATCCTTACCAAGGATGCGCTCTACCTACTGAGCTACAGCAGCAGATGGCGACGCGGATGGGACTTGAACCCACGACCTCCGGCGTGACAGGCCGGCGTTCTAACCAACTGAACTACCGCGCCATCTGTGGTCTAAGTTCAGCTGCACCCGGCAAAACCGCCCCGCAGAGCGGCTTGCCTTGTCAACAGAACGAACTGATTATACTCTGCCGTTTCCCGTTTGTCAATCCCCTTTTGCGGATATTTTTTAGGCGCTTTCGGCGCCGCGGCGGCAGTCGCCGCGGTGCCGGGGGCCAGACTTTTACAGGTATGATACGGATGGTCATTCCTCATTGTCCGCGCTGACCATGTTCTGCCAGCGATTTTCCACAAAATCGTCGTCATAAGCGCTGTCGATGAACTCCTCCAGGATGTTGGAGGGGGGCTGGTCGGCCTGGCGCTCGTTGTAGCGGAGCATCACCGCCATGGTGAACAGACCGTTCAGCGTCATCAGCACGATGATGACCCAAGTGGCGATCTTGGCCGCCAGCGGAGGGAATTTCTCGATGAATTTCTCCAGCGGCGGATAGGCGATCTTTACCCACACCAGCCCCAGCACACCCCAGAAGAACATGAACAGCACATTGGTCCGCCCGCCGATGTTCAAGGGCATATAGCTGTAATCCCAGAACACCTTGCCAAAGACCAGTTCGGTGAACACGCTGCACATATACTCGAAGGCGCCGCCCAGCAGGCCGCCCGCCAGCAGGACCCAGCGGTCATCCTTGTCCTTGAGACGGATCAGGCTGACGGTGAGCAGCACGGCGCCGATCCCCCACACGAAGCTGAAGGGGCCGAAGATCACGCTGGAGCGGCTCATCCAGGTGCCGCCCACCAACCGGCAGTAGAAGGTCTCGATGATATCGCCCAGCAGGGCGGAGATGAGAAAGACCCAGATCAGCTTGTCAATGCTCATGCCCTTGGCAAAGACGATCTCGCCCCGGGTCTGCTCGTCCCGGATGCCGGGGTAGGCCTTTTCCAGCCGCCGCCAGATGGCCTGCCCGATTTTGGCGGACAGCTCATCGGTCTGTCCCTTTTCCATTTGCCGCTCGAAGCTGTCCTTCCCCTTGCGCATGGCAAAAACCACGGCGATAAAGTCCGCCAGGATCAGCACCCATGCCGCGATCTGGATCACCGTCAGGATGATTTCCGGAATCATGGCGACCAGTACCATCAGCATGGGCTGGAGCAGCAGATAGGCGATGAGGACGATGGCGGCGAGCAGCGCGTTGCGGAGAAGGCTCCGCCAGGTGCCGCCGGGGGCCGCTTCCAGCCATTTGGCGTTTTTGGACAGCCGCCCGCCGAAGAAGCCGAGCACGGCCCGGATCAGCACCAGGCTGGCGAGCGTGATGAAGTACATCGCGGCGTAGTTCCGCCCCAGCGGCGGCAGGGCGACGGCCAGACCGGAGAAGACCAGACCGATCTCAAAATCGATGGGCAGGGAGAGAAATCCCCGGTTGATGAACGCCTTTTCTCTGACGGCATAAAAGATCACCTCCACCGCCCAGGCCAAAAAGCCGTAGATCAGAAGGAAAAGCGTCTGCTGTTCGGAGTGGAAGGTCATGCCGCTCAGCTCCTTTGTCTGTGTGCCCTGCGCTCAGCGGGCTGAGCGCAGGTGTGAAAGATATTATAACACAGTATTTTCCGATGTGACAGGCGATTTGCCGAAATTTCAACAAATAAAAGGCGCGGCCCGGTGCAGGCCTTTCGGAATCATGCCGCCGCGCCGGTTCAGGCCGCTTTGCGGTCCTTGACTTTCTGCCGCTGTCTTTATACAATAAAATAGACTGGAGGGACGAACGATGGACGTACTGGACTTTATCCACGACAAGTTTTCTCAGGACTGCGCCGTTGAGACCGTGCTGCACCTGGTCATGCTGCAGTTCGATCTGTCCGAGGCGGAGGCACAGGAGAAGATCGACGAGTATTTTGAGATCGTGGAGCAGGGAGAAAACAGCTGACAAAGGCGAGAGGAGGCGTATCCCATGCCCCTGGAATTGAGACGGGTCCCCGCGAAGGAACTGCCGGAGCGGCGGCTGGCCGTAGGCCCGGCGGACAACGACTTGCTGACGGCCTATCTGCACCTGTTCGGCCGGGAGACCGGCTGGCTTCGGAAATGCGTCACCGTGCCGCTGCTGGGGCTGGACGCGGGCTTCGCGCCCGAGCGGAGCCTGCGCATCGGCGTCCGGGCGGCCAGCATATACCTTGCCGACCACGAGACCAGCATCATTTTGGCGGTGCCGGAAGGCCGGGGCTTTGCCCTGACGGACGACTTTACCGCCGATCTGACCCGGTACATCGCCCAGCGCTATGAGGGCGTGGCCGGCGGCCTGTTCGACGTGCCCTTCCAGCGGGCCGCTCCCCACATCTTCAAGAGCGACACGGCGGACAGCGCCCCGCTCCAGGCCAACATGGCCATGCCCTCCGCCGCAGCGCCAAAGCCCCGCCGGAAGGCAGCCCGCGCCGCCGCGCCGCCTACTCTGGAGGAGCTGCTGGCCCGCACCGACGCCGGCTTCTCCGAGACGCTGCTGAAGCTCATCGACCGCTCCGGCAAAAAGGACGCGGAGATCTACAAAAGGGCCAATATCGACCGGAAACTGTTCTCCAAGATCCGGAGTAACCCGGCTTACAAGCCCTCCAAATCCACCGCTCTGGCCTTTGCCATCGCCCTGGAGCTGGATCTGGACGAGACCAGGGATTTCATCGGGCGGGCGGGATACGCCCTCACCCACAGCAGCAGATTCGATATCATCGTGGAGTACTTCATCCTCCGGCGGGCCTACGACGTGTTTGCCCTCAACGAGGCGCTGTTCGCCTTCGACCAGCCGCTGATTGGCGGGGTGTGAGGGGCGCCGGGGCTCCAGTTTGGCGGCAGGGGAGAGCGCCGCGCAATTTGTGGTTGCATTTGCGGCGCAAATCTGTAAAATAGGATGTAAGACAAATCATTTTGCGGAAGATTTTTGCCCGATATATCATGCCGCGCGCTTGAGAGATCGTTAGCAGGGGGGAGACTTATGACACGCGTCGCTTTGGTGGAGGATGATCCCGTCTGCCGCGGGCAGCTGCAGGAGCACCTGGACCAGTATTCCCGGGAGACCGGCCATGAGTTCTCCGTCCGTGTCTTTGAGGACGGGGAGGACATCGTCCGCGGCTACCGGCCGGAGTTCGACGTGATCCTCATGGACATCCAGATGAAATACGTGGATGGCATGACCGCCGCCGAGGAGATCCGCAGGATGGACGCCGGGGTGGTGATCCTGTTCATCACCAGTCTGGCCTCCTACGCCATTCGGGGCTATGCGGTGGACGCGCTTGACTATATCCTCAAGCCCGTGTCCTACTTCGCCTTCTCCCAGAGCCTCCGCCGCGCTCTGGAGCGGCTGGAGCGCCGCCGCCGCTACATAGTGGTCAACCAGAGAAACGGCGCCCGAAAGGTGGATTGCTCCCGCATCTATTACATCGAGATCGACGGTCACAGCCTGATCTATCACACGGCGGACGGCGACCTGGACGCCGCCGGCAGTATGCGGGACGCGGAGGAGAGTCTGAAGGGCGGTGCCTTCTTCCGCTGCAATAAGGGCTATCTGGTCAATCTGGAGCATGTGGACGGGGTCGCGGGGGAGGACGCCATGGTCCACGGCATGCGGGTCCAGATCAGCCGGGCCAAGAAGAAGGCGTTCCTGGAGGCGCTCAACCGCTATGTCAACGAGGTGGGCCAATGAGCAGCGAGCTGCAAAACGTGCCCGCCCTGTGGACGGCGGTATTTCACTGGCTGGCCTGTCTTGTATATTTGATTTTACTGCCCCGGCGGAGGCGGCTGTGGCAGTGCGGTCTGGCGGGGGCGGTTTTGCTGACGGTGATGATCCCCTATATGGCCCTCATCGCGCCCCTGGACGGCGCCCCGTTCAACCTGGGGATGACGGGGTTCGCGGTGCTGACCCTGCTGCCCTTTCTGCTCCTGTGTAAAGGGGACGTATATCATCACGTGTATTACTGCGCCCGCGCCTTTATTCTGGGCGGATTCACGGTATCGCTGGCCTGGCAGCTGTACAGCTATTACAGTCAGCGGATCGCCTGGCTGAAGCCCCTGTGGGCGCAGGCGGTCTTTCTGCTGCTGCTGGGCGGCGCGGTGTATGCCGGGATGTATCTCCTGGAGAGCGTCCACCGCAGGGAGATGCAGGAGATGGCCCCTTCCCGCCTGTCCTGTCTGGGCGCGGCGCTCATCGCTTTTATCATCTATATCCTCAGCAGCCTCAGCTATTCCTCTTTGGAGTCCCCCTTTACCACCCACATCGAGGCGGAGGCATTCAACATCCGCACCATCGTCTATCTGGGAGGGGTGGCCATCCTGTTCGCCTACCACCTCCAGCTGTGTGACTCTTATGCCCTTCATGAGGTGACCGCCCTCCAGAACGTGCTGGATATGCAGTACGCCAACTACCAGCAGAGCCAGGACTCCATTGACCGGGTGAACCGGACTTACCACGACCTGAAGCATCAGATCGCCATGCTGCGCTCGGAGATCGGGGCGGAGCAGAAGCTGAAGGGACTGGATCAGATCGAGCAGGACATTCGGACCTATGAGGCGCAAAACCAGACGGGAAACAAGGTGTTGGACGCCATCCTGACCCAAAAATGCGCGTATTGCCTGGACCACGGTATTACGCTCACCAGCGTGGCGGACGGCTCCGCCCTGAGTTTTATGAGCGCGGTGGACCTGAGCGCGCTGTTCGGCAACCTGCTGGACAACGCCATCGAGGGGGTGAGCCGCCTGCCGGACCCGGACCAGCGGCTGATCCATTTGTCGGTGAGCCAGCAGAAGGGCTTCCTCCGTATTCGGGTGGAGAACCGCTGTGTGGACGGGCTGACGGTGGACAATGAGCTGCCCAGGACTACCAAGAAGGATAAGGGCCGCCACGGCTATGGACTCAAGTCCATCCGGGCCACCGCGGAGAAATACGGCGGCACCATGACCCTCAAGGCGGAAAAGGGCTGGTTCGTGCTGGGGGTGCTCATCCCCCTCCCCACGGCCCGGTGAGAGAACGGAGAAAACGCCCCGGATTGGCAAAATGCCAAAATCCGGGGCGTTTTTCTTGTGAAAAACTGACAGTTCCTTGAACGGATTATGCGGGAAAATCAACGGATTGCGCAAGGAAACTTCACAAGCGCAGTTTGTTTTGTTATAATGTGCCCAACTTAAACTTGAGAATTGGGATCATAGCCGCACGTGAGAGGAGCAGGATATTATGCTGAACGTCACGCGATTCACGGTGGAGAATCTGGCGGCGGGCTGCGTCACCGACG
The DNA here is from genome assembly GCA_947630785.1 of uncultured Oscillospiraceae bacterium. Taxonomy (GTDB): domain Bacteria; phylum Bacillota; class Clostridia; order Oscillospirales; family Oscillospiraceae; genus Enterenecus. The sequence continues at coordinate 4,174 of CANRIW010000040.1, read as the reverse complement.
TAGAGCGGCCCCGGTTTTCCTTTGCCCTGGACAGTGACCGGGAGAACGTCGTTCTGAAACGGGCGGTCCTCCAGGTGGGGGACTGGCAGATGGAGACCGCGTCCCAGATCGCCGTGCCCTACGGCGGTCCGGCGCTGGAGCCCTTCACGTCCTATACCGCCCGCCTCACTGTGGAGGACGACGCCGGGGAGACGGCGGAGGCGGAGGTCTCCTTTGAGACCGGGCGGATGGACACCCCCTGGGCGGGGGAGTGGATCAGCGACCCCCGGTACCAGTTCACCGAGAAAAAGGTGAGCCCCGCGCCCATGACCTTCCGGCGGCGGGTCAGGACGGAAAAACCGGTGGCGCGGGCCCGCGTCTACGCCACCGCCATGGGCATCTATGAGCTGAATCTCAACGGCAAAAAGGTGGGGGACCGGTATTTTGCCCCCGGCTTCACCTCCTATAAGACCAATTTGCAGTACCAGACCTACGACGTCACCGATCTGCTCACCGGGGACGACACCTTCGACGTTGTGGTGGCCGGTGGCTGGGCGGTAGGCTCCTTTGTGTTCACCCGGGCCAACCGCATCACCGCCGACCGGCAGGCCCTGCTGCTGGAACTGCGCCTCACCTACGCCGACGGCGCCCAGGAGGTCATCGGTACCGACGCCGACTGGTTCGTCACCGAGGGCGGACCTTACAAAATGGCGGATCTCTACGACGGCGAGACCTATGACGCCACCGAGGCGGACTACGAGAAAGCGCTCTGGGGCGTCGCGGCTCCCGAGAAGCTGAAGGTCAGCCCCAGGATCATGGCGGATTACAGCGCCCCCGTCCGGGCCCATGAGCGGCTGGAGCCGGTTTCCTGCACGGAACGGCCTGACGGTACGTTGATCTACGACTTCGGCCAGAACTTCGCTGGCGTGGTGGAATTGAAGCTGAACGGCAGGAAGGGCCAGACCGTCACCGTGCGCCATGCGGAGCTCCTTGACCCCGACGGCTCCCTGAACACCCGGTTCCTCCGCACCGCCAAGGCTACCGCCACTTATATCTGCGCGGACGGGGAACAGACATACGCCCCGAAGCTCACCTATATGGGTTTCCGCTACATCAGCGTGGAGGGGATCGCCAAAGAGGATGTGTCGGTCACCGGCGTGGCCCTCTACTCCGATGTGGAGCCCATCGGCGATTTCGCCTGCTCCAACGAGATGCTCAATCAGCTCCAGAGCAATATCGTCTGGGGGGCCAAGTCCAACTTCATGGACATCCCCACCGACTGCCCCCAGCGGGACGAGCGCATGGGCTGGACCGGCGACATCGCCGTGTTCTCTCCCACCGCCTGCTTCAACTTCGATATGAGCCGTTTTCTGGACAAGTGGCTGTTGGATGTGAAGGCGGAGCAGTTCCCCGGCGGCGGCATCCCCAACACGGTGCCCCGGCAGAGCTACGGCTTCCCCGCCACCATGCCGGACATGGCGGTAGACTGGTGGGACGACGCCTGCGTGCTGGTGCCCTGGGCGGAGTACCGGGCCAGGGGAGACGTGGAGATTCTCCGCCGGAACTACCCCGTGATGAAGAAATACGTCAAGGCGTGTACCTTCTGGGCGGGGCTGTTGAGCTTCGGTAAGAACAGGTACATCTGGAACACCCCGGCGGTGTTCCACTTCGGGGACTGGGTGGCCCCCGACGTGCCCAAGATGGGCCAGTGGCAGGCCCGGTCCAAATGGACGGCCACCGCCAGCCTGAAAAACACCAGCGGGTTAGTGGCCAAGATCGCGGAGATCCTGGGCGAAAGCGCCGACGCCGCCCATTACAAAGACCTGAGCGAAAAGGTGGCCGACGCCTACTGCTCCGTCCTCACCGACGGGAACGGCAAAATTTTGGGCGACGAGTTCCAGACCGCCTATGTGCTGCCCCTGTACCTGGATATGTTCCCCACGCCGGAGGTCAAGGCCAGGGCGGCGGACAATCTGGCGGCGCTGGTGGAGAAGAACGGATACCGCATCGGCACCGGCTTCCCCGGCACCCCCTTCATCCTGTTCGCCCTGGCGGACAACGGCCACGCCGACACCGCCTTCAAAATGCTGCTGAACACCGAATGTCCCTCCTGGCTGTACGAGGTCAGGATGGGGGCCACCACCATCTGGGAGCGGTGGGACGGCCTGGACGAGAACGGCGTGTGCCCCATCGGGGACGACGGGACCGACATGATGATCTCCTATAACCACTACGCCAGCGGCGCGGTGGGCGACTTCCTTTACCGCAGGGTGGCGGGCATCGAGGCCGTGGAGCCCGGATATAAGACCTTTGCCGTGAGGCCCCTGGTGGGCGGCGGCATCACATGGGCCAGGGCCCATGTGGACACCCCCTACGGCAAGGCATCCGTCGAGTGGAAGACGGAGGGCGGGGTCTTTACCGTCACCGTTCGGGTGCCCGTGGGGACCGCCTGCCGGCTGACCCTGCCCGACGGCTCGGCCCGGGATCTGGCCAGCGGCGTCCACACCGCCTCCTGCGCCCTGTAAAACGCGGATTTTCCCCGGAGACCCAGGTCGACGGGTTAAAATCATTGAGAAAGGATGAAAAATCATGAGCAAGGAAAAGCAAGGGATCTGGAGCAATCCGCTGCTCAGCTCCAAGATCAAGTCCCCCAACGTGAAGCCGCCTGAGATGCTGATCGGCTACCTGATCGGTCCCTTCGGAGCGCTTCTGTCCTCCGGCATCTTCACCAGTTTTCTGAACAAGTACTTTACCGACGTGCTGCAGCTGGACACCGCGTTCCTGTCCGGCCTGCAGCTGGTGTCCACCGTCTTCATCGTGGCCGCCAACCTCATCGTGGGCCAGCTCATCGAGCGCACCCGCACCATGGCCGGCAAGGCCCGCCCCTGGGTGCTGCTGTCCGCTCTGACCCTGTCCGTGGCCAGCCTGCTGATGTTCATCGTCCCCTTTGAGGGCGTGGCGAAGATGGTGTGGGTGGCCATCGCCTACAACCTGTACTACTCCATTGCTTACCCCATCTACAACACCGCCAACTCCACCCTGGTCCCCGTGTCCACCCGGGACAGCGGGCAGCGGGCCACCCTGGCCTCCTTCACCAACATCGCCGGCCTGGGCGTCATGGGCGTGGGCTCCATGATCTTCCCCATCCTGGTGGCCAATGTGCTGGGCAACAGCCAGACCATGTGGACCCTGGTGATGGTGGGCGTGGCCATCTTCACCGCCCTGACCATCTTCCTCCAGTTCCAGTTCACCCGTGAGCGGGTCACTGAGGAGAGCATGAACAGCGCGGTGGCCGAGCAGACCGCGGGCGCCCCCTCCATCGGCGACCAGCTGAAGGCCGTCACCACCGAGAAGTGGTGGTGGATCGTGATCCTGTTCTACCTGTTCTTCCAGTGCTCCGGCGCCATCAAGAACGGCTCCATGAGCTATTTCTGCCAGTGGGTGGTGGATTCTACCGGCATCGCCGGTGGCTGGGGCACCGTGCAGACCATCCTGGCGGTGCTGGGCGCCATCCCCATGGCGGTGGCCGCGGTGTTCGTGGTGCCCCTGTCCAATAAGTTCGGCAAGCGGATGGTGGTCTTCGCGGGCATGGTCCTGGGCGTCATCGGCGGCGTCATCGCCGGCCTGGGCAACGGCGCCATCGTCCCCACCGCCATCGGCGTGGCCCTGAAGTGCCTGGGCTCCTCTCCGGCGGCCTACCTGATCCTCGCCATGCTGGCCGACGTCATCGACCACATCGAGTTCAAGCACAACATCCGCACTGACGGCCTGACCATGTCCATCTACAGCTCCGTCATGGTGGCGGCCACCCCCATCATGAACGCCGTGTTCATGGCCCTGCTGAACGGCTCCGGCTATGTGGCTCCCCCTGAGGACGCCGCTGCCGCCGCCGGCGTGGTCCAGAACGTGAACACCCAGGTGGCCATCGGCATCAGCTATATCTGGATCGAGACAGTGGCCTATGCCGTCTGCGCCGTGCTGATGCTCCTGTGGACCGTGGAGAAGAACCTGAAAGAGGAGCAGGCCGCCATCGCCGAGCGCAAGAAGTAACATCGTGATACTTGAGCCGGCCTCTTGCGGCAACCCGGCTCTGGATCAATAAAAGTAATGAGGAGGAGTACTGTGAAAACAACGACCAGCGGAAAACCATAGAGGTAAACAGAAAAAAGGCGCAACAAAACAAGCCCCCCAGCGG
>CANRIW010000039.1 GCA_947630785.1 uncultured Oscillospiraceae bacterium | reverse complement strand
GCGGGGCATCTACGGCGGGGCCATCGGCTACATCGACTTCACCGGCAACATGGACACCTGTATCGCCATCCGCATCGCCTACAAGAAAAACGGCCGGGTGTTCGTCCGCAGCGGCGCGGGCATCGTGGCCGACTCGGTGCCGGAGAAGGAGTACCAGGAGTGCATCAACAAGGCCCAGGCGGTGGTCAACGCCCTGAGACTGGCACAGGAGGCGGAGCTATGATCTTACTCATTGACAACTACGACAGCTTCTCCTACAACCTGTATCAATACGTGGGGGAGATACAGCCGGACATCAGGGTCATCCGCAATGACGAGATGACGGTGGAGGAAATCAGGGCCCTGGGCCCAGACCGCATCATCCTCTCCCCCGGTCCCGGCCACCCGGAGGACGCAGGCGTCATCATCGACGTGGTCAGGGAGCTGGGCGCGGACATCCCGATCCTGGGCGTGTGCCTGGGGCACCAGGCCATCTGCGCCGCCTTCGGGGCCACTGTCACCTACGCGAAGGAGCTGATGCACGGCAAACAGTCCACGGTGCGGTTCGACCCGGCCTGCCCCCTGTTCAAGAATTGCCCTGAGACGGCCCCCGTGGCCCGGTACCACTCCCTGGCCGCCGACCCGGACACCATCCCGGAGTGCCTGACCGTCACCGCCCGGACCTTGGACGGGGAGGTCATGGCCGTCCAGCACAACACCTATCCGATTTTTGGCGTCCAGTTCCACCCGGAGTCCATCATGACCCCGGACGGGAAAACCATGTTAAACAACTTCATCCATCTGAGCTGAAAGGAAGTATTTTGAAATGATCAAAGAAGCCATCGCGAAGATCGCAGACAAGCAGGACCTGACCTACGACGAGGCCTACGCCGTTATGAACGAGATCATGAGCGGCGAGACTACCCAGACCCAGAACGCCGCCTTCCTGGCGGCCCTGTCCACCAAGAGCGCCAAGGCGGAGACCTCCGACGAGATCGCCGGCTGCGCCGCCGCCATGCGGGACCACGCCATGAAGATGACCACCGACCTGCCCATCTTCGAGATCGTGGGCACCGGCGGCGACGGGGCCCACAGCTTCAACATCTCCACCACCTCCGCCCTGGTGGCCGCCGCCGGCGGCATGAAGGTGGCCAAGCACGGCAACCGGGCCGCCTCCTCCCAGTGCGGCACCGCCGACTGCCTGGAGGCCCTAGGGGTCAACATCAACCAGAGCCCGGAGAAGTGCGCGGAGCTGCTGGACGAGGTTGGCATGTGCTTCTTCTTTGCCCAGAAGTACCACACCTCCATGAAGTATGTGGGGGCCATCCGCAAGGAGCTGGGCTTCCGCACCGTGTTCAACATCCTGGGCCCCCTGACCAACCCCGGCAGCCCCAAGATGCAGCTGCTGGGCGTGTACGACGAGTACCTGGTGGAGCCCCTGGCCCAGGTGCTCATCTCCCTGGGCGTGGAGCGGGGCATGGTGGTGTACGGCATGGATAAGCTGGACGAGATCTCCCTGTCCGCCCCCACCAGGGTGTGCGAGTTCAAGGACGGCTGGTTCAAATCCTACACCGTCGCCCCGGAGGACTTCGGACTCACCCGCTGCCAAAAGTCCGATCTGGTGGGCGGCGCCCCTGCAGAGAACGCCGCCATCACCCGGGCCATCCTGGCCGGGGAAAAGGGCCACAAGCGGGACGCGGTACTGCTGAACGCCGGGGCCGCCCTGTACATCGGCGGCAAGGCGGAGAGTTGGAAGGACGGCGTGGCCCTGGCCGCCCAGATCATCGACAGCGGCAAGGCGGCGGCCACGCTGGAAAAGCTGATCGAGGTCTCCAACCGATGACCATCCTGGACCAGCTGGCCGCCCACGCCCGGGAGCGGGTGGCGGCGGACCGGGCGCACATTCCCCCGGAGGCGCTGCGGGGGCTGGCCGCCCAGGGGGGCAGGTCCAACGGCGCGGCCTTTGAAGCGGCGCTGAAAAAGCCCGGCCTGTCCTTCATCTGCGAGGTGAAGCGGGCCTCCCCCTCCAAGGGGCTCATCGCCCCGGAGTTCCCCTATGTGGAAATCGCCAAGGAGTATGAGGCCGCCGGGGCGGACGCGGTGTCCTGCCTCACCGAGCCCAAGTGGTTCCTGGGGTCCGATCAAATCTTCACCGACATCCGGGCGGCCATCCAGACGCCCATGATTCGAAAGGATTTCACCGTGGACGAGTACCAGATCTGGCAGGCCAAGGTCATGGGGGCCGACGCCGTGCTGCTGATCTGCGCCATTCTGGACACAAGGACCGTGGCCAGGTACCTGGCGCTGTGCGACTCCCTGGGACTGGCCGCCCTGGTGGAGGCCCACGACGAGGCGGAAATTCGCTCCGCCGTCAGCGCTGGGGCGAGGATCATCGGCGTCAATAACCGCAACCTGAAGGACTTCTCCGTGGACTTCTCCAACGCCGCCCGCCTCCGGGATCTGATCCCGCCCCAGTGCGTCTACGTGGCGGAGAGCGGGGTGTCCAAACCCGAGGACGCCGCCGCTCTGCGGTCCATCGGCGCGGACGCGGTTCTTATGGGGGAGGTCCTCATGCGGGCAAAGGACAAGGCCGCCCTCCTGACACAGATGCGGGAGGCAGCCAAATGACCAGAATCAAGATCTGCGGCCTGTACCGCCCCGAGGACATCGGCTGCGTCAACGAGGCCCGGCCCGACTACGCCGGGTTCATCATCAACTTTCCCCCAAGCCACCGGAGCGTGACCCCAGACTGGGCCAGGGAGCTGCGGTCACGCCTGGACCCCGGCATCCCGCCGGTGGGGGTATTCGTGGACAGCCCCGTGGAAACGGTGGCCGCCCTGCTGAACGACGGCACCATCGCCGCCGCCCAGCTCCACGGCCACGAGGACGGGGAGTACATCGCCGCCCTGCGGAGGGCCGCCCCCGGCCGCACCGTCTGGCAGGCGTTTCGGATACGCTCCGCCGCCGATTTTGACGCGGCAAACGCCTCCGACGCCGACCTGGTCCTGCTGGACAACGGCTACGGCACCGGCCAGCCCTTCGACTGGTCCCTGGAGGGGACCGTGACCCGGCCTTTTATCCTGGCCGGGGGGCTGACCCCGGAGAACATCCCAGAGGCCATCCGAAAGCTCCACCCCTACGGGCTGGATATCTCCAGCGGGGTGGAAACGGACAAGAAGAAAGACCTCAACAAGATTCTGGCGGCGGTGGCCGCCGCGCGAAAGGAATGAGCAGTATGTCCAACGGACGCTTTGGCATCCACGGCGGGCAGTACATCCCCGAGACCCTGATGAACGCGGTCATCGAGCTGGAGGCCGCCTACAACCGCTTCAAGGACGACCCGGAGTTCAACCGGGAGCTGACCGATCTGCTGAATGAGTACGCCGGGCGGCCCTCCCGGCTGTACTACGCGGAGAAGATGACAAAGGACCTGGGCGGGGCGAAGATCTATCTCAAGCGGGAAGACCTGAACCACACCGGGGCCCACAAGATCAACAACGTGCTGGGCCAGGCCCTGCTGGCCAAGAAGATGGGCAAGACGAGGCTCATCGCCGAGACCGGCGCGGGCCAGCACGGCGTGGCCACCGCCACTGCCGCCGCCCTCATGGGCATGGAGTGCGTGGTGTTCATGGGGGAGGAGGACACCAAGCGGCAGGCATTGAATGTCTACCGGATGCGGCTGCTGGGGTCCGAGGTGGTGCCCGTCACCACCGGCACCGCCACATTGAAGGACGCGGTGTCCCAGGCCTTCCGGGAGTGGACCAGCCGCATCGACGACACCCACTACTGCCTGGGTTCGGTCATGGGCCCCCACCCCTTCCCCACCATCGTCCGGGACTTCCAGGCGGTGATCTCCAGGGAGATCAAACAGCAGATGCTGGAGAAGGAGGGCAGGCTGCCCGACGCGGTGCTGGCCTGCGTGGGGGGCGGCTCCAACGCCATCGGCTCCTTCTACCATTTCATCGACGATAAATCCGTCCGGCTCATCGGCTGCGAGGCCGCGGGCCGCGGCGTGGACACCTTTGAGACCGCCGCCACCATCGCCACCGGGCGTCTTGGCATCTTCCACGGCATGAAGTCCTACTTCTGCCAGGATGAGTACGGCCAGATCGCCCCGGTGTACTCCATCTCCGCCGGGCTGGACTACCCCGGCATCGGCCCGGAGCACGCCTGGCTCCACGACACGGGCCGGGCGGAGTACGTACCCATCACCGACGCCGAGGCGGTAGACGCCTTTGAGTACCTGGCCCGGACCGAGGGCATCATCCCCGCCATCGAGTCGGCCCACGCGGTGGCCCACGCCATGAAGATCGCCCCGGAGATGGGGAAGGACAAGGTCATCGTCATCACCATCTCGGGCCGGGGCGACAAGGACTGCGCCGCCATCGCCCGGTACAGAGGGGAGGATATCTCAGAATGAGCAGGATCAAAGAGGCATTTGCCAACGGCAAGGCGTTCATCCCCTTCATCACCTGCGGGGACCCGGACTTAGAGACCACCGCCGCCTGCGTGCGGGAGTGCGTGAAAAACGGGGCCTCCCTCATCGAGCTGGGCATCCCCTTCTCCGACCCCACCGCCGAGGGCCCCGTCATCCAGGGGGCCAACCTTCGGGCCCTCACCGGCGGCGTCACCACCGATAAGGTATTCGAGTTGGTGCGTGACCTGCGGAAAGACGTCACCGTGCCCATGGTGTTCATGACCTACGCCAACGTGGTGTTCTCCTACGGCATGGACAAATTCCTGTCCAAAGCCGCCCAGGCGGGCATGGACGGGCTCATCCTCCCCGACGTGCCCTTTGAGGAGAAGGAGGAGTTCGCCCCCACCTGCCGGAAGTACGGCCTGGAGCTGATCTCCCTCATCGCCCCCACCTCCGAGGGGCGCATCGCCAGGATCGCCGCCGCCGCCGAGGGGTTCGTCTACTGCGTGTCCTCCCTGGGGGTCACGGGGGTCCGGTCCGAGATCACCACCGACATCGGGGCCATGGTGGAGCTGGTGCGGCGGGCCAATCCGCACATTCCCTGCGCCGTGGGCTTCGGCATCTCCACCCCGGAGCAGGCAAAGAAAATGGCCTCCCTGTCCGACGGGGCCATCGTGGGGTCCGCCATCATCAAAATCTTGGCCCAATACGGCAAGGACGCCCCGGCCCATGTGGGGGAATACGTGAAGGCCATGACGGACGCGCTGCGGGAGTGCTGACTGGCCCGGACTCAAAGGGCTCCGCGGGTTTCGCGAGGGGCCGCTTGCCGTTGACAAGCGTGTAAAACTGATGTATAATACACTTGTCAAAAAATGTTTTGGCAATTCTTAAAGAGAAGAGAGGTAAATCGCTATGTTTGACCTTCTGCTGACCACCCCCACTGTCAGCGACCCCAACGCGCTGGAGACTCTGGTGAAGGTCCTGCTCGGCGCCGGCATTGCCGCCTTTGTGGTCTGCATCGTGTGGTATGTCCTGCTGGTCATCGCCAACTGGCGCATCTTCAGCAAGGCCGGGGAGCACGGCTGGAAGAGCATCATCCCTGTGTATAACACCTATATCTCCTTCAAGATCGCATGGAAGCCCCTGTTCTTCTGGCTCTCCCTGCTGGTCGTCATCGTTGCCGGCGTGTGCGGGGCCCTGATGCCCGCCGACGCCTCCGGCGCCGCTCCCGTGCTGACCGTCATCATGTATGTGGCGATGATCGTGGGCATCGTGCTGTATGTCGGCCTCAACTACAAGCTGTCCAAGGCGTTCGGCCACGGCGTGGGCTTCACCCTGGGTCTGATCTTCCTCAACCCCATCTTCCTGCTGATTTTGGGCCTGGGCGGCTCCCAGTACCAGGGCTCTGCCGGCTGAACCTGAAAATCCGTCTCTGCATCGGCAACAGCATGATACTTCGGTATTGTGCTGTTGCTGTATCTTTGAATTCCGGAAGGAGACTGCCGCCATGCCCACCATACATGACCTGCTGATTCGGGAGGACGGCTACGCCCAGGCCATGGAGACCACCGTCGGGCCCTTTCTGGACCAGCGCCGGACCGAGCTGTGGCAGGAACGGCTGCCGGGGAAGAAGATCCACCTCATGCGCTACCGGGCGGACGGGCCCAAAGCGGCGGTGGTCTTCTCCCACGGCTTTACCGAGGCGGAGGAGAAGTACGCGGAGCTGATCTACTATTTCCTCAATCTGGGATATACCGTGTACTTCCCGGAGCACTGCGGCCACGGGTACAGCTACCGCATGACGGAGGACAACTCTCTTGTCCACATCGACAGCTTCGACACCTACATCCTCGATCTGCTCTATGTCTCCCGCATGGCCAGGGAGGCGGAGCCCGGCCTGCCTCTTTATCTGTTCGCCCACTCCATGGGGGGCGGTGTCGGAGCCGCCGCCGCGGCCCGGGAGCCGAAACTCTATGGCAAGGTGCTCCTCCACTCCCCCATGATTCGGCCCCTCACCGCCGGCATCCCCTGGGGAATCACCAAGGCCATCGCCGCCTTCACCACGGCGGTGGGGATGGGCGGGCGCTACATCTTCGGCAGCAAGTCCTACGGCGGCATCGAGGACTTCGACACCAGCTGCGCCACCTCCCGTCCCCGGTTCGACTGGTACCAGCAGAAGCGGGCCGACAACCCCCGCCTCCAGACCAGCGCCGGCTCCCTGAACTGGCTCAAGGGGACGGCAAAGCTGAACCGGGAGCTGATGGAGGAGGACTGGAAGAAGATCGAGGCCCCGGTGCTGCTGCTCCAGGCGGAGCGGGAGAACATGGTATCCAAAGAGGAGCAGGTCCGCTTCGTGGAAAAGCTGAGGCAGGCCGGCAAGGCTCCGGTGGAGTTCGCCGTCATCCAAAACGCCAAGCATGAGATCTTCAACAGCACCGACGATGTGCTGGAGCCCTATCTGGAAAAGATATTCGCCTTTTTCGGAGCGTAACGTCCATAAACGCGGAAGCGCTGAGATATCATTATCAGGAAAGGAAGGAACCACAATGAGCAAATTTCCCCATCTGTTCGAGCCCCTGAAGATCAACGACAAGTACACCATGAAGAACCGCATCACCTCCGCCCCCATGGCCTTCGCCCTCATCGCCTGCGACCCGGAAGCCAGCGAGAAGTCCTTCCGTAAGCTGGAGGCCCCCGCCCGCGGCGGCGACGCCATCGTCAGCGTGGGCGAGCTGGACGTGAACTTCAAGGACGCGGTGCGCATCCCCCTGCCCCCGGTGGACTTCACCGAAGAGAACAGCTATCCCGTCCAGCGGGTGGGCGAGTACGCCCGGCGCATCCACAAGCACGGGGCCATCGCCCTGCTGGAGCTGTGCCACTGCGGCGCCGAGAAGATGCCCTTTGACGAGACCCAGGAGGCCATCGGCCCCAACGACGAGGTCCGCCCCAGCGGCGTCCACGTCCGGGCCATGACCAAGGACGACATGGACCGTATTACCAATGACTTCGTCATCTGCTCCAAATTCGCCAAAAACGCCGGCTATGACGGCATCGTCATCCACGGCGGTCACGGCTTCATCTTCACCCAGTTCCTGTCCGCCACCTACAACAAGCGCACCGACGAGTACGGCGGCAGCCTGGAGAACCGGTCCCGCTTCCCCATCCAGATCCTGAAGGCCATCCGGGACGCCATGGGCAAGGACTTCATCATCGAGCTGCGGCTCAGCGGCGACGACCTCTATCGGGATGAGCGCCACGGCGTCACCCCCGAGGAGACCGGTATGTTTGCCCATATGCTGGAGGGCATCGTGGACCTGATCCAGATCTCCGTGGGCATCTACTATGACGCCATCGAGACCCATCAGTTCTCCTCCATGTTCGTGCCCCACGGCGTGAACCGCTCCATCTCCGCCGTGGTGAAGCAGTACACCTCCCTGCCGGTGGGCGTCATCGGCGGCATCAACTCCCCCGAGCAGATGGAGGAGATCATCGCCACCGGACAGGCGGATTATATCAGCCTGGGACGGCAGAGCCTGGCCGACCCCCAGCTGGCCAACAAGGCCATGAACGGCGAGGAGGACCGCATCCGCCGCTGTCTGCGCTGCTTCAAGTGCTTCCCCGGCTCCCCGGAGGAGGGTTACACCGACCTGCCCTTCACCAGCAACGAGCTGGCCCGGCACGTGGGCGCCTGCACCATCAACCCCCTGGCCAATCTGCCCTTCGACCCCTGGGAGCTGAAGCCCGCCACCGCCAGCAGGAAGGTGCTTGTGGTGGGCGGCGGCGTGGCCGGTATGCAGGCCGCTATGACCGCTGCCGACCGGGGCCACAAGGTCATCCTGGCTGAGGAGAGCGGCAAGCTGGGCGGCCTGCTGTTCTTCACCGACGTGGACACCGACAAGCCCGATCTGCGCAACTTCAAGGACATGATGATCCGTGAGGTGGAGTGCCGGGATATCGACGTGCGTCTGAATACCAAAGTCACCCCGGAGCTGCTAAAGGAGATTGCCCCCGACGAGCTCATCATCGCCACCGGCTCCCTGCCCAGCCATCCGCCCATCCCCGGCATCGAGAACGCCGTCCAGTCTCTGGAGGCCTATAAGGGCACCGTGGTCCCCGGCAAGGACGTCATCATGATCGGCGGCGGCCTCATCGGCGCGGAGCAGGGCCTGTTCCTGGCCAAGACCGGCCACCATGTCACCGTGGTGGAGATGCTCCCCCGTGTGGCCAACGAGGCCTACGGCATGTACCGGGAGGCCCTGGCCCGGGAGATCGCCAAGGAGGGCATGGAGCTGTACGAGAACACCAGGTGCCTGGAGATCGGCAAGGACTATGTGAAGGTCCAGCTGCCCGACGGGCAGGAGAAGACCCTCCACGGCGACACGGTGCTGTACGCCCTGGGCATGAAGGCCGTTCCCACCCAGGAGCTGGCCGACGCCGCCAAGGCCGCCGGCATCCGCGTCCAGGTCATCGGCGACGCCATCAAACCCGGCAAGGTGGATCAGGCCACCCGCACCGGCTATCTGGCCGCCGTGTCCATCGCCGCGGCGGAGGAACTCCCCACCGAGGCATAACAGAATCACAGCAAAGGGAGACGCGCCCGCCGGGCGCGTCTCCCTTTTTGACTCTCTTCGGCACCTCCGTCATGGCATGGCAGGGGGCTGATCCGCTCATTCAGTTTTGTCGCCCTTCCAGGTGGAGGGATCGTTGGGGTCCTCGGCCTCTCCGCTCTCCTGCGGCTTCGGGTCCGAGGGATGCTGCCGCTCCATCCTGTCCAGCAGGTCCTGCTCACTGAGGCCCGCCTTCTCCATATCCTCCGCGGTCTTGTCGCGGAGCTTGCCCACCGCGTCCTCCAGCTGATCCACGGCCTTGTTGAACCGGTCCTGCTCCTCCGGAGTGATGGAGCTGCCGGACTCCCCGCCGTCCGCCGGGGGCGGCATGGGCACCGGCTCGCTGACGATGTGGATGTTCCGGGCGGGAGGCTCGATGTCCCCGGGCAGCTTGGGCTTGGAGTGGGTAGATGCGTAGGCGTCCTCCACCAGGGCGGGGTCCCGGCCCTCGATGATGGCCACCATCTCGCCGCCGGTGATGGTCTCCTTCTCCAGCAGATAGGCCACCACCTTGTCCATGTCCTCCCGGCTGTTCTTCAGGATCTCCACCGCGTCGGCGTAGCACACGTCCAGGATGGCCTTCACCGCCTTGTCCATGGCGGCGGCGGTGTCCTGGGCGCAGTCCAGGCCGTAGCCGCCGTCCAGGTACTGGTTGCGGACGGAGCCCAGGGCCATCATGCCGAACTCTTCGCTCATGCCGAACATGGCCACCATGTTCCGGGCGATGTTGGTGGCCTCCTGGATGTCCTGAGAGGCCCCGTTGGTCATGGTGTCCATGACCACCTCTTCGGCGGCGCGGCCGCCCATGGACACGGTGATCTTGGCCATGAGCTCCTCCTTGGTGCGGAGGTTGGTCTTGTCCTCCTCAGGCATCAGCAGGGTGTATCCCAGAGAGCCCTCGGTGTGGGGAACGATGGTGATCTTCTGCACCGGCTCGGCGTGCTTCTGCTTGTAGGCCACCATGGCGTGGCCCACCTCGTGATAGGCCACCAGCTTCTTCTCGAACTCGGTGAGGACGGAGTTCTTCTTTTCACTGCCGGCGATGACGAACTCGAAGGAGGCCAGCAGATCCTGCTGGTTCACCGCCGAGCGGCCCTGGCGGACGGCCCGCAGGGCCGCCTCGTTCACCAGATTGGCCAGATCCGCGCCCACGCAGCCGGCGGTGGCCAGGGCGATCTTTTTCAGGTCCACGTCCTCCGCCAGACGGATCTTCCGGGTGTGGACCTGGAGGGTGGCCAGACGGCCCGCCAGGTTTGGCCGGTCGATGGTAATGCGCCGGTCGAACCGGCCGGGGCGGAGCAGGGCCTTGTCCAGCACCTCGGGCCGGTTGGTGGCCCCCAGAACGATGACGCCCTTGCCGGGGTCGAAGCCGTCCAGCTCGGCCAGCAGCTGGTTCAGGGTCTGCTCCCGCTCGTCGTTGCCGCCCATGCGGTTGTCACGGGACTTGCCGATGGTGTCGATCTCGTCGATGAAGATGATGCAGGGGGCCATCTTGCTGGCCTCTTTGAACAGGTCGCGGACACGGGAGGCGCCCACGCCCACGAACATCTCCACAAAATCGGAGCCGCTGATGGAGAAGAAGGGCACGTTGGCCTCGCCGGCCACGGCCTTGGCCAGCAGGGTCTTGCCGGTGCCCGGAGGGCCCACCAGCAGCGCGCCCTTGGGCAGGCGGGCGCCGATGGCGGTGTACTTGCCCGGATTGTGGAGGAAGTCGATGATCTCCTCCAGGGACTCCTTGGCCTCGTCCTGACCGGCCACGTCCCGGAAGGTGACGCCGGTCTTTTTCTCCACGTACACCTTGGCGTTGGCCTTGCCCACGCCGCCGATGCCGCCGATTCCGCCGCCGCTGCCCATCTTGGAGAAGATGTAGCGGTACACGAAGATCATGGCCACCACCATGATCACCAGGGGCAGCACATAGCTCACCAGAGCGGAGATCATCTGCTGGCTCTCGGTGACCAATTCAGTGTCGGGGTGGGCCCCGTTTTCCCGGAGCCATCCCACCAGGTCGGGATTGGAGAAGGCGGGCACCACAAAGCTGATCTCCCCGTCTCCGCCCATCAGGCCGCCACCAAACAGGCCAAAGCCGCCGTAGCCGCCGCCCTGATTCATGTAATCCTTGAGCGGCGGAGCGTCCTCATAGAGGGTGAAGTAAAAGGCGGTGCTCTGAATGTCCACCTCGTTCACATAGTGCGCCTCCACCCAGGAGCAGAAGTCGTCTATGGACACCTCCTGGACATTTCCGTTCTGGAGCAGGCTGTTGCTGCAGGTATTGAGCAGCATCACCAGCAGCAGCGCCCACAGCACGATGGAGAGGAAGCTCCAGGGGGAGCGCTTGCGGTCATTGTCGCCGTTCCGGTTGTTGCGGTTGTTATTGTTTCCGCCCGGTCCGTTGAGATTGGGCATGGAGAAATGCCTCCTTTCATCCGGGAAAACGTCCCCGGCTGGATGGGATCGTCAGAGAGCCGGCGGGCAGGACCCGCCAGTATGCGTGTAGTATAACACACCTTTCCCGTAAAAACAAGAAATGTTCATGGACGGGGTGTGAATTTTCTATGACAAATTGAAGCAGAGCCCCGTTTTCCCTCTTTCCAGCGGCTCTATTTTGTGGTAGACTGTCTGTATATACACAAGCGATGCGCTCCGGACGCATCCAAACCGGGAAGGAGTTTTCCCCATGCGAGACGAAAAACGCCCCGCCCGCCCCCAGGAGGCAGAGGCCGACGGCCTCATCGAGGGGCGCAACGCCGTCATCGAGGCCCTGCGGGCCGGGACGGCCATCGACAAGATCTATATCGCCCGGGGGGAGACCGACGCCGCCCTGGGCCATATCGCCTCCACCGCCCGCGGCAAGGGTATCGTGGTCACCGAATGTGACCGGCGCAAGCTGGACGGTATGAGCCGCACCCATTCCCACCAGGGGGTCATCGCCGTGGCCGCCGTGCGGGAGTATGTGCCGGTGGAGGACATCCTGGCCGCCGCCAAGGCGAAGGGGGAGCCCCCCCTCGTGGTGGTGTGCGACGAGCTGTCCGACCCCCACAACCTGGGTGCGGTCATCCGCACCGCCGAGTGCGCCGGGGCCCATGGGGTCATCATCCCCAGGCGGCGCTCCGCGGGGCTGACCGCCATCGTGGCCAAGACCTCCGCCGGGGCGGTGAGCCATCTGCCGGTGGCGCGGGTGGCCAACCTGACCGCCTGCCTGAAGGAGCTGAAGGAGCGGGGGCTGTGGGTGTTCGGCACCGCCGCCGACGGGAATGTCTCCCTCTACGGGGCCGACCTGAAGGGCCCCGCCGCCATCGTCATCGGCAGCGAGGGGGACGGCATGGGCCGGCTCGTCCGGGAGCAGTGTGATTTCCTGGTATCCATCCCCATGAAGGGAAAGATCAACTCGCTGAACGCCTCGGCGGCGGCCGCCATCGTTCTGTACGAGGCGGTGCGTCAGCGGAGCTGAGCGGAAAGGGAGGCTTCCCATGGCTGACGACAAGGAAAAAGGCGCCGATTACTCGGTGGATGAGATCCTGGCGGAGTACGGCTCAGGCAAAAAGCCCAAGGTAGTGGAGTTCCCCGAGCAGGCCGCCGCCAGGCCCCGGCCCAAAAAGGAGATCGACCTGCCCGGCCCGGACGGGCTGCCCCCTGTTGAAGCGGAGGCCCCCGAGCCGGAGAAGGACGGTCTTCCCAAGCCGCCCACTCCCCTCCAGACACCGCCCAGGGCGGAAGCGGAGGAGCCTGAAGAGCCCATGCCGGAGATCGTCCCCCAGGGCATCCGGCGGACCATCGGGGCGCGGCTGTCCGCCCTCATGCGGCGGGCGGAGCACTTCGCCGACCACATGTACGACGAGGCGGAGCCCAGCGAGGAGGTCAAAAAGGCCGAAAAATACATGCCCGGCGTGGACGTGGAGGAGCCCCCCCAGGACGCCCCCCGCCGGGTGAAGAAGCGCGGCCCGAGGCCGGAGGAGCTGCCCCCTGACGCGGAGCCCTCTGAGCTGGCCGCCCGCTGGCGCAAGGGCCTGGTGAGCCAGGGGCGGCGGATCCTCATCGGGGGGCTCCTGGCCATTCTCATCCTGCTGGTGTCGCTGGAGCTGCCTTTCCTCCGCTGGGAGGAGTGGGCCAGCGCCATCTCCGGCGGGGCGCTGCCCGCCTTCCAGCTCCGCTCGCTGCTCCTGACCATCCTGCTGGCGGTGGAGGGTGCCTTGTGCTGCGAGGTTCCGGCGAACGCCATCCGCAAGCTTATGGCCCGGAAGCCCTGTCCGGAGATGATCGCCGCCCTTGCCTGGCTGTTCACCCTCATCGACGGGCTCACCGCCGGGCGGCTGGAGGGCAGGGAAAACTGTCTCCCCTGCTCCGCCGTCACCGCCTTTGGGCTGGTGTGCGCCATGTGGGGCGTCCACGCCCGTCAGGCGGCCGACCGGGTCTCCGCCAAGGCGGCGGCCCAGGCCCGCACCCCCTATGTGGTCACCCTTGACGAGGACAAATGGAACTCCAGACCCGCCTACGCCAAACGGACCGACTTTCCCACCGGCCTCGGCAGTCAGCTCCAGGCTGACGCGGGGCCGGACCGGGTCTACCGGACCGCCGCCCCCCTGCTGATGCTGGGGGCCCTTCTGTGCGCCCTGCTGGCCTCTCTGGGCCGGGGCGTGCCGGGGCGGTTCCCCTGGGCGGCATCCTGCTGTTTCACCGCCGCCTCGGCCTGGTCCGCCCTGCTGACATACGGCCTGCCCTACCGCAGGCTGGCGGACCGCCTTGACAAGCTGGGAGCGGCCCTGGCCGGCTGGCCCGGAATCCTCCGCTGCGGCCCCGCCGGCATCATCATGACCGACGGCGACCTGTTTCCCACCGGCTCGGTGACGGTGAGCCAAGTGAACGTGTTCGGCGGGGCGGCCACCGAAAAGGTGGTGGCCTATACCGCCACCCTGCTCCGGGCCCTGGACTGCGGTCTCACCCGTCCCTTCCACGACCTGCTCCGGGCACAGGGGGCCATCTACCGGGAGGTGTCCGGGGTGGTGGCCCACGAGGGCGGCGTATCCGGTATCATCCGCAATCAGGAGGTGCTGGTGGGCAACGCCGACTTCATGCGGATGATGGACGTGGAGCTGAAACCGGGCCACAGCGTCAAAAACGCGGTCTATTGCGCCATCGGCGGGGAACTGGCGGGCATCTTTCCCCTGCGCTACTCCCTCAACTCCGCCGTAAGCCCCAGTCTTGCCGCCCTGATTCGGGAGGACGTTTCCCCGGTGCTGGCCACACGGGACCCGGTGATCGTCCCCGCCATGCTGGAGCAGAAGTTCCGGCTCCCGGTGGACAAGCTGGAGTTCCCTGGCGTGGAGCGGCGTCTGGAGCTGTCCGACCCGGATCAGGATCATGATCCCATCACCGTGGCGGTGCTGGCCCGGGAGGGCCTCTCCGCATACTGCGACGCGGTGCTGGGAGGCCGCCGGCTGCGGCTGGCCGCCCGGTGGGGCCTCGTCTTCGCGCTGGCCGGGGCGGTACTCGGGCTGGCAGCCACCTTCTATCTGACCTTCATCGGCGCCTTTGCCTCCCTGACCACGGTGAACTTTCTGGTCTTCATGGCCGCCTGGCTGGTGCCCGAGCTGGTCATCGCCAACTGGGCGGATCAGTTCTGAGCATATCAAAAGCGCTTCCTCCGAATCGGAGGAAGCGCTCAGCTTGTCGAAAAACCGAGTCTAAGCGGTTGCATAGGCTTGGTTTTGATTTACGGAGAAGATACAGCAAAAGAG
>CANRIW010000038.1 GCA_947630785.1 uncultured Oscillospiraceae bacterium | reverse complement strand
CAGTTCTATCCCCCGGTGGGCCCTGTCACCTATCTGGGCATCACCCAGGACCGGGACGGCCACTTCAAGTTCGTGGTGGCCGAGGGGGTCAATGAGGAGGGCCCCATCTTTACCTTCGGGGACACCAATATGCGCACCCGGTTCACCTGCGGGGCCAGGGAGTTCTGCGACAGGTGGAGCGAGGCCGGCCCCACCCACCACATGGCCGCCGCCGCGGGCCGCCACATCGACACCATCCTGAAGGTGGCCAAGATCTTCAACGTGCCTGTGGACATTATCACCCGCTGACCCGGTATCCATATCTCCCCGCCCGCAGGGCGGGGGAGATCACATAAAACGAATGAAAGGGAGTTTTCACCATGAAAGTTTTGGACGCTGAATTTGTCAAGGGCTTCATGCGCATGGCCGACGACGGCTGGCAGCAGGGCTGGCACGAGCGCAACGGCGGCAACCTCAGCTACCGCATCAGGCCCGAGGAGGTGGAGTCCGTCAAAGAGGAGCTGCACCCCGGCGAGTGGAAGCTCATCGGCACCACCGTGCCCAAGCTGGCCGGGGAGTACTTCCTGGTCACCGGCTCCGGCAAGTACTTTCGCAACGTGACCATCAAGCCCGAGGACTCCTTCTGCATCATCGAGCTGGACGAAAAGGGCGAAAATTACCGGATCTGCTGGGGCCTGGTGAACGGCGGCCGGCCCACCAGCGAGCTGCCCTCCCACCTGATGAACCACGAGGTGAAGGTCATCGCCACCGGCGGCAAGCACCGGGTCATCTACCACGCCCACCCCGCCAACACCATCGCCCTCACCTTCGTGCTGCCCCTCACCGACGAGGCGTTTACCCGTGAGCTGTGGGAGATGGCCACCGAGTGCCCGGTGGTGTTCCCCTCCGGTGTGGGCGTGGTGCCCTGGATGGTGCCCGGCGGCCGGGACATCGCCGTGGCCACCTCCGAGCTGATGAAGCAGTACGATGTGGCCATCTGGGCCCACCACGGCATGTTCTGCTCGGGCGAGGACTTCGATTTGACCTTTGGGCTCATGCACACCGTGGAGAAGTCCGCCGAGATCCTGGTGAAGGTCCTCTCCATGGGCGGGGGCAAGCGCCAGACCATCCAGCCCGACGACTTCCGGCACCTGGCCGTGGACTTTAATGTCACCCTGCCGGAGAAGTTCCTGTTTGAGAAATAAACAGACGCCGGAGGATATAAAAACGGCGCGGTCGATTTGACCGCGTCGTTTTTCATTGACGCCAAAGCGCCAAATAATATCCGGCGACGTGTCCCTTCACCGGATATTGTGTATTCAGATCAATTCATCCAGCGCTCTCATCAGCGTCTCCATCTCCCCGTCGGTCCCGATGGAGATACGGAGCCAGTCCCTGATCAGCGGGTCCCCCCACCAGCGCACCAGCACGCCTCTGGCCCGGAGGCCGTCCACCAGTTCCCTGCCGCCGTGATCCGGGTGGCGAGCGAACAGGAAATTGGCTTGAGATGGCAGGACTATAAAGTCTTTTTCCTTTAATGTATTAGTTGCCCATTGTCGGGTGGCCATCACCTTTTTCCGGGTGGCCTGGAACCAGTCCTCATCCTCGATGGCGGCTTTCGCGCCCGCCTGGGCCAGCCGGTCCACCGTGTAGGAGTTGATGGAGTCCCGCACGCACCGCAGGCCGTCGATCAGGTTCTCATTCCCCATGGCCCAGCCCACTCTTAAGCCCGCCAGGGACCGGGACTTGGAGGCGGTCTGCACCACCAGCAGATTGGGGTACCTGCCGATGAGCCCTACGGCGCTGTCCGCCCCGAAGTCCACATAGGCCTCGTCCACGATGACCACGACGTCCGGGTTGGCCCGGAGCAGCTTTTCCACCGTGTCCAGCCCCACGGCGATGCCGGTGGGGGCGTTGGGGTTGGCCAGGACCACCCCGCCGTTATTGCCGCACAGCAGGTCGATGGGGTCTGAGAAGTCGGGATTCATGGGGACCTGCCGGCATTTTAAGCCGAAATAGCTGGTATAGACCGGGTAAAAGCTGTAAGTGATCCGGGGGAACACGATTTCCTTGTCCGGGTCAAAAAACGCCTGGAAAGCAAAGGCCAGGACCTCGTCGGAGCCGTTGGAGCAGAACACCTGCTCCGGCTTGAGGCCCTCCCGCTTGGCGATGGCGGCGCGGAGCTCGGTACACTCCGGGTCGGGGTACAGCCGCAGGCTCTCCCCCGCCGCGGCCCGGATGGCCTCGATGACCTTCGGGGAGGGCGGATAGGGGCACTCGTTGGTGTTCAGCTTGACGAATTTGCGGTCCTTGGGCTGCTCGCCGGGGGTATAGGGCACCGCGTCCTTGATGCGTTTGCTCCAATATTCCTTCATATCGTCTCCCCCTCCCGGCGCACCTTGCGGATGGCCTTCTCCGCCTTGCTGCGGGGGGTCATCACCTCGTGGCCGCAGCCGGTACAGCGCAGCTTGAAGTCCATGCCCACCCGGAGCACCGTCCACTCCCTGCTGCCGCAGGGGTGCTGCTTTTTCATCTCCACGATGTCGCCCACGCGAATGTCCATCGGCATGGGGATCCCCTCATTTCCTCTTGATCTTGTCCCAGTATGCTTTCGCGGCCTGCTCGTTCTTGTTGGGGCCGTATTCGTAGTATCTGTGGTCCTTGATGGCGTCGGGCAGATACTGCTGGTCCACCCAGTGGTCCGGGAAGTCGTGGGGGTAGAGATACCCCTGCTCCCGCTCAAACCCGGCGCCGTCGGCGTGGACGTTCTGGAGGTGCCGGGGGTAGTCCCCGGTCTGGCCGGAGCGGACGTCGGCCTGGGCGGCGTCGATGGCCATGACCACGCTGTTGGACTTGGGCGCGGTGGCAAGTAAAATCACCGCCTGGGCCAGATGGAGCCGGGCCTCGGGCAGCCCCACCTGAAGGGCGCTGTCCACGCAGGCCTTCACGATGGAGATGGCCTGGGGGTAGGCCATGCCGATGTCCTCGCTGGCGGAGCAGAGGATGCGCCGGATGGCGGTGATCATGTCCCCCGCCTCCAGCAGCCGCGCCAGATAGTGGAGGGCGGCATCGGGATCGGAGCCGCGCAAAGACTTCATCAGCGCCGAGGCGATGTCGAAATGGTCGTCCCCGTCCCGGTCGTAGCGCATGGCGGAGCGCTGGGCCACCAGCTTCGCGTCGTCCAGGGTGATGGTCAGCTTTCCCTTTTGGATGCGGCTGGCGCTCATCAGCAGTTCCACCGCGTTCAGGGCTTTGCGCACATCCCCGCCGCAGGAGGCGGCCAGGTGCTCCCGCACCCCGTCCTCGCACACCACCTTCACGCCCATCTCTTTGGCCAGAATGTCAATCCCCCGGTCCACGGCGGGCAGGATGTCCTCTGCCGTGAGCATTTTGAACTCGAACACGGTGGAGCGGGACAGGATGGCGTTGAAGATGGTGAAGTAGGGGTTCTCGGTGGTGGAGGCCACCAGGGTGATCTTGCCGTTCTCGATGAACTCCAGCAGGGACTGCTGCTGCTTTTTGTTGAAGTACTGGATCTCGTCTAAATACAGCAGCACCCCGTTGGGGGCCATGAGGGTGCCCACCTCGTCCATGATCTCCCGGATGTCGGAGAGAGAGGCAGTGGTGGCGTTGAGCCGCCGCAGGGTCCGGCCGGACCGCTTGGCAATGATGTTGGCCACGGTGGTCTTGCCGGTGCCCGAGGGGCCGTAGAACACCATATTGGGGATCTTGCCGCTCTCGATGACCCGGCGGAGCAGGCCGTCCTTCCCCAGGATGTGCTGCTGGCCCACCACCTCGTCCAGCGTCTCCGGCCGGATGCGGTCTGCCAAGGGCTGATACATCTCCTCCACCCCCTCTTTTGTGGTCTATACGGACAGAGGCGGCTCGCCGCCGCCTCTGCGTCATTGTTTCAGCTCAGGACTGGTGCTGGGGCTCCCGGGAGTGCTTGTCGGCGTCGATGGCCAGCATCACCAGCAGCACGCCCAGGGCGTCCGCCTCGTTCTCCACGTCGATGACATAGGTGTCGCCGATGTGGAGCAGCTCCTGCTTGACGGTGGCGATGGTGTCATCGCCGCTCTTGATGGTGTAGTTCCACTCCATCCACTTGCCGTCCACTTCCCAGCCGTTGTAGTCGATGGCGAACTTGGGAGTGAGCAGGGAGAACTTCTTCTGGATCTTGCCCACCTTGTCCTGGCCGATATACACGTCGAAGGTGTCCTCCAGGTGGAACAGCTCCTGCTTGATCATGCCCAGGTAGTCGCCGTTGGGGTCGTAGACCTGGAGCCTGTGGCCCCAGTCGGGCTTGCCCTCCACCTTGTAGAGGACGGCGCCGGACTCATCGTAGATGTCGTAGCTGTCGAACCAGGTAAAGATGCGCTGCTTCAGGATCATTTTCATTGGTACTCGCTCCCCTTTATGTTGATTTTTAGGATCGCTTTGCAATGGGCCTGTCACTTATAGATGGGATATCTGGCGGTGAGGGCGGCGACGCCGGCGCGGATCTCGTCGGCCTTGGTCTCGAAATCGGTGGCCGCCCATGCGATATACCGGGCCATCTGGTCCATGTCGGCCTCCACCAGGCCCCGGCTGGTGACGGCAGGGGTGCCCAGCCGCAGGCCGCTGGTCTGGAAGGGGGACCGGGGGTCGCCGGGGACCTTGTTCTTGTTGGCGGTGATGTGCACCTCGTCCAGCCGACGCTCCAGCTCCTTGCCGGTGAGGTCGCCCATGTCCCGCAGGTCCATCAGCATCAGATGGTTGTCGGTGCCGCCGGACACCAGCTTCATCCCCCGGGAGGTGAGGCCCTCCGCCAGAGCGGCGGCGTTCTTCACCACCTGCTGCTGATACGTCTTGAATTCGGGCTTCAGAGCCTCCCCCAGGGCCACGGCCTTGGCGGCGATGACGTGCATCAGCGGCCCGCCCTGGGAGCCGGGGAACACGGCGGAGTTCAGCTTCTTGGCGATGTTCTCGTCATTGGTGAGGAGCATGCCGCCCCGGGGGCCCCGGAGGGTCTTGTGGGTGGTGGTGGAGGTCACGTGGGCATAGGGCACGGGCGAAGGATGGAGCCCCGCCGCCACCAGGCCGGCGATGTGGGCCATGTCCACCCAGAGATAGGCCCCCACCTCGTCGGCGATCTCCCGGCACCGCTTGAAGTCGATGATCCGGGGATAGGCGGAGGCCCCCGCCACGATCATCCGGGGCTTGCACTCCTTCGCGATCTTCTCCAGCGCGTCGTAGTCGATGCGGCCGGTGAGCTCGTCCACCCCGTAGGACACCACGTTGAAATACTTGCCCGAGTAGTTCACCGGGCTGCCGTGGGTCAGGTGGCCGCCGTGATCCAGGTTCATGCCCAGCACGGTGTCCCCCGGCTGGCACAGAGCCATATACACGGCGTAATTGGCCTGGGCCCCCGAGTGGGGCTGCACGTTGGCGAATTTCGCCCCGAACAGTTCACAGGCCCGGTCGATGGCCAGCCGCTCCACCACGTCCACATGGACGCAGCCCCCGTAATACCGCTTGCCGGGGTAGCCCTCGGCGTACTTATTGGTCAAAACGCTGCCGGCGGCGGCCAGCACCGCCTCCGACACGATATTCTCCGACGCGATCAGCTCCAGGTTGCCCTGCTGACGCTCCAGCTCGGCGCGGACCGCCGCGCCCACCTCCGGGTCGAACTGCTCCAGAAAATCGATCTGTTCCAAAACCATAGGAAGGTCTCCGCCTTTCAAATTTGATATGCGGATATTATACCACAGGTCATATGTGAAGCACAACTGTTTCCGCAAGAAAAATCGGTCTCGCATTTCCCGTCGTTTTGTGATAGAATGATGAAAAATCCGTCAGAGGTGACCTTTTTATGGAACAGGATGCCGTCCTCCAAATCGTCAACGCCCTCAAGGAGCTGTACCCCGTCTCCCTCTGCTCTCTTCAGTATGACAAGGACTACGAGCTGCTCTTCGCCGTCCGCCTGTCCGCCCAGTGTACCGACGAGCGGGTGAACATGGTCACCCCCGCCTTATACGCCCGGTTTCCCACCCTGGAGGCCTTCGCCGAGGCCGACCCGGAGGAGGTGGGAGAGTACATCCACTCCTGCGGCTTCTTCCGGGGCAAGAGCCGGGATATCGTCGCCTCCGCCCAGATGCTCCTCCGGGACTACGGCGGAAAGGTGCCCGGCACCATGGAGGAGCTCTTAAAACTCCCCGGCGTGGGCCGCAAGACCGCCAACCTGATCCTGGGCGATATCTACCGGACTCCCGGCGCGGTGGTGGCCGACACCCACTGCATCCGCATCACCGGGCGGCTGGGCCTCACCGACGGCACCACCGATCCCACCAAGGTGGAGACCCAGCTCCGAGCCGTCCTGCCGCCGGAGGAGTCCAACAACTTCTGCCACCGGATGGTGCTCCACGGGCGGGCGGTGTGTACCGCACGGAAAGCCAAATGCGGGGAGTGCCCGCTGACGAAGTGGTGCAAGTACGCAAAAGAGAATCAATAACGTGAAAGGGGCGGTCAGTGGCCGCCCCTTCTCTTATCTCTGATGGTTTTTCGCCGCCGTCAGCGTGTTCCGCATGAGCATGGCCCTTGTCATGGGCCCCACGCCGCCGGGGACGGGGGTGATATAGCTGGCCTTGGCGGCCACCTCGTCGTAGCGCACGTCGCCGCAGAGCTTGCCGGCGTCGTCGCGGTTCATGGCCACGTCGATGACCACGGCCCCCTTCTTCACCATGTCGGCGGTGATGAGGCCGGTCTTCCCCACGGCGGACACCAGGATGTCCGCCTCCGCGCACTCCGCCGCCAGGTCCGGCGTCCTGGAGTGGCAGATGGTCACCGTGCCGTGGGCGTGGAGCAGCAGCAGGGCCATGGGCTTGCCCACGATGTTGGACCGGCCCAGCACCACGCACTTCTTCCCCGCCGGGTCGATGTGATACTCCTTCAGCATCTCCATGACGCCGCCGGGGGTACAGGGCTGGAACACCGGCTCCCCGATGGTCAATTGCCCCACGTTATAGGGGTGGAAGCAGTCCACGTCCTTGGCGGGGTTGATGGCCAGCAGGACCGCCCGCTCGTCCAGTCCCCTGGGCAGGGGCAGCTGGACCAGGATGCCGTCCATGTCCTCCCGGCAGTTCAGCTCCCCCACCAGGGCCAGCAGGTCCTCCTGCTTTGTGGAGGCGGGCAGGGCGAACTCCTCGCTGACGAAGCCGCACTCCTCGCAGTCCTTCCGCTTGCTGTTCACATAGACCCGCGAGGCCGGGTCGTCCCCCACGATGATCACCGCCAGGCCGGGCCTCCGGGGCAGCTCTGCCGCCTCCCGCCGGACCTGCTCCTTTACCTTGGCCGCCAGGGCCTTGCCGTCAATTACCGTCGCCATCGGTCTTCTCCTCCTGTGTGTCGTTGTCGGCGGGAAGCGTCTTCTCCCCGCCGTCCTCCGCCCCGATATCCTCCGGGGACGCCTCGCCCTCCCCAGCCGGGACGGGCTCCGCCGCCTCCGCCTCGGACACGATCTTCCCGGTCCGGCTGCGCACGAGGAGCATCACGATCCCCGCGACGACGGAGATGATGCCCACCATCTGGGAGGTGCGGATACCGGTGCCGAAGAAGTACAAACTGTCGGTGCGCAGCCCCTCGATGACCGCCCGGCCGAAGCCGTACCAGATGAGATATCCGGCAAAGGTCTGGCCTCTGAACTTCCGCTTCCGGGCCAACAGGGCCAGGATCACAAAGCCCAGCAGATTCCACATAGACTCGTAGAAAAAGGTGGGATGGACGCCCAGGGTGCCGTCGATGACGGCGCGGTAGGTGTCCATATCGGTGATCTGCCCCTGGGTCCACAGCCAGTTGGCGATGGCCGTGGAGCACATCCGCCAGGGAACGGTGGTGAGGCCGCCGTAAGCCTCCACGTTGACGAAGTTGCCCCACCGGCCCACCAGCTGGCCGATCATGACCCCCAAAACGCCCAGGTCGGCGTAGTCCCAGAAGCACTGCTTCCGCACCCGGCAGTAGACCAGCACCACCACGATGGCCATCAGCACCGCGCCGTAGATGGCGAGGCCCCCGTCCCAAATGGCAATCATGCGGTAAAAACTGAATTCCCCGGTGAGGGGGTCATAGCAGATCGCCGGGTTGAAGATCACGTAGTAGGCCCGTGCCCCGATGATGCACAGCGGCACGGCAAAGAACAGCATGTCGATGATCTTGTCCGGGTCGATCCCGTATTTCGGGGCACGCCACAACCCGTAGGCCACCGCCAGCAGGAATCCGCAGGCGATGATGACGCCATACCAGTAGATATTGTGGCCGAAAATGGAAAAGGCCACCCGGTTCAGTTCAAATTCCAGCCCAAGGCCGGGAAACGTGACAGTGTTTATCATAGCTTGACCTCTTGTTCACGGATGATTCGGCAGATATCATTATAGTATATCCCTCCGATAAAATCAATGGGCTGTTGCGGGCGGCGGCGGGGCAGCCCATCCCGCGCCGCTGGACTGGAAATATTTCCGAAATCGCCCTTGACTTTGGGCGTGATCTATGGTATCATACCAAATTGTAAAGTTTCTTGACTTTACACTACATCTTGTGGGGGTGCGTTTTATGAAGAGCCAGGCATACCGGATGGCCCTGCTGTTCGACTTCTACGGCGACCTGCTCACCGAGCGGCAGCGGGAATTCTACGACCTCTACTACAACGAAGACCTCTCTCTGGCCGAGATCGCGGAGAACTACGGCATCTCCCGGCAGGGCGTGCGGGACGTGATCGTCCGGGCCGAGGCCGCCATGACCGAGATCGAGGACAAGACCCATATCATCCGCCGGTTCCAGCGGTCCCAGGCCGCGCTGGACGCCATCGACCAGGCCGCTGACCGGCTCCTGGACGCGGTGGACCACCGCCGGTATGACGACGCCGAGCTGGACGCCATCGGCCGCTCCATCAAGGAGCAGACCGCCGCCCTGCGCCAGGATCAGTAACGGAGACTTCACGCTATGGCATTTGAGAGCCTGACTGAAAAGCTGTCCGCCGTCTTCAAAAAGCTCCGGGGCAAGGGCCGCCTGTCCGAGGCCGACGTAAAGGAGGCCATGAAGGAGATCAAGATGGCCCTCCTGGAGGCGGACGTCAACTTCAAAGTGGTCAAGGAGTTCGTCAGGACCGTGTCCGAGCGGGCCGTGGGCCAGGAGGTCATGGAGTCCCTGACCCCCGCCCAGATGATCGTGAAGATCGTCAACGAGGAGTTGACCGCCCTCATGGGCGGCGGGGACAGCAAGCTGGCCATCTCCTCCGCCCCGCCCACCGTTGTCATGCTGGTGGGCCTGCAGGGCGCGGGCAAGACCACCAACGGCGCCAAGCTGGCGGGCCTGATGAAAAAGCAGGGCAAGCGCCCGCTCCTGGCCGCCTGCGATGTGTACCGCCCCGCCGCCATCCAGCAGCTGGAGGTGGTGGGCGGCCAGCTGGATCTGCCCGTGTTCCAGATGGGCCAGATCGACCCGGTGGACATCGCCAAGGCCGCCATCGCCCACGCCAGACAGCACGGCAACGACATGGTGTTCCTGGACACCGCCGGCCGGCTCCACGTGGACGAGGCCCTGATGGACGAGTTGCGCTCCATCAAGGCGGCGGTAAACCCCGACGAGATCCTGCTGGTGGTGGACGCCATGATCGGCCAGGACGCCGTCACCGCCGCCAAAGCCTTCGACGAGGCGCTGGACATCACCGGCGTGATGCTCACCAAGCTGGACGGCGACGCCAGAGGCGGCGCGGCTCTTTCCATCCGCTCGGTCACCGGCAAGCCCATCAAGTTCGCCGGCACCGGCGAGAAGCTGGATCAGATTGAGGTCTTCCACCCCGACCGGATGGCCAGCCGCATTTTGGGCATGGGGGACGTGCTCTCGCTGATCGAGAAGGCGGAGCAGACCCTGGACGCCAAGAAGGCCGCCGAGCAGCTGGAGCGGATGCGGAAGAACCGCTTCACCCTCAACGACTACTACGACCAGTTGACCCAGCTCAAGGGCATGGGCTCCATGGAGGACATCATGGGGATGCTCCCCGGCATGGGCGGCAAAAAGCTGGACCTGTCGGTGGACGAAAAGAGCCTCACCCGGATCGAGGCCATCATCCAGTCCATGACCCCCGCCGAGCGGGAAGACCCGTCCATCCTGAACTCCAGCCGGAAAAAACGGATCGCCGCCGGCTCCGGCACCCAGGTGGTGGACGTGAACCGGGTGCTGAAGCAGTTCGACATGCTCCAGCAGCTCACCCGCCAGTTCGCCAATCCCAAGAAGGCCAAGGGCTTCATGAGCCGTTTCAAGGGCTTCGGGGGCATGGGCGGCGGGCTGCCGTTTTAATGTTGGTTCTCGTCTTTTGACGTGCCATAGATCACTGTAAACAACTTATGGAGGTGAAGATAAAATGGTGAAGATCAGACTGCGCCGCATGGGCGCCAAGAAGGCCCCCTTCTACCGTGTGGTGGTGGCCGACTCCCGCTATCCCCGGGACGGACGGTTCATCGAGGAGCTGGGTACCTACGATCCCCGGCAGGACCCCGCCGCCATCAACATCGACGTGGAGCGCGCCCAGGCCTGGATCAAGACCGGCGCTCAGCCCACCGACACGGTGCGCGACCTGCTGAAAAAGGCCGGCCTGTAAGACTGCGTATTGGGAGGCCACATGAAAGAACTGCTCACTTATATCGCCCGGAGCCTGGTGGAGCACCCTGAGCAGGTGGTGGTGGAACAGTACGACTCCCCCGCCGGCACGGTGCTAGAGCTTCGGGTGGCCCCGGAGGACATGGGCAAGGTGATCGGCAGGCAAGGCCGCATCGCCAAGGAGATCCGCACGCTGATGCGCTCCGCCGCCCAGCGCCAGGGGATCAAGCTCACCGTGGACATCGTCGACGACTGAGCCGAACGCACACCGGACAGGCGGGGGAATTTCCCCCGCCTTTTCCATTTCACTGTACTGAGGAGGTATCTCCTATGACCGAATATCTGGACTGCGGCCAGGTGGTGAACACCCACGGCATCCGGGGAGAGGTGCGCATCGTCCCCTGGGCGGACTCCCCCGACTTTTTGTGCCGGTTCAGGACCCTGTATCTGGAGGGAGACAAGCCCATGGCGGTAACCTCCTGCCGGGTCCACAAGGGCAGCGTCATCGTGAAATTCCAGGGCGTGGACACGGTGGAGGCCGCCATGCTGCTGAAGGGCAAGACGGTGCGCATCCGCCGCGCCGACGCAAAGCTGCCGGCGGGCTCCTTCTTCCTGGCCGACGTGATCGGGCTGGACGTGATCGACGAGGCCGGAAATAAGCTGGGCATGCTGAAGGAGGTCCTCTCCCCCTCCGTGCAAAACGTATACGTGGTTGAGGGCGAGCGGGAAATTTTGATCCCCGCCGTGCCGGAATTTGTGCTGGAGACCAACATCGAGGGCGGCTATGTGAAGGTCCGGCTCATCGAGGGGATGTGACCATGTACCGCATCGACATCATGACCCTGTTCCCCGACACGGTGGGGGACGTGCTGTCCGAATCCATCCTGGGGAGGGCCCAGGAGCGGGATTTCCTGCGCATCGAGACCCACCAGATCAGGGACTACACGACGAATAAGCAGAACCAGGTGGACGACTACCCCTACGGCGGCGGCCACGGGGCCATTTTACAGGCCGACCCCCTGTACCGCTGCTGGGAACACCTGTGCCAACAGGCGGAGGGAAAGCCCCACACCGTCTTCCTCTCCCCCTGCGGCAGGACCTTCACCCAGGCGGACGCAAAGCGGCTGGCCTGGGAACACGACCATCTGATCCTGGTCTGCGGCCACTACGAGGGGGTGGACCAGCGGTTCATCGACGCCTGCGTGGACGAGGAGATCTCCCTGGGGGACTTCGTCCTCACCGGCGGGGAGATCGCCGCCATGGCGGTGGCCGATGCGGTGAGCCGCCTGGTCCCCGGCGTGCTGGCGGACCCCTCCTGCTTCGAGAACGAGAGCCACTGGGATGGGCTGCTGGAGTACCCCCAGTACTCCCGCCCGGAGGTGTGGCATGGGATGGCGGTGCCGGGGGAACTGCTCACCGGCGACCACGCCGCTGTGGAGCGTTGGCGGCGGAAGCAGTCCATCGCCCGCACCCGGGCGCGCCGGCCCGACCTGTTCGATAAGCTGGACCTGTCCTCCAAAGAGGATCAAAAGCTGCTGGCGGAACTGGACCGGGAGGCCAGCCAGCCCCTCCTGCCGGAGAAGATCGTCTGCCGCCCCGCTGTGGAAGCGGACATTCCCGCCATGGAGTCCATCGCGGAAGCGGCCAGAGCCTATCTGCGGGAGCACGGCGTGGACCAGTGGCAGGACAACGATCCCCCCTATCCCAGCCGGGCCCATTTTCTGGCGGATATGGCGCGGCGGGAGTGCTTCGTGCTGGACTGCGGCGGCGAGATCGGGGCCTTTTTCACCCTGGCCGCCGGGAAGGACCCCAACTACGCCGCCATCACCGACGGCAAGTGGGCCTCCGACGCGCCCTATGTCACCCTCCACCGGTGCGCCGTGGCCCCCCAGTGGCGGGGCTCCGGCCTGTCCGACCGGATGGTGAGGGAGTGCGAGCGGCTTGCCCTGGAGCGGGGGATCTGTTGGCTCCGGGCGGACACCCACAAGAAGAACAAGGCCATGCAGGGGCTGCTGCGGCGGCGGGGCCTCCAGTACCGGGGGAACGTGCTGGTGGAGGTGGCCGAGGGGCACGACCCCCGGCGGGTGGCCTATGAGAAGCGAATCAGGAAGCAGAGGTAAAAAGGACGGAGAAAATCCCCCGCCTCGCTTTGCTCGGCACCCCCTTTTGCGAAAGGGGGCTGGCAGGTAACCTGCCCGGAGGAGGCATTTCGATGGACCTTGCAAATATTAGGGACGTAAAGGACCTGCTGGGCCGGCACGGGTTCCGGTTCTCCAAGTCCCTGGGGCAGAACTTCCTCATCGCGGACTGGGTGCCCCGAGACATCGCCGAGGCCGCCGGGCTGGACAAAAGCTGCGGCGTGGTGGAGATCGGCCCCGGCGTGGGCTGCCTCACCCGGGAGCTGGCACAAAGGGCCGGAAAAGTCGTCTCAATAGAACTGGACAAGTCCCTGCTGCCCGTGCTGGCGGAGACGCTGGCGGACTTCGATAACGTGGAGGTGGTCCCCGGCGACGTGATGAAGCTGGATCTGGCCGCCCTGTCCGCTGACAGGCTGAACGGCTTTACACTCCATGTGTGCGCGAACCTGCCCTACAACATCACCACCCCGGTCATCACCAAACTGCTGGAGAGCGGGCTGTTCGCCTCCCTGACGGTGATGATCCAGAAGGAGGTGGCCCGGCGTATCTGCGCCGCCCCCGGCACAGCGGACTACGGGGCCTTTTCCCTGCTGTGCCAGTATTACGCCGATTGTGATCTCCTGTTCGACGTGCCCGCCGGGTGCTTCCTCCCCGCCCCCAAGGTGACCTCCGCTGTGGTGCGGCTGGCCGTCCGGGAGGCGCCCCCGGTGGAGGTCCCGCCCGACGCTCTGTTTCGGGTCGTCCGGGCGGCCTTCGCCCAGCGACGGAAGACCCTGCTCAACGCCCTGGCCTCCGCCTATGGGAAGGCGTTCTCCAAGGACGAGCTGCGGCAAGTCATCCTGGACTGCGGCCTGCCCGAGACCGTCCGGGGGGAGGCGCTGGGGCTGGAGCAGTTCGCGGAGCTGGCCTGGCGGCTGGGCGCGTGAACACCCTCCTTTTGTCCGTCATAGGATGGGCACAAAGGAGGGTTTTCCTTATGCCTGTTATCTACTTATCCCCCTCCACCCAGGAGGGCAATCAATACGTAAACGGCGGCACCGAGGAGGAGTGGATGAACCGCCTGGCCGACGCCATGGTCCCCTACCTCAACGCCTCCGGCATCCGCTACACCCGCAACACGCCGGAGATGACGGCGGCCTCCTCCATCCGGGCCTCCAACGCCGGGACCTACGATCTCCACCTGGCGCTCCACTCCAACGCCGCGCCCCCCAGCAACTACGGCAATGTGCGGGGGATCATCGTGTACTACTACCCCGGCAGCGCCAACGGCAAACGGGCCGCAACTATCGTGGCCGACAACCTCAAGACCATCTACCCCCTGCCCAATCGCGTGCGGACCGAGTCCACTACCGCCATCGGCGAGGTACGCCAGCCCAGGGCCCCGTCTGTGTTCATCGAGCTGGGCTACCACGACAACCCCGACGACGCCACCTGGGTCAAGAACAACCTGGACGCCGTCGCCCGGAACATCGTGCTGTCCCTGACCGAGTACTTCGGCATCCCCTTCCTGGAGCCCGCCGCCCCCCGGCAGGGCGTGGTGGACGTGGATTGGGGGTACCTCAACATCCGCTCCCGGCCCTCCACCTCCGCCCCCGTCATCGCCAAAGCCTACGACGGGGCCCGGCTCACCGTGGTCAACCGGTACCAGAACTGGTACTTGGTGGACCTGGACGGCCAGGAGGGCTACGCCAGCCGGGACTACATCACCCTAGTGTGATTCTTGACCTGTTCACAAAGGATGTTTTTCCTCCTTGTATCATAGGCGGCGGCCTACTCAACAGCGGGCCGCCGCGCCCTTTTCGATTCCTTCAAAAATTTTAAAATTCCCTCTTGCTTTTTCGCTTGCGGTGTGTTACTATACTAAGGCTGTAAGGCAAAAGTGAATATCCGGGTGTGGCGAAGTTTGGTATCGCGCTTGAATGGGGTTCAAGAGGCCGCTGGTTCGAATCCAGTCACTCGGACCATGCGGAGTGTCCTTATAGGATTTGAGTATCCTATCAGGGACACTCCGCATTTTTATGGTCAAATTT
>CANRIW010000037.1 GCA_947630785.1 uncultured Oscillospiraceae bacterium | reverse complement strand
TTTTTCGCCCTTTGTCAACCCCTTTTTACATCTTTTTTGACTTTATTTTCCCTTATTACTAACTTAATGACATTACTTCCTGTGAGGGGCTTTTCTTTGATCCAGTAGCGCAAAAATTGGGTGATACCATCTTGATTCCATGAAGTTGTGATATGCTCAACCATTTGCCAGTGCTGTGTCCAGTGCGGCTTTTACATTCCGCTTGCAGTCGGCATAGCTCTCAGACGGCCTTGCCTCATAGAGTTTGTCCTCGCCCAGATAGATAGTGGGCACATAGTAGTAGTCATACCGCTCCGCAACCTCTGGCTGGCGGCTTTCCTCGATCCAATCGATCTCAATTTGGCCGTAGGCGGGATTCTCCTTCATCAGCTCCGCCAGTGCCCGGCGGGCATTGTGACAGTAAGGGCAGTTGTCCAGATGGAACAGGGTCAGTTTCATGGTGGCCTCTCCTTTACATACGGATTTGGACATATGTGTTTATGCATCTTCGCTTTCTGACCTGTTTTTGAAAAAGAAATCCATCCTGTCTTTTATCTCATCGCTGAATCCATCAAGGTCGGAAAGGCTGATTACTCCCTCGCTGATCAACATCATGAGGTTGTGGAACAGCAGCGATCTTCTCATATCAATGCAAACACCCGCTCTGTGTTTGTCCTCTTTGATTCGTTTTTCCAGCGCCCAGAAACGTTCCGTCGGAGTGGAGTCCGAACTCAGCAGTTGGATGTATTCTCTTGTGAGCTTGTCCATATAGGCTTCCTGCCATTCGGGGACTTTGCGTTTAAAGAGAGTCCAGTCAGCATTTGTAAAACCGTTATTATTCAAGCCATGCCCCTCCCGCTTATTCCTGTTTTGCTTTGGCACATGTATTATATCACAGCCTTCGGCAGATGAGGAGTACATTTTACTTGTAAAACGTGTTGGTTTGAAGTATAATATACCAAAATTGAAGCATCGCCGTTATGGTTGGAGGAGGTTGCTTATGGCTTCCCGGCAAGATATTCAGAGTATCGTTACTGCGCTGCGAGATGGTATTGCCCAGATTTTTCAACAGGATCAAATCGACGCGATCCTGTTTGGTTCCTATGCCCGCGGTGACTCCGACGAAGGATCAGACATTGATGTGTTGCTTTTGGTGGATGTCCCTCGTCAAACGATTGCAGAACGGAATTGGCAGATAGGGGAACTTGCAGCTGAACTGTTGATGGACTATGGTATTGTTGTTTCTCCAATTGTGGAGAATCGAAGCTATTTTGATTCCAATGCGGGATTGCTGCCCTTCTTCCAGAATATCCGAGCAGAGGGGGTTCGGCTAAGTGCCTGAGACGAATCGAATTGGGCTTTCCAAGTATAGAATGCAAAAGGCCTGCGATATGTTGCAGTCAGCCAAGAGAGACTGGGATGCGAAAGATTATGCATCTGCGAATAACCGCGCCTATTATTGTATTTTTCATGCGATGAGAGCGGTACTTGCACTTGACGGAGAGGACTATAAGAAGCATTCAGCAGTCATTGCCAGATTTACACTGAACTATCTGAAAACGGAGAGGCTGCCCCGCGAGTATGGAAAACTGATTTCCAATGCGTCGTTGATCCGAAATCGCAGTGACTATGAAGATTTTTATATCTGCTCGATAGCGGATACTGAAAAGCTCATGGCTGGCGCGGCAGAATTTTACGATGCCGTGAAGCGATATTTAGCGCAACGGTATCGAGACGAGCGGGAGAACTAATTTATACTTCGATATGCACTTCCTGTTTTATGCAGGGAAGTTTTTGCATGATTCTCTTGCGGGGTCTGGCCGCGTTTTGGCGACCAAAACCGCCGTTGACCACATGACCGACCACAGCCGGGCGTGTAACACACGGACGCTGGCGCACAAAATACGACAAAAAAGTATTTGAGATATAATAGAAATGACTAAAACGCACAACAAATAAATAGAAAAAGTTCGGATTCGGCCTTCACACGCAAGAGGTCACAGATTCGAGTTCTGTAGTCTCCACAACAAATCACCACTCAAATCAAGCGATTTGAGCGGTGATTTTCTGCTTTTCTGAACTTTTCGCTGGGCTGCTGGCCGCCGCTGGAATAGGTTTTGCATCGCCGCGCTGCTCAAAAACCGCTGCCCGTTCATGCTTTTGCTGAATTGCACAAAGACGGTTTGAAATCATACACGAAATTTGCAAAAAGAGTCAAAACCCTGTTGACAACTTGTGGATACAAAGTCTATAATTTACTTTAGCCAACCCGCGTTTCATCTACAGCAAAGCATTGACGGCAGATAATGGGGGAAAAGACCGCATGCTGTCAAGATTGATTTCAGGGAGGTCGATTCCATGGCAAAATGTGTTGTGGTGGCGGACGATCTGACCGGCGCCAACGCCACCGGTGTGCTGCTGAAAAAGAACGGTTTTGACACGCTGACGCTGCTGCCCGCATCCGTCGGGCAGGCGGATTCCATCGGGGAGTGCGACTGCCTGATTTTTCCCACCGACAGCCGCTCGATCCCCTCGGAGGAGGCGTACAGCCGGGTGAGAGAGGCCCTTGCCGCCCTCTCCGGGCCGGAGGTCTGCTTCTACGCCAAGCGCATCGACAGTACCCTCCGGGGCAACCTAGGCAGCGAGACGGACGCCTTCCTGGACGCCCTGGGCCCGGAGTATATGGCGGTGTGCGTGCCCTGCTTCCCCAGCTCCGGCCGGGTGATCGTGGGCAGCCATCTGCTGGTCAACCACGTGCCGTTGCGCAGAACCGAGGTGGCGGCCGATCCCAAGTGCCCAATCCACACCACCGACGCCTATCTGCTGTTTAAGGGACAGACCAAATATCCGGTGGCCGCCATCCATCTGGACGACGTCCACGACGGCGCGGAGCATCTGGCCGGCGTGATCCGCGCCAGGCGGGAGGAAGGCGTGCGCATCCTGGTGGTGGACAGCGTGACGGAGGAGGACCTGGAGACGGTGGCGGACGCCGTGGCCGCCGCCGGCATCAAGGCGGTCAGCGTGGACCCCGGCCCCTTCACTGCCTGCCTGGGAAAGCGGCTCATCCCCCGCGGGGAGCAGAAGGAGGGGAAGGCCCTCTGCGCCATCGGCTCGGTCAACGGGGTGGCCGGCGCCCAGACCCGCTGCCTGCTGGCCAGCCGCCCGGTGGGGGCGGTCTATCTGGAGACGGCCGAGATCCTGGAGAGCGACGAGCGCCGCCAGAAGGAGATCGGGCGGCTGACCGCCGAGCTGATCCGGCGGCGGGAGGAGTCCAACATCCTGGCGGTGATCGGCTGCGGCATCGACCCCAAGCGGCGGGTCCCCTTTGAGCCCTATATGGAGCGGTGGGGACTGGACGCCGAGGGGCTGTCCGCCCGCATCAACGCCGCCTTCGCGGAGGTGGCGCTTGGGGTGCTGGAGGCCTGCCCGGAGATCGGCGGAGTCTACTCCACCGGCGGCGATATCACCGCCGCCATCCACAGCGCCGCCGGCACGGTGGGGCTGCGCCTGATGGACGAGGTGCTCCCCCTGGCGGGCTACGGCATCGCCATCGGCGGGAAGCTCTCGGGCAAGGCATTTGTCAGCAAGGGCGGCATGGTGGGCGGAGAAAACGCCATGGTCACCTGTACGGACTATCTGCTGAAACATCTGAAGTGAGAAAAGAGGAGGAAACAGTATGAGACCATTGATCGCGATTCCCATGGGGGATCCCGCCGGCATCGGGCCTGAGATCGTGCTGAAGACCGTGGCCGACGAGGAGACCCAGCGCATCGCCCGCTGCATCGTGGTGGGCAGCTGGAAGGTCATGGAGCACGCCATGAAATACCCCGGCAGCCCCGCGCTGGAGATCGTCACGGTGGACGATCCCAGAGACGGGAAATATGACCCCGGTGTACTCAACCTGATCGACCTGGACAATGTGGACATGGACCAGTTCGTGGTAGGCAAGGTCAGCGGTATGTGCGGCCGCGCCGCCTACGACTACATCGCCAAAAGCATCGAGCTGGCCAACGCCCGGATCGTTGATGCGGTGTCAACGACGCCTATCAATAAAGAATCTTTGAGAGAAGGAGGGATCAACTTTATCGGTCATACGGAGATCTTCAGCGCGCTGACTAACTCCAACGACCCCCTGACCCTGTTTGAGGTCAACAACCTCCGGGTGTTCTTCCTGTCCCGCCACGTGTCCCTGCGCAAAGCCTGCGACATGGTCACCAAGGACCGCATCATCGACTATGTGATCCGCTGCACAGAGGCGCTGCGCAAGCTGGGCGTGACCGAGGGCACCATGGCCATCGCCGGGCTCAATCCCCACAGCGGGGAACACGGCCTGTTCGGGGACGAAGAGGTGAAGGAGGTCTTCCCCGCGGTGGAGGAGCTTCAGAAACGGGGGTACAAGGTCGTGGGGCCTATCGGGGCGGACTCGGTGTTCTCCCAGGCCCTCCACGGCAAGTACAACAGCGTGCTGAGCCTCTATCATGACCAGGGGCACATCGCCACGAAGACGCTGGACTTCGAGCGCACCATCTCCATCACCGCCGGCATGCCCATCCTGCGGACCTCTGTGGATCACGGGACGGCGTTCGACATCGCCGGGAAGGGGATCGCCAGCGCGGTGAGCATGAAGGAGGCCGTGCGTCTGGCGGTGAAGTACGCGCCCGCGTTCCTGCAGAACTGAGACGTCTGTTGGCAGGTCACATCCACACATGACAAAGATCGGATTATGAGAGGAGTGTAAGTTATGGAAGGTCCCAGAATGCTTATCGCGCTGTTGATCGGCATCGTTATCCTGGTCTTGCTGATCCTCAAGACAAAGGTCCACGCGTTCCTCGGCCTGATCATCGCCTCTGTTATCATCGGCCTGATCGGCGGCATGAATCCCACCCAGATTCCCACGTCCATCATCAACGGCTTCGGCGGGACGCTGGGCAGCATCGGCATCATCATCGGCTTCGGCGTTATGATGGGCCAGATCTTTGACAAGACTGGCGCCGCCGAGCGCATGGCGTTGACGTTCATCAAGCTGTTCGGCAAGAAGCACGAGCATTGGGCCATGGCCCTGACCGGCTTCATCGTGTCCATCCCCATCTTCTGCGACTCCGGCTTTGTGGTGGTCAGCCCCATCGCCAAGGCCATCTCCAAGAAGACCCGCCGCTCCATCGTGGCCATCGCCGGCCCGCTGGCTGTGGGCCTGGTCATCACCCACTCCCTGGTTCCCCCCACTCCCGGCCCGCTGGGCGTGGCCGGCACCTTCGGCGTTGACGTGGGCCAGTTCATCCTGCTGGGCATCGTGATCGCCCTCCCCATGGCCATCGTCTCCACCCTGTACTGCCAGTGGCTGGGCAAGAAGATCTATCAGATTCCCGCTGACAACGACGAGGGCTGGGAGCGCCCCGCCAAGATCGAGGAGGTCGTCAATGACGACGTGCTCACTCCCTCCCGCGAGCTGCCCTCCGCCTTTGAGAGCTTTCTGCCCCTGCTGGTCCCCATCATCCTGATCCTTCTGAACAACCTGCTGGTGGGCGCCCTCAAGCTGACCGGCGTTGCCGCCACCATCATCACCTTCCTGGGCACCCCCATCATCGCCGTGGGCATCGGCCTGCTGCTGGCCATCTTCGTGCTGGGCCGCAACCTGGACCGCGCCACCGCCCTGGCTGAGATGGAACTGGGCATCAAGTCCGCGGGCATCATCATCCTGGTGACCGGCGGCGGCGGCGCCCTGGGCCAGATCCTGAAGGACAGCGGCACCGGCGACTATGTTGCCAATCTGCTGGCCGGGACCGCCATCCCCATCATCGTCCTGCCGTTCATCATCGCCACCATCGTCCGCTTTGTCCAGGGCTCCGGCACCGTGGCCATGGTCACCGCCGCCGGTATCTGCGCCCCCATCATCCAGGCTGCCGGCGCCAACATGCTGCTGGGCGCCTTCGCCTGCTGCATCGGCTCCCTGTTCTTCAGCTACTTCAACGACAGCTACTACTGGGTCGTCAACAACCTGATGGGCATGAAGGACACCAAGGACCAGATCCGCAACTGGTCGGTCACGTCCACGATCGCGTGGGGCGTCGGCTTTGTGGAATTGCTGATCCTCAGCATTTTCATGCACTGAGCCGAGCCGTGCGGACAGCGTGACATCCTGAAAGAAAGACAGCGGGGGCCCTTGCGGCGCAAGGGTCCTCGCTCAATCTGCCGAAAAACCGGGAGGAATGGCGTCTGACGCCGGGGCAGCTTTGAAAAAACAGGGAAACTCCCGGGGCATGAGCCCCGGGAGTTTCCCTTTGCTGCGGCCCGTTCAGGCCCGCAGGGTGGCGATCAGCTTTTTGAAATCCGCCTTGCCCCAGACCACGGGGACCGGGTACAGGGGGTTGGCCTCCGCCATGGCCCAGGCGATGATCTGGTCGATGTCCTTGTCCAGGATCATGTCCGCGCCCACGGGGATGTCCATTTCCCGCTTCATCTCCTCGATCCAGGCGATGAAAGCCTCCGCTTTCGCCTTGGCGTCCACGCCGCCGATGCCGCACACGTCGGCCAGGTCGGCCAGTTTGTCATATACCGCGGGGCCGAACTGCCGCATCACATGGGGCAGGATGATGCTCATAGCCAGGCCGTGAGGCACCCCGTACAGGCCGCCCAGGGTGTGGCCCACCGCGTGGACGTAACCCACGCAGCCCCGGGTGAAGGCCCGGCCGGCGAAGAAGGCCGCCCGCTGCATGTTCTGCCGGGCCTCCAGATTGGAGCCGTCCCGGTAGGCGGTCAGCAGATTGTCGTGGATCAGCTTTACCGCGTCCTTGGCCAGCTTGTTCTCCAGAGGCGTGTTGTAGGTGTGGTTGGTGTATGCCTCCACCGCGTGGCACAGGGCGTCCATGCCGGTGGTGGCGGTGACGAAGGGGGGCAGGCCCACGGTCAGCTCCGGGTCCAGGATGGCATACTTGGGCAGGATGGCCGGGTCGTTGATGGAGGCCTTGTGGTGGGTGGCGCTGTCGGTGATGACGGCAGCCACGGTGGTCTCCGAGCCGGTGCCGGAGGTGGTGGGGATGGCGAAGAACAGGGGGATCTTCTTGTGGACCTTCAAAATGCCCTGGAGCTGGGCCACGGTCTTCTTCGGGTGGACCGCCCGGGCGGCGATGGCCTTGGCGCAGTCCATGGGTGCGCCGCCGCCGAAGGCCACCAGGCAGTGGCAGCCGTTGTCCAGATAGACCTTGT
Organism: uncultured Oscillospiraceae bacterium; assembly: GCA_947630785.1. Lineage (GTDB taxonomy): Bacteria > Bacillota > Clostridia > Oscillospirales > Oscillospiraceae > Enterenecus. The sequence continues at coordinate 7,828 of CANRIW010000037.1, read as the reverse complement.
AGCCCGCCTCCACGTTGTCGCTGGTGGGGTTGGGCGCGATGTCGGAGAACACCACATACTCGAAGCCGGCGGCCTTCAGGGAGGCCAGCATCTTGTCCAGCAGACCCAGCTTCAGCAGGTTGCCGTCGGTGACCACCAGGGTCTTGCTGGCGCCCTTTTCCTTCATGAACTGGGGCAGCTGGCTGATGCTGCCGGGGCCCTCGATGTACTCGGGCATACGGTAGCCCAAAAAGTAGTTGCCGACCTTCATGACGCCCTGGAACACTCTGCAGAAAACCTTGGAACTCATCCTTGCTCCTCCTTTTTTGTATGCGGACTCGAATACGGCGGCGCCGCCGGGCGGGACCAGTTGGACCGCGTCGATGGGGCAGACGGAGACGCATTTGCCGCAGGCGATGCAGTCCTCCGGCCGGACCAGGGACGCCACCGTGCGGATGTCCCCGCGGGCTCTGGGTTCGGTGATGGCCAGACAGCCCTTGGGGCAGTTCTCCACGCAGACGGAGCAGCCCGCGCAGCGGTTCTTGTCAAAGGCGGGTTTGGGCCATTGGGCTTTAGAGACTTTTGCCGCCGGGACGCCCTCGTCCGTAAGGACCGCGCCCTTGGGGCACAGCCGCCCGCAGACGCCGCAGCGGACGCACTTCTCCGGGTCGATGACGTGTTGGGCCTTCAGCTCGCCGGTGATGGCCTTCACCGGGCAGTTTTTCGCGCAGAGGCCGCAGCCGATGCAGTCCTCTGTGATCCGATACGCTCCCATGGCTTCAACCTCCGCAAACCGGCGACATCAGGGAAACCTGGTCGCCGTCCTTCAGGGCGCTGCTCTTCCGGGCCTGTTTCCCGTTGATCACCACGATGCAGCCGTCGATATCGGCGGCGGTGATCCTGGTGTCCGGCCGGGCCTTCTTCGCCTCCGCCAGCAGGACGGGATAGAGCTCCTTCACGCTGGACGCCTCCACCTGCAAGGATTTCAGGCCGGTGTCCAGCCGGAACAGGCCGAACAGCTTTACCGTTACCATCTCTCCCGTTCCTCCCTCAGTCGATGATCTTCAGCTTTTTCAGGGTCTTTTGGGTGGGCACGCCGTTGGCGTCCCAGCCCCGGGCCTTGTAATAGGTCTTCTTCATGGCGTCCAGCGGCACCTTGGTCTTGGGGTCCGCCGGGTCCTGGGGGGTGTCTGTCAGGCGCTTGGGCAGGGTGTCATCCTTGGCGGTGACGCCGAAGCGGGTGTCCAGCCAGCGCTCCATGGTGTAGCCCCGCTCCCCGCAGCGGATGAACCTGCCGAAGGTCATGGGGATGCCCACCGCGTACTTCACGCCCTTGGTGTGGTGGAACACCGGCAGATGGATGGCCAGCGCCAGGGGGAATTTGTTGATGGCCCGCAGCGCCCAGCCGATGAAGGGGATGGCCGCGTTGCAGATCCGGGTGATCACGCCGTTGGGCCGGGTGATGAGGAAGCCGGGGAAAAAGGCGTAGGAGGTGAACAGGCACTGGCCGGTGGCGGAGATCATCTCCATCAGGTCCTGGAACAGCATGGTGAAGTCCGCCTTGGCGTGGGGGGTCTGGGCGTTGGTGTTCAGCCCCAGGCCCTCCAGGATCACCAGGTAGCCGCCGTTCAGGTGGCAGCCGCCCCGGTTGCTCACCGCGTAGCCCAGGCCCTGGCCCACGGCCCGCCGGGGCTCATAGGCCGCCAGCTCCAGGCCCTTGGACTGGATGGCGAACTCCATGCCGCCGTACTTTTTGGCCAGGCGCTTGCTGCCCTGGGCCAGCTCGTCCCCCAGGCCCCGGCGGTAGGCGATGTCCTCGAACAGGGCGCTGAGCCCGTCCGTCTCGCCGAACTTCAGGCCGTTGTCCCACAGGCCCTTCTCGTTGGCCTCCATGGCGTAGGCCAGGGTGTTGGCACAGGAGATGGTGTCCATCCCCAGCTCGTCCAGCTCGTTGTTCCAGCGGATGATCTTGGACAGGTCGTTGTTCAGGATGTTGCCGCCCAGCAGGCCCAGGGTCTCCAGCTCCGGGCCCTTCACCGCCCTGCCGTCCACGTCCACGGTGCGGGCGCACTTGATGGGGCAGGTGAGACAGCCCTTGTTGATGATATTGTGGTCCTCCGCCAGGGTCTCGCCGTTCACCAGCTCAAAGTCGTCGTAGGTGCCGGCGCTGTAGTTTTTGGTGGACAGCATCCCACGCATCTGCATAGAGCTGACCAGTCCGGCGGTGCCCATGCGGGGCAGCTGGTTGCCGGTGAGGGGATGGCGGCGGAGATAGGCGAACCACTTCTGGTTCCACTTCCGCATCTTCTCCGGATCGGCGCAGTGGAACTCGTGGTTGCCCGTCACGGCGATGCCCTTCAGGTTTTTCCAGCCGAACACGGCCCCGATGCCGGTGCGGCCGGCGGCCCGCTCCCCGCTGAACACGCCGCTGTACAGCACCTGGTGCTCCCCGGCGGGGCCGATGACCATCTGGCCGAAGGCCCGCCTGACGCCCCATTGGGCGGTGAGCAGTTCTTCGATCCGCTCCTGGCACGGGGTGACCTTCAATCCCCAGAGCCCGTCCTCATCGGCGGAGCGGAAGGTGAACCGGTCGTTCTCGATCACCAGCCAGCTGTGCTCCGGGCATTTGCCCTTCAGAATCAGGGCGTCCATGCCCGCCCGCTTCAAATAGTAGCCGAAGCTGCCGCCGCAGTTGGAGGAGGCGATGATTCCGGTCTGGGGGGAGAGGGCGGACAGATCAAAGCGCCCGGAGGAGGGCGCGCCGGTGCCGGTGAGGGGGCCGGTGGCGATCACGATGAGATTTTCCTCGGAAAAGGGCTGCTCAGTGCCCTTGAACTGATCCAGCAGGATCCGGTCGGCCATGATCTTGCCGCCGATATACAGCTTTCGCTGTTCGTCGGTCCAAGGGTATTCGGAGACGGTCTGGGTGCTCAAGTCCACCAGGACCACCTTGCCCATATACCCCCCCAGTGCTGTCGCCATACGCTGTACTCCTTTCGCCGCGCCGCCCGGCGGCGCGCAGACTTTTACATTCTACACTATCTTTATACCAGATTTTGCCCATCATTTCAATAGCGGGGCGCCTTTTTTTGCCCGTTATCTGGTTTATGATGCAGCTCTCCCGTCACCAGGGCCGCCCCGCCGTCCTTTGTCACCTGCCAGGGAGGGACGCCCAGGGCTTCGGCCAGCAGCTTAACGACGGTCTCCGCGCACCGGCTGCCCTGGCATCGGCCCATGCCCGCGCCGGCGCGGCGCTTCACCCCCTCCAGGGTGACGGCCCCCCGGCGGATGGCCTCTTCGATCTCCCCCAGGGTCACGCCCCGGCAGCGGCAGACCACCTGTCCGTAGTCCGGGTCCCGGCGGACCAAGTCGGCCCGTTCCGCCTCGTTGAGATCATGAACTCGCGTGATCCCCCGGCGGCGGGGGTCGAAGCGGGGATTTCTCCCCGGATCGTCCAGGATCCGGGCGGCCATGGCAGCCACGTGTTCCCCCAGGGCGGCGGCGCAGGTGAGGCCGGGGGTCTTGATGCCGATGAGGCTGATGAGCCCGTCCTCTTCCAGCACGGTAAAGCTGGAGATGGACCGCCCGTCCCGCGCCCATTGGCCGTTTTCCTCCCGGACGGCCCAGGGGTTGGGCCGCAGGGCGGCGAAGGAGCGGATCGTCTCGCTTAGGGGAAGTCCCGGCACGATCCGGCCGCAGAGGGCCCGCAGCTCCTCCAGCCCCTCCCGGCTGGTGGCCCAGTCCGGGGCGGTGTTCCGCGGCCGCTCGGTGGGCCCCGCCAGCAAGGCGCCGTCCACGGTGGGCACCAGGGTGAGGCCCTTGCCCTTCTCCTCGGGCTCGTGGAAGATGATGTGCTTCACAAAGCCGGACAGCCGGTCGTCCAGCACCAGGTAGTCCGCCGCCGTGGGGAAAATGCGGACGGCGGGCCGCTCCGTCAGCTCCCGCACAGCGTCGGCCCGGAGGCCCGCGCAGTTGATCACTACCTTGGCCGCGTAGGTGTTGTCGTCCGTCTCCAGAAGGAAGCCGCCCTCTGAGCGGGCCAGCCGCCGCACCTCCTGGGAGAAACGGAAGTCCGCTCCGTTGTCCCTGGCGTTCTCAAAGGCGGCGATACACAGCTCCCAGGGGCCCACCGTGCCGGTACCGGGGGCGTACAGGGCCAGGGTGGCGTCGGGGGAGAGGTTGGGCTCCATAGCCCGGATCTCCGCCGGCCCCAGCAGCTCCAGGCCGGGCACGCCGTTTTCCCGGCCCTGGTCCAGCTTCTTTTTCAGCACCCCCTCGGCCCGGGGGCCGAAGGCGGCCATCAGCGAGCCGCACCGGGAGAACCGCACGTCCAGCTCCCGGCACAGCCGGTCGAAGTCCCGGTTGGCCCTGACACACAGCTCCGTTTTCAGCGTTCCCGGCCGGGTGTCACAGCCGGTGTAGACGATGGCGGTGTTGGCCCGGGAGACGCCGGTGCACACATCTTCCCTGGCCTCCAGCACCGTCACATGGACGTCCAGGGCGGCGAGGGCTCTGGCGGCGAAGCAGCCCAGCAGCCCCGCGCCGATGACGGCTACGTCGGTATATTCCATAAAACCGCCTCCTCTCTCCGCCGGTGTTGCAATTCCCGGCGGCCGGGAGTAAAATCAAGGGGAAGAAACGCAAAGGGGGCGTATCCCATGCTTGAGCGCTATTCCCGCAACATCCCCTCTGTCTCAGAGGCGGAGCAGGAGGCCCTGGCCCGGAAACGGGTGCTGGTGGCCGGCTGCGGCGGGCTGGGGGGCTGTCTCATCGAGTATCTGGCCCGGATGGGGGTGGGGGAGATCACCGCCGTGGACGGCGACGTGTTCGAACCCTCCAACCTGAACCGGCAGATTCTCTCCCAAGAGGCCCTGCTGGGTGTCCCCAAGGCCCGGGCCGCCCGGGAACGGGTACAGGCCGTCAACAGCGCGGTGACCGTCCGGGCCGTAGAGGCTTTTCTGGATGAACATAATGCGGACGGGCTGGTGGAAGGTCAGGACCTTGTTCTGGACGCCCTGGACAATGCAGCCGCCCGGCTCATCCTGGAGGACGCCTGCGCCCGCCAGGGGGTGACCCTGGTCCACGGGGCCATTCAGGGCTGGTTTGCCCAGGTGACGGTGGCTCCGCCGGGGGCGGGGATCCTCCACCGGCTCTATGCCTCCCCCGCCCCGCCGAAGGAGAAGACCAGCCTGCCCTTCACCCCCGCGTTTTGCGCGGCCATCCAGGCCGCCGAGGCGGTGAAGCTGCTGTGCGGCCGCCCCTCCGCCCTGGAGGGGAAGCTGCTGCTGGCGGATCTCCGGCACATGGATTGGGACCTATTGCCTCTCTGAGGAGACGCTCAGGCCGAAATAGGCCATGGCGAAGTCCCGGAAGGTCCTGGCCAGGGAGGACAGGTGCTTCTCCCGGCGGAAGCAGACCATCATCTGCCGGGTGAAACGGTGGTCCGGGATGGGAATCAGCCGCAGAGAGCGGTCCGCCCGGTAGAACGCCGCGCTGTCCTCCGGCACGAAGCCCACACACACCCCCGAGGCGATCATCTGCCGGTGGAGATCCCGGCTGTCGGCGTAGCAGGTGCCGCCGAAGCGCTGGGCCAGGGCGCCGCATATCTGAAACGGATACTCCACAAAGGACCGGCCCTCCCGGAGGAACACCACCTGTTCTCCCTCCAGCGCTTTGACCTGGAGGGCGGCGCACCGGGCCAGAGGGTGGGTTCCGGGCACCGCCAGGAGATATCGCTCCTCGTAGAGGGGAAAGCCGTTGAATTTCCTATACTTGCTCCCGGCAGGGTAGATGAGCATATCGAAATCATTGATATCCGGGTGTTCCAGCCCCTCGATCCCTCCGCTGATGTCGAACTCCGCCTCCGGATGCTCCTGGTGGAAGGCGGCAACGCAGGCCGTCAGCCGGGCTCCTGCCCCGGCGGCGCCGATCTTGATGCGGGCGTCCGTCCCGGTGGACAGCAGACGCATATCGGCCAGGGCGTATTCCAGCTCCCGGAGCGTCATGGAGCTGTACTCCAGAAGCCGCGTCCCGGCGGCGTTGAGCTTCAGCTTCCGGCCGTTGCGCTCAAACAGAGGCATACCCACCTCTGCCTCCAGCCTGGCCAGGTTTTTGGACAGAGAGGACTGGGACATATGCAGCAGTTCCGCCGCCTGGGACATATTTTCAAGCTGCGCGATGGCGGCGAAATACCGCAGCTGGGACATCTGCATCGGCGTTTCCTCCTCCCCGGTTAATTCCTCACGGTCATAAGCTGATTCGGGGGATTTCTACAAATTTTCCCGTCTATGATGGGCATAATGCACAGCTTTTCCGCCTTGCATTTACAAAAATGCTGTCGTATTACCCTTATTATAAGCTGTCTCATTCCAAAAAGCAATAAGAAAATGGTCCGCTCTGCTTTACAGGGCGGGCCTCTTATTTTTATAATAAAGTTATCCTAATCAGAAGGAGGTGCGCTTGGGCCAAGAGGCCCGAGGTCATATGAAACAACTGCTCATCAAACCTGAGAAGTGCATCGGCTGCCGCACCTGTGAGCTGGTCTGCTCCTTCGGACACTACAGCCAGTTCAACCCGAAGCTGGCGAACGTGAAGGTGTTCGAATACGAGAGGGCCGCGGTGGCCATCCCCGTCATGTGCCTTCAGTGCGAGGACCCCTCCTGCATGAAGGTCTGCCCCGTCCACGCCATCAGCCGGGATGAGAACGGCGCGGTGGTGATGAACGAGAAGAAGTGCATCGGCTGCAAGATGTGCATGAACGCCTGCCCCCTGGGCAACATCTCCTGCCATCCCCTGGTTGGCAAGGTCTTCAAGTGCGACCTGTGCGGCGGCGAGCCCAAGTGCGCCCGGTACTGCCCCGGCGGCGCCATCCTCTTTGAGGACACCGACGCCACCGACGAGCGCCGCAAGGCGGTGGGCGACCGGTACAAGGACCTGATCGGAGAGGAGGAGACGGCATGAAAAACGGGTACATCGGCACCATTCTGCGGATCGACCTGAAAACCGGCTCCATCCGCAGGGAACCTCTGAACGAAAAGAGCGCCAGCGACTACGTGGGCGCCCGGGGCCTGGGCACCAAGTATTACTGCGACGAGTGCGATCCCAAGTGCGATCCTCTGGGGCCGGACAACAAGCTGATCTTCATGACCGGTCCCCTCACCGGCACCTGCGCCACTTCCTCCGGCCGCTACAACGCGGTGGCCAAGTCCCCCCTCACCGGCACCATCGGCGCGGCCAACTCCGGCGGCCACTTCGGCCCCGAGCTGAAATACGCCGGCTATGACGGCATCATCTTCGAGAACGCCTCCGACAAGCCGGTCTATCTGTACATCAACGACGACACGGTGGAGATCCGGGACGCCTCCCACCTGTGGGGCAAGGACGTGTTCGACACCACCGAGGCCCTCTACGCCGAGTGCGGGAACAACTTCCGCGTGGCCTGCATCTCCGCCGCCGGCGAGACCGGCTGCCTCTTCGCGGGCATCATGAACGACAAGCACCGGGCCGCCGGCCGGGGCGGCATGGGCGCCGTCATGGGCAGCAAGAAGCTGAAAGCCGTGGTGGTCAAGGGCACCGGCTCCATCTTCGTGGCCCGGCCAGAGAAATTCTTTGAGGAGTGCACCAAGGCCCGGGACACCCTGAAGGCCCACCCGGTCACTGGCGCGGGCCTGTCCGCCTACGGCACCATGATCCTGGTGAACATCGTCAACGGCGTAGGCGGCCTGCCGGTGAACAACGGCCGGGACGGCTCCCTGTTCCCCCAGGCGGACGACATCTCCGGCGAGAGCCTCACCGCCCGGCACCTGATCCGCAACAAGGGCTGCTTCGGCTGCTCCATCGGCTGCGGCCG
>CANRIW010000036.1 GCA_947630785.1 uncultured Oscillospiraceae bacterium | reverse complement strand
AAACTTGTCATTCCCGAAACGGGAATTTTTTGCCCTGGTCGGCCCCCTCTGCTCTGCCCTGAAACTGCTCCTGAAACCGGGGGCACATTTTTGCGAAATCTGTGGGATGGGCGCGGATGCCACCCCACCGGCAGGCGGGCCTCAAATCGGCTTAACGGGGCAAACAGGGGGCAAATCGGCGGGGACCTCCTGGGGGCTTTCGGGCGCCGGCCTTGCGCTTTTTTATCAGCAGAGGGCGGATCACGCGGGGAGCAAATCGGCGGCGGAGTCTTTTCCTTGTTCCCATGAGTATTGTTCGTCCGCAGCTGTTGGAGGGAGGTCCTCCACAGAATGGAGGGGCGGCAGGTCCAGCACGAGGTATCGATTGCTGGTCTGGCGGTTGCCGCTCTCGCTGTGCCGGTGTTCGATTTCGATGAATCCCCGCCGCTCCAACTCATAGAGCGCGCTCCGCGCTGTGTTTTCAGAACAGCCGCAGCACGTTGCGATCGTTCGGACCGACGGCCAACAGTATTTCTTTTGACCTGACGCGCACACGATGTAGCTGTACACCGTCAGCTGCGCCGGCGTGAGCTGGTAGCTGAAGACCGCGTTGCTCATTTTGTAGTACCGTTCTCCCAGGATCATTTGTGGGCGCTCATTCCTTTCAGATTTTTTTGTACTTGGATTATTCTGACTTGACTTTTCCGGCCTTGTGTCGTAGACTTAATTTAGACCTGTCTACGATGTGTCGTCAGAGCCAGTATAACACGACTGGCACTTGCTGTCAAGACACACCATAGAATTATTTACGCTATGTCTATCGGAGGCCGCTATGCTGAGTTACGAATTCAAGACCTACATCTCCAACGACACGGAGCACTACTACCGTGTGGTACGCAGTTTGGAAGACTCCACCGTCAGAACTGGGAGCGATACCTTCCCCTCTGCGCTGATCTCCTTTTTGGATCTGGACGTCGAATCATTTGCGCCGGTGTTTCAGAAGATTGCCGACCTGCTTTGGTCACTGACGCTGACGAAGGAGACTCGCTTTGCGGACGAGGCGAAGGATCTGCTGCTCTCTCTGGTCCCCGTTCACATCTACTTCGAGTTCCTATGTCTGGACTGGAGCTGGCATATTGACCATGCGGTGATGCTTGACGACTACTCGGAGAATGTTTTGGATCGATATGGGCTGATTCACATGGCGGAGGAGTTAGCGTCCATGCAGAGACAGGTGAGCGATCTGTTTGCCGAGGTTTTGGATGCAGACAGCGAGGATTGGCAGGTGGAAGAAAAACTGACGGCCTACTACAAGGCCGCCAGTGAGGAGCCGGGGCGGATGTTTGAGTTCCGGCCCCAGCCGATGAGTTATGAGTTGATGAACGACGAAGTGTTCACCGAGGTGCTGTGCCCGCAGACGATCCATGACCTGGTGGACTACCATCTGCGGGAGTGCCTGAAGCGCCAGGTGAGGATGCGGCGTTGCAAGAACTGCGGGCGGTGGTTCGCGCTGACGGGACACTTGGGCGTGGAGTACTGCGACCGGCCCATCGACGACAGAGGACACACCTGCCGGAGCCTGGGCGCGGCCATCCAGTGGACGATCCGGAAGAAGGAGGACGTGGTGTTTGCGGATTATCGTAGGGAGTACAAGAAGCGTTTTGGCTGGATCAGGAAGGGGAAGATCACGAAGATGGAGTTCTACAAATGGAGCGCCGCCGCTCAGAAGAAACGGAAGGAATGCGAGGCGGGGGAGATTACCGCGGAGGAGTTCGGGAAGTGGCTGGCGGAATCGTGAGATAGTGAGATAGAAGGAGCACGGGGCTGAAAACTGTCAATGCTGTGACTATGTTTGACCCGTCTGTATTGCGGAAGAGGTTTAATTCAGACAAATAAGTGCTGGCATTTAGTTGTGGACTTTGCTTTTGCTATGTGCTATCCTGCTTTATAGGACATGTAGCGCCTTGATGAAAACGTCTTGAAGATCACCGGGAAGGGGGAGAATGAATGATGCCGCAGATGCCCGTTATCCGAGTTGCCATAGCAGAAGACGATCCAGAGTATGCAAAGCAGCTCCAGGACTGTCTGCATCGGTATGAGGAACAGCATGAGGCATCCTTTTCCGTTTCCACATTTCAAAACGGTGCGGAGCTTTTGGAACATTACCGGGGAAACTGGGACCTGGTGTTTTTGGACATCAATATGCCCGGAATGAACGGGATGGATGTTGCCCGAGAACTGCGGTCTATGGACCATACGGTTATGCTCATATTTGTAACGAGTTTGGCTCAGTATGCTATTCAAGGCTATTCTGTTGGCGCTTTTGACTACATTCTCAAACCTCTGCATTATTATGAAATGGACATGAAACTCCAACTGGCGCTGCGCCAGCTTGGCAGCCGCCAGGAAAAATCCATGCTGATCAAGCTGGATGGGGATTTGCATCGGGTCCCGTTAGAGCAGATCGATTATATTGAGATCAAGAGTCACCGCATTTGCTATTACACGCGGCAGGGACGCTTTGAAAGTTCCAGCGGCCAGACGCTGCGGCAACTGGAGGACACGTTGACGCCTTATGGCTTTGTCCGCTGCAATAAAGGAACGCTGATCAACATTCGCCATGTAGAATACTTGGGCAGCGATATGGTGACGCTGGCCGGAGTAACTCTTCCGGTAAGCCGAACGCATCGGAAGGCTGTGGTGGAAATGCTGCTGAAGTTGGCGAAGGGAGGGATACTGACGTGAATCTGATTCTGAGAGTTTTAGAGCCGGGAATGCTCCAGACTATGCTTGTTGTGGCGGCGGGGATGATGATCCCCTTGGAACGTCGCTCCCGGTCACAGTTGCGCATTGGTGTGGGGATTCTCGCCGGTTTTTTATTCGGCGGCTTTCTCAGCGGGTTGGATGTCGGCCGCTTCGGTGTTTCGCCCAGTGTGTTTTATTTGGTGGAGGATCTTCTGATTTTAGGTCTGGTGTTTTTGTTTTTCGTGTTTTGCACCAAGCTCTCTTTTGCCGACTGCTACTACGCGATGACGGATACCTTTGTGGTGCAGCACGGTGTTGTGTGTATCTGGAACATATTACGAAACAGTGTCCTGAGCGTACTTGGCCCTGTGGGTTCTGCCCTGTGCGGTTGGGTACTGTATGCAGCCTTGGGATGGCCAATGGTGTACCTGATCAACAAGCGGATGACGGTAGAGGGCCATTACCGTGTTTCAAGAGGACGCGCTGTGATCATGACGCTGGTTGTCCTGCTTCTTGCCATGGTCCTGCCTCTCACCCTGGGAGCTATGGAGGCTGATCTGGACAGCGCCGCAGCGATGGTTTGTGAGGCTTACGCCTTTTGTGCCTGCATTTTGGTCCTTGCCCTTCAGCTTAGCCTGCGGTCAGAGGCAAAACTGCTGGCCGCCCTGTCCACAGAACGGCGGATTCGTCAGAAGATGCAGGAGCAGTATGAACTGTCACGGGAAAATATTGACCAGATCAACCGGCGCTGCCATGACTTGCGCCATCAGATTGCGGGACTCCGCTTTATGGAGGACGCAGAGAGTCGGAACGGGGTGCTGAACGAGATTGAGCAGTCAGTTATGATTTATGATACCGCTGTAAAGACCGGGAATGAGGTGCTGGACACTGTACTTACGGAAAAAAGCCTGATTTGCGCCAGAAATCAGATAACCTGGACCTGCATGGCAGACGGTTCCGGATTACGGTCCATCTCGCCGGTAGACCTTTACACCGTCCTCGGCAATGCCCTGGATAACGCCATCGAGAGCAGCAAAAAGCTGGATGTAGGGCGGCGGATCATTCGGGTGGTGGTCCAGCAAGTGGTGGGCGGAACTTTCATCCAGATTTCCAACTACTATGATTCCCTGGTCAGCGGCAGCGACGGGCATTTTCAGACCACCAAAGAGGACAAAGAGAACCATGGCTTTGGCCTTACCAGTATCGAGCAGATTGTTCAACGGTATGGTGGGACGATCACCATTGAGACGGACAATGGTATTTTCCTTTTGAGCATTCTGATTCCAGCGGCCGTTCCAAATGAGCCTTAAAAAGATAATTTGCTCTCCCTTTGTGCGCCCACGGCAATTTTGCCGTGGGCGCTTTTACGCTGTTTTTTTGCATGTTTACGCAATTTCTTCCCTTCCGGTCAGGGCACCTTCTATATTAAAGGCAGAACCTGTGGAGTGTATTCCACAGAAAAAAAGAAGGAGGAGCCCCGTATGAGTAGTAAGGCAAAAAAGATCACCGTGGCGGTTATCGTAGCACTGGTCGTCATTGCTGTGGTCGTGGGTGTGGTTGCTGTTGTGCGGTTGATGAACGGCAGCGACATCCAGGTTAACATGAACGATGTAATCAACACCGTTCGTTCCTGTCTGCCGTATTTGATCCCCATGGGCATTGTCATCGTAGCGGCCATTGTGGTGATCATTGCGGCCCGGATTGCAAAGCAGCCGGTTCGTTACATCCTGCGCAGCGAGTCCCTGATCGCTATCATTCTGGCGCTGTTGATCGGCATCAACGGGATCTGCTTTGGACCGGTGTATTCCATGATCAACTTGGTCATGGCTCCGGCGGCCAATGTGTCTGATGAGGTCTATCAGGAATCTTTGGATGTCCTCACCCAAATCGCCGAGGAAGGCATGGTCCTTTTGAAGAATGAAGACGGCGCGCTGCCTCTTTCCTCGGAGACGAAAAAGCTGAACGTGTTCGGCTGGGGCGGTGTGGTCAACAGCCTCACCACTCGGAACGGCGTCACCGACGGTATGTCTCTGATTGAGGGACTGGAAGCCACCGGGTATGAAGTCAATCAGGAATTGGTGGACTTCTATAAGAGTTACCAGACCGAAGTTCCCCATGTGGGCCTGGATGCTCAGGACTGGACCGTGGTGGAGCCGGCGATCAACGACTATGAGGCCGCTGATGTGTTCGCCAAGGCCAAAGCGTACTCTGACACAGCCATTATCGCTATTTCCCGTCAGGGCGGTGAGAACGCGGATCTGCCTATGAGCTTAGATGACACCAATACGCTCGACAGCGGTATTTACGGAGAAGCTGTGCTGTATTCCTCCAATCCTGACGACATTGATCCGAGCAAGCATTATCTGGAACTGAGCAACCGTGAGATTGCTATGGTGGAACGGGTCACAGAAGAATTTGATAACGTCATTGTGGTTATCAATTCCTGCAACTCTTTTGAACTGGGTTGGGTAGACGAGTATGACAGCATCAAAGGTGTCATTATGGCGTATAAGCCTGGTGACTGCGGCTTCAAGGCCCTGGGCGAGATTTTGAACGGGACTGTCAACCCCTCCGGCAAGCTCCCGGACATCAACCTGTATGATAATCTCAGCGCGGCCTCCGCGAATAACTTCGGCTATTTTGCTTACGACAATATGCACGACGTAGTAAACGCTCCTGGCCAGCAAGTCTGGAAAGAGAACCTCCGTGCTTCTTTTGTCAATGAACCTGAAGGTATCTATGTGGGCTACCGGTTCTTTGAAACCGCTGATGTGGAGGGCCTCCTGGACTATGATGAGTATGTTCAGTATCCCTTCGGCTATGGCCTTTCCTACACCGCTTTTGAGCAGAAGATCACCGATTTCCAGGATAACGGAACAGATATCACTGTCAGCGTTGAGGTTACCAACACTGGCAGCGTGGCCGGTAAGGATGTGGTGGAGCTGTACTACACCCCGCCTTATTACAACGGCGGCATTGAGAAGTCTGCGGTAAACCTGATTGAGTTCGGCAAAACTGCAATCCTCGAGCCCGGCAGCTCCGAGACTGTCACCCTGACCTTCTCCTATGAGGATATGGCTTCTTACGATGCCAAGGGTCACGGCTGTTATGTGCTTGAACATGGTGAGTATGAGATCAGCCTCCGCTCTGATTCCCACACTGTGATCGACACCCGGAGCATCACCGTCAGCGATAATGTGGTTTACAATGAGTCCGGTGCCGGGAAGCGGTCTACGGACTTGATTACCGCGGAGAATCAGTTCGACTTTGCCGCTGGCGAAATCGAATACCTGAGCCGCACAGATCATTTTGCCAACTATAAAACGGCTCTGGCTGCTCCCGAGAGTTACAGCCTGGATGAAAAATACATTGACGGGTTCTATTGCACCGCCACATATAATGTGGAAAATGAGCAGAATCCTGACGCCGTGATGCCCGTGACCGGCGCAAAGGGAAATCTGAAGATTCAGGATGTAGCGGGCCTGAGCTATGATGATCCCAAGTGGGAGACGCTGTTGGATCAACTCACCGTGGAAGAGATGGCTTCCCTGATTTCCATGGGCGGTTACAGCACCATGGCACTGCCCTCCATCAACATGCCGGGTATTTCCGAAACCGACGGTCCTGCGGGCGTCCACAGTATGTTCGCTGAGCAGAACGGCACCAATTTCCCCGCCTCTGTCATGATGGCCGCAACTTGGAACCGGGAATTGGCCGCGAAAAAGGGCGAGTTGGTTGCCAAGCAGAGCAAGGAGCTGGGTATTGTCGGATGGTATGCTCCTGCTATCAACATCCACCGCTCCGCGTTTGGCGGACGGAATGTGGAGTATTACTCCGAAGATCCGCTGCTCACCGGCGTTATGGGCACTAATGAGGTGAAATACGCGGTGGAAGGCGGCCTGGTGGTGTTCATGAAGCACTTTGCGCTCAATGAACAGGAAACCAACCGGAACGACATGCTGCTGACCTGGGCTGACGAGCAGGCTATTCGGGAGATTTACCTGAAGCCCTTTGAGATGGCCGTCAAGGAAGGTCACTGCAATGCTGGTATGACCTCTTTCGCCTACATCGGCAATCAGTACGCCGGTGCGTGCGCGCCTCTGCTGAACACCGTTCTGCGTGAGGAGTGGGGCTTCGAGGGTATGCTCATCACCGACTACTTTGCCGACTACGGCTACATGGATTCCGATAACATTATCCGTAACGGCGGCGATAAGATGCTGTCCCTGACGCCGGTATCTGCCCTGAAGGACCAGACCAGCGCTACGGCAGTGTCCTCCATGCGCCGTGCCACCCACAATATCCTCTTTACCATTGCCAACTCCAACGCTGTGGAGGGCCAGACGACCTTGGCTTGGGAGATTGCCCTCAAGACTGTGACCGGTATCATCGTTGTGGCGCTGATCGCGTGGGAAGTCTACATCTTCACCAAGGGTCGGAAAAAGCACACTCCCCAGGCATAATGCTACTTTTCCCTGTAAGTAGCTGTTGCCTTGGCGGCGATTGAGGTCCTGCTGGTTTGCGGCTACCGAAAGAAAAAGCCGCCTGAATGAGACAGCACCGCACTCGTGTGTGCTTCTCCTACTTTTCCAAACGGCGGAGGCCGGGTCGAATGACCCGGCCTCCGCCGTTTTTGCCGAGCTGACCGCAACGGCCCTTATTTGTTCTGTTCGTCTTGTTCCTCTGTTGCTTGTGAGAGGGAGCGGGGCTGAATTTGCCAAAGGGCACTTCTCTCCCCTGTTCTGCAAAATCGCACACAGAGCAGGACTGAGTGACGTGGTGGCCCTTCCACTTGCCAGTCGCCGCAGGGTATGGTATACTGTTTTTGGAACCCTGACCGCAGGGCGGAAAAGGGTCTGAGGAATTGCGTGATAGCATCAAAATAGCATCAAACGCAGAGGAAAGAAGCTGTCGCCCTTCCGCAACCGCCCGAAACGAGCGGGAAGCTCTGCGCCCCACGAATTTTCCAACAGCCACTCCAAAACCGAGTGCCGAGGGTTCGAATCCTTCTGCCCCTGCCACTAAAGCTCCGAAGTCACCTGACTTCGGAGCTTTTTCGGTACTTTTTCGGGGGTATCATTTTCAATAGACCGAGTCTGATGCCTTTTTGACGCTCAAATCGTGCTGTCTGGCGTCAACGATCCCACCCCGTCCCGTTTGGTACAGCACCAAAATAGCATCAAAGTTTTTAGCCCCTCTGGTCAGTGGAATCTGACCAGAGGGGCCTTTTCTTTGATCATGTGTCTCAATTTTTGGGCCGCTGAGTGACCCTGCTGTTTTAGGCAGGGGCGTTTTTGCACGGTTCACAGCTCAAATCCCGTCGTGATCCCGGCCAGACGGGCGGTGTCTTTACGCACATAGTAGAGTTCCGTGATTTCCGAGGTGGAGTGGCCCAGGAGGTCTGCCACCTGCCGTGGGGAGAGGGCTTTGATCGTTCCGTCGGGCTGCTTCACGCCGTTGACCAGGTTGGTGGCGAATGTGTGGCGGAGGCTGTGGAGTCCTTTCTGTTCGATCCCGGCGGCTTCAAGGATTCGGTAGTATCGCTTGCGGAAGTTCACCGGCTTGGTGTAGTTCCCTTTCTCGTCGGCAATCAGCGGACTATTTTCCCCGAAGTACCGCTCTGCCCGTAGGTCCAGGATGGCGGTGACCGCCGCCTGGTTCAGAGGCACATCCCGCTTGCTGGAGGCGGTCTTCAGCTTGCCCACCTTCATCTCCATTCCGCCGGCGGCCTCCACGCCGTTGCGCTTGGCGATCTCTTTGACGCCCCGTTGGAGGTGGATCACCCGACGGTCCAGGTCGATATCGCTGTTCAGCAGACCAAGGACTTCACAGGTACGGAGGCCGGTATTCAGCATCAGGACGTAGGCTGCGGACTGCTGGTAGATTGGTTTGCCGTTGCTCCATCGCCGCACGGCTTCAGCTTTGAATCGCTCGATTTCAGAGGGAGAAAATGTGGTGACCGTCTCAAAGGTGGGCAGATTTTCCTTGCCTTGGGCGGCCAGGAAGTTCGCCCGCTTGATCATCGGCGCGGCAGGCATCGGATTCTTGGTGATGAGTTCCTGCTGTGTGAGGTAGCGGAAGTAATCGGTCAGGAGGTTGTGAACCTTTTTCACAGTGGTGTAGGCGAAGCCCTGGGCCATCCAGTGGTTAAGGGTGGCCTTGACATCGGCGGAAGTCACGTCACCCACCACCTTGTCCCCCAGCAGGGGGTAGACCAGATGGGTGGCCGTCCACTCAAGCCGGTCGTAGGTGGTGCGCTCTACGGACGGGAACTTGAATACCCGGAGCCAGTTTTTCATGCTGTCCTCCAGCTTGGCCTTGGATTCGTCGGAGGCGGTGAGCTGGTGCTTGAAGTCCGCGATGTACTCGGTGATTTTGGCCTTGACCTCCGGCTTGGAGGTCCCGCAGAAGGATTTGCGCTTTCGCTCCCCCTGCTCATCGAGATACCAGACTACACCGTTCCAGCGGCCATCGGTGCGCTTGAAGACGTTGCCGTTGGTCAGGAGTTTTTTCTGCATGGTGCTTCACCTGCCTTTTGCTTGGCTTTCTCTTCGTTCTCATCGTCGAAGGAGTAGGGCGGCAGTTCACTCAGTTCCTGCTCGACCCCTCTGGCCAGACGGATGCCGGAGAGGAAGCTATCCAGGGAGGTCTGATCCCGCAGGTCGTCCTCCAGATCCAGCAGATGGAGCAGCAGGACTCTCTGGCTCTTGCCCAGCTGTCCTCGCAGGCGGGCGAGGATTCTGTCTCGCTCACGCTGTACCCTCATCGCTTCGGGTGACGCTGTGGTGAACCGTTCGTGCAGTGCTCTCAGATATTCGGGCATGGCGGTCGCCTCCTTTTCCAGCGACACACAATACCACCCCTGGCCGGGAATAGCCAGGGGTGGAGCGCACAGTTATCAAACTGTTATCATTTGCCGCGGGTTTGGCTTGTTTTATGCGTGGACCTTTTTACACTGATTGGGGGGCCGAAGTGTCACGCTTTGGGGTTCCACAGCCCTTGATTCTCTAAGGCCCAAAACCGCAAAACGAGAGGGGGCTGTGTAGTTACCTTGCCCCCGTGAAAAACGGACTTACAAGCGTGACATGGCTCCCTGCTTTCTACGCATTTCGGGGCTTCGTAGCCCTTGATTCTCTAAGGCTCAAAACTGCGAAACGAGGGGGGCCTGTGTAGTTACCTTACCTCCCTCGAAAAGCGGGGTCAAAAGCGTGACGTGGTCCTTTTGATAAATGAGCAGGTGCCCTTCCATCTTTGTTTGCTGCGAGGTAACGGTTGCCCTTCTTTTTTCTGTGATTTTGGTTCCCCAAACGCCACTTATCCCCACATGGAACCTGACTGATAGCTTGAAAATAAGGCATTTCCCAGGGAAGTCATCCCCGAAATGACCCCCGCGCCGAAAAAGTGACCCCCGCCGTGAAAACCAACAAAGCCCTTGAAGCGACCCGCGTTGCGGGGCGCTGTGGACCGCGCGAGGGGGCAATAGACCCCCGCGCTTTAACCTGCACCTCTTTCGCCCTCTCTGCATTGCCCTTGTTTGGTGAAAACGCCGGAGGAAATTGGGGCGAGGACAGTCTTGAAAAACGGGTGAGTTTCGGGGCGAATCGCCGGGGGTGGGCACGGATGCCACCCCGCCGGCAGGCGGGCCTCAAATCGGCTCAACGGGGTAAATAGGGGGTGAATCAGCGAGGACCTCCTGGGGGGCTTTCGGGCGCTGGCCTTGTGCTTTTTTATCAGCAGAGGGCAGATCACGCGGGGAGCAACTCGGCGGCGGAGTCTTTCCTTGTTCTATGAGTATTGTTCGTCCGTAACTGTTGGAGGGGGCCCTCCACAGGATGGAGGGGGGCAGATCCAGGACGAGGTATCGGTTGCTGGTCTGGCGGTTGCCGCTCTCGCTGTGCCGCGTTCGATCTCGGTACATCCCCGCCGCTCCGACTTATGGGCGCGCTCCACGCTGTTTTGGCTGCTCTTAACGGAATCTTTATGCCACCGGGCCATCGTTAACACACATTTAATGGAAATCCTGTCACAATAGGACCATCAAACTGGGGGAGGTGCGGAGATATGAGCCTGCTGGAGAAACGGCTGAGCACCTCTCAGCTCATCATCCTGGGCTTCGCGGCGCTGATCCTGCTGGGCACGGCGCTACTCATGCTACCCTTCGCCTCCGTCGGCGGAAAGGCCGCCTCCCCGCTGGAGGCGCTGTTTACCTCCACCTCCGCCGTGTGCGTCACCGGGCTGGTGGTCCGGGACACGGCCCTGTCCTGGTCCCCCTTCGGCCAGGCGGTCATCCTCTGCCTCATCCAGATCGGCGGCATGGGGGTGGTGACGGTGGCCATGGCGGTGTTCTCCGCCGCGGGCAGCCGGGTTAGCCTGAAGCAGCGCTCCACCATGCAGGAGGCCCTCTCCGCCCCGCAGCTGGGTGGCATCGTCAAACTGGGGAAGTTCGTCATCAAGATGACCGTCCTGTTCGAGCTGCTGGGGGCCCTGGCGCTGGCGCCGGTGTTCTGCGGGAGGTTTGGATTTGGAAAGGGACTGTGGTACGCCCTGTTCCACTCGGTGTCCGCCTTCTGCAACGCCGGGTTCGATCTGATGGGCGCCGAGGCCCCTTACTCCTCCCTGACGGACTATACCGCCCAGCCGGTGGTGAACCTGACGGTGATGGCCCTCATCATCGTGGGCGGCATCGGCTTTCTGGTGTGGGGCGACGTGCGGGACAACAAACTGCACTTCAGGCGCTACCGAATGCAGACCAAGGTGGTACTGCTCACCAGCGCATTGCTCATCGTTTTGCCGGCGGTGTATTTCTTCTTCGGGGAGTTCACCGCTCTCCCCCTGCCGGAGCGGCTGTGGGCCTCCCTGTTCCAGTCGGTCACCGCCCGGACGGCGGGTTTCAACACCGCAGACCTCACTGCCACGAGCGGCGGCGGCCAGGCGGTGCTCACCCTGCTGATGCTGGTGGGCGGCTCCCCCGGCTCCACTGCCGGCGGCATGAAGACCACCACCCTGGCCGTCCTGCTGGCCACCGCACTGGCCGTGTTCCGCCGCCGGGAGAGCGCCCAGTTTTTTGGCCGCCGCCTGGAGGACGGGGCCGTCCGGCAGGCCGTGGCGGTGCTGACCATGTACCTGACCCTGTTTCTGGCCGGGGGCTGCGTCATCAGCCGGGTGGAGGGGCTGCCCCTGGCCGTGTGCCTCTTTGAGACCGCCTCGGCGGTGGGCACCGTGGGGCTGACCCTGGGCATCACCCCGACCTTAAGCGCCCTGTCCAGGATCATCCTGATCCTGCTAATGTATTTCGGCCGGGTGGGCGGGCTCACGCTCATCTTCGCGGCTCTGTCCGGCAAGCGGAGCGCCGCCCGCCTGCCCCAGGAGTGGATCACCGTCGGTTGATTTGAGAACAGGAGGTCACTATGAAAAGCATCCTTTTGATCGGATTGGGCCGGTTCGGCAGCAATATCGCCGCCAAACTGAACGAGCTGGGCCACGAGGTGATGGCGGTGGACAGCTGCGAGGACCGGGTGAACGCCGTGCTTCCCTTCGTCACCGCCGCCCAGATCGGCGACAGCACCAGCGAGGAATTTCTCTCCTCCCTGGGGGTGCCCAGCTTCGACGCCTGCATTGTCGCCATCGGGGACGACTTTCAGAACTCCCTGGAGACCGCCTGGCTGCTGAAGGATCTGGGGGCGAAAAAGGTCATCGCGCGGGCCTCCCGTGGGATGCAGGAGAAGTTTTTGCTCCGCAACGGCGCCGATGAGGTGGTCTACCCGGAGAAACAGCTGGCGGCCTGGACCGCCATCCGCTGCACCTCGGAGCACATCCTGGACTACACCGAGCTGGAGGACGGCTACGCCATCTATGAGCTGTCCGTGCCGGAGGCCTGGCGTGGAAAGACCATCCTCCAGTTGGACGTGCGGCGGAAGTACGACATCAACATCCTGGCTGTTCGGGAGAACGGCCGGCTGAATATGAACGTGGGCCCGGACACCCTGCTGGACACCGAGCGGTCTATCCTGGTGCTGGGCCATGAAAAGGCCGTTCAGAAGTGCTTCCGTTTCTGACGGCCCCGCGCCGGAAAGGAGGCGGACCCCATGACCGATTTTTTGCTCATCGCGCTGACCCTGCTGGGGCTGTTCCTGCTCTACCGCCTGATCCTCGCCGCTTCCGGCCGGTTCCGGGAGTTTTTCCGGGAGAGCCAGCGGAAATTCCGCTGAGCCGTCTGGATTTTTCGCCCCGGGCGTGCTATCATTCCCCCAAAGGGAGGAATTGCCATGGAGGAAAAACAGGCCCGCGTTCGGAGCATCCTTATGGACGCCGCGAAAAGCGCGGGCATCCTGGCGGCGGCCACCGGCCTGAGCCTGCTGTTCGACCGGCTGGGCTTTACCCACGCTAACATCATCATGGTGTATATCCTGGGCGTGGTGCTCATCTCCGTGGCGGCCGCCCACCGGGTGTGCAGCCTGATCGCCGCCGCGGCCAGCGTGGTCATCTTCAACTTTCTGTTTACCGAGCCCCGATTCACCCTCACCGCCTATGAGACGGGCTATCCCGTGACCTTTGTGGTCATGTTTCTCACCGCCTACATCACCGGCACCCTGGCCCTGCGGTACAAGGAGCAGGCCGCCCGCGCCGAGCGGAACGCCAGGGAGAAGGAGGAGGCCGCGGTGCTGGCCAGGAGCGAACAGCTCCGGGCCGACCTGCTGCGCACCATCTCCCACGATCTGCGCACCCCCCTCACCACCATCTCCGGCAACGCCAGCAGCCTGCTGAGCAACGGGGACAAGTTCGATGAGGAGACCCGCCGGCAGCTTTACTCCGACATCTACGACGACTCTCTCTGGCTGGTGAGCCTGGTGGAGAACCTGCTGTCCGCCACCCGCATCGAGGAGGGCCGCATGGCTCTCCGCCCCTCCGCCGAGCTGCTCAGCGACATCGTGGAGGAGGCCGTCCGCCACGGCGAGCGGGCCGCCGCCACCCACACCCTCCGCATGGACTGCGGGGACGAGCTGCTGCTGGTGAAGGCGGACGCCCGGCTCATCGTGCAGGTCATCGTCAACCTCATCGACAACGCCGCCAAATACACTCCGGCGGGCTCCACCATCACCGTGACCGCGGGGCGGCGGGGGGATATGGCGGAGGTGTCGGTGGCCGACGACGGCCCCGGCATCCCGGAGGGGGAAAAGGCCCTCATCTTCGACAAGTTCTATCACGGCGCCAATCCCGTCCGGGACGACCGCCGGAGCCTGGGGCTGGGCCTCTATCTGTGCAAGGCCATCGTGGAGGCCCACGGCGGCGCCATCCGGGTGGAGGACAACCGGCCCCACGGCGCGGTGTTCCGTCTCACACTTCCGCTGGAGGAGGTCACGCTCCATGAATAAGCTCCAGATCCTGGTGGTGGAGGACGATCCTCCCATCCGCAACCTGATCTCCGCCACTCTGAAGGCCCACGACTACCGCTTCACCGCCGCCGCAACCGGCGAGAGCGCTCTGCTGGAGGCCGCCTCCCACGCCCCCGACGTGATCCTGCTGGATCTGGGCCTGCCGGATCTGGACGGGGTGGAGGTCATCCGCCGGGTGCGGGAGTGGTCCAACGCGCCCATCATCGTCATCAGCGCCCGCAGCGAGGATGCCGACAAGATCGAGGCGCTGGACGCCGGGGCGGACGACTACCTGACCAAGCCCTTTTCGGTGGAGGAGCTGCTTGCCCGGCTCCGGGTGACCCAGCGCCGTCTGGCCCTCATGGGCACCGCCGCCCAGGAGGCGGTGTACGTCAACGGTCCGCTGACGGTGGACTACTCCTCCGGCTGCGTCTTTCTGAATGGGGAGGAGCTGCGGCTCACCCCCATCGAGTACAAGCTGCTGTGTCTGCTTGCCCGGAACACTGGCAAGGTCCTCACCCACAAGTTCATCACCCAGAGCGTGTGGGGCAGCAGCTGGGAGAACGATGTGGCCTCCCTGCGGGTGTTCATGGCCACCCTCCGCAAAAAGCTGGAGGGCACCCCCGGCTCCCCCCGGTTCATCCAGACCCACATCGGCATCGGCTATCGAATGCTGCGGGTGGAGCAGGCGGTCGGCGGGGAGTGAGACAGGGCGCCACAGGAAGGAGTTGCGGCGGGGAAAACGGGTGTAGGACAGGCGGCTGACAAAGGGGTATAGCATCAAAATAGCATCAAAAACAGAGAGACGAAATGGGTGAAACCCCGCAAGCGGTTGAAACGTGCAGGGAGCCCTATTCCCCAGGAATTTTCCAACAGCCACTCCAAAACCGAGTGCCGAGGGTTCGAATCCTTCTGCCCCTGCCACTAAAAGCT
>CANRIW010000035.1 GCA_947630785.1 uncultured Oscillospiraceae bacterium | reverse complement strand
GTGAAGAAGAGCCAGATCTTCTCCACCGCCGCCGACAACCAGACCTCCGTGGAGGTCCACGTGCTCCAGGGCGAGCGTGAGATGGCCCAGTACAACAAGACCTTGGGCCGGTTCATGCTGGACGGCATCGCTCCCGCCCGCCGGGGCGTGCCCCAGATCGAGGTCACCTTCGACATCGACGCCAACGGCATCGTCAACGTGTCCGCCAAGGATCTGGGCACCGGCAAGGAGCAGCACATCACCATTACCTCCTCCACCAATATGTCCAAGGACGATATCGACAAGGCCGTCCGGGAGGCGGAGCAGTTCGCCGCCGAGGACGCCAAGCGGAAGGAAGAGGTGGACGTCCGCAACCAGGGCGACCAGATGGCCTATCAGACCGAGAAGACCCTGGAGGAGCTGGGCGACAAGCTGTCCCCCTCCGACAAGGCCCCCGTGGAGAGCGCTTTGAACCGCCTGAAGGAGACCCTGAAGGGGAACGACACCCAGGCCATCAAAAACGCCACCGAGGAGCTGACCAAGGCGTTCTACGCCGTCAGCGAGAAGCTGTATCAGCAGCAGGGCGGTCCTCAGGGCGGCCCCGGCCCCGACATGGGCGGCGGCTTCAACGGCGGCGCTCAGGGCGGCAATGCCGGCGGTGACAACGTGGTGGACGCCGACTATGAGGTCGTGGACGACGACAACAACAAGTGACCGATCATCCAACCATTCCGATACACCGTGAAGGCGGGGCTCTGCCCCGCCTTGCGCGGCGTTATCCGCAAAGCTGGTGAAACATATGCCCGACCAAAAACGAGATTATTACGAGGTGCTGGGCCTGAGCAAGAGCGCCTCTGACGAGGAGATCAAAAAGGCCTACCGCAAACTGGCCAAAAAGTTTCACCCCGACATGAACCCGGACGACAAGTCCGCCGAGGCCAAGTTCAAGGAGGTCAACGAGGCCTACGAGGTCCTTTCCGACCACGACAAGAAGGCCCGGTACGACCAGTTCGGCTTCGCGGGGGTGGACCCCAACTTCGGCGCGGGGACCGGCGGCCCCGGCGGCTTCGGCTTCGACATGGGGGATATCGACCTGGGCGATATCTTTGGCTCCTTCTTCGGCGGCGGCTTCGGCGGAGGGTTCGGCGGCGGAGGCCGGCGCTCCAACCCCAATGGTCCTCAGCGGGGGGCCTCCCTCCGAGCGGGCCTGACCATCGACTTTATGGAGGCCATGACCGGATGCGACAAGGAGATCGGCCTCAACCGGGCGGAGAGCTGCCCCGACTGCGGCGGCACCGGCGCCGCTCCAGGTACCAGTCCCGAGACCTGCCCCGACTGCCGGGGCACCGGACAGGTGCGCGTCCAACGGCAGTCCATCATGGGCTCGGTCACCACCGTGGGAGAGTGTCCACGGTGCCGTGGCCGGGGCAAGATCGTCAAAAGCCCCTGCAAATCCTGCGGCGGCAACGGACAGGTCACCCGCCACCGGAAGATCAAGATACACATTCCCGCCGGCATCGACAGCGGCCAGACCATCCCCATCCGGGGCGAGGGCAACAGCGGCACCAACGGCGGGCCCTCCGGGGATCTGCTGGTAGTGGTGTCCGTCCGGCCCGACGCGCGCTTCCTGCGGGACGGAGACGACCTCTACCTGGAGCAGCCGGTGTCCTTTACCCAGGCGGCTCTGGGCGCGGAGCTGCAGATCGACACCATCGACGGCAAGGTGAAGTACACCCTGCCCGCCGGCACCCAGCCGGGAGCAAGGTTCCGTCTGCGGGGCAAAGGCGCTCCCAATGTGAATGGCCGGGGCCGGGGCGACCAGTACGTCACCGTGCGGCTGGAGGTGCCCCGGAATCTCACCTTCCAGCAGCGGGAGGCCCTCCGTGCCTTTGCTGAGACCATGGGAGAGGAAGGCGGAGACTCCGACCCTGTGCGGGATTTCTTCGGCAAGAAAAAGAAAAAGAAATGACGAACGCCTCCGAACGCAATGTTCGGAGGCGCTTTCGTTTGTTTGATCAATCACTCGCAGTCCACGGTGATATTGTCGGTACCGTGGGCCTCGAACTCGTCGATGTAGGCGTCGATGCGCTGGGTCAGCTCGTCGTAATTGCTCTCGTCGATGGGCACGTCGTCCATGTCCCGGCGGGCCAGGTCCTCCGCCAGGATCTCGAAAAACACGTTGTTCTCGTAGTCCATGATTGCCTCGTGGATACCGCCCTCGGCAAAGGCCTGGGATGGGATGATCTCCCCCTGGTATTCCTCCGCCAGAGTGGGCATGCCCTCCTGAGCGGCCTTGGCGAACAGCAGGCTCTCCACCTCGTCGTAATCCTTGAAGCGGTCCTCCCCCCGGGTGGAGTTGAGGATCCAGTTCCCGATATATACCATATCCAGCAGACGCCGAAGCTGCTTTCGGGTGAGCTCCAGTTCCATTGGTCAGACCTCCTTCTGCCGGAAGCGTCTCCAAGCTTCCAATGCCACTCTATTTTATACTCCTTTTTCGGCGGTTGTCAATGGTCATACTTGGCTTGGCAGACGCATATAGTCAGGTCAGATGCCATTTGACGAAACGGAGTGATTGCCTGTGGAGGAGTACAGAGGAGAAAATAAGATCATCCTGCGGGGACAGGTGGCGGGGACGCCGGCGCCCTCCCACCGGAATCACGGGATTGACTACTATATCGCGCCCTTCCGGGTGCCGCGGCTGTCGGGGACGGACGATGTGCTGAATCTCATCGCGGCGGCCCCGGACCCAGCCCTGTGGACAGCCGGGAGCTGGCTCACCGTCCAGGGGGAGGTGCGGTCCTACAACAACCGCTCCGGCCAGGGCAGCAAGCTGGTGGTCACCGTGCTGGTGCGCGCCGCCGCCTTCGCAGAGGAGGAGACCGGCGAGAACCGGCTGATCCTGGCGGGGGCCCTCTGCCGCGGGCCGGTGGTCCGGCAGACCCCCCTGGGGAGAGAGATTTGCGATCTGCTGCTGGCCGTCAACCGGCCCTACGGCAGGGCAGACTATCTGCCCTGCATCGCCTGGGGATCCTTGGCGGCCTACTGCGGAGAACTGCCCGTGGGGAGCCGGCTCCGGCTGGAGGGCCGCCTCCAGAGCCGGCAGTACCACAAGGTCATCGACGGGGAACAGGTCACCCGCACCGCCTTTGAGGTGTCGGTGATGAACCTGCTGCCCGAGGAGGACGAAATTCAATAAGTGCGGGTACATACCTCCCGGATCTTGGCCCGGATGGCCCGCAGATCGGCAAAGGTGTCGGGCCGCTTGTCCGGGTCCCGGAGGAGGGCGGCGGGGTGGTAGATGGCGGTGCGCCAGATGCCGTCGTCCAGTTGGAACCACTGGCCGTGCTCCTTTGTGATCTTGAAGTCGGGCTTGATGAGCCGCATGGCGGCGATCCGCCCCAGACACACCATGATCTTGGGCCGCACCAGGTCGATCTGCTCCTCCAGATAGCCGATGCAGGCGTCCTGCTCGGTGTTCAGGGGATCCCGGTTTTTTGGCGGGCGGCACTTCACGATGTTGGTGATGTAGAAATTTTTCTTCCGGTCCAGGCCGATGAGGGACAGCATCTCGTCCAGCAGCTGGCCGCCTCTGCCCACGAAGGGCTCCCCCTGCAGGTCCTCGTTCTCACCGGGGCCCTCCCCCACGAACATGACCTCCGCGTCCCGGTGTCCCGCCTCAAACACCACATTGGTCCTTGTGTCCGCCAGGGCGCAGCGCTGGCAGGCCATGCAGCGGCGGTGTAAGTCTTCCCAGTTTGTCACGGTCTGAGCCCCCTTTGAGGATTTTTAGATATTATAACACAACGAGCCCCCTGTGGCTACCGAAAGTTTGGAGATTTGATTTGCAAGCCGCGCCTTGACAAAATGCAAAACCGGCGTTATAATTTCACTCGTAAACATCAAAAAGCTGCGACGAAGACCGCCCCTCACGGCGTCCGACAGAGAACGCGGGCCACCGACTGAGAGCCCGCCCCGGAAAGACGAGAAGGCGCAACGCTTCCGAGCTGGCGGTCCGAGCCCCCGAAGGCGGGGAGGTAGGGCCGTCCGTCCTCCCCACGTTACCGGGGCTCGATGAGAGGTCCCTTGCTGGAGGGGCAATGCGGGTGGTACCGCGGAATTGTGGTTGATTCCGTCCCGGACTGTACATTGTGCTGTACAGTCCGGGCGTTTTATTTTATAATCGAAGAGTGAACAGGTATGAAGTTCGTCACCGGCGAATGCAGACAGACGACAACTTATGGAGGACTGGCGGGTGGCGGGCTGAACAACGCCGGCCTCACCCTCCACGGGGCGGTGCTGGCCCTGCGGGACATGGGCGGCCTGGTGTTCCTGACCCTCCGCCTGGCGGACGGGGCGGTGCAGTGCGTGTGCGACCCCGCCGTCCTGCCGGAGGGATTGACCGAGGAGTGCGCCGTGGAGCTGAGCGGCATTCTCCGCTCCGAACCCCGGGCCCCCGGCGGGTTTGAGGTGGGAGTGGAGCAAATCGCGGTGCTGTCCCGCCCCGCGGAGCCCATGCCGGTGTCCCTGGCGAAAAAGGGGCTGGACCTTCATCTGGACACCGAGCTGGCCCTGCGTCCGGTGGTGCTGCGGCATGAAAAGCGCCGGGCGGTGTTCAAGCTCCAGGAGGGGCTGTGCCGGGCCTTCCGGGAGTACCTGACGGCCCAGCGCTTTACCGAGGTCCACACCCCCAAGATCGTCCACGCCGGGGCCGAGGGAGGCTCCAACATCTTCAAGCTGGACTACTTCGGCAAAAAGGCGTATCTGGCCCAGTCCCCCCAGTTCTACAAGCAGACCATGGTGGGGGTGTACGAGCGGGTATTCGAGATCGGCCCCGTGTTCCGGGCGGAGAAGCACTCCACCACCCGGCATCTCAACGAGTACACCGGATTGGACTTCGAGATGGGCTACATCTCCTCTTTCTATGACGTGATGGAGATGGAGACTGGATTTTTGCAATACGTGGTGGAGCTTCTTGCAAAAGACTGCGCCTATGAGCTGGCCCTGCTGGGGGTGGAGCTGCCCGACGCCTCCCACATCCCCTGCCTGCGGTTCGACGAGGCCAAACGCCTCGCCGCCGAGAAATACGGCTACAAGATCCGGGACCCTTACGACCTGGAGCCGGAGGAGGAGGCCCACATCGGCCAATACGCCAAGGAGGTGCTGGGCAGCGACTTCCTGTTCGTCACCCACTACCCCTCCAAAAAGCGGCCCTTCTATGCCATGGACGACCCGGTGGACCCGAAATACACCCTGTCCTTCGACCTGCTGTTCCGGGGCATGGAGGTCACCACCGGCGGCCAGCGCATCCACGACTACGCAGCTCAGGTGGCCAAGATGGAGGCCCGGGGCATGGACCCGGCGGGGTTCGAGAGCTATCTGATGATCCACAAACACGGCATGCCGCCCCACGGGGGGCTGGGCATCGGCCTGGAGCGGCTGACCATGAAGCTGTGCGGCCTGGAGAACGTGCGGCAGGCCTGCCTGTTCCCGCGGGACCGGAGCCGGCTGGAGCCGTAAGGAGGAACACATATGAAGATCACAACAGAACTGGTGGACTATATCTCCGAGCTGTCCCGGCTCTCCCTCCCGAAGGAGGAGAAGGCGGCCATGACCGCCCAGTTGGAGCGGATCGTGGGCTATATGGACGTGCTGGACCGGCTGGACACCGCCGGCGTGGAGCCCATGAGCCATGTGTTCCCCCTGAAAAACGTGCTCCGGGAGGACGAGGTGGTCCCCTCTCAGGACCGGGCGGAGCTGCTGGCGGGCGCACCCGCCCCCGATCCCGAGGCGTTCCTGGTCCCCAAGGCCGTGGAATAAGGAGGGGCGGACATGAACGAGCTGATGAACCTCACCGCTCTGGAGCTGGGGGCAGCTATCAAACGGGGCGATGTCTCCATCCCGGAGGTCACCGCGCTGGCCCTGAACGCCGTCGAGTGCGCCCCCCACAACGCCTTTATCACCTTTACGCCCGAACAGGCCCTTCGGCGGGCGGAGGCGCTGCAAAGGGGCCTGAGGGACGCCGTGTCCCCTCTCTACGGTGTCCCTATGGGAATCAAGGACAATATTTGTACTCAGGGTATTAAGACCTCCTGCGCCTCCAGGATACTGGGGGACTTCGCGCCCCCCTATGAGGCCACCGCCACGGCCAGACTGGCCGCCGCCGGAGGGCTGTCCATCGGCAAGACCAACATGGACGAGTTTGCCATGGGCTCCACCACCGAGACCTCCTTCTACGGCCCGGTGAAAAACCCCTGGGATCTGACCCGCGTCCCCGGAGGGTCCTCCGGCGGCTCTGCCGCCGCCGTGGCCGCCCGGGCCTGCTGGTACGCCATCGGCTCCGACACCGGCGGCTCCATCCGCCAGCCCGCCTCCTACTGCGGCGTCACCGGGGTCAAGCCCACCTACGGCACCGTGTCCAGGTACGGGCTCATCGCCTACGCGTCCTCCCTGGACCAGATCGGCCCCCTGGCCCGGGACGCCTCCGACTGCGCCGCCATCCTGGACGTCCTCCAGGGCAAGGACCCTCACGACGGCACCTCTCTGGACGGCCAGTACGGCCATCTGCTGGAGGGCCTCACCGGGGATGTGCGAGGGCTCAGAATCGGCGTTCCCACCGACTGCTTCGGGGACGGGCTGGACGGCCAGGTCCGCAAGGCCGTGCTGGCCGTGGCCGACGTGCTGAAGGCCCGGGGCGCGGAGGTGGTGGAGCTGTCCTTCCCGGTGATGGAGTACGTGGTGCCCACCTACTACATCATCGCCGCCGCCGAGGCGTCCTCCAACCTGTCAAGGTTCGACGGGGTCAAGTACGGCTGGCGGGCCGGGGGCTACGACGGCCTCACCGACCTCTACAACAGGACCCGCACCGAGGGTTTTGGCATGGAGGTCAAGCGCCGCATTTTGCTGGGCACCTTCGTGCTGTCCTCCGGGTACTACGACGCCTACTACCGCAAGGCATTGCAGGTCAAGGCAATCATCAAGGAGGCGTTCGACAAGGCGTTCCAGTCCTGCGACCTGCTGCTGACCCCCGTGGCCCCCACCACCGCGCCTAAGCTGGGCGAGAGCCTGTCCGACCCCCTGCAAATGTATCTCAGCGACGTCTACACCGTGTCGGTCAACCTGGCGGGGCTGCCAGGGCTGTCCATGCCCTGCGGGTTCGACGGAAACGGCCTGCCCATCGGGGCCCAGCTCATCGGCCCCCACTTTGGGGAGGGCCGGCTGTTGAATGCCGCCCACGCCTTCCAGCTGGACACCGACTGGCATAAGCGGGCGCCCTGCGGCTCCTCATCCGCCGCCTGCGGCGGCGCCCACCCTTCCCCCTCTGTCCCCGCGGAGAAGGCTTATAAGGAAGGGGGGATCTTAGCATGACCTGGGAGACCGTCATCGGCCTGGAGACCCACGTGGAGCTGGCCACCAAAACCAAGATCTTTTGCTCCTGCACCACCGCCTTCGGGGGCGACCCCAACACCCACTGCTGCCCCGTCTGCACCGGTATGCCGGGCACCCTCCCCGTGCTGAACAAAAAGGTGCTGGAGTTCGCCGTCAAGGCCGGACTGGCCCTGAACTGCGCCATCACCCGCCGCACCAAGTTCGACCGGAAGAACTACTTCTACCCCGACCTGCCCAAGGCCTATCAGATCAGCCAGCTGTACCTGCCCATCTGCCGGGACGGGCGGGTGGACATCGGCGGCGGCAAAACGGTGCGCGTCCACGAGCTGCACATGGAGGAGGACGCCGGCAAGCTGGTCCACGACCCCTGGATCGACCAGACACGGGCGGACTACAACCGCTGCGGCGTCCCCCTCATCGAGATCGTCACTGAGCCCGATTTCCGCACGGCGGATGAGGTCATCGCCTATCTGGAAAAGCTGAAGGAGGCCCTCACCTACCTGGGCGTGTCCGACTGCAAGATGCAGGAGGGCTCCCTCCGGTGCGACGTGAACCTGTCCGTCCGGCCCGCCGGGTCCGATACCCTTGGCACCCGCACCGAGATGAAAAACCTCAGCTCCTTCAAGGCCATCGCCCGGGCCATCGACTATGAGGCCAAACGCCAGATCGAGCTCATCACCGAGGGCAAGCGGGTGGTCCAGGAGACCCGCCGCTGGGACGAGAACAAGGACGCCACCTACGCCATGCGCTCCAAGGAGAACGCCCAGGACTACCGCTACTTCCCCGAGCCGGACATTCCCCCGGTGGAGCTGTCGGAGGAGTATCTGGACGCCCTCCGTGCCGCCCAGCCCGAGCTGGCCGGGGCCAAGCGCGTCCGCTATCAGGCGGACTACGCCCTCCCGGAGTACGACTGCCAGATGCTCACCTCCGACCCCGCCCTGGCCGCCTTTTTCGAGGCCACCGTCGCCCTGGGCGCGCCGCCCAAGCAGGCCGCCAACTGGATCATGGGGGAGGTGCTGGCCGCCCTCTCCGCCCGGGCCATGGAGCCCAAAAATATGCCCCTCACCCCGCCCACGCTGGCCCGCCTCATCGCCCTGGTGACCGGGGGCAAGCTCAACCGCAACACCGCCGTCAAGGTGTTCGAGGCCGTCTTCGACGCCGACGGCGACGTGGACGCCTACGTCAAAGCCCACGGCCTGGAGCAAATCGACGACGCCGCCCTGGTGGAGGACGTCGTGGACCGCATCCTCTCCGCCAACCCCAAGTCCGTAGAGGACTACCGCTCCGGCAAGGAAAAGGCCTTTGGCTTCCTTGTCGGCCAGGTCATGCGGGAGCTGAAAGGCAAGGCTGATCCGAAAACCGTCAACGAGCTGCTGCGAAGCAAGCTGAGCTAAAGGGAGCCCACCCCGCCCAACCTCATTCGCCCCCTTCGGGGCACCCTCCCCAAACCTCATCCGGCCCTTCGGGCCACCTTTCCCACAAAAGCGGGGCGGCGCGAGTGCAACGTCACGTGCGCTTTGCGAGCAAAACCTCGGCAGAGACGGAATTCACTTTCGCCGAGCATTTTGATCACCGAAGGGCGGCGTGACCAGCGGGATCAAAACCCAATCAAAAAGCGGCTTGCCTAAGCAAGCCGCTTTTTGGTTGGAATGACTGCTCAAAAACACTATCGGGAAATGGGGCCCCCGCAAAGCCGCTCTGTGGCTTTGTGGGGAAGCGAGGAGTAGCAGAATGAGCGAACGATGAGCTTTTGAAAAAAGCTCGTCGCAAGCGATATGACGCTTGCGACGAGCTGGTGGAGGCGAGGGGAGTCGAACCCCTGTCCGAAAACGATTCCACGGGACCTTCTCCGGGTGCAGGCGGTCATTTACATTTCCTTCCCCAGGCGTGGACCGCCACACTCAGGGAGTTGGTAGAGTCATGATGCATGGCCCGGTCAACTCTTTCCGGACGCACGGACGCCACTGATTTCACGCCCCGGACGGCTCGTGGCCCTTCCGGCCGAGACGGCCGCTATTTAAGCAGCGGCGAGAACGACGTTATCGTTGTTCTTTAATTTATAATTGCCCATTTTAAGGCGGCTGGGCGCCGCCACCCGCTTATCCCGCTTCTTCATCCCCGTCGAAACCAGTACGCCCCCCTGAGGCCGTCGAAGACGGCCGAAGGGCCCGTCGGGGCCTTAAGAAATGCTGATCAGACCTTCTCCGGCTCGGGGTAGTCCACGCCGAAGGTGTCCACGGTGACCTTCTTCATCCGCTGGTCGGTGAGAGGCTTATCCTGCCAGTTGGTGCGGACGGACACGATGGCGTCCGCCGTCTCCATGCCCTCGGTCACCTTGCCGAAGGCGGCGTAGGCCCCGTCCAGATGGGGGGCCGCCTCCACCATGATGAAGAACTGGCTGCCGGCGGAGTCGGGATCCATGGCCCGGGCCATGGACAGCACGCCCCGGTCGTGGCGCAGGTCGTTCTTCACGCCGTTCTGGGCGAACTCGCCCTTGATGGACCAGCCGGGGCCGCCGATGCCCATCCCTTGGGGGTCGCCCCCCTGGATCATGAAGCCGGGGATCACCCGGTGGAAGATGAGCCCGTCATAAAAGCCCTTCTTCACCAGAGAGATGAAATTGTTCACCGTGTTGGGTGCGACATCGGGGTAGAGCTCCGCCTTCATCACGCCGCCGTTCTCCATTTCGATGGTCACAATGGGATTCTGCGCCATAACTGTGTCCTCCTTTGTCTTATGTCAGTACCGTCCCCGGGAGGCCCGGTCCATCTCCCGCCTGGCGTCCCGCCGGGCGGCGTCCTCCCGCTTGTCGTAGAGCTTTTTGCCCTTGGCCAGGGCCAGCTCCACCTTCACCCTGGGCCCGCTGAAATAGAGGGACAGGGGCACCAGGGCGTAGCCGTCCTGCTGGACCTTGGCCTG
The DNA here is from genome assembly GCA_947630785.1 of uncultured Oscillospiraceae bacterium. Lineage (GTDB taxonomy): Bacteria > Bacillota > Clostridia > Oscillospirales > Oscillospiraceae > Enterenecus. Next base: position 4,980 of record CANRIW010000035.1, on the reverse strand, counting down.
GAGCCGCATGATCTCCCGCTTGTGGAGCAGCAGCCGCCGGGTGCGCCGGGGGTCCTTGTTGAAGATGTTGCCCTTCTCGTAGGGGGAGATGTGCATCCCGTACAGGAGCATCTCCCCGTCCTTCACCGCACAGAAGGAGTCCTTCAGATTCACGTTCCCCAGGCGGATGGACTTGACCTCGGTGCCCGCCAGCTCGATGCCCGCCTCGAACTTGTCCTCGATGAAATAGTCGTGGAAGGCCTTGCGGTTGGCCGCGATCTGCTTCTGGGGCGCTTTTGCCATGGGACTCCCTCCTTCCCCGGTGATGGGAGTGTAGTATAGCACGTTTTGGGAAATTCCGCAAGGGGAAAATCGTGGGTCTCCCGCGCCGCAAAGCGGAAATCAAATCACTGGCTCCCGGACAGAATACGCGCTTTGCAAGGCGCTCGCCGTTACGTAAACAGGCTGCCGGACAGCCAACTGGCAAGCGGGAGATAGGCGATGGGCAAAAACATGGCCGGGAGCATATTGCCGACCTTGACCTTCTCTTTGCCGAGGGCCAGCATGTTGACGGAGATGCCCACGATGAGGGCCCCGCCCACGGCGGTCATCTCGGTGATGACGGGGGCGGGCAGCCAGGGCCCCACCCAGCCCGCCAGCAGGGTGATCCCCCCCTGATAAAGCAGCAGAGGGATGACCGAAAAGGCCACGCCGATTCCCATGGTGGCGGCGAAGGAGATGGAAGTGACCCCGTCGATGACCCCCTTGGAAATGATGGTGGTGTAGTTGTGGTTGAGGCCGGCGTCGATGGAGCCGGTGATGGCCATGGCCCCCACGCAGAACAGCAGGGAGGCGTTCACGAAGCTTTCGGTAAACCGGCTGTTGCCGTCCCCTTTGGCCAGGCGGGACCGCAGGGCGTCCCCGGCGTGCTCCAGCCGCCCCTCGATGTCGATGGCACTGCCGATGACGGTTCCGATGACCATGCACACGATGACGCAGAGCATATCCTCCGTGCCGATCAGGTTGCTGACGCCGATGCCGAACACGCACAGCCCCAGGGCATGGGTGATGACAGACATGAGCCGCTCGCTGATGAGGTTTTTGAACAGCAGGCCCACGGCGGAGCCGATGAGCACTAAAATGACGTTGATGACGGTTGCCAGCATGGAAAGGTCCCTCTTTATCTCTTGATCTCCGCGAAATAGGCCCGGGTCTGGGCGGCGTTCTCCAGAATGGCGGCGCGCAGCTCCTCCACCGAGGCAAATTTCCGCTCAGGGCGGAGCTGTTTGTAAAACTCCAGCCGGACGTTCCGCCCGTACAGGTCGCCGTCGAAGTCCAGGATCCAGGGCTCCACCGAGACGGTGTGGGCGTCGCTCACCGTGGGGCGGACCCCCACGTTGGTCACCGCCGGCCGGTCCGTCCCGTCGGGCAGGATGACCTTGCAGGCGTATACCCCGAAGGCGGGGGAAAGCACTCCCTCCGGCAAAGCCAGGTTGGCGGTGGGGGTGCCCAGCCTCCGGCCCAGCTCCGCCCCGTGGATCACCGTCCCGGACAGGACGTGGGGGTGGCCCAGAAAGCGCACCGCCGCCTTCATCTCTTCCCCGGCGATGAGGGCGCGGATATGGGTGGAGGATACGGTGACCCCGTCCAGCTCCACCCGGGGCACGATGTCGCATCCGATCCCCAGTTCCCCGCACAGGTCCCGGAGCCGCTGGGGGGTGCCCAGCCCCTTGTAGCCGAAGTGGAAGTCGTGTCCCGCCACCAGGTGGACCGCCCCGTGTTCTTTCACCAGATACTCCGTGACAAAGTCCCGCCAGTCCATGCGCATCATGGTCTGGTCGAAGTGGGCGGTGATGACTTCCCGGATGCCGTACAGCCGCTCCATCAGCCCCTCCCGGTCGGCGGCGGAGTTGATGAGGGGCACCCGGACCTCCCCGGAGATGATGTTCTCCGGGTGGTTGTCGAAAGTCACCGCCGCGGGGACGGCCCCCAGCTCTTCGGCCCGCTCCGCCACCCGGCGCAGCAGGGCGGCGTGGCCCAGATGGACCCCGTCGAAAAAGCCCAGGGCGATGACTCGTTTTGCCTGTTCCATGTGTATCAGACCTCGAAAAAGCTTTTGACGGCGGTCAGTATTCCACCCTTGACAGCGCCCAGAGCAAGGAATTTTCCGTTCTGCCCATAGACCCGGTACTCCCCGTCGGGGACATCCGGCAGGGGGGCGGAGGCCCCGTTGCGGACCTTTTTCTCCGCCGCCGCCTTTAAGGAAAGCGCCGGCCAGCCGGCAAAGAGGGAATCCACCGGCCGCAGCAGGGCGGCGGGGTCGGCGTGTGCCTGGACCTGGTCCAGGGTGACGGCGTCCTCCAACGTAAACCCGGCGGCCCGGACCCGGCGGAGGGCGCTCATGCAGCCCCCGCAGCCCAGGGTCTGGCCGATGTCGTGGCAGAGGGTGCGCACATAGGTGCCCTTGGAGCAGACGATCCGCAGCTCGTACCCGTCCTCCCCCAGCGGGCGGAGGACTTCTAATGTATGGATGGTCACGGGCCGGGGCTGGCGCTCCACCTCTTTGCCCTTCCGGGCCAGCTCGTAGAGCTTCTTCCCGTCCCGCTTGACGGCGGAGAACATGGGGGGTATTTGCAGGATATCTCCCCGGAATCGGGGCAGGACGGCCTCCAGATCGGCCTGGGCGACTGTGACCGGATGGGTCTCCAGGACCTCCCCGGTGGCGTCCTGGGTGTTGGTGACCACGCCCAGTTTTAAGACGGCGATGTATTCCTTATCGGACTGGGCGGCGAACTCCACCGCCCGTGTGGCCCGACCGATGAACACCGGCAGCACCCCGGTGGCCATGGGGTCCAGGGTGCCGGCGTGGCCCACCCGTTTCTCGTGGAAGACGCCCCGCAGCTTGGCGCATACATCCATGGAGGTCCAGCCCTGGGGCTTGTCCACGATCAGGATACCGTTAGCCATGGGCCAGCTCAGCGTCGATGGCGGCCAGGATGGCGGCCTTGGCCTCGTCCAGAGAGCCCCGAACGGTACATCCAGAGGCGGCCGCGTGGCCCCCTCCCCCCAGCCGGGCGCAGACTCTGGAGGCGTTCAGCAGATCGGCGTTGGTCCGCAGGGAAATGCGGAACTCGCCGTTTTCATGCTCCCGGATGGTCACTGAGTGACGTACCCCCTCGACCTGGCCGGCAAAGGCGGCGATATCCTCCGTATCCTCGCTGGTGGCCCCGATGGAGTCCAGCAGCTCCAGGGTAATGGGGGCCACGACCACTGTCCCCCCATGATAGAACTCCATGCGCTGGGTCAGCAGGCTCTCCAGCTTCAGCCGCTTCAGTGACTTGGTACGGAAGTGCAGCTTGTTGATGCGCTGATAGGGGATACCCATGTCCATCAGCTCGGCGGCCACCCGGTGGGTGTTGGCGGTGGTGTTGGAGTAGACGAAGCAGCCGCAGTCGGTGGACACGGCCAGGTACAGCAGGGCGGCGGCCTGTTCGTCCGGCCCGCCCAGCTCCTTGCAGATCTTCCAGACGATCTCCCCGCAGGCGGCCTTGTCGGCCTCCAGGCAGGTCTCTTTGGCGAAGCCCTCGTTGGAGGGGTGGTGGTCGATGGCCAGGGCGATCCGGTCCCTGTACTGTTCCGCGCTAGGGGGCAGCAGACCCAGGCTGGCCACGTCCGTGCTCACCACTGTTTCAGGGGCAAAATCCTCCGGGGCGGTACAGCCCTCCAGATAGGAGCCCAGCAGGGCGGTGGCGTCCAGGGAGGGCAGCACATAGGCCGTTTTGCCCAGATTCCGCAGGGTGCGGCACAGGGCCCCGGCGCAGCCGATGGTGTCCCCGTCGGGCCGCTTGTGGGTGAGGATGAGATAGCCGTCGTGGGCTCTCAGAAATTCCGCCGCTTCCAGGTAGGTCATGGCTTACTCCTCCTGGTCGTCCAGGATGATGTGGGCGTTAGCCGGGTTGGCGGGCTTGACCACCTCGGGATTGCGCAGCATCTCCAGGATGTGGGCCCCCCGGTTGATGGAGTCGTCCTCAATGAAAATGAGCTCCGGGGTGTAGCGGAGGTCCAGGGCATGGCCCACCTCCCGCCGGAGATACCCGGCGGCGGACTTGAGGCCCTTCACCACCTCTTTGGCGGAGCTCTTGTCCAGCATGGACACATAGACCTTGGCGTAGCGCAGATCGTTGGTGGCGTCCACCCGTGTCACCGAGATCATTCCCGTGACCCGGGGGTCCTTCACCGTGGGGATGAGGGCGGCCAGCTCCCGCTGGAGCTCCTCGTTGATGCGGCCCATGCGATTGTTTGCCATAGGGGGTCCCTCCCTTTTTTCAAATCACAATGGTGATACAGACCTGTGAGAACAGCCCCTCCGGGAACTCCCCGGTGAGATCGGGCTCGTACTGTATCTCCGTCAGCATACCCAATGTGTCCAGATCGAATTCGGACAGCTTGCCCCGGTAGCGCCGGGGCCGTGTTCCGCCGCCGTCCCCCACCCACAGGGACCACAGCTCCACCGTCTCGCCGGGGGCGAAATTGGCCCGGAGATAGTCCAGCAGGCGGTCCAGATCGGCCCGGCAGCGCTCCAGGGACAGCTCGAACTGAAAGGGCTTCATCGCAAAGCCCAGAGCGTCCACGGCGTCCCGATAATAGCGGTGCTCTGCGATCTGAAATCCGCAGGGGAGTCCTGCGGCGCTCTCCCGGTCGTACAGGGGCAGTTCTTTGTCGGCGGCGATGAGGGTGACGCGGCTCATGGGCGGCTCCTTTCAAAGACGGAGGGGCGGGCGAAGCCGCCCGCCCCTCGCAAATTTACCGTTACTGTTCCACCTGCTGCATCTCGAAGGCCTCGATGATGTCGCCCTCCTTGATGTCCTGGTACTTCTCGATGCCGATGCCGCACTCGTAACCCCGGGCGACCTCCTTCACGGCATCCTTGAACCGCTGGAGGGAGTTCATCACGCCCTCGTGGATGACGATGCCGTCCCGCACCAGGCGGATCTGGGCGTT
>CANRIW010000034.1 GCA_947630785.1 uncultured Oscillospiraceae bacterium | reverse complement strand
GCGTGGGCGATGGAGCCCCGGATGTCCTGCTCGTACAGCCGGGCGTCGAAGCCGATGGAGGAGTTGAAGTCGTTGACCAGGGTGTCGGTCTCCTTTTGGAAGCGGCCAGCCCAAAGTTTCATGGTGATTACCCCTTAAATTACAGTTTCCCCTGCTCCCGCAGCGCCTGGACCTTGTCGGGCAGGCCCCACAGGTTGATGAATCCCTGGGAGTCCTTCTGGTCGTAGTCGCTCTCCTCGAAGGTGACCAGGTTCTCGGAGTACAGGGTGTCGGGAGAGGTGACGGAGGAGGTGATGATGTTGCCCTTGTAGAGCTTCAGCTTCACCGTGCCGGTGACGTGCTCCTGGGTCTTGACGGCAAAGGCCTGGAGGGCCTCACGGAGCGGGGTAAACCACTTGCCGTTGTAGATCAGGTCGGCGAAGTCCACCGCCAGCTTGGTCTTCATGTGCTTGGTGTCCTTGTCCACGGTGATCATCTCCAGCACCTCGTGGGCCCGGTAGAGGATGGTGCCGCCGGGGGTCTCGTACACGCCCCGGTCCTTCATGCCCACCAGCCGGTTCTCCACGATGTCCAGCAGGCCGATGCCGTTGGCGCCGCCCAGGTCGTTGAGCCTGCGGATGATGTCGGACGCCTTCATCTTCTCCCCGTCGATGGCCACCGGCCAGCCCTTCTCAAAGTCCAGGGTGACGTAGGTAGCCTGGTCGGGGGCCATGGCCGGAGACACGCCCATCTCCAGGAAGCCGGGCTTGTCGTACTGGGGCTCGTTGGCCGGGTCCTCCAGGTCCAGGCCCTCGTGGGACAGGTGCCACAGGTTCTTGTCCTTGGAGTAGTTGGTCTCCCGGCTGATCTTCAGGGGCACGTTATGGGCCTCGGCGTAGTCGATCTCCTCGTCCCGGCCCTTGATGGACCACTCCCGCCAGGGGGCGATGATCTTCATCTCAGGGGCGAAGCGCTTGATGGCCAGCTCGAACCGGACCTGGTCGTTGCCCTTGCCGGTGCAGCCGTGGCAGATGGCGTCGGCCCCCTCGGCCTTGGCGATCTCCACCAGCCGCCGGGCGATGACCGGCCGGGCGAAAGCGGTGCCCAGCAGGTAGTCCTCGTACTTGGCGCCCATCATCATGGAGGGGATGATGACCTCGTCCACCATCACGTCGGTCAGGTCCTCCACATACAGCTTGGAGGCGCCGGTCTTGATGGCCTTCTCCTCCAGACCGTCCAGCTCGGTGCCCTGGCCCACGTCGCCGGAGACGGCGATGATCTCGGGGTCGTTGTAATTCTCCTTCAGCCAGGGAATAATGATGGATGTATCCAGTCCGCCGGAATAAGCCAGGACAACTTTTTTCACTTCTGCCATGATAATTGCTCCTTTTTTCGGTAAAATGGGCGACAAAAAACCGGCCCGTACCGGGTTTTGTCACAGTATACCCTATTCGGGCCGGCATTGCAAGCCATATTTCGCATAATTATTCGAAAACTCTCCCGGTTGTCTGGGGTAAAATCCACATAATTGAATATTCATTCATAATTTGTTGAATATTCTATGGATATGCCCTCCTCTGCCCCTCACTGGCGCGGATTTTTCATAGAATCCCTATTGACATGATAGGGATTTTGCGATATGCTCTACTCATCGAAAACCGGGGCGGACTTACCCGCCCCGGACCCGACTTTACACGCAAAGGAGAGATACCTTTGAGGATCTACGCGGACAACGCCGCCACCACCCAGACCAGCGAGCTGGCCCGCCGGGTGATGGTGGATACCATGGACCGGTACTGGGGCAACCCCTCCAGCCTGTACTCCTTCGGCCAGGAGGCGGCCGAGGTGCTCTACCAGGCCCGGTGCGACGTGGCCGCCTGCCTGGGCGCCAGACCTGAGGAGATCTACTTCACCTCCGGCGGCTCTGAGGCGGACAACCAGGCCATCGTCAGCGCGGCCCAGATGGGCAAGCGCAGGGGCAAGAACCACATCATCACCACCCCCATCGAGCACCACGCCGTCCTCCACACGGTGGAAAAGCTGGCCAAAGAGGGCTTTGAGGTCACCTACCTGCCCATGGACGAGAGCGGCATCGTGAAGGTGGAGGACGTGGAGGCCGCCATCCGGCCCGAGACGGCCCTGGTCACCGTCATGTTCGCCAACAACGAGATCGGCACCGTCCAGCCCATCGCCCGGATCGGCGCCCTCTGCCGGCAGAAGGGCGTGGTGTTCCACACCGACGCGGTCCAGGCCGCCGGCCATCTGGCCATCGACGTGGCGGAGATGAACATCGACATGCTGTCCCTCTCCGGCCACAAGTTCCACGGACCCCGGGGCGTGGGGGCGCTGTACGTCCGCAAACAGGTGCCCCTGCTGTCCTTCATCCAGGGGGGCGCCCAGGAGCGGGGCCGCCGGGCGGGCACCGAGAACCTGCCCGCCATCGCCGGCATGGCCGCCGCGCTGACCGACGCCTGCGCCCACATCGACGAGCACTACAAATATGTATCTTCCCTGCGGGACGCCCTGATCGACGGGCTGTCGGCCATCCCCCACGGGGCGCTGAACGGGGCCAGGTCCCCCCGGCTCCCCGGCAACGTAAGCTTCTGCTTCGAGGGCATCGAGGGCGAGTCCCTCCTGCTGCTGCTGGACGACAAGGGGGTGTCCGCCTCCTCCGGGTCGGCCTGCACCTCCGGGTCCCTGGACCCCAGCCACGTGCTGCTGGCCATCGGCCGGCCCCACGAGGTGGCCCACGGCTCCCTGCGGCTGACCCTGGACTATACCAACACCATGGACGAGGTAAACGAGATCATTTCCGCCGTGAAGGACGTGGTGGACTACCTCCGCGGTATGTCCCCCGTCTGGAAGGCTCTGGAGAGAGGAGAGCGCAGCTATGTTATACAGTGAAAAAGTGATGGACCACTTCCGCAACCCCCGGAACGTGGGCGAGATCCCCGACGCCGACGGCGTGGGCGAGGTGGGCAACGCCAAGTGCGGCGACATCATGAAGATGTACCTGAAGATCGACGACGGCATCATCACCGACGTGAAGTTCGAGACCTTCGGCTGCGGCAGCGCCATCGCCACCAGCTCCATGGCCACCGAGCTCATCAAGGGCAAGCCCCTGGAGGAGGCGCTGACCCTCACCAACCAGGCGGTGGTGGAGGCCCTGGACGGGCTGCCCGCCCACAAGATCCACTGCTCCGTGCTGGCCGAGGAGGCGGTACGGGCGGCCATCAAGAACTACTACGACCGGAACAACATCCCCTACAACCCCGCCGACTTCTGCGACCACGACTGCGAGCACTGCGGCGCGGAGCACTGAGCGCCGCGGTACTCAGCCCAGAAGGAGCTTATCGTCCGCCTCGTCGGAGCCGGTCGCCTGGCCGAACTTGGCCAGCAGGTCCTCCACGGTGAGCTTTTTCTTGTCCTCGCCGGAGATATCCAGCACGATCTGCCCCTCATACATCATAATAAGCCGGTTGCCGTGGACGATAGCGTCCTTCATATTGTGCGTGATCATCAGTGTGGTAAGCTTATCCTTCTGCACAATGCGCTCAGTGGCATCCAGCACCTTTGCCGCCGTCTTGGGATCCAGGGCGGCGGTATGTTCGTCCAGCAGGAGCAGATCGGGCCGCCGGAGGGTGGCCATCAGCAGGGTCAGCGCCTGCCGCTGGCCGCCGGACAGCAGCCCCACCTTGGTGGTGAGCCGGTCCTCCAGCCCCAGATCCAAAATCTTCAGCAATTCCCGGTACTTCTCCCGCTCCTCACGGGCAATGCCCCGGCGGAGGGTGCGGGCCCGCCCCCGGCGGGCGGCCAGCGCCATGTTCTCCTCGATCTGCATGGTGGCGGCGGTGCCCATCATGGGGTCCTGGAACACCCGGCCGATGTATTTTGCCCGCTTGTGCTCCGGCAGCCTGGTCACGTCCGTGCCGCCGATGGAGATGGAGCCCTCGTCCACCAGCCAGGTGCCGGCGATGGCGTTGAGCAGCGTGGACTTGCCGGCCCCGTTTCCGCCGATGACGGTGACGAAATCCCCGTCCTCCAGGTGGAGTGAGACGCCCCGCAGGGCGGTCTTTTCGTTGACGGTACCGGCGTTGAAGGTCTTGCGGATGTTCTTCACGTCAAGCATGGGCCTTGCCCCCCTTTTTGCTGAAATACCTGCCCTTCCAGTTGGGGATGGCCAGGAAGACGGCCACCACCAGGGCGGTGAGCAGCTTCAGGTCGGTAGACTCCAGACCCAGGCGGAGCACCAGAGTGATGACCACATAGTAGATGATGGCGCCGATGACCGCGGAGAGCAGCCGCAGAGCGAAGTTCGTGAACACCTTGCCCAGCAGCACCTCGCCGATGATGACGGCGGCCAGGCCGATGACGATGGCGCCCCGGCCCATGTCGATGGTGGAGCTGCCGGAGTACTGGGCCAGCAGGGCCCCGGAGAAGGCCACCAGCCCATTGGACACCACCAGGCCCAGTACCTTGGTCATGTTGGTGTTGATACCCTGGGCCCGGGCCATATTGCCGTTGGCGCCGGTGGCCCGGAGGGAAGACCCCAGCTCGGTGCCAAAGAACCAGTACAGCAGCGCAATGACCACCACCGCGAAGACGGTCAGCAGGATCAGAGGGTTGTTCAGCGCCAGATCCCGGACGTACCGGGAGGACACCAGCAGCGGGTTCCGGTCCGGGTTCAGCGCCAGTGTGGGCTTCGTCTTCGACGCGGCCTCCCCGAGGGTCAGGACATCGTTGATGGCCATGATCCGCAGGTTCAGGGAGTACAGGGCCAGCTGGGTCAGGATGCCCGCCAGAATGGCGGGGATGCCGCAGGCAGTGTGGAGCAGGCCGGTGATCAGGCCGGCCAGCATACCGGCCAGAATGGCCACCCCCAGCGCCAGCCAGGGGTTCCAGCCCATGGTGATGAGCACGGCGCACACCGCGCCGCCGGTGGTCAGGGAACCGTCCACCGTCAGGTCGGCGATGTCCAGGATCTTATAGGTGATGTACACGCCGATGGCCATGATGCCCCAGGCCAGGCCCTGGCTGAAGGCATTCGGCATGGAATTGAGGAACGAAAGCAGTGCGTTCATATGGATTTCCCTCCGAAAAGCGGTTCGATCTGCGCTAAAGAGCGGCGGTTTTACCGATCAGGAGCATTGTAGCAAAAAACAGCGGGAAAGGGAAGTCCTTTCCCGCCGTTTTTTCGGTTTTTTCGGGATCAGTCGGCGGCGATGGCGGTGTAGTCATCGGGCACGTTGATGCCCAGCTCCGTGCAGTTGGCGGCGTTGTACTCCTTGGTGACCTCGGGGGCAAACTGGACGGGCATGGTGGAGATGTCGGCCTCGCCCTTCAGGATCTGGGCAGCCATCTCACCGGTGGTGTGGCCCAGGTCATAGTAGCTGATGGACAGGGTGACCACGCCGCAGCCCTTGCAGATGCCCTCCTCGCCGGCCACCACGGGGACCTTGTTCTGCAGCACCACGTTGGCGATGGACTCGGTGTTGTTGGCGGCGGTGTTGTCGGTGGGGATATAGATGACGTCAGAGCCGTCGCAGGCGTTCTGGGTCACGGAGGGCAGGTCGTTCACATCATTGAAGGCAAACATGTTGCAGGTGTAGCCCATATTCTCCAGGTAGCGCTTGATCTCGTTGACCTGGTACATGGAGTTGGGCTCGCCGGAGCAGTAGAGCAGGCCCACGTTCTTGGCCTCGGGGAACATCTCGTGGAGCATCTCGGCCTGCTGGTCCAGGGGGGCCAGGTCGGAGGTGCCGGAGATGTTGCCGCCCACGGTGCCGGTCCAGTCGGCGATGCTCAGCGCGGTGGCGTAGTCGGTGACGGAGGTGCCCAGGATGGGGATCTCAGAGGTGGCGGCGGCAGCGGCCTGGAGCGGAGAGGTGGCGTTGGCCAGGATCAGGTCCACATTGCTGGCCACCAGGTCGCCGATGAGGGTGGAGCAGAGGGAGTCGTCGCCGCTGGCGTTCTTCTCCTCAAAGGTGACCGCGTCACCCAGCGCCTCGGTCAGGGCATCCTTGAAGCCCTGGGTGGCGGCGTCCAGCGCCACGTGGGGGGCCAGCTGGCAGATGCCGACCACATAGGTCTCGCCGGTGGGGGCTTCAGCGGGCTCGGTGGGCTGCTCGGCGGGCTCAGTGGGCTCCTCCCCGGCGGGCTCGGAGGCGGGGGCCTCGGAGTTGGGGTTCTGAGCGGGGCCGGGGCCGGTCACGGTGTCGCCGCAGGCGCACAGGGCAAAGGCCAGGACCAGGGCCAGCAGAAGCGCGATGTACTTCTTCATGTTGCTTTCCTCCAATTTCATAGCTGTCTTTATCGCTTTGTGCTGTAAAAGCACTGGATACTTGAGCAGTATATTCCATCAAAACGCCGGTGTCAAGACATTTCGTCACATTTTTTCCCGGAAAAGCCGCTGAAATTCCGTCGTTTTCCCGGATTCCCGGTGTTGCAATCCTTTGAGAATATCATTATAATAAATAGCTGTGACTTTTACCATCAAAACGCGAGGGACTTTTATGAAGAATGAAAAGCTGAGGAACGTCGCCATCATCGCCCACGTGGACCACGGCAAGACCACCCTGGTGGACGAGATGCTCAAGCAGGGCGGCATCTACCGGGAGAACCAGGCCACTGTGGAGCGGGTCATGGACTCCAACGACCTGGAGCGGGAGCGGGGCATCACCATCCTGGCGAAAAACACCGCCGTCCACTACAAGGACGTGAAGATCAACATCGTGGACACCCCGGGCCACGCCGACTTCGGCGGCGAGGTGGAGCGCATCCTGAAGATGGTCAACGGCGTCATCCTGCTGGTGGACGCCGCCGAGGGCCCCATGCCCCAGACCCGCTTCGTGCTGAGCCGTGCCCTGGAGCTGGGCCACCGGGTCATCGTGGTGCTGAACAAGATCGACCGGCCCGACCAGCGCATCCACGAGGTCATCGACGAGTGTCTGGAACTGCTGCTGGACCTGGACGCCACCGACGAGCAGCTGGACTCCCCCATGCTGTTCTGCTCCGGCCGGCAGGGCACTGCCTCCTACTCCCCCGAAGTGGCAGGCACCGACCTTGTCCCCCTGTTCGAGACCATTCTGGACTATATCCCCGCCCCGGAGTGCGACCCCGAGGCCCCCTTCCAAATGCTGGTCTCCTCTATCGACTACAACGAGTTCGTGGGCCGCATCGCCATCGGCCGCATCGAGCGGGGCACCATCAAGCAGAACCAGGAGATCGCGGTGTGCAACTACCACTCCCCCGACGTGCCCCCCCGCAAGGCGAAAGCGGTCTCCCTTTACACCTTCGACGGGCTGAACCGCACCCCCGTCACCGAGGCCGCCGCCGGCGAGATCATCGCCATGAGCGGCATCGGGGACATCACCATCGGCGACACCGTCTGCGCCCCCTCCGCCCCGGAGCCCATCGAGTTCGTGAAGATCTCCGCCCCCACCATGGAGATGACCTTCTCGGTGAACGACTCCCCCTTCGCCGGCCGGGAGGGCAAGTACGTCACCTCCCGCCAGCTGCGGGACCGGCTGTTCCGGGAGACCTTGAAGGACGTGTCCCTCCGGGTGACCGAGGTGGAGGGCTCCACCGACTCCTTCAACGTGGCGGGCCGGGGCGAGATGTCCCTGTCCATCCTCATCGAGACCATGCGGAGGGAGGGCTACGAGTTCCAGGTCTCCCCGCCCCGTGTCCTCTACCAGGAGGTGGACGGCAAAAAGTGTGAGCCGGTAGAGCGGGTGGTCATCGACGTGCCCGCCGAGAACGTGGGCGCCGTCATGGAGAAGCTTGGTGCCCGCAAGGGCGAGTTCCTCTCCATGAACCCCATCGGCAGCCGCACCAAGCTGGAGTTCCTGGTCCCCTCCCGGGGCCTGTTCGGCTACCGGAACGAGTTCCTCACCGACACCAAGGGCGAGGGCATCATGGCCTCCGTCTTTGAGAAGTACGCCCCCTACAGGGGGGACATCCAGCGGCGGAACACCGGCTCCCTGGTGGCCTATGAGACCGGCGAGTCCGTCACCTACGGCCTGTACTGGGCCCAGGAGCGGGGTGCCCTGTTCATCGGCGCCGGCGTGCCCGTTTACGAGGGCATGGTGGTGGGCGTCTGCCCCAAGCTGGAGGACATCACGGTGAACGTGTGCCGGAAGAAGCAGCTCACCAACATGCGGGCCTCCGGCTCCGACGAGGCCCTGCGGCTGGTGCCCCCCAGGCAGATGTCCCTGGAGCAGTGCCTGGAGTTTTTGGCCGACGACGAGCTGCTGGAGGTCACCCCGGAGAACCTGCGGCTGCGCAAGCGGATTTTGAACCACGACCGGCGGATGAAGGCCCTCATGCGGGGCAAGAACGGCTGAGCCGGACCGATACTGACAGAGAGAGGGCGTCCCCCGGGGGACGCCCTCTCTTCACGCCTTCCTATGGGGGAAAATCGAATTCCCGGCCCTGTCCCCCCGCCGCGCGAGGGACAAAAAGTCGCTTCATCTTTTTTACGCCGGGGCGGCAGGCCGGCGGGATATCACATCCGATGTCAAAAAAAGCGATGCCCTTTGCGCAAAAAATCTGTAGTTGATTTACAAAAATGGTTTTATGCTTTTAAGCAGGGATTGTGAAAGTTGTACATAAGTTAACCGGTTAACAGCACGTCCATGACCATTTCACCAATCCGGGAATGAATGAAGGAGGAAAACCATGAAGAAAAAAGTTTTGGCAGTCATCCTCGCCTGCGCGCTGCTCGTCGGCGTGATCACCACCGCCGGCGCCACCACCGGCTCAAAGGTGCTCGAAGTGTTTTACAGGGACGTCACCATCAGACTGGACGGCCAGGTGCAGGACCTGAAGGACGAAGCCGGCAACATCGTGGAACCCTTTATCTATAAGGGCAGCAACTATGTTCCCGTCCGCGCCATCGCCCAGCTCCTCGGTCTGGATGTCGAATGGGACGGCGATCACAACCAGGTCATTCTGGAATCTAAAGAATACGCTGATGAAGAAAACGTCGAGCCTGTCTTTGCTGAGACCACCGGCGGCTGGCTGATGGGCTACAAAGAGGACTCCACCTATAACTTCAAGGGCATCCAGTACGGCGTCGCGGAGCGCTTCAAGCCCGCCGAGCCTGTCTCCTGGCAAGGCGTACGGTCCGCCCTGGTCTATGCCGAGACCGCGCCCAACACCAACACCACCGTTTCCGTCTCCTCTTTTGTCGACAAGATGGGCCCCGACATGGTGCCGAATGAGAACTGCCTGTATCTGAACGTCTGGACCCAGTCCCTGGACACGACCGCCAAGAAGCCCGTGATCTTCTTCATCCACGGCGGCGGCTATGCCGGGGGCGCGTCCAACGAGCTGGCCGTCTATGACGGCAAGGCCCTCAGCGAGTACGGCGACGTGGTGTATGTCAACGTCAACCACCGCCTGAACTACCTGGGCTACACCGACCTGTCCGCCTACGGCGAGGAGTATGCCGAGTCCGGCAACGTGGGCCAGAGCGACCTGGTGCTGGCCCTCCAGTGGGTGCATGACAACATCGCCAACTTCGGCGGCGATCCCGCCAATGTGACCATCGTCGGCCAGTCCGGCGGCGGCAGCAAGGTCAACGCCCTGCTGGGCACTCCCAGCGCCAAGGACCTGTTCCAGAAGGCCGTCCAGCTCAGCGGCGGCGCAGATCGCGCCAACGGCGTAGATAAAGCGACCGCCCAGGAGGCCGGTAAAAAGCTGGTCGAGAAGTGCAAGACCACCTATAACCTCGCCACCGACGCTGAGGCCCTGAAGAAGCTGGCGGAGATGCCCTACTACGCGCTGGCCGAGCTGGCCGCCGGCACCGGCGTGGGGTCCAACCCTGTATACGGCACCGAGTTCTGGCCCGAGCAGACCTACAACCCCACGACCGGCAAGTTCTGCGAGCTCGCCACGACCAAGCCCCTGATCGTCAGCAGCACCTTCGGTGAGCTGGGCGGCGCCGACGGCAAGCTTGTCATACCCGCGGCCATCAACGGCGCCGGCCAGTACACCTTCGATCCCTCTGATCCCGATGCCTTCCTGGCCGATGTCTATAAGCCCAACATGACCGAGGAAAAGATGGTCGAGCTGGTCACCGCCAAGTATGGCGAGAATGCCGCCCATATCCTGGATCTGTTCGCCAAGGCGTATCCCGACCGCGATACCGTGGACGTGCTCTCCCTCAACAACCGAACCAATACCGTGAAGTACGTGGCCGACCGGGCTGCCGCGGGTGGCGCCTCCGTGTACAACTGCGTGTTCTCCTATGAGTATCCCGCGATGGGCGGCATCATGAACTACCACACCGGCGGTGATATGACCCTGTGGATGCGGAACGTGAACAACGTGGGCATCACCACCAAGGGCGACAAGGCCGGCGCCTGGGCGGTCTCCGATGTTGCCTCCAACGCTCTGCTGAACTTTGCCCGTACCGGCGATCCCAGCAGCGAGCTGCTTGACTGGACGCCCTATACCACCACCAACGGCGCGACCGCGCAGTTCGACGACAACTGCCGCGTCGCCGTTGACCCCGACAAGGAGCTGCTGGAGTTCATGGTCTCCGTCAACGCCTTTGCGGGCGGCTGGCCCTCCTGATCTCTCCTGAGCTGCGCAGTCCCCCCTTCCCGCATACGCGGCGGGCGGCTCTGCCCGGAATAAACGCAACGATCCCCCGGCCTTTGGCCGGGGGATCTCATTTGCATAAAAACGGGCCTTCGGGACAGCCGCTCCCCCTGCCCGGTCAGTAGTCGAACAGGCAGTGGCCGCAGGCGTTGATGACGGTGGTGGCCCCCATCTGGGCCCGCTGGGGGATGTGCATCCCGTAGCTCTTGTGGATGTGGCCGTGGATGAAGTATTTGGGCTGATACCGCTCCACCAGGTCGCCGAAGCACTCGAAGCCCCGGTGGGCCACGGTGTCCAGGTCGTTGAAGTGCCGGGCGGGGGCGTGGGTCAGCAGGATGTCGATGCCCCCCTGCCTCCGCAGGGCAAGGGCCTGCCGCAGGACGCGGCGGCGCATCTGGTTCTCGGTGTACATGTGGTTCCCGTCCCGGTAGCGGAAGGAGCCCCCCAGGCCCAGGATGCGGATCCCCTCGTGGACGTAGAGCCTGCCGTCCACGCAGACGCAGCCCTCCGGCGGGGCCTGGTCGAACCGGTCGTCGTGGTTGCCGTGGACATACAGCAGCGGGCAGCGGCTCATGGTCACCAGGAACTCCAGGTACTCCCGGCTCAGGTCCCCGCAGGACAGGATGAGGTCCACCCCGTCCAGCTTCCCCGGCGTGTAATAGTCATAATACTGCTTTGAGACCTCGTCAGACACCGCCAGGATCTTCATGTCAACCCTTCCTGTCTTTGGCGGCGGGCTTCACGCCCACCTGGTCCACCGTGGCCTTGCCCACGTCGGTGAGCTGGTCGTAGCTGGGGATGGAGCCCTCCACGTTCTCCATGAGCCAGTCCATGGTGATGATCTGCTCGGTGGTGAGGTCCCCCTTCATCTCCCGGCCGCCCTGGGCGTAGAGGGTGCCCCGGAAGGGCCGGCACAGGTCAGCCCGGATGCTCCGCTGGAGCAGGTCCGCCAGCTTGCGGGTGATGGGCGGCACCTTCTCGGAGCAGCGCACCTCCACCACCCCGGCGGACATCCCCCAGTAGTAGTTGACGGCCCGCTCCGTCTCCTCGTACTCCGCCCGGAAGGACTTGTCCCTGATGCGGCGGAGCATCTCCTCGTAGTAGACCCCCCAGTTCCACACGGGCACGGCCAGGTTCACCCGGCCCCCCTCGGACACCAGGGACAGGCCGAAGCTGGCCCAGCTCTCGTCCCCCTGCCGGGTCATATCCTGGGAGGACATGAGCCGGATGCCCCGGTCGGTGAGCCGCTTCATGGCGGCCCCCGCCCCGTCCACCGAGGTCCACTCCAGATAGACCTTGGCGGTGGGGTTGACCATCTGCACCCCCAGGGCGAAGGCGTTCACCCCGGCGATCTGGCCGAAGATGGGGTAGTCGCACAGATAGCCCACGTCGTCCCGGCCGGCCAGGGCCCCGGCGACGGCCCCCACCACGAATTTGGCCTCGTACATCCGGGCGTAGTAGGTGCGGATATACCGGTGGGACTGGTTCAGGGAGCAGTTGAGGATGGACACCTCCGGGTGCTCCACCGCCGCCCGCAGAGAGGCGGGCAGCAGCCGGGGGGACGTAGTGAAGAGGATGGTGTTCCCGTCCCGGATGGCCCGCTCGATGACCTGATAGGGGTCGTCCTCCAGGGCGTTGAAATACGGCGTGGTCTCGATCTTGCCCCCGAACACCCGCTGGACGTGGAGGCGGCCGCGCTCATGGCCCTTCGTCCAGGCGGCGGAGGCGGGGTCCTTGTCGTGGATGAAGGCCACCTTGCTGCCCCTGCCCTCGTCGGGGATGAGCACCTTGGCGATCAGGCCGGGCTTCTTCTCCTCGGGGGCCAGTTTCACGTCGATGGGGCTCTCCTCCTGCTGGAGGGCGATCTCCTCCCACACCTTGGCCAGCAGCTTTTTGATCTCTCCCTCGGTGGAGCCCCGGAGGGTCTGCCAGCCGTACACCCGCAGGAAGGCCAGGATGGCGTCCCCCACGGTGGAGGTCAGCCGGTTCCCGCCGCTGGCCTCATAGGCCCGGCGGAAGTAGTAGCAGGCGGAGTTGAAGCTCATCCGGTCGTCCTCGCTCCACCGCTCGTCCGGCTCCTTGCCCAGCAGGGTCTGGAGCTCGGCGGCGCTGCCCTGCTTGGAGAACTCGATGGAATTGGTACCGCTGAGCCGGTAGAAGTCCAGCAGCTCATAGTACCGCTCCACCTCGGGGGAGCCGCTGCGCTCGGGCAGCACCCGGATCACGTGGGCGTACACCGACTCCGCGCCGAAGTACTTCAGCACGGACACCCGCTTGTTGCCCTCCTCCACGTAGTAGCGGTTCATATACTCGTAGCACTTGATGGCGTCCCGGATGCCCTCCTCCAGGTGGGAGGCGCACAGGGCGGTCCACTTGGCGGCAAATTCGCTGTTCACGTCGATGACCGGCATGAAATTGCGGGCGAAGGCGCTGGTGCGGCCGCCGGTCACGGTGCCCACCACGAACTCCATGGGGATCTGGGCGGTGCCCATATCCACGCCCCGGTTGATCCGCTCCGCGGGGACGAAATCGGACAGGGCGGGCAGACAGGGGTACTCCCCCCGGGCGGTGCAGGCGCGGAACTCCCGCTGGCCCAGCTTCAGCGCCTCTTTATAATCGGAATACGGCATAAATGATCCTCCTCCGGATCGTCACGAAAGGGTTGAAAACACTCTGGAATCGATGTGATGATACCACGGCAGGGTCGGATGCGCCAGTGTCACCTTGGACAAAATAAGGTCCGCGCCGCCCCCGCCGCCGGGCGGTTTTGACGGGACGCGGCCTCTGTGATATAATTCAGAAAAAACCATGGAGGGACGCTCATGTACCGCATCTGTTTCGTCTGCCACGGCAATATCTGCCGCAGCCCCATGGCGGAGTTCGTCATGAAGGACCTGGTAGAAAAGGCCGGCCTGTCCAGCCGGTTTTACATCGAGTCCGCCGCCACCAGCACCGAGGAGATTGGCAACCCGGTCTATCCCCCCGCCCGGCGCAAGCTGGCGGAGCACGGCATCTCCTGCGCGGGCAAGACCGCCCGGCAGCTCACCCGCCGGGACTATGAGCGGTTCGACCTGCTCATCGGCATGGACCGGGCCAACCTCCGGAACATGGAGCGCATCTGCGGCGGCGACCCGGAGGGCAGGATACACCTCCTGCTGGAGTACGCGGGCCGCCCCGGCGAGGTGGCCGACCCCTGGTACACCGACGACTTCGACGCCGCCTGGCGGGACGTGTACGACGGCTGCCGGGGCCTGCTGGACTCCCTTCGGGACAGGCTGTGACGGGACCTCAGTCCCTCCGGCGGAAGCGGCGCTCCATGTCCCGGATGGCCAGCGCCACCTGATAGGGGAACAGATCCTCCACCGTCTTCAGCGGGGATCCCAGCAGGGTCTTCAGCTTTTGCAGGCGATAGTTCACCGTGTTCCGGTGGAGATACAGCTCCTCCGCCGTCCGCTCCAGGCTGCGGTCGTTGTGGATGTAGGACTGGAGCAACTCCAGATACTCCTCCTCCCGGGGCCCCTCCAGCGGCGCCAGCAGCTCGTCGGCATAGGCATAGAGGACCTCCTCATCCTTCACCGAGAACAGGATCTTATAGACGCCCATGTCCTCGAACCGGACATAGGGGACGCCCCGGTACTCGGCCATGCGCATGGCGGTCATGGCCCGCTGATAGCTGCGGTTCAGCCCGGCCAGTCCCTGCACCTCGATGCCCGCGCCCATGAACAGGCCGCCGGCCGTCGCCGCGTCGCCGTACACCTGGGTGATGATGCCCAGCAGCTCGGGCAGCCTGTCCCTCTCTACGTTGTTCATGACCAGCAGCTGATAGTCGTCCAGCTTGATGAGCCCGAATTTGGTGGAGGCGGTGAGCCCGTGGATGGTCTTGAACCGCCGCAGCCGGTTGATGAGGGCGTACTCCATCCCCTCGCCCTTGGCGCTCTCCTCGTCCCCACGGACCGTGCGGATGGTGACCGCCCGGAATCTGCCCTCCAGATCGAAGTATTGGCTCAGGGCGTCCCGGTACTCCGCCTCGTCCCCGCGCCGGAACACCGCGTCGGCCAGCGCCCGGTCAAACCGCTCGTTGTCCCGGCGTTCCTAGATGATGCGGGTGCAGAAGGTCTGGAGCATCTCGGTCACATGGATCTCCCAGGGCATGGTGAGCAGCGGGAACTCCGCCTCGTCGCAGTAGGCCAGGATGTCCTCCGGGATGTCCAGGATGTACTTCCCCGTGTTGACGATGAGCCCCGCCACGCCCCGTTCATGGAGCTCCCGCACCAGCCCGGACAGCCAGCCCGGCTCCGACTCCGTCTTGATGCCGGTGGTGACCACCAGCTCGGAGCCGTGGAAATAGGGGATGACATAGTCGTCCTCCACCATGTGGACCCAGGCCACCGCGTTGCGGTAGCCGTTCCCTCCCGCCCGGAGGGTGAGCTTGAACTGATTGTCGTTCTCGGTGCACAGGGTCTTCAGCGTCAGCGACATTTGAGATCATCCTTTCACTGGTCCTCCACCAGATTGTTCACCCACCGGCGGCTTTTCACCAGCCAGTGGCCGATGACCGCCTTCACCAGGTTCATCCCCTCCACCGCGGCGTACATGGGCACCACCGGCAGGGCGGTGAACCGGGACAGCACGAAGGCCGTGGGGATCATGATCACCCAGAGGAAGCAGCAGTCAAACACGAAGGTGATGACCGTCCTGCCCCCGGAGCGGAGTGTAAAGTAGGCGGCGTTGACATAGGCGTTCACCGGCATCAAGGCGGCGGCTACCAGCAGCAGCCGGACGGCCAGGGCCTTGACGGCGTCGGTGGTGTTGTAGATTTGGGGGAACAGCGGGGACAGCAGGGCCATCACCGCCCCCACCGCCACGCTGAGGACCACCGAGAAGGCGATAAGCTTCCGATCCTCGTCCACCGCCCGCTCGGTCTCCCCCGCCCCCAGCAGCTTGCCCACCATGATGGCCACGGTGTCCCCCATAGCCAGGAAGGCGCAGAAGAACAGGTTGGACACGGTGGTGGAGATGTTGAAGGCGGACACCACCTCCAGCCCCCGCATGGAATAGCATTGGTTGAGCACCGCCATGCCGGCGGACCACAGCACCTCGTTGGCCAGCA
>CANRIW010000033.1 GCA_947630785.1 uncultured Oscillospiraceae bacterium | reverse complement strand
TGGTACTTGTTGTAGATGGAGCGGTGGGCCTCGTCGCAGATCACCAGATCGAAGTGGCCGCAGGTGAACACCTTGCCATCCCGGTCCCGGGCGGTGTCGATGCGGTTCATCATGGTCTGGTAAGTGGAGAACACGCAGTGGGCGGCGTCGTTGTCCTTCTCCTCGCACAGATTGGTGATGGATAGGTCGGGCAGCAGATTCACGAAGGCCCGCTTAGCCTGGGTGACCAGGGAGTTGCGGTCGGCCAGGAACAGGATGTTCCGCACCCAGCCGTGGTCCAGCAGCACCTTGCACAGGGCAGCGGCGGTGCGGGTCTTGCCGGAGCCGGTGGCCATGACCAGCAGGGCCTTCCGGCGGTTCTTCTCCCCGAAGGCGGCGCACACCGCCTTGACCGCTCCCTCCTGATACCAGCGCCCGGCGATGTCCCGGTCCACCATGACGTTTTTCAGACTGGTGCGCATGGACTGGAGGTTGAACCACTTCTCCAGATCCCGCTTGGACCAGATGGCGGCCACCTTCCGCTCGGGATAGCGCCCGTCGTCGATGCGGGTCTCAAAGCCGTTGGTGAGGAAGATCACCGGGCGGCGGCCGCTCCGCTTCTCCAGCAGGTCGGCGTAGAGCTTGGCCTGCTGGCGGCCCCGGCTCACGTCGGCGCAGGCCCGCTTGGCCTCCACCACCGCCAGGGGCCGGTGGGCGTCGTCATAGAGGACGTAGTCCGCGTAGCCCACCCCGCCCGCGTTGGGCATCCCGGGCAGCTCCACCTCGTTCAGCCAGTCCCGGCCCTCGGTCCAGCCGGCGTCCAGCAGCATGGCGTCGATGTAGATCTTCCGGGTGGCGTACTCGGACAGGTCCAGCGGCCTGGGGACGTAGTTCTGCCGCTGGACTGCCCGGCGGGCGGTCAGCTCCTCCCGGAGCGCCGCGTTTTCCGCCAGAAGCCTGTCCAGGTTCACGTCGGGCGCCGGCGGGGGAGGGGGCGCGGTCTGGGCGCTCACCAGCGCGGGGTCGAACTCCCCCGGGGTGTATGTAAAATCCTTGCCGCCGTAGCAGCAGGCCACGAAATCCAGGTAGTAATACAGATTTTCCAGGCACAGCATGGCCTGTTCCTCGGTGATCTTCTTCCCCGTGTGGGCGGCGCTGTTGCCCAGCACCCGGATCAGCTTCATCCGCTCCCACAGGTCGGGGCCCACGATGTCCCGGAAGTTCCCGTTGTCCATCAGCGCCACCAGCCGGTCGTCGTAGGGCTTGACCAGCTCTCCGTCCACCGAGTACATCCACTTCACGGCGCACTCCATCGCCCGGCGGCAGTTCAGCACGCAGGCCGCCGGGTCGATGTGCAGGATCTGCTCCGCGGCCGCCGCCGGGGCGGCGAAGGGGGCGAAGTCCGCGTTGGATTGGAGGAAGGAGAAGTTGGACATGGAGGATCACCTATTTATTGATAGCTAATAATTGAGTCATGACAAAGTCGCCGTATGGTGTTAATGTCCAGTAAGTGTTGGTATCCCTTGTACTCCGTTTTTTATTGCTAAGACACATTAAGCCCAATGCGCGCAATTGTACCTTTATCAAATCATAAGAATCATTACTTATTTCAATCCTACTAAAACTATGAAAGTTTTTGGTTTTCCTGTTTTCAGGGCATATTCAAATTCCATTTGAGTGTAACTTATTCCATCATCGTTTGTACTTCCATAACGCCCACCAATAATGAGCAAATAATAATCGCAATCATCGATAACCCGTTTTATTAGAGTCCATTGGTCATCGTTTGAAGCAGGAAACAGTTCCATTCCAGCAGGAATACAGTCTAACTCCAAGAGCGCCTGCATAACCTCTTTGCGCTCTTCCTGTAAATCTTCAAATGTTGAACTTACAAACACTTGGTATCGCTTGTCCATTTTCCACCTCACCCAAAATACTCTTGCATTAGCGCCTTTTTCATCATTTCCAGTTTATCCAATCCCTGCCGGACTGTCAACCGGCATTTTTCAACGCGCAATACGAACTGAGAGAAAGCGTTTTGCATCGTTAGAGGCGGTACAACAATAGGTAATTTTTCGAGTTGTTGCTTTGTAATTGCCTGTCGCGTTGCCCCGCCGGATTCGCCTAATGTAAGCAGTAATTTTTTATAGGAAGAACTCAAAAACAATTGATTAAGAAAAATATAATTTAACCGGTTTGAATCACAACGAATAATCGACACATGCTGATTCACTCTCGCCGGAAGTATATTGTCTGGTACAACGCAGGAGCGTGCGACTGAAGCCCCGGTAATGTTAATGAAAACGTCATTAGGAAACACTTCAACGATATCTAATTGTTTGGCCTGTTCATCTGTTATGTGGGCTAAATCTTTATATTCAAAATGCCCATCATAAACGTTCATACTACGAACTAAAGTAATTCCATCTGTTTGATATGTTTCTTTTCCGCCTTTTGGTGTTGCACCAGACCCAATCTTCAATGTCACTTCTTCAAGAGCTCTTTGATCCCACCCTAAAGGGTTTTCTACCGGGTTCCCAAACATCTCCACAAACCGCGCCTTAACCAACTCGTCTAGTTTGTTAAGTTGCTGTTTCCGCAGGGTGATAAGGATACTAATTTTATCGAACACAGAAGCAATTTGGCATTGTTCTTCAAGGGATACATCAGGAATTATAAAATCACTAACATCTTTTAATGAGATATTAAGTTGAGCAACTCCTTGCTTCTTTTTTTCAAATTGTTTTAGTATTGATGGAGACTCCAAAACATATGATAAAAATGAATAGTTGACGATTCCATTCGGGATTCTGATAATTGCCAGCGCTTGATTTGTGTTTGCTGGAAGAATATCCTCATTAACAATTGCTGTTCGGCCAATAGCGCCAGCAATTGAAAACAAAATATCATTTTTAGCAAGCTGTGAACGTTTTAATTTTTCGTGACATACATCATCAATGTGGGCAAACCGTTCAGGTATAAACTCCCCTGATTCAGAAATACTCTCAACTTTGATAAAGTTAATTCCGTTATCAGCAAAATCAAATCCAATAGAGGTAGGGGTTGTTCCTTTGGTAATAACAGAAGCAATATCTCCTAATCTTGCCATCACACCATCCCCTCCAATTCCTCCAGCCCCTTGCATATCTCCATTTCGATCTCATTCAACTCCGCCAGGATTTCCAGCGTGGGCGGGTACTCCACCGGCGTATACTCGGTTTTCTTGTACTTGTTGATGGACAGGTCGTACCCGTTGGCCACGATCTCCTCCCGGGGCACCAGGAAGGACTGCTCCGTGCGGGCGCGGGCCTTTTCCGCCTCCCGGTCCCGGAACCGGGCCACGATGTCGGGGATGTCGTTCTCCGCCACGGGGGCGCGCTTGTCGTCCAGGGAGAAGCCGTCGGCCCGCATATCGTAGAACCACACGTTGTCGGTGCCGCCGTGGCCGGTCTTGGTGAACACCAGCACGCCGGTGGACACCCCGGCGTAGGGCTTGAACACGCCGGAGGGCATGGAGATGACAGCCTCCAGGCGGTTGCCGTCGATGAGCTCCTTTCGGATGGCCCTGTGGGCGGCGGAGGAGCCGAACAGCACCCCGTCGGGGACGATGCAGGCGCAACGGCCGCCCACCTTGAGCATCCGCAGGAACAGGGCCAGGAACAGCAGCTCGGTCTTTTTCGTCTTGCAGACCTTCAGCAGGTCGGCGGAGACGGTGTCGGCGTCCAGGCTGCCCTTGAAGGGGGGATTGGCCAGGATGATGGAGTATTTGTCCCGGTCGGTGTTCTGGTCGGACAGGCTGTCCCGGTACTCGATGAAGGGGTTGTCCACCCCGTGGGTCATCATGTTCATGGCGCCGATGCGGAGCATGGTGCGGTCCATGTCGTAGCCGGTGAACATGTGGTTCATGTAGTGATCTTTCTTCTGCCGGTCAAAGAGGATCTCGCCCTTGTACTTCTCCCGCAGGTACTGCCCGGCGGTGATGAGGAAGCCGGAAGTGCCGCAGGCGGGGTCGCAGATCACGTCGTCCGGCCCGGGGTCCAGCAGTTCCACCATCATGCGGATGATGTGCCGGGGGGTGCGGAACTGGCCGTTGACCCCGGCGGTGGAGATCTTGGACAGGAGGTACTCGTAGATGTCGCCCCGCACGTCGGCGTCGTGGAGCTGGGCCATCTGGTCATAGATGCCGTCCAGGGTGGTGACGATCTTGTCCAGCATCAGGGGCGTGGGGATCTTGAAGATGGCGTCGTCCATATACTTGGCGTAGGCGCTGGACTTGTCCCCGTGGAGGTCCTTGATGAAGGGGAACACCCATTCCTGGACGGTGGAGTACATCTTCACCGCAGGGAAGTCCCGGAACACCGACCACTTGAGCTGTTTGCCGGGGACGGTGCGCTCCCCGATTTTGACCTCTTCGGTGAAGATGCTCTGGTGGGGCAGGCCCAGCATGGCGCTCTCCCGGGCGCGGGTGTTGTCGGCGTCGTCCAGGTCGCGGATGAACATGAGATAGGTCATCTGCTCCACCACGTCCAACGGGTTGGTGATGCCGCCGGTCCAGAAGATCTCCCAGAGGCTGTTGACTTTGTTTTTCAGTTCTCCCGTGATCATTGTTCTCTCTCCCTGTTCCAAGTGTAGGATGTGTAGCGGCCGCCGCCTATTTTCAGGACCTCGCCCGATTTGACCAGCGCGTTGAGGGCCCGCTGTATGGTGATCTGGCTGATGTCCGGGCACTTTTGTACGATCTCCGCCTTGGTGATCTTTCCAAGGGTGTCTTTGATGACCGCCCGTATCCGGTCTGGCTTGCTGAGGTCCGCGGCGGTCAGCATCTGTGCCCGGGCGGAGAACTCCCGGCAGGCCGCCGCGATCACGCCCAGCAGATACCGGGCGAAGGGGGCGTAGTCGTTCTCTTTTTCGTGCCAGCCCGCAGAACTCCGCTGGAGCGCGTCATAATAGGCCTCTTTTGTCTGCTCGATGAGCTTTTCGATGCTGATATACCTGCCCACGAAATACCCCGCCCGGTAGAGCAGCAGCAGGGTGAGCAGGCGGCTCATGCGGCCGTTGCCGTCGTTGAAGGGGTGGATACAGAGAAAGTCCAGAATGAAGACGGGGATCAGCAGAAGCGGGTCGTATGCGGTATTTTTTGCGGCCTCGTCAAAGGCTCTGCAGGCCTGGTCCACTGCCTCCGGCGTCTCCCAGGCGGGGACCGGCTGAAAGCGGACGAACTTGTTTCCCTGTGCGTCGATCTCCTGGATGACGTTGTCGGCGTTTTTATAGCTTCCGCCGATGGACTTCCCGCTGAACCGGTACAGGTCCCGGTGAAGCTGGAGAATGACCGGGGGCTTCAGCGGGATATAGGCATAGTTTTCATGGATGGTGGCCAGCACATCCCGATAGCCCGCGATCTCCTGCTCATCCCGGGATCTGGGCATGGTCTTGTCCCGCACCAGCTTTTTCAGCCGATCGTCGGAGGTAAAAATGCCCTCGATCCGGTTGGACGCCTCAGTGCTCTGAATCTTGGCCAGCTCTATGAGTTGGGCTAAGGTATCGCCTTTTGCCCCAATGAGCAGAGCCTGCTCCCCTTTGTACTCATGGATCTGTCCCAGCAGCGTCACGATGTCCGGGGTGAGCAGCTTCTGGTAAACTCCGTCATAGCTGTAATCGCGCATAAGGCACCTCATTTCCGGAGTTGTTTCTGTTTCATATCATAGTTTAACATTAAGATACTCAGATGTCAATTTAATTACATCAAAATTTGAAATATGATGTAATTGCGACCGCGAAGTGTATTTTGCCCGCGCCCAAAGACTGGCTACCGCAATAGATAATCTAATGCGTTTGTTGCTTGATTTTACCGGGATAATTGCGTATAATAAAATTGTAAAGATTGGAGGTGGACCGCATGGTGTACACGTTGGATCAACTCAAGGAAATCGTTGTGCCCATTGCGGCACGCTACAATCTGAAAGCCGTCTATGTCTTTGGCTCCTATGCCCGGGGCGAGGCCCGGGAAGACAGCGACATTGATTTCCTGATTGACGCCGAAGGTTCCGGGCTAAGTGGCCTTGATTATGGTGGCCTATACTGCGACTTTGAAGATGCTCTGAGAAAAAAGATCGACATGGTACTTGTCAGCGCATTGGAACAGCCTGCACGCCATAAAAGCGATATTGATTTCCGGGAGGTCGTCCAAAAAGAAAGGCGGGAGATTTATGCAGCCGCGTGACAGGCAGCGCTTAACCAAGATTGCAGAGTATTGCGAGGATATTCAAGGGGCTGTCGCCAGATACGGTCCATCCTTTGAAGCGTTTAAAGCAGATATAGACTACCAATACTCCGTTTCCTTCTGCATTCTCCAGATCGGCGAATTAGTCAGCAATCTCTCTGAAGAGTATCGAAACGCCACAATGGATCAGATTCAGTGGCAGAAAATACGAGGAATGCGGAATATCGTTGTTCACGATTACGGCAATGTTGATTTGAATACTGTTTGGGAAGTGACCACAGCAAGTATTCCGCAGTTGTACAACTTCTGTCAGGAGCAGCTCAATAGCATACAGTAGCGGTCACAGCGGGGTACCCAAAGGCACCCCGTTTACCGCGATAGATAATTTATATTAATATAATATTGACTATTATCGGACTGCCTAACAACAAAAGAGAACCGCCTGCTCTCATCGCGAAAGCTGGCGGCTCAGTTGATTATGCGTCTCTGCGGGACAAGGTCTATGTCAAACTCGCTTCCATTGCTCCGATTTTGCGGATTATCCGGCAGGAAAAGTAAGGAAGATTATAAAATATTTGGGGACGCAGTTTTCCGTTGGGGCGCTTAAGCGACTTTTTCTACCCTCATGGATACGCACGGAGAAAGGATAAAATTGGATATTTTTCCGTGATTATGTACAATTCCAACCCACCCTTTTTGCCAGATCCAGCATTCCAAAGCATAAAATCTGCCACGGCTCCAACATCATCTGTAAGGGGTCGCCCTCACGGATACGCATGGTGCGGCGGATCTCCTTGGGGATCACCACCCGGCCCAGATCGTCGATACGGCGTACGATTCCGGTTGCTTTCATGGAAATTCCTCCTGCGGTTTATATTTCTCAATGGGTATTATCCGCAGGTTTTGGAAGGGTATGCAGGCGAGACTGCTGGATATTTTTCCTTACGGGTGATAAAATTGCCGCCGCTTCATTGCATTTTTTCCCACGAGATGATATACTAATTCCATCCCGGTTTCGGATATTATAATTTGGGAGGAATTTGTCATGGGATTTTTAACTGGTAAGACCGCCATCATCACCGGCGCCGGCCGCGCCGTCCTCAGCGACGGGCGCTGCGGTTCCATCGGCTACGGCATCGCCACCGCCTACGCCAAGGAGGGGGCCAACATCGTCATCACCGGCCGCAACGTAAAGAAGCTGGAGTCCGCCAAGGAGGAGCTGGAGCGGCTGTACGGCATCAAGGTGCTGATTCTTCAGGCCGACATCAACGCCGCCGCCGACAACGAGGCCGTGGCCCAGAAGGTGGTGGACGAGACCATCAAGACCTTCGGCCACATCGACGTGCTCATCAACAACGCCCAGGCCAGCGCCTCCGGCGTGCCCCTGGCCGAGCACACCACCGATCAGTTCAACCTGGCCCTGTACTCCGGCCTGTACGCCGTGTTCTACTACATGAAGGCCTGCTATCCCTACCTGAAGGAGACCAAGGGCTCCGTCATCAACTTCGCCTCCGGCGCAGGCCTGTTCGGCAACTACGGCCAGTGCGCCTACGCCGCCGCCAAGGAGGGCATCCGCGGCCTGACCCGGGTGGCCGCCACCGAGTGGGGTCCCGACGGCATCAACGTCAACATCATCTGCCCCATCGCCTGGACCGCCCAGCTGGAGAACTTCCAGAACAACTACCCCGAGGCGTTCAAGGCCAACGTGAAGATGCCCCCCATGGGCCACTACGGCGACCCCGAGACCGAGATCGGCCGGGTGTGCGTCCAGCTGGCCAATCCCGACTTCAAGTATCTCACCGGCGAGACCCTCACCCTGGAGGGCGGCATGGGCCTGCGCCCCTGACCTTCCGCCGCAGCATCCGATGACCGAAGAAAGCCGTCCGGCGCGTTTCGCGCCGGACGGCTTTTGCGTTGAGTTAGATTTTAATCGTCCCTGTCGCACTCGTGGTCCAGGATGGCGCCGGTGGACCCGTCGATGGTGTACTCGTACTCGTAGCCGTTGCAGCGGAACTCGATCTCGTACTCCAGCCGACCGTGGTGGCCGTCGCTGTGGTGGTCGTCCTCCCAGTCCCGTTCACACTTCATGCCGGTGACCTGGCTGGCGGAGAGGCCCGCGTGGGCCAGGGCGGCGGCCTTGGCCCGGTCCGCGCCGATGTCGGCGGTGGCCCCCGCACTGGGGGTCTGAGTGGCGGGAGCCGGCGTGGTCTGAGTGCCGCCGCCGGCGCCCTTGACGGGCTCGGTCTCATACTTGAGGACGGAGCCGTTGGAGGCCAGAACGGTGTACTCGTACTCGGTGTTGTTACAGATGAACTCCAGCTCGTACTCTAACCGGCCGTCGTCGTAGTCCCGTTGGGCCTTGATCCAGGTGACCTGGCCGGCGGACAGCCCCGCGTGCTTCAGGGCGGCAGCCTTGGCGGCGTCCGCGCCGATGTCGGTGACGGCGGGGGCCTGGGTGGTCTGCGGCGCGGGAGTGGTCTGCGGCGCGGGGGTCTGAGAGCCGCCCTGGACCTCGTCCATGGGGATCTCGTTCCAGCTCAGCACTTCGCCGATCCGACCTTCTACGGTGTATTCATAGCCCGCGTTCCCTTTGAGAAATTTGACCTCGTACTCCAGAAGAGTCCCGTCGCCGTCCTCGTCCCAGTCCTGTTCCACGACCAGATCGCTGACCTGGCTGCGGG
Source organism: uncultured Oscillospiraceae bacterium (assembly GCA_947630785.1). Lineage (GTDB taxonomy): Bacteria > Bacillota > Clostridia > Oscillospirales > Oscillospiraceae > Enterenecus. Next base: position 9,082 of record CANRIW010000033.1, on the reverse strand, counting down.
ACAGCCCCGCGTACTTCAGGGCGGCGTCTACGGCGGCGTCAGCGCCAATGTCGCCGTAGATGGTGCGCTGGGGGGTCTTCATATAGTCCAGTACAGCCTCCGCCTTGTCATAGTCGAACTTGTAGTTGTACCAGTAGCCGTCGGCATAGAAGCAGACATAGCGATAGCTGCGGTCAAAGTAGGTGAACAGATGGGACACCTGGGCCTCGGTCAGCCCGGCGTGGCGCAGGGCGATGGCCTGGGCGGCCGGGGAGGAGGACACCAGCAGCTCGCCGGTATATGCCTCCACGCGGACTTCCCGCTCTCCGGCGGAGGTGCCCAGCTCCACCTCGTAGTACCACTCCTCCAGCTCGGGGTCGGCCTTGGCGGAGGTCACAGTCAGACCCAAGGTGTCCTCGGCGTAGCGGGTGGCGATCTCGATGGCGGCGGGCATCCCGATGGGGATGCGCCCGTTGGTGCCGTCCTTCCAGAGCTGCCGCAGCTCCTCGATGGAGAGGGCGGCCAGCTTCTCCGCCGCGTTGGGATCATTGGGGAAGGCGGGATCGGCCGGGTCCAAGAATTTGGCGATGAGGGCGGCCTTGCCGGTGGACACGCCATACTGCTGGGCCTGGGCGTCCACATCGCTGTCGGGGCTGAACACCTGGCTCAGCACCCCGGCCTGACTGGCGGCGTTTTGCAGCACCCCGTCCACGGTGGCGGTGAGCTGGGCCTGGAGCCGGGCGGCCCGGTCGGCGTTGCTGTCCTCCACCGAGATGAGGATGGCGGAGGAGATATCGTCCAGGTAGCCGTGGCGGACCAGGGCCCCCACGATGGCGTTCACCGCCACGTCAAGCTTGGAGCCCACCAGGTCCTCGCCGTTGTTCATCTCGGCCAGCACGGTCCTGGCGTCTTCGTTGACGCCCCGGCAGGACAGCACCCGCTCGTTCTGGTTCACTTTCAGTTCGATGCTGGGGTTCACGTCCAGCGAGATCACGCTGGCCACGGCCCGGTTGCTCTGATACCACATGCCGCCGGCGGCCCCGCCGGCCACCAGCACTACCGCCAGACAGGCGGCGACCAGGCCCATCCACCAGCGGGAGCGCTTGGCGGGCTTCTGGTTATTTACGGTCTGATTGGTCTGTTCCAACATGATCACATTTCCTCTCCTTTCCCCACAGCGGGACAGGACCCCCTCCAGATCGTCGGGGGCGGCGTGGTCCAGCGCTTTGGCCAGCATTTCTTCCAGCTCCCGATCGGTCATGCGTGGTCATCTCCTTCCAGTTGGGTTTTTAGTTTTTCCAGTGCTCTGCGGTACTTGGACAGTACCGTGGACAGGGGCAGCTCCAGCAGGACGGCGATCTCACGGTGCTTCAGCCCCGAGGAGGCGTGGAGCAGCACGATCTGCCGCTCCTGGGCGGACAGCCTGGACAGGGCGTTTTGCAGGACGATCCTGTCCTCCGCCGTAACGCCGGGGGCCTGCGCGGGTATAGCGTTCCACTCCTCGTCGGTGAGCTCCCCGAGACGGGCGGACTGCCGCAGCCGCATTTTTGTCAGGTTCCGGGTGATGGTGAGCATCCAGGCCATGGGCGAGCCCTGGCTCCTGTAGGAGGCCGCTTTCTGCCAGATGGTCACGAAGGCGTCCTGGGTCACGTCCTGGGCCTCGTGGGGGTCCCTGAGCATGGACAGCGCCATGGCGTACACCGCGCCCCGGGTCAGGTGGTAGAGCTGTCCCAGGGCGTCTTTGTCACCCTGGGCGACGGCGTTCAGCAGCCGGTCCAGATGTTCCCGGTCGGGGCCCTGTTCCCGCTCCACTGTGTCGTTGGCCGTTGTCAGCATCCCGCTGTCACCTCCTGTTCGTATGAGAAATGCACGGGAGAGGCATTTTATTGCATGGCGAGGAAAATTTTTTCAAAAATATGATCCGGACCCATTATAGGCTCGTTTTTCCAGAAATACAAGGAGGAACTCCCGCCTGGCCGGGGAAACTTTTGGACAGAATTCCGGAAAAGGGTTGTGTTCAACCGCGTTTTTTGGTACACTGAATGGCGACGACAAAACTTGGCTGCGACAGCGGCCCGGAAGGACGGAGATTCCTATGGATCTGCAAGCAGGAGCGAGGCTCCACGGCTTCACCGTGCGATATGCCCAGGAACTGCCCGAGGTCAAGGGCACCCTCTACCGCATGGAGTACGACAAGAACGGCGCCGATCTGGTCTGGCTGGACCGGGCGGACGACAACAAGACCTTCTGCATCGCCTTCAAGACCATCCCCCAGGACGACACCGGCGTGTTCCACATCCTGGAGCACTCGGTGCTGAACGGCTCGGAAAAATACCCGGTGAAGGAGCCCTTTGTGGAGCTGCTCAAAAGCTCCCTCCAGACCTTCCTCAATGCCATGACCTATCCGGACAAGACGGTGTACCCGGTGTGTTCCCGGAACGACCAGGACTTCCTCAACCTGATGGACGTGTACCTGGACGCGGTGCTGCACCCCCTGGCCGCCACCGACCCCCACGGCTACCGGCAGGAGGGCTGGCACTACGAGCTGGACTCTCCCGACGGGGAGCTGACCTGCAACGGCGTGGTCTACAACGAGATGAAGGGGGCCTACGCCGACCCGGACACCCTGGTGGGGACGGGCCTCTACCGGCAGCTGTTCCCCGATAACTGTTATGGATATGAGTCCGGCGGCCACCCGGACCATGTGCCCGAACTGACCTATGAAAACTACCTGGCCAGCTACCACCGGTTCTACCACCCCTCCAACTCCCGCATCTTCCTGGACGGGGAGATGGACCTGGACGCGGTGCTGGGCAAGCTGGACGACTACCTGAAGGATTTTGACCGCATCGACCCCGACGCCGACATCCCCATGCAGCCCCCCGTAGCCCCGGCGGAGCGCACCGAGTTCTACGAGATTGGCCCCGACGAGGACGAGAGCGACAAGACGCTGCTGTCCGCCGGCTGGGTGTTCGGCGACTGGTCCGAGCGGGAGAAGGTCTACGCCGCGGACGTGCTGGCCGACGCCCTCTGCGGCTCCAACGAGGCCCCCCTGAAAAAAGCCCTGCTGGAGGCCGGCCTGTGCCAGGACGTGTCCATGAGCGCGGCCAGCGGCATCCAGCAGAACCTGGTGGATCTGCTGGTGCGGAACACCAGTCCGGACAAAAAGGACCAGGTGTGGGAGACCGTCCGGCGGGTGCTGGAGGAGCAGGCGGCCGGCCTGGACCACGACCGGCTCCACGCCCTGCTGAACAGGCAGGAGTTCTCTGTCCGGGAGAAGGATTTTGGAAGCGCGCCCAGGGGGCTGATCTACGCCCTCAACGCTTTGGACGCCTGGCTCTACGGCGGCGATCCCGCCCTGCCCCTGCGGGACGGGGAGCTGTTCGCCTCCCTCCGGGAGAAGGTGGATCAGGGCTGGTTCGAGACCTTCCTACGGGAGGTATTTTTGGACAACCCCCATCAGGCCAAGCTGTGCCTGGTCCCCTCCAAGACCGTGGGGGAGGAGAAGCGGCAGGCCGAGCGGGCCCGTCTGGCCGCCGTCAAGGCCGGCTGGTCCCAAGGCGAGATCGACCAGGTCATGGACGAGTTCAAGGCCCTCCGGGCCCGGCAGGAGCGGCCCGACAGCCCCGAGGAGCTGGCCACCCTGCCCAAGCTGGCGCTCAGTGATATTCCGGCGGAGTGCAGGCCCCTGCCCCACTGGAGCGGGGAGCTGGAGGGCCGCCCCCTCCTTCACCAGGACGTGGACACTGACGGCATCCTCTATCTGGATCTGCACTTCGACGTGTCCGATCTGCCTTTGGACGAGTTGACCAGGCTGCCCCTGCTGGGGGTCCTGCTGGGCCAGCTGGCCACCGAGAAGTACGGCGTGCTGGAGCTGCAGAGCCGCATCGAGAGCGGCCTTGGCCGGTTCGCCGTGGCCCCCGGCAACTACGCGGAGGCCGGCCAGACCGGGACCACCACGCCGCTCATCACCGTCAGCGCCGCCCTGCTGGAGCACCGGAAGGAGGACGCCCGGGAGCTGCTGGCGGAGGTGCTTCGCCACACGAAATTCGATTCCGCCCAGGTGTACAATCTGCTCCGGCAGACCCGCATCGGCCGGGAGCAGGCGGTGCTGGGCCGGGGGGATATGTTCGCCGCCCTCCACGGCTCCGCAGCCTGGTCCGCCAAGGGTTCGGTGGACGACGCGCTCCAGGGCGTGGCCCAGCTCCGCTGGCTGCAAAGGGCGGAGAAGGACTTTGAGACCGCCGGCGCCGCCCTGTGCGGGGAGCTGGCCGCCCTGTGCGAAAAGCTGTTCGTGCGGGAGCGGGTCACCGTCAGCCTCACCGGACAGATGGACAAGGACTGGCTGCGGGAGGTGCTGTCCGACCTGCCCGCCGGCGGCATGGGCGCGCCCGCCGTCTACCTGCCCGGAGGCAATCAGGCCGAGGGCTACTCTATCTCCGCGGATATCGGCTTTGCCGCCCGCTGCGGCAGCCTGACTGCTCTGGGGGAGCGGCCCACCGGCACGGCGCTGGTGGCCTCCCAGTTCATCACTCTGGACTACCTGTGGAACGAGGTCCGCGTGAAGGGCGGTGCCTACGGCACCGGCCTCCGGGTGCGGGACGACGGCGACGTGCTCTTTACCTCCTACCGGGACCCCCGGTGCGGCCGGTCCCTGGAGACCTTCACCGGCGCGGGAGCCGCCCTGCGGGCCTTCTGCGACAGCGGCGAGGCCCCGGACAAATATATCATCAGCACCATCAGCAATCTGGAGCCGGTGGTCACCCCCCGGATGGAGGGGATGCGGGCCGCCGCCATGCACTTTACCGGCAGGACCCAGGCTGACCGCCAGCGCCAGCGGGACGAGGTGCTGGGCACCACGGTGGACAGCCTCCGGGCCTTCAGCGGGACGCTGGACCGGGCCTGCGAGACGGCCTCTGTCTGCGTGGTGGGCGGTCAGGAGGCCCTGGACGGCTGCGGCGAAAAGCTGGACAGCCGGGAGCCCCTGCAGATGTGATTTGCGCGTTGATACAGAGAAAGAGCGTCCCCGGCTCGGTGAGCCGGGGACGCTCCGCGTCGTCTGAACTTCAGTTGTCTCCCCACAGAGAGACGGGGTAGAGGCCGCTCTTCACCAGGGAGCGGATGGCGTTCTTCACCGACTCCTTGTCCTCTTTGTAGGTGACGCCATACCATTTGTCGCCGCTGGTGAGCACCTTTACGCGGGCTTTCCGCTCGGCGATGAGCTGGCTGACCACGGAGGGGAGGTAGTATTCGGCCTTCTCCGGGTCATTTGCCAGAGCCCTGTCCAGAAAGGCGGGGAAACGGGCGGCGGCCTCGTCCAAAAAGCTGCGGTGGAAGCCCCACAGGTTCATGGACACCACCGTGCCGCCGGGGAGAGGGACCCAGGTGGCGCCGCCGTCCTCGGTGTATCGGGCGTTGTCCCCGTCCTTGGCGATCCTGGTCCGCTCGGTGACGGCGGTGAGACAGCCCTCCCCGTCCACCTGGCACACCCCCCGGGCCACGGTGCCATGCTCGGTGACGGTATTTTTCAGCAGATAGCCCGCCATGGCGTACTCATACACGTCTCCGTCGGGGTGGGCGGTCAGGTAATCGTAGATGAGGCGGTAGCTCTCCGGGCCATAGTAGTCGTCGGAATTGATGACGGCGAAAGGCCCGCGGATGAGCCTCCGGGCGGCCAGGGCGGCGTGGGCGGTGCCCCAGGGCTTCACCCGGCAGCCGGGGACGGAGTAGCCCTCCGGCAGATCGTCCAGGTCCTGATAGGCATACTCCACATGGATGACCCTGGACAGCCGGTTGCCGATGGCGGAGCGGAACAGGGCGTCGATCTTCCAGTTGATGACAAAGATCACTGTCTCAAATCCGGCGCGGCGGGCGTCGAAAATGGAGTAGTCGATGATGAGCTCTCCGTTGGGGCCCACCGGGTCGATCTGTTTCAGACCGCCGTACCGGCTGCCCATGCCGGCGGCCATCACCACCAGGACGGGTTTCTCTGCCATATCGTCACTTCCTGTCTCTTTTGTTCAATCGCGGTAGCCGTTGGGGTTCATGGACTGCCATTTCCAGCTGGAGGCGCACATCTCCTCGATGCCCAGCTCCGCCTTCCAGCCCATCTCGTCCAGGGCCTTTTGGGGCTCGGCATAGCATGCGGCGATGTCGCCGGGACGGCGGGGGTCCACCACATAAGGCAGCTTTTTGCCGCAGGCATTCTCGTAGGCGTGGAGCACATCGAACACGCTGTAGCCCTTCCCGGTGCCCAGATTGCAGATGAACAGGCCGCAGTTCTCCTCCAGCTTTTTCAGCGCCGCCACATGGCCTTTCGCCAGGTCCACCACATGGATGTAGTCCCGGACGCCGGTGCCGTCGGGAGTGGGGTAGTCGTCTCCGTAGACGTGGATCTTCTCCAGCTTGCCCACCGCCACCTGGGCGATATAGGGCACCAGGTTGTTGGGGATGCCCTCGGGGTCCTCGCCGATGAGGCCGCTCTCGTGGGCGCCGATGGGGTTGAAGTACCGCAGCAGGGCCACGTTCAGGTTGGGATCGGCGGCGCAGTAGTCCATGAGGATCTTCTCCTGGAACAGCTTAGTGGTGCCATAGGGGTTGGTGGTGCCGCCGGTGGGGAAGTCCTCCCTGATGGGGACGGAGGCCGGATCGCCGTATACGGTGGCGGAGGAGGAGAAGATAAAGTTTTCCACTCTGTGCTTCCGCATGACGTTCAGCAGCATCAGGGTGGACACCAGGTTGTTGGTGTAGTACTCCAGGGGCTTGACCACGCTCTCGCCCACCGCCTTCAATCCGGCGAAGTGGATGACGGAGTCGATATCCGGGTGGGCGGCGAAGACAGCTTCCACCTGGGCCGGGTCACACAGCTCGGCCTTGATAAACGGGACGGATTTTCCGGTGATCCGTTCCACCCGGCGGACAGCCTCCTCACAGGAGTTGGACAGGTTGTCCGCCACCACGATGTCGTAGCCCGCGTTGAGAAGCTCCACGCAGGTGTGGCTGCCGATGTATCCCGCGCCGCCGCAGACCAGAACTGACATAAGCAACACCCTTTCTGAAATGGCTTTATATCCAATCCAGTATATACGATTCCACTCCGGTTGGCAAGCGGGAAAGAGAGAAAAACCGCCGAGATTTTAGTTGTCACCGGCGGTCATTTGTGGTACAATGCAGGTAACCACTGGAAAACAAAAAGAGATGCGGGGTGAGTCCATGCACATCCATGAGTCCGCGGAAAACTATCTGGAGGCCATCCTGGCCCTGGGAGAAAAGGGCCCGGTGCGCTCCATCGACGTGGCCCAGCACCTGAACTTCTCCAAGCCCAGCGTCAGCCGGGCCATGAGCCTGCTGCGGGAAAACGGCTATGTGGTCATGGACGCCGGCGGCTTTCTCACCCTCACCGAGTCCGGAATGGAGATCGCCCAGCGCATCTATGAGCGGCATCTGCTCATCACCAAGTGGCTGGTCCACCTGGGGGTGCCGGAGGACATCGCCGCCGAGGACGCCTGCAGGATCGAGCACGATCTGAGCGTGGAGTCCTTCGAGGCGCTGCGGGGCCGGATCGACCAGGACCTGGGGAACGGGTGAGGGTCCGGTAAGGTTTTCAGAATCTTCATCTTTCCCGTATTGAATTTTTCCGGTAAAGATGATAAGATGTTGTCAGCAACGGGGGACCGCCCCGAATCGAATAAGGAGTGATCTTCATATGGTCAGAGTTATCATGGGGCCCAAAGGCACCGGAAAATCCAAACTCATGGTGGACCTCATCAATTCCGCCGTGGACAATGAGCACGGGTACGTGGTGGCCATTGCCCACAATTCCAAACTGAACTTTAAGATCCACTACTCCATCCGGGTGGTGGATACCTCTGAATATAGTATTCCCAACTACGACACCCTGAAAGGGTTCCTGTATGGCCTGTACGCCAGCAACTACGATATCACCCACGTGTTCATCGAGAGCCTGAACAAGCTGGTCCCCACCAACGGGAACGACGATGTGGAGCCCTTCCTGGACTGGCTGGAGGCATTCTCCCAGCAGAGCGGCATCAAGTACACCGTCTCCATCAGCGCTGACTCCGCCCTGGCCAGCGACGGGGTGCGCAAGTATTTCTACGATCCCGAAGCATAAGAAGATAAAAACGAGCCCCGGAGGAGCGATCCTCCGGGGCTTTATCATGTGCTGTTCAGTCCGTCACGTAGGGCAGCAGGGCGACCTGACGGGCGCGCTTGATGGCGTCGGTCAGCTGGCGCTGATGCATGGCGCAGGTGCCGGTGGTGCGGCGGGGCAGGATCTTGGACCGCTCGGACAGGTACCGCTTCAGCTTGGCGGCGTCCTTATAGTCGATGTGCTCCACCTTGTCCACGCAGAAGGCGCATACCTTGCGGCGCTTGCGGTTGGGACGGGGTTTGGCGTTATCCATAGCCATTTGGCAGACCTCCTTATTCGTTGATGGGGTGATCAGAAGGGCAGCTCGCCGTCGTCGTCAGCCAGTTCGGAGAACTGGTCGTCGCCGGACGGGATGCCATAGTCGGCGGGGGCGGGGGAGCGGCTGAAATCGCCGCGGTCGCGGCCCGCGCCGTAGCTGTTGTTGCCGTAGCTGCCGCCGTTGTCGCTGTCCCGGCGGGAGTCGCCAAAGTAGACGTTCTCAGCGACTACTTCGGCGGAGCGGCGTTTGTTGCCGTCCCGGTCGGTCCAGTCGCGGATCTGGAGACGGCCCTCCACCACGGCCTGACGACCCTTGGTGAAGTACTTGGAGACGAACTCCGCGGTGCCGCGCCAGGCCACTACGTCGATCCAGTCGGTGACGCGTTCGCCGGTGCTCTTGTCCCGGACGTCCCGGTCCACCGCCAGGGTGAACGAGGCCACCGGAGTGCCGGTCTGGGTGTGGCGCAGCTCGGGGTCACGGGCCAGCCGGCCCATGATGATGATTCGGTTCAGCATGCCTGCCCCTCCTTACTCATCCTTGTTGACGATGATGGAGCGCATGACGCTGGGATTGATCCGCATCAGACGGTCCAGCTCGGCGGGGAAAGCGGGGTCGGCGGAGAAGGTCATCAGGACGTAGTAGCCCTCGTCCAGATCGTTGATGAGATAGGCCAG
>CANRIW010000032.1 GCA_947630785.1 uncultured Oscillospiraceae bacterium | reverse complement strand
ACAGCTTCGGCTTTGAGTTGGAAAAAGACACGGCTGGCTGCCGTGCCTTTCACCGTAATCTTTATTGTAGGAGGGGACTAAAATGCGATTTTCCAAGCTCCACGGCTGCGGAAACGATTACATTTTCTTGAACTGCCTGGAGGGGGCCCCGGAGGACCTGCCGGGTCTGGCCCGCCGCCTGTCCGACCGGCACTTCGGCGTGGGGGCCGACGGGCTGATCTGCGCGTTTCCATCGGCCACGGCGGACTTCAAAATGGTCATGTTCAACGCCGACGGCTCGGAGGGGGCCATGTGCGGCAACGGTATCCGCTGCCTGGGGAAGTTCCTCTACGACAACGGGTGGACAGACAAGACCGGCCTCGGCATTGAGACGGCGGCGGGGGAGCGACGGATGAACCTGTGGATGGAGGACGGCAAAGTCACCTCCGCCACGGTTGACATGGGGAAACCTGTTGTTGAGCCTCCCATTTCAATTGCTGTAAGGGGAATTGCCTATACATCTATTCCCGTGTCCATGGGCAACCCGCACTCCGTCATCCAGGTGGAAAAGCCCGAGGAACTGGACCTGGAGGCCGTCGGCCCTGTCTTCGAGCATTGGCCATACTTCCCTGACCGGACCAACACCGAGTTCGTCCGGGTGGATTCTGCCGGCCATCTGACCGCCTGGGTATGGGAGCGGGGCAGCGGGGAGACCCTGGCCTGCGGCACCGGGGCCTGCGCCGCTGTCGCCGCCCTCCATCAGGCGGGGAAATGCGGCCGGGACGTGACCGTCCGCCTCCCCGGTGGGGAACTGCGGGTGACCCTCACCGACGACGGCCGGGCCCTGCTCACCGGGCCGGCAGTGGAGGTGTTCCGGGGGGAAGTTGACGGATAGGCCAGTAAATGCCCCGGTTTGCAGGAAAAATCATATCATCCTGCCGGTTGACGGCAAAAGCACTCTGTTGTAAAATGATTTCACTCAACTTTTGCAACAGGAGGGAGCGCAAATGGCGCACATCAACCAGAACTTTCTGAAGCTGCCCGGCGGCTATCTGTTCCCGGAGATCGGCCGGCGGGTGCGGGCCTTCTCGGCGGAGGGCACCCCCATGCCCCTGATCCGTTTGGGCATCGGCGACGTGACCCTGCCCCTGGCCCCGGCGGTCATCGAGGCCATGCACAAGGCCACCAAAGAGATGGGCCATAAAGAGACCTTCCGGGGCTACTGCGAGGAGACCTGCTGCGCCTACGATTTCCTCCGCTTCGCCATCCGGGACGACTACAAGGCCAAGGGTGTGGACATCGCCGACGACGAGATCTTCGTGTCCGACGGCGCCAAGAGCGACTGCGGCAACATCGGGGACATCTTCTCCGCGGACAACGTGGTGGCCGTCTGCGACCCGGTGTACCCGGTGTACGTGGACACCAACGCCATGGCGGGCCGGGCCGGCGACCACGACGGGGAGAAGTGGACCAACCTGGTCTACCTGCCCTGCACCGCCGAGAACGGCTTTTTCCCCGACCTGCCCCAGGGTCGGGTGCCCGACCTGATCTACATCTGCTCCCCCAACAACCCCACCGGCGCGGCGGCCACCAAGGAGCAGTTGAAGGTCTGGGTTGACTACGCCAACGCCCACGACAGCGTCATTCTCTACGACTCCGCTTATGAGGCGTTTATCCGGGAGGAGGGCATCCCCCACTCCATCTTCGAGGTGGAGGGCGCTAAGACCTGCGCCATCGAGTTCCGCTCCTTTTCCAAGACAGCGGGCTTCACCGGCAACCGCTGCGCATACACCGTCATCCCCAAGGAGCTGAAACGGGAAGGGGCCTCCCTCAATGCCCTGTGGAACCGGCGGCAGGGCACCAAGTTCAACGGCGTGCCCTATGTGATCCAGCGGGCCGCCGAGGCCACCTTTACCCCCGAGGGGCAGGCCCAGATCAAGCAGTCCATCGACTACTACCTGAACAACGCCAGGGTCATCAAGGAGGGCCTGACCGCTGCCGGCCTCACCGTCTACGGCGGTACCAACGCCCCCTACATCTGGTTCCGCACTCCCGTGGGCACCGGTTCCTGGGACTTCTTCGACACCCTGCTGAAAAAAGCCTGCGTGGTCACCACCCCCGGCGCGGGCTTCGGCCCCAGCGGTGAGGGCTACATCCGGGTCACAGCCTTCGGCGACGCGGACGCCACCAAAGAGGCCGTGGAGCGGATCAAGTCCGTACTGTAAACGTGACACATCCAAAAAATGACCCGTTCCCGGAGGAACGGGTCATTTTTTGCTTTGATGTAGCTGAAGCTGGCGGATGGCTCAGAAGAACAGGCCCCAGGCCAGGAAGCCCAAGACTGCTACGACTCCGGTAAAGATCAGGATGGTGACCAGGTAGCCCATGATGTCCTTGGCAGACAGGCCGGCCACGCCCAGCGCGGGCAGAGCCCAGAACGGCTGGATCATGTTGGTCCACTGGTCGCCCCAGGCGATGGCCATACCGGCACGTCCGGCCTCCACGCTCAGCCTCGCGGCCGCGGGCATGACGATGGGGCCCTGGACCGCCCACTGGCCGCCGCCGGAGGGCACGAAGAAGTTGATGATACCGGCGGAGAGGAAGGTCCACACGGGGAAGGTGACGTTGTTGGAGATCCCCACGAAGAAGTCGGAAATGATGGAGGCCAGAGAGTCGTTGTTGGCGTTGGCGGCGGTCATGATGCCCATGATACCGGCATAGAAGGGGAACTGCAGCAGCACGCCGGCCGCGCCGCCGGCGGCGTCGCCGATGGCGTCAACGTAGCGGCGGAGGTCGCCGTGGGCCAGCAGGCCCAGGAACAGGAAGATGGCGTTGACCACGTTCAGGTCCAGCTTGGCGGCGCCGAAACCGGGCTCGATGAAAAAGCGGACGATGTAGACGACGCCCATGATGATGGTCAGGGCCAGCAGGATCTTGCTGTGCTCGATCTTATCGGCGGGGGTCTTGATCTCGTAAGTGCGCTCCTTCTCGTCCTGCAGCACGGCGGGGTCCACCGTGATGGTGTGGTCCTTGTCGGGGTGCATGGCGTAGTTGATGAAAGGCATGCCCACCAGGATCACCAGGCACATGATGATGTTCATGGGGTGGAAGACGGAGGCGGTCAGGTCGGCCTGATAGACCACATCGCCGATCTTATAGCCGTTGGTGATGGTCAGGGGGATGGAGCCGGACAGGCCGGCGTGCCACACCACGAAACCGGAGTAGGCGGAGGCGATCAGCAGGGGATAGTCCACATCCTTGACGCGGCGGGCCACTTCCTTGGCCAGCAGGGCGCCCACGATCAGGCCGAAGCCCCAGTTCAGCCAGCAACAGACGGTGGACACCATGGTGACGACCACGATGCCGGTCAGCTTGTTCTTAGCCAGGTTGGCGATGGCGCCCAGGATCCGCTTGATGATGGGAGCGGAGGCGAAGGCGGAGCCCAGCACCAGCACCAGGGCCATCTGCATGGAGAAGGCCAGCAGGTTCCACATACCGCCGGGTTCGGAGGTGACGCCCTTGCCGGCCCAGGCCCACACCATATCCCACGGGTTCTGCCAGGTGGCAAGGCACCCGGCTACAAACACCACGATGGTCAGGATGATGGCGAACAGGAAGGGATCCGGCAGCCAACGATTCATGATCCGAACGCATGCGTTGGAAAATTTCTTCATCTGATAGTTCCCTCTTTCTTACAAATTTGAGCGCCCACAGCGGTGGCCGTTCGCAGTTTAAAGTATAGTCCTTTGTTAATAGTTTGTCAATAATTTCTCAAAGTTTTATTTGAACTGGCATAGGTGTCCTCGACAGGCATAAAGTGCTTGACAGTGGGAAGAAAAACCGTCATAATAGGATTAAATCCCAATAATAAGGGGGGAGCGGAATGAGCCGGATCAGGAATACCAGGCAGCGCCAACTGGTTTTAGAGGCGGTGCGGGCCCGGATGGACCACCCCAGCGCCGATGAGATATACCTGGACGTGCGGCGGATGGACGCCCGGATCAGCCGGGGCACCGTCTACCGCAATCTGAATATCCTGGCGGAGAGCGGTGAGATCGCCCATGTTGAGGCCCCCTCGGCGGACCGATACGACCTCCGCGCCGAGCCCCACTATCATCTCTACTGCCTTTCCTGCGGCGCTGTGGCTGACGCGCCGCTGCCCTACCAGAGGGAGGATGACCGGCGGGTGGCGGAGGAGACGGGTTTTAAGATCCGCTGTCATCAGACTATCTTTGAAGGACTTTGCCCCGCCTGCCGGAAAAAGGTGGAGCAGTTCGAATCATAAATTTCAATAAGGAGGATCATCTCATGGCAAACAAGTATGCCGGGACCCAGACCGAGAAGAACCTGGAGGCCGCCTTCGCCGGCGAGTCTCAGGCCCGCAACAAGTACACCTATTTCGCCTCCAAGGCGAAAAAGGAGGGCTTCGAGCAGATCGCGGCCCTGTTCCTCAAGACCGCAGACAACGAGAAGGAACACGCCAAGCTGTGGTTCAAGGAGCTGGAGGGCATCGGCGACACCGCCGAGAATCTGGCCGCTGCTGCCGACGGCGAGAACTACGAGTGGACCGATATGTACGAGGGCTTTGCCAGGACCGCCGACGAGGAGGGTTTCCATGAGCTGGCCGCTAAATTCCGCCTGGTGGCCGCCATCGAGAAGCATCATGAGGAGCGCTATCGCGCCCTGCTCCACAATGTGGAGGCCCAGCAGGTCTTCGCCAAGAGCGAGGTCAAGGTGTGGGAGTGCCGCAACTGCGGCCACATCGTGGTGGGGGAGAAGGCCCCCGAGGTATGTCCCACCTGCAATCACCCCCAGAGCTATTTCGAGATCCACGCGGAGAACTACTGAGCGATACGTAAAGCCCCCGGCTGTTGCCGGGGGCCTTTTCTCGTCCGTTTACTTCCTGTCGAAGGCCGGATTGATATAGTAGACGTTTTTCTGGTCCATCTTGTCTTTGGCAAGGCGCATGGCCTCACCGAAACGCTGGAAGTGGACCACCTCCCGCTCCCGAAGGAAGCGGATCACGTCGTTCACGTCCGGGTCGTCGGACAGGCGGAGGATGTTGTCATAGGTGACCCGGGCCTTCTGCTCGGCCCCCATGTCCTCGGCCAGGTCAGCGATGACGTCCCCCTTCACCTGCATGGAAGCGGCGGAGTAGGGCCAGCCGGAGGCGGCGGTGGGGTAGACGCCGGCGGTGTGGTCCACGAAGTAGGCGTCGAATCCGGCGGTCCGGATCTGGTCCTCGTTCAGGTTCCGGGTGAGCTGGTGGACGATGGCGCCGATCATCTCCAGGTGGCCCAGTTCCTCGGTGCCGATGTCGGTGAGCAGGCCCTTCAGTTCGGGATAGGGCATCTCGAACCGCTGGGACAGGTACCGCAGGGAGGCCCCCAGCTCGCCGTCGGGCCCGCCGTACTGGCTGATGATGATGCTGGCCAGCTTGGGGTTGGTGTTCTTAATCTTCACCGGGTACTGCAATTTCTTCTCATAGACAAACATTACTTGCCCGCTCCTTTCTGGTCGTACTCCCAGGGCCACGGGTCGTTGAGCCACTGATAGGTCGCGTCCTTGGCGGCGGCCCGCTGGGTCAGGGGGCCGTACATGGCCTCATAGCGGCGCTTGCCCTCCTCGGCCAGGGCGGCGTACTTCTGGAACAACTCGAATGCCTCCTGGTCTCCCTGGTGGGTGTCCAGGTACTCGCCCAGCTCCACCAGCACGAATTGCAGCGCCTGGAGCTCGGCGGAGGCGGTCCTGGGCAGGTCGCCGCATTTGACCTTTACGTGAAAGGGCAGGTTCAGGCCGGGGAACAGGGTGCCGTTGGCAAGGGCCTCGGTCTGGTCGTATTTCTGGCTCCCCTCCTGCTGGAAGGGCACATATGGCACCGCCAGCGGCGCGCAGGACGGCATCATGCCGTTCCCGTCGGGGCAGGGGCGGGGCGTGGTTCCGTTGTCGGGATTCAAGGGAGATCCCCTCCTTGATTGGATTGACAGGGTTCCTGTCAGTCCAGCATATGCGGCATCGACGGGAGGTGACAGCGGCCCCGCGGAGTAGACAGGGTTTGACAGCTCAGAAAAACCGCAAAAAAAGGGGGACGCGGTATTGAACTTTGGAAATCGTTGTGCTATAATAACATAAATCAACCGAAACGGAGGAGATCCCCATGACCCATATCCAGACCCTGAACGGCGCCACTCTGAAGCAGAGCGCGGCCCACGGCGGCTGCGGCGAGTGCCAGACTTCCTGCCAGTCCGCCTGCAAGACCTCCTGCACTGTGGGCAACCAGAAGTGCGAGAACAAGGAACGCCAGAAGTAAAATTGTCCGGCTCAGAGAGGGTGGGCGCACTGCCCACCCTTTTTCCATGCTTACACAGGGAGGATGCCCACATGGTACATACATTCAAATGCCTCAACGTCCCTATCGCGGTGGACGTAAACAGCGGCGCGGTCCACGTGCTGGATCAGGCGGCCTACGACGTGCTCTCCAGGCTGGACGGCCCCATGGACGACAGGTGCCCGGAGGCGCTGTACGCTGCGCTGCCCCACGACCGGGCCGCCGTGGACGGCGCCTGGGCGGAGCTGAAGGAGCTCCAGGACAGCGGCCTGCTGTTCACCGACGACAACTACCTGGACCCCCAGGCGGCGGTGCTGATGCAGCGGGACGCCCCCATCAAGGCCCTGTGCCTCCACGTGTCCCACGACTGCAATCTGCGGTGTAAATACTGCTTCGCCTCCACCGGCGACTTCGGCACCGGCAAACGGATGACCATGGACGCGGAGACGGCGAAAAAGGCCATCGACTTTGTGATCGAGCGGTCCGGCACCCGCCGGAACATCGAGGTGGACTTCTTCGGCGGCGAGCCGCTGATGGCCATGGACACGGTCAAGGCCACGGTGGACTACGCCCGCTCCCTGGAGGAGGCCCACAACAAACATTTCCGCTTTACCATCACCACCAACGGCGTGCTGCTGGACGACGAGAACATCGCCTACATCAACGAGGTCATGTCCAACGCGGTGCTTTCCCTGGACGGCCGGAAGGAGATCAACGACGCCATGCGCCCCACCGTCAACGGGAAGGGCAGCTATGACGTGATCCTTCCCAAGTTCAAAAAGCTGGCCCTGCAGCGGGAAGGGGAGGGGAAGGACTACTATATCCGGGGCACCTTCACCCGGCACAACCCCGACTTCGCCGCCGACGTGACCCACATGGCCGACCTGGGCTTCCACAGCATCTCGATGGAGCCGGTGGTGGGCGCGCCGGAGGACGAGTGGTCCTTCAAGGAGGAGGACCTGCCCGGCATCCTGGCGGAGTACGAGAAGCTGGCGGCGGAGCTGCTGGAGCGGCCCGACGTGAACTTCTTCCACTACAACGTGGACCTGTCCCAGGGCCCCTGCGTCATCAAGCGGCTGCGGGGCTGCGGGGCCGGCTGCGAGTATGTGGCCATCACCCCGGACGGGGATATCTATCCCTGTCACCAGTTCGTGGGCAACGAGGACTATAAGCTGGGCAGCCTGTACGACGGGACTTTCGACATGGAGCTGGCCCGAAAGTTCGCGGGGCTGAACGTCTACACCCGGCCCGACTGTAAGGATTGTTGGGGCAGATTCTACTGCAGCGGAGGGTGCTCAGCCTCCAATCTCCTTGTCAACGGCGACATAAAAAAACCGAACCGCTTCGGCTGTGAGATGCAGAAAAAGCGGCTGGAATGCGCTATCGCCATGAAGGCGATCCGGGCGGGAATGGGCCCTAAGTAATGATAGCACTCCGATAAATCGGTGAAATTCGACACTTTGGCCGGCGGTTTCAAGATTTTGAAGCCGCCGGCCTTTTGACCACATCATATTGTGGTTTATTCGATTCCGTTCAAAAGATTAACATAATAAAATTTACATAACAACTGGACATAATGAAAAAACTTAAAAAATTTCGCGCAAAACACTTGCGTTTCCGGCCAAAGAGGTCTATATTGAGTTCAACGTGCTTTGCCGCTTCGCTGGAATGTATCGATCCGTGCCCGCATATCATAGGCCGGGGTGATGACCATGGCGGCATGGCGGACAAGACTGCGCGACAGCGCCGTTCCACAGTGGGACGGGCTCACTTCTCTTGTGTTTTTGGCCGCTTTTTTTCTGATCGGGACGCTGGCGGGATTTATTTTTTCCTGCCTGTGCGATGAGAGCGATCAGCTCCGTGAATATCTGCTCAGTTACCTCTGCCGGACCGGTGAGGGCGACGTTTTTGAGCCGTCGCTTTTTTCGGTGATCTGGGAATGTTTCCGTTGGTTCCTGCTGATTTTTCTTCTGGGTTTTACCGCGCTGGGCTCGCTGGGCATCCCTTTTGTACTGTCTGTCCGGGCCTTCATGCTGTCTTACGCAGTGACCACCTTTGCCCGTCTGTTCGGACTGCGCGGCATGGCCGCCGCGTTGTCTGCCTTTGGGGTGACCGCTTTTATCACCGTCCCCGTGATATTCACGGCGGCCTGTAGCGGTTTTCAAAGCGCGCTGGGCCGTCTCTCCCACGATCCTCAGCCCGCTGTTCCGCTGGGCAGGCGGCTTGCGATGCTGGCCCCCTGCGGGGGACTATTGATCCTTGCTGCCGCCCTCCAATGGACGGTCATGCCAGCTTTATTGACGGCGGTGTGCGCCCGTCTGTTTTCCTGAGTTAGTTTAAAATGATCGAAAGGAGCTGATCGTTTTTGGACTATCTGGCCGGATATGAGTCCTGGCTGGCCAATGAGAAAAAGGCCGCCGCCAACACGCTCAGCTCTTATGTGCGGGACGTTCGGCAGTTCTCCGAATGGATGGAGGATCGGAGCATCCCGCTGTCTCAGGCCACCCAGGATGACGTGAAGGACTATGCCCGTTACCTGGAGCGCCACGGCAAGTCCAGCGCCACGGTGGTACGCTCTCTCGCCTCGCTGAAATCCTTCTACGGTTACATGATGACCATCCACAGCGTGCCCGTCAACCCGGCCAAGGGCTTTAAGCCCAACCGGGTGGAGCGCCGTCTGCCTGCCATCCTCACCAACCGGGAGGTGGACCTGTTCCTGGAGCAGCCCGACGTGTCCGACCCCAAAGGCTGCCGGGACAAGGCAATGCTGGAACTGCTGTACGCCACCGGCATCCGGGTGTCCGAGCTGATCTCCCTGGACATGCAGGACATCAACCTCTCCGCCAACTTCCTCCGCTGCCGGGGGAGGAACAAGGAACGGGTGGTGCCCCTCTACAAGACCGCCGTCAGGGCGCTGACCGCCTATGTGAGCGAGGTGCGTCCCCAACTGCTGGAGGACCAGGAGGAGACCGCTCTCTTCGTCAACATGAACGGGGAGCGCATGAGCCGGCAGGGCTTCTGGAAGATCGTGAAGTACTACCAGGACAAGGCGGGCATCCAGAAGGACATCACCCCCCACACGCTGCGGCACTCCTTCGCCGCCCATCTGCTGGAGAACGGCGCCGACCTGAAGTCCATCCAGGAGATGCTGGGCCACGCGGACATCTCCGCCACTCAGATCTACACCCAGGTGGTCAACCAGCACCTGCGGGACGTGTACTCCCGGGCCCACCCCAGAGCGTGACTTACATACGGAAAGCGGACGGTACAGGCCGTCCGCTTTTGCTTTCAATTTGCGTGGAGTGATGGTATAATGTTGCTTACGAGAATTTTGTCAGATGAATCATGGTTAACACAATAGGGGGCGCTTAATCAATATGTTCGACAAGGATTCATTGCTTCAGCGATTACAGAAACCTCCTTTTTCTGAGAAGGAATATTGGGTAGTCGCTGGCGGCGCCATGGTTTTACATGGGTTTCGCGTTCAAACACGTGATATTGATTTGGGATGCAGTACACCTTTGGCAGATAGATTGGAGCAAGAGGGGTATGCAGTTTCACGCTGTGAAGATGGGACCAGAAAAATCTTGTACTCCGAAGATATCGAACTCTTTGAAAACTGGATCGAGGGTACAGCGGAGATCATTAGCGGCGTTCCTGTCGTGTGTGTGAACGGGCTTATTCAAATGAAGGAGAAACTCGGCAGAGAAAAAGATTTAGCGGATGTTGCTTTGATAGAGAGAGTGCGAAGAAGCAGACTTTTATAAAGTGGGATTTATAGTGGAGGCAGCGATGAAAGCTATCACGATCAAACAGCCCTATGCGACCTTGATCGCCGAAGGGTTAAAAGAATACGAATTTCGCACATGGAAAACAAAGTATCGTGGTGATATACTGATCCATGCGGGAAAAGGCATTGATAAAGAGGCTATGAAAAGATTTGCGTATCTTGATCTCGATTATCCTGTGGGATGTTTTGTTGCGAAAGCCTCTATAACAGACTGCGTTGAGGTGAACGAAGCGTTAAAGGAATTTCTTAGAAAAAAGAACTTTGCAATTTATGAAGGTACGACAGAAAATAAAAGCTGGCAAGGGTATGGTTTTAAGATCAATAATGTAGAAAAAATAGACCCGGTTTTCGTAAATGATAAATTGGGTTTGTGGGAGTACAAGGAATAGCATCGGTTTTTACTTTCCGCTGGATCGAAGGGCGGATCATTATACAACAGCTCGCGGGAAAAACGAGGCAAAACGGTTTTACTTGTCAGACTGAAACAGATGTGTTATAATATCACAAATTCCGCGTGGAGGTGTTGACGTGCTCATCCTTGGGATTGACCCCGGCTACGCCATTGTGGGCTTCGGGCTGGTGGAGGCGGAGGGGAACCGGTATCGTCTGGCCGCCTGCGGGGCCATCAACACCCCGGCGGGGGTGCGGCTGTCTGCCCGGCTGTGGCGCATCGCCGCCGACCTGGAGGAGCTCATTAAGCGGTTCGACCCCGACGTGATGGCCATCGAGGAGCTGTTCTTCAACAACAACGTGACCACCGGCATCGGCGTGGCCCAGGCGAGGGGTGTCATCCTTATGACAGCGGAGAAGATGGGCCTGCCCATCTACGAGTACAACCCGTCCCAGGTGAAGCAGGCGGTGGTGGGCTACGGCAAGGCGGAGAAGCACCAGGTGATGGACATGACCAAGCGTCTGCTGGGCCTGAGCGCCGTCCCCAAGCCGGACGACGCCGCCGACGCGGTGGCCATTGCCCTGTGCCACGCCCGCTCCTCCACGTCCCTGCTGGGGCAGATGAACAAATAACAGGCCGGGAGGCGTTTTGACCATGTTTTACTATGTGGAGGGCAAGGTGGCCCACATCGGACCCTATCTGGCGGTCATCGACTGCGGAGGGGTGGGCTACGCCTGCCGCACCACCAGCTACACATTGGGCTCCCTCAGCGTGGGGAAAGTCGCTAAGCTTTACACCTATCTCCACGTCCGGGAGGACGCCTTCGAGCTGTACGGCTTCGCCTCGGAGCGGGAGCTGTCCTCCTTCGAGATGCTGATCGGCGTGTCTGGGGTGGGGCCCCGGATGGCGCTGGCCATCCTGTCCTCCAACACACCGGAGAACCTGGCCATGGCCATCGTGTCGGAGAACGCCAAGGCCTTGACCGCCGCCCCCGGTGTGGGCAAGAAGATCGCCCAGCGGATCATCCTGGAGCTGAAGGACAAGCTGGCCAAGGGGCAGCTCACCGTCAGCGGCGGGGGAGAGACCTTCACCCCCGGCGTCACCGTCATCCCGGAGAACAAGGCCAGCGAGGCCTCCGCCGCCCTGGCGGTGCTGGGCTACGGCCCGGCGGAGATCAGCGCCGCCCTCAAAGGCGTGGACCTGGAGGGCCTCACCCTGGAGGAGATCATCAAGCAGGCGTTGAAGAATACCATGAAGTGAGCGTTTCCGCGGAAGCGAGGACACGAAAGGGGAAGACCATGTTTTTCCTGACCAACCACCAGCGTGCCTGCCTGGGCCTGTCCCCGGTGGGGGAGGACTGGGACTTGGTGCCTCTGCATATCAACTCCGACCGCTCTGAGATCTGGCTCTGTTTCGACGGGGATACCCTCCGCCGGTGCGTCCACACGGGCCCGGCCCGTTACCAGGAGGACGTCTACGAGGAGGCCACGGCGGAGGGCCGCACGGTCCTCCTGCCCAGGACCGCCAAGGGCAAGCCCAAGAAGCTGTCGGTGTCCGCATTACAGGCCCGGAAGCCCCGGGGGACCTATTTCTCCTGGTACGGCAGCACCGGCGGCATCCGGATCGGCAGCTACGACCTCCGGAGGACCTATTACTCCAACGGGCTGGAGGGCGGCGCTGTCCGCGACCAGGCGGAGCTGTCTGACTGGCTGGACCGCTGGGCGGCGGAGACTACGCCGGAGGATCTGGCGGAGCTGGCCGCCTTCAACGGGAGCAGGCGCCGGCATGTGAAGTTCCGGGAAGGCGACTTCTTCCGCTTCAAGGTGGGGCGGCGGCAGTACGGTTATGGCCGCATCCTGCTGGACTATCAGAGGATGCGGAAGAACGGGATACCATTTTGGGATGTCCTCTTGGGCGGTGCCCTGGCGGCCAAGGTCTACCACATCATCAGCGACAGCCCCGATGTCCCCATCCGGCGGCTGCGGGAGCTGCCCGCCCTGCCCGGCCAGCTTAACATGGACAACCGATTTTTCTACGGCGAGTACGAGATCGTCGGGAACCTGCCCCTGGCTACGGGAGAGCTGGACTGCCCCATCTATTGCGGCGGGAGCATCGACTGCAGAGAGCGGGACAAGGTTGTGACCCTCTTCCAATGCGGCAGGGTGTACCGGCGGTTGGAGGGGGAGAGGCCCCGCTGCGGTATGCGGGACTTTATGATGAACGGGATCTCCCTCGGTTTCTTTGTCAAGCGGAGCATGTGGGATGCCTGC
The DNA here is from genome assembly GCA_947630785.1 of uncultured Oscillospiraceae bacterium. Classification (GTDB taxonomy): domain Bacteria; phylum Bacillota; class Clostridia; order Oscillospirales; family Oscillospiraceae; genus Enterenecus. The sequence goes on along the minus strand of CANRIW010000032.1, from coordinate 5,280 downwards.
ATCGCCGCAGGGAACAATGGCCCCTACTGGGCGGACCAGGCCCGGCGGGACCGGGAGATCGAGGCGGCGCGGAGCGGTCTGCTCCGGCTGGCGTTCAAGGACCTTCGGAACCCCGCCTATCGGGATGATCTGGATGTTGTCTGCGCGCAGATGGGCCTGGCGATCGGCGAGCTTCCGATTTGCCTGGAGTAATGATGAGGAAGTGATCGTTTGAGCATCGACTTTTCCGACAACGGCGATTTTGTCACCGAACAGCCCCTGGTGACCACCTCCCTGACCCGGGAGGACGAGGGGGAGTACTCCCTGCGCCCCAAACGGCTCAGCGAATACATCGGCCAGACCAAGGCCAAGGACAATCTGAGCGTGTTCATCGCCGCCGCCAAGATGCGGAACGAGCCCCTGGACCACGTCCTGCTCCACGGCCCCCCGGGCTTGGGCAAGACCACCCTCTCCAACATCATCGCCAATGAGATGGGGGTCAACATCCGCATCACCTCCGGTCCCGCCATCGAGAAGCCCGGCGACCTGGTGGCCCTGGTGACCAACCTGCAGGAGAATGACATCCTCTTTGTGGACGAGATCCACCGGCTGAACCGCCAGGCGGAGGAGATTCTGTACCCCGCCATGGAGGACTACGCCATCGACATCATCATCGGCAAGGGGCCCTCCGCCAACTCCATCCACCTGGACCTGCCCAAGTTCACCCTGGTGGGGGCGACGACCCGGGCGGGGCAGCTCTCCGCGCCTCTGCGGGACCGGTTCGGCGTCACGTTGCGGCTGGAGCTGTACACTCCGGAGGAGCTGGCCCTCATCGTCCGGCGGTCGGCGGACATCCTGGACGTGCCCATCGAGGAGGCCGGGGCGGTGGAGATCGCCCGCCGCAGCCGGGGCACGCCCCGGATTGCCAACCGGCTGCTCCGCCGCGTCCGGGATTTCGCCCAGGTCACCGCCGGCGGCGTCATCACCCGGGAGGTGGCCGACCGGGCCCTGAAGGCCCTGGAGATCGACGAGCTGGGCCTGGACAACATCGACCGGCGGATGCTGGGCAGCATCATCGCTAATTACGGGGGCGGCCCCGTGGGCCTGGACACCCTGGCCGCCACCATCAACGAGGAGTCAGTGACCCTGGAGGACGTGTATGAGCCCTATCTGATGCAGCTGGGCTTTTTGACCCGCACCCCAAGAGGGCGCTGCGTGACGCCGAAGGCATATCAGCATTTGGGGCTGCGTCCTCCGGCTGGACCGGAGAGCCCTATGGAACAGCTTACCTTTTGAGGGCTCTGTTTTTTGAGGAAATACAAAAAATGAAAATATTTCTTTTTCAGTTTTTTTAAAAAGTTGTATAAAATCATTGACATTTCCTTGCTTTTGTGATAAAACGTCAGTTGGTATATGTATGGATACGATCGATAGGCAAAAAAATGACCTCAGCGACGAACTGCTCTGCCGTTCTGCGGCGGAGGGTGACCGTGCTGCGGAGGAGGAACTGGTCAAGCGGTATCTCCGCACGGTGCGCGTCTGCGCCCGGCCCTATTTTCTGGCCGGAGGGGACAGCGAGGACCTGATCCAGGAGGCCATGTTTGGCCTGCTGAAAGCCATCCGGGAGTTCGATCCCGGGCGGGACGCAGCCTTTCGCTCCTTTGCGGAGGTCTGCATCCGCAATCGTATTCGTTCCGCCGTGGCTACCGCAAATCGGGACAAGCACTCACCGCTGAACAACAGCGTACCTTTTGAGCCGCCCATGCTGGGCAGCGCGGTCAGCCCGGAGGACCTATATATCAGCAGGGAAGAGGAGATCGAGCGCTTTCAAAGGCTCAACGCCGCGCTTTCTCCCCTGGAGCGTACTATTTTGTCGTTGTTCCTGCGGGGACTGTCCTATCGTGAGATCGGCGAACAGGTAGGACGGACAGTCAAGTCGGTGGATAACGCGGTACAGCGTATCCGTCGCAAAGTCGCCGGCACCTTTGGCGATTTCAGCGAAAGCTGACGCAAATAAATCAGTCCCAGCAGGTGCTTTCCGGTTCTGGGCATCAAAAGAGAGGGTTATTCCATGTACGAAGACAAGACCTTAGTTTGCAAAGAATGTGGCAAGGAGTTCGTGTTCTCCGCTGGCGAGCAGGAATTCTATGCCGAGCGCGGCTTCCAAAACGAGCCTCAGCGCTGCAAGGCCTGCCGTGATGCCCGCAAGGCCGCTGCCCGCGGTCCCCGGGAGTATTTCACCGCTGTCTGCGCTGCCTGCGGCGGCGAGGCCAAGGTTCCCTTCGAGCCGAAGTCTGACCGTCCTGTGTACTGCAGCGAGTGCTTCGCCAAGATGCGCGGCGAGGCTTGATTGACAACTGAAGCAAACGACGAGAGAACGGGCCGTGTCCACACACGGCCCGTTCTTTTTTCGGAAGGAGGAAACCTCTTGTGCGGTGGGGCGAATTGTGTTATACTGCTGACAACTGATAAGGAGGGATCCCCTTTGAGCAAAGCAGTCTATGAGAGCCCGCTGTCCTCCCGCTACGCCAGCGACGAGATGCAGTACATCTTTTCCCCCGACAAGAAGTTCTCCACCTGGCGCAAGCTGTGGGTCGCCCTGGCCCGGGCGGAGATGGAGCTGGGCCTGCCCGTCACCCAGGAGCAGATCGACGAGATGGAGGCCCACATCACCGACATCGACTACGACCTTGCCGCCCAGAAGGAGCGCCAGCTCCGGCATGACGTGATGGCGCACATCCATACCTACGGCGCGTCCTGTCCCAAGGCCATGCCTATCATCCACCTGGGGGCCACCAGTTGCTACGTGGGGGACAACACCGACATCATCCTCATGCGGGAGGGGCTGGAGCTGGTCCGGGACAAGCTGGTCCGGGTGCTGAACGCCCTGGCCGCCTTTGCCGACAAGTATAAAGCCTTGCCGACTCTCGGTTTCACCCACTTCCAGGCCGCCCAGCTGGTCACCGTGGGCAAGCGGGCCACCCTGTGGATGAACGAACTGCTCATGGACCTGGACGAGGTGGAGTACCGCATCAAGGGCTTAAAGCTGCTGGGCTGCAAGGGCACCACCGGTACCCAGGCCTCCTTCCTGGAGCTGTTCGAGGGGGATCACGAGAAGTGCCGGGATCTGGACCGCCGCATCGCCAAAGAGATGGGATTCGACGCCACCGTCCCCGTGTCCGGCCAGACCTACTCCCGGAAGGTGGACGCTGCCGTGGTATCCGCCCTGTCCGGCATCGCCCAGTCCGCCAGCAAATTCGCCACCGATCTGCGCCTCCTGTGCCACCTGAAGGAGGTGGAGGAGCCCTTTGAGAAGAACCAGATCGGCTCCTCCGCCATGCCCTACAAGCGCAACCCCATGCGGTGCGAGCGCATCTGCTCCTTGGCCCGGTACGTGATGGCCGACGCTGCCAACCCGGCCTTCACCGCCGCCACCCAGTGGTTCGAGCGGACCCTGGACGACTCCGCCAACAAGCGCATCTCGGTGCCCGAGGCTTTTCTGGCGGTGGACGCCATTCTGAACATCTACCTGAACGTGGTATCCGGCCTGGTGGTCCACGAGAAGGTCATCGAAAAGCACATCATGGAGGAGCTGCCCTTCATGGCCAGCGAGAATATCATGATGGACGCCGTCAAGCGGGGCGGCAACCGGCAGGAGCTCCACGAACGCATCCGGGTGCTGTCCCAGGAGGCCGGGCGGAATGTAAAGGACTTGGGCCTGTCAAACAATCTGCTGGAGCTTATCGCCGCCGACCCGGCCTTCGGCCTCACCATGGAGGAACTGTCTGCCCACATGGAGCCGGCAAAATACATCGGCCGTTGCCCGGAGCAGGTGGAGGACTTTCTGCGGGACTGCGTCCGGCCGGTGCTGGAGGCCCACGCCGCCGCACTCAGCGGTCAGGCGGTGGACTTGAAAGTGTAATATAGGAGCGGGGCGGCGCGTGTTACGCGCCGCCTCCTTGGTAAATGGGTATACTATTTGCGCTGGCAATAAGCAGAAAAATCGACATTTGAAGGGATATTATGCGTAGCGACTATCCAAAAATAATTGGCTGTAAAGTCTATGGAATAATTGATAGACCTATTGGCAGTTGCCACCCTCACGATAAGGAAATGATTTATCCGATAAACTACGGATATGTCAAAAATGTTTTTGCGGAGGACGGTGAAGAACAGGATATTTATCTTTTGGGCGTTGATATTCCTGTAAATATGTTTGAGGGATGTGTTATAGCCGTATACCGCAGGACTGATGACATTGAAGATAAATGGATCGTATCGGCAGACGGAAAGAATTATCCAGATGAAGCCATACTCGAAAAGATAGCCTTTCAGGAACAGTTTTTTCATGGTAAGCTGCTTAGATAAATTCCAGTTTGGCGACTCAATTTGAAAGATACAACCTAAAAATAACATAAAAAACCAATCTCCGACTGCCTTGTAAAACAGCCGGAGATTGGTTTTTTACCAGTTTGAAAAGGGGAGAGGGGCTTATTTCGCCAAAACCTTCTTCAGGCGGGCGAACCGGGGCAGGCCGTTCTCGGTCTCCCGGTGGTTGTCGCCCTGGATCAGGGGCAGGGCGTAGTCGATATAGCCCTGATTGACCCCGTTGCCCTTGGCGTTGATCCACTCCAGGGGCACCTTCTTCTCGAAGTTGGCCACCTCGGAGAGGTTGAACAGCTTGGTCTTGCAGGTGTACTTGCCGTTCTCGCGGGTGCACTCGAAGCCCACCATCTTGTCGGTCTCGCCGGCCACGGCGGCCTCCACGGCGGTCTTGCCGGCCAGGAAGGACTCGTCGATGTCGGTCTGGGAGGCCAGATGGGCGCCGCAGCGCTGGAGCAGGGACAGCTCGATGCCGCGGACCTTGGCGCCGGTGCGCTCCTTGACGATGTTGGCCAGCAGGGCCGCCAGACCGCCCAGCTGGGCGTGGCCGAAGCCGTCGGTGGCGGAGGTCTTGGCCTCGGACACGAAGGAGCCGTCGGCGTAGTGGATGCCCTCGGACACGGCCACGATGCAGTTGCCGTTCTTCTTGTAGATGGCGTCCACGTCGGCCAGGAACTTGTCCATGTCGAAGTCCACCTCGGGTAGATAGACCAAGTCGGGGGCGCAGCCCACCACGCCAGCCAGAGCGGCGGCGCCAGCCAGCCAGCCCGCGTGACGGCCCATGATCTCGATGACGGTCACCATGCCGGTGTCGTAGACACGGGCATCCTTGTAGACCTCGGCGCAGGAGGTGGCGATATACTTGGCGGCGGAGGCGAAGCCGGGGCAGTGGTCGGTGCCGTACAGGTCGTTGTCGAT
>CANRIW010000031.1 GCA_947630785.1 uncultured Oscillospiraceae bacterium | reverse complement strand
GGTGGTGGAGATGTTGAAGGCGGACACCACCTCCAGCCCCCGCATGGAGTAGCACTGGTTGAGCACCGCCATGCCGGCGGACCACAGCACCTCGTTGGCCAGCAGGGGGGCGCCCATCACCATCACCTGCCGCACCAGTTCCCCCGGTGCCCGCAGGGAGCGCCAGGCCCCCAGGATGTAGGGGCACCTCCTCCGGTGGAGGTGGGTCCACAGCACCACGATGAGGCACTCCACACACCGGGCGATGACGGTGGCGACGGCCGCCCCCACCACCCCTAGGATCGGGAAGCCGAATTTGCCAAAGATCAGGATGTAGTTGAAGCACACGTTGACGAACACCGCCGTCACGCCGGCGGCCATGGGCACCACCGTCTCCCCCGTGCTGCGGAGGGTGCCGGAGTACATCTGGGTCACGGCGAAGGGGACCATCTGCCACAGCATCACGTGGAGGTAGTCCAGGCCGAAGGCCAGGGTGGCGGCCAGGTCCAGGTCCTCCTCCCCCTGGTGGAGGAACAGGGAGATCAGCCCCTCCCCGCAGGTGAGGAAGACGGTCAGGAACACAGCCACCGAGGCCGCCGCGATGAACAGCTTGATCCGCAGGGTGTCCCGGATGCCCTTGTCGTCCCCCTTGCCGTAGAACTGGGCGGTGAAGATGCCCGGCCCCGCCAGTCCCCCGAAGATACACAGGTTGAAGATGAAGATCAGCTGGTTCACGATGGCCACGCCGGACATGGGCTCGGTGCCCACCTGGCCCACCATCACGTTGTCCAGCAGGCTGACGAAGTTGGTGATGACGTTTTGGATCAGCACCGGGGCCATGACGGCGAACAGCCGCCGGTAGAAGTCCCGGTCGCCGATGAATTTGCGCAGAACCATGGAAACACCTCGCGGAGTCAGATCGACAGGATCAGTCAGTGATTCGATCAGTCAGTGATTCATTGTACCGAAAGGTTCCGGGAAAAGCAACCCCCGGGGCGCAAAAAAGCCGCCGTCAGCACGGCGGCTTTTCCCCTATTTCAGCGGGTCGACACGGACCGCCCCGCAACCCAGGGCCCCCGGTCCCGTGTGGGTGGCGATGGACAGGGTCAGCGGCTCGCCGGTCACCGGAGGAAAGTCCGGGAAGGCGGCCTGGACCTGGGAGCGCCAGTCCTCCAGCAGCTCTTTGGACACCTGGCTGCACGCGATCTTGACGGCCAGATTCCCCGCGTCCTTCAACGGCTTGAGCCGGCCCTCCACGTCGGCCCGGAGCCGGCGGAGCATATCCTCCCGGGCGGCCTTCATGCCCCGGACCTTGCCCACGGCGTTCAACTTCTCCCCGTGGATCTCCAGCACCGGCTTGATGTTCAGCATGGTCCCCGCGATGGCCTCCACCCCGGACACCCGCCCCCCCTTGCGGAGGTATTTCAGGTTGTCCACGGTGATATAGATGCAGGCGTCGTAGGCCTGGTCCTCCAGCGCCTTGCGGACGGAGGCGGCGTCCATGCCCGTCTCCGCCAGCCGGAGGGCGTCCATCACCGAGTGGCGCTGGGTCACCGAGATGCGCCGGTTGTCGGCCACCTCCACCCTGCCGCCGTAGTCCTGGGCCAGGATGCAGGCGGTGGCGTAGGAGTTGCTGAGGCCCGCCGTCATGGGGATGTAGACCAGTCCCTCGTGGTCCTCCAGCACTTTGTCCCAGAGGGCGGTGACGTCTCCCGGCGCGGGCTGGGAGGTGACGATGTCCGCCCCGGACCGCTGCTGGTCATAGAAGAACTCCTGGGTCAGGCCGTCCCCCTCGTAGTAGATCTTTTCGTTGATATGCACCGGCATGGGCACCACCGCCACGCCCAGGGTCCTGCCCTCGGCCACGGAGATGCCGCTGTTGCTGTCGGTGACGACTGCGGTTTTCGCCATGTTCGCGTGTCCCTCTCTCTGTTATAGTCGAATCAGCCCCGGTCCCGCCGGATGAGCAGCTTCAAAGCCTCCACCCCCACCCGGACGGCGCTCTCCGTGTTCTCATCCCGGATCTGGTCCAGGCCGGCGGCGTTGCGCTCCTGGTTCCAGATCACGTGGAACACCGAGCCGCACCGGGCCCCCCGATGGGCGGCCACGGTGAACAGGGCGGCGGACTCCATCTCGGAGGCCAGCACCCCCAGGCGCTTCCACGCCTCCCACTTGCTTTGCAGCTCGTAAGACACCGGCATGACCTCCGGGGAGTGCTGCCCGTAGAAGGAGTCCTTGCACTGGACCACCCCGGCGTGCCAGCGCTTCCCCAGGGCCTTTGCCGCGTCCACCAGGGCGTTGGTGACGGCCAGGTCGGCCACGGCGGGGAACTCGATGGGGGCGTACTCCCGGCTGGTGCCCTCCATGCGGACCGCGCCGGTGGCGATGACCACATCGCCGCTGGTCACGTCCAGCCGGATGCCGCCGCAGGTGCCCACCCGGATAAAGGTGTCCGCACCCAGGTTGCACAGTTCCTCCATGGCGATGGCCGCCGACGGCCCGCCGATGCCGGTGGAGGTGACGGTGACCTTCTCCCCTAAGAGGGTCCCCGTCCAGGTGCAGAACTCCCGGTTGGTGCGGACGTGGACCGGGTCGTCGAACCATTTCGCGATGGCCTCGCACCGGCCGGGGTCGCCGGGGAGGATGCAGTAGCGCCCCACGTCGCCGGGGACGCAGTCGATATGGAATTGCCGCTCGTTGGCGATCATGCCCTCACCCCCCTTTCGCTCTGAGCGTATTATACCCCTACAGTCAATAAAAAGCAAGACATAAAGTCAACTTTACGTCCCGTTTTTTTATAATTATATTGAAAATTTTAAAGAATTGCGTATCAAAAGTTACTATACTCTATGTCGTGATTTTAAAAACCATTTTCATGCCCGATCGACTTGCATCAGCAGGGCCCGCCTTCCTGTCCGGCTCAGCAGGGGGATTTACTTTTTCCCCAGACAGTGTTAAAATAACAAAAAATCCAACGGAGGAGAGCGCTATGACTGAACTGGAACAGCTCCGGAAGTGGGTAGGCGAAAGCGAAAACATCGTATTCTTCGGCGGCGCGGGAGTGTCCACTGAGAGCGGCATCCCCGATTTCCGCAGCGTGGACGGCCTGTACCATCAGAAATATGCCGTGCCGCCGGAGACCATGCTGAGCCACACCTACTATGAGCGCCACCCGGAGGAGTTCTTCCGCTTCTACCGGGACAAGATGCTGCCCCTGGAGGCGAAGCCCAACGCGGCCCATCTCAAGCTGGCCGAGCTGGAGCGGGCCGGGAAGCTGAAGGCGGTGGTCACCCAGAACATCGACGGGCTCCACCAGAAGGCGGGCAGCCGGCTGGTCTACGAGCTCCACGGCTCGGTGCTGCGCAACTACTGTGAGCGGTGCGGGGCCTCCTACTCCGCCGAGTTCATCCGGGACAGCCAGGGTGTGCCCAGGTGCCCCGTGTGCGGCGGCCGGGTGAAGCCCGACGTGGTCCTCTATGAGGAGGGGCTGGACCAGGACACCGTGGAGGGGGCCGTACTGGCCATCAGCCGGGCGGATATGCTCATCGTGGGCGGGACCTCCCTGGTGGTGTACCCGGCGGCGGGACTCATCAACTACTACCGGGGGCACAGGCTGGTGCTCATCAACCGGGACCCCACCCCCTATGACGGGCGGGCCGATCTGGTGATCCACGACTCCCTGGGCAAGGTGCTGGGAGGGCTGACGGTATGACGGAGGATAGACCCCGCGCCGGCCAGGTGCTGGCGGCCGCCGGCAAGACGCTGGCCTTTCTCGCCCTGTTCCTGGGCAGCCAGATGGCGGTGTCCTACGTATATCTCTACTATGTGCTGGGGGAGCTGGGGCCCGGCGCCCTCTCCGACCCCGATCTGTATCAGATCCTGCTGGACCGGGTGATGTCGGCCTCGGTGGGGCTGACGCTGGTGTCCGGCCTGATGACCCTGGCCATCGTGGCGGTGATCTACTTTGCCATCCGCCGCATGACGCCGGGTGAGGCCATGTGGCTGCGGCCGGTGAAGGGCCCCGCCCTGTGGTCCGGAGCGGCGCTGGCCCCGGCCCTCTATGTGCTGGTGACCCTGATGATGGCCCTGCTGCCGGAGGGAGTGCTGGAGGATTACAACCAGGCCGCCTCCATCCTGGACGAGGTGGGAGTGATGGCCTTCCTCTGCGTGGTGGTGGTGGCTCCCCTTGCGGAGGAGGTCGTCTTCCGTGGGCTCATCATGACCCGGCTGACCGAGGTCCTCTCCCCCTGGCCGGCGGTGATCCTCTCCGCCACCGTGTTTGGACTGTGCCACGGCGAGCTTGTCTGGTTCTGTTACGCCTTCGCTCTGGGGCTGGTGTTCGGCCTGCTGGATATGCGCGCCCGGTCTATCCTGCCGTCCATATTGGCCCACATCGCCTTCAATCTGATCGGGCAGATATTCACCATGCTGAACTGCTTCTTCCCTGAGGGGCAATGGGCGGCGCCGGTGGTGCTGGCCCTGTTTGTCATCGGACTGCTGATGATCTTCCTCTGCCGGCGGGAGGTCTCCGCCATCTTCCGCATGGCCCCCCTGCCCGAGGCGGGCGCTCCCGCGCCCGGGGCCGTGTCTCCCGGACCTGTTGCCTATTACGAGGCGCCGCCCGCGGAGGAACGCTATTCCGGCGGGGAGACCTACAGCTACCGGGACGACGTGACCGCGCAGGACCCGTGGGAGGATTGATGTAGGGGCGGCTTCTCAGCCGCCCCCTACATTCGCCCTCAAATTTATCGAAAAACAATAAATAATGCTTGACAAACGATAACAGCGGTGCTATCCTTGTCCCAGGAGGTGGCCGTGATGGAAAAAACAGGTGTGCAAAAACTGGCCAAAGTCCTTCGCGTCTGCGTCATCGTATTCATCGTGTGCGTGATCCTGGCCATGACCGCGGTGCCGCGGCTGTTGTCCCTGCGCTGGGTGACCACGGATAACGTCAAAGACGAGATCTGGCTGTTTTTCCGCAGCTATCTGGCCATATTCGCGGAGCCCTATGACGCTGTGCTGGCCCTGTTCCTGTGGGCCTGCGGCGCCTGCGCCGTCAACATCCTGTGGCAGGGGAAGCGGGTGCTGGAGAACATCATCTACGGCGAGCCCTTCCATCCGGGCAACGCCGTGAGCCTGAACCGCGCCGCCGTGTCCTGCTTCGTCATCTCGGGGGCGGCCCTGGCGCGGCTGATCTTTGAGTTCGCCTACTACCGGAACGCCCTGCCGCTGTTCACCTACAACGCCCTGTTCGTGCCGGTGTTCCTGGTTGGCGGGCTGCTGTTCCTGGTCATGTCCGCCCTGTTCCGGCAGGCGGCGGAGCTGAAGGCCGAAAACGACCTGACCATCTGAGGTGGCGGCATGAAGATCATCGTGAATCTGGACGTGATGATGGCAAAACGCAAGATGTCCCTGAGTGAGCTGTCCCAGCGGGTGGACATCACCCTGGCCAACCTGTCCATTTTGAAGAACAACAAGGCCAAGGCGGTGCGCTTCTCCACGCTGGCCGCCATCTGCAAGGCGCTGGACTGCCAGCCGGGGGACATTTTGGAGTTCCTGCCCGACGACGAGCCGTAAGGCGAAAAAACTTCACAGCGGAAGTTTCGCATGGCCGTCCCGGGTCATGGGGCGGTTTTTTTGCTGCCAATTTTCCGAAAAAGGAGATGTCAAAATGAAAACGCTTTGGAAAACCGCGATCCTGTTTCTGCTCGCCGCGCTGGTGTGCGGCCTGTCCGCCTGCGGCTGTGACGACGGCGGCGACGTAGTCTTCGTCCAGACGGGCGGGGAGAAGGTGGTGTCCGTGCTGGCGGAGGGCCATCTCGGCGGCGGCGGGGCCCAGAACGCCAACGGCTCGCCGCTGGAAAAGGGGAACAGCCTCTCCTTCCGGGGCAGGGACACGGGCTGGCCCATGACCGTCACCGCCTGCCGGGGGGACCGCGGGGAAGGCCCCATCGCCTCGGTGGTCATCCCGGAGGCCCCGGCCAAGGGGGAGCGGTGGTTCGTGTATTTCCAGAACGGCGCGCTGGAGTACGGCCCGGACTGGCCGGGGGAGGGCTGAACCATGCCGCATTTTACGACGCTCCCCGCGTATCTGGCGCTGCTCCTGCTGCTGATCGTCCCGCTCATCGTGTTGACGGCGCTGTGGGCGCTGGCCCTCAAGCGCCTGCCGGCGGAGCGGCGGCCGGGGCTGCTGCCGGTGGGGTGCGTCATGTTCGCTGTGGCGGCCCTGCTGTTCGGCGGGGAGTGGCTGCTGGGCCGGTTTGGGCTCACCTGGCGGTATGTCCCCGTGTGGACGCTGGCGCTGCTGCTGTGGCTTCTGGGCTGGGCGGCGGGCATCCTCACCGTCCGGTACACTCCCCGCTGGGTCAGAGAGAGGCGGCCCTCCTGGGGCGACCTGGCGCTGGGGCTGACCCTGTTCTGCCTGCTGGCCGCAATGTTCATGGGCACCATCGCCGGGGGGATCTGGTTCCTGAGCGTGGCCCCATCCCGGGAGGCGGTGGGGGAGTACCAGGGGCGGTTGGTGGTCCAGGACGGAAACGCCTGGGACGGGGTCTACCACATCTACGCATACCACGGCCCCCTGGTCCGGGGAAACGAGCCCCTGGCCTGGAAAGAGGTCCCTTTCTTTGAGGAGCTGTCCCTCCGGGGAATCGACAAAAAGATGGGCCTGGACCTGTCCGCCGGGACAGTGGTAGACAGCCGGGACACCCACGGCGGCATGGGGAACGACGGCGAGACCTTCGTGGCGGTCCGGTTTGAAGATGACAGCCTGGAGGAGCAGTTGGAGGGATGGGAACCGCTGCCCCTGCCGCCGGAGCTGGAGCGTCTGCGGCAGATGGCGCAGGACAACGCCTATCCCATCCCGCCCGCCAAAGAGGGCCTGTACTGGGTCCGGGATGACCAGAACCAGGACGACCCCTCCGACGGCAGCCACATCTTTGACGGGGATCGGGGCTCCTGTAACTGCGCCCTGGCGGTTTACAGTCGGGCGGCCCGGACGCTGTACTATTACGAGCTGGACACATAGGGGGAGACGTTCCGGAGCCATCCGGGCACTGTCTCCCCTCCTGACGCGCTACCGCCGCGTCTCCGTCACCTCCTCGCTCTCCATCCTTCTGGCCTTGGCGTAGAAGGTCCCCTCCTTCATCCCGCAGGCGGTCGCGGCCTTCCACAGGGGGATCTTCTTCTCCCGCCACGCCCGGTGGACGGATCTGAAATTTTCGGGCAGGGGCATAGGCGGGCGGCCGAAGCGGACGCCCCGGGCTTTGGCGGCGGCGATGCCTTCGGCCTGGCGCTGGCGGATATTGACCCGCTCGTTCTCGGCCACAAAGGACAGCACCTGGAGGACGATGTCCGCCAAAAATGTGCCCAGCAGGTCCTTTCCCCGGCGGGTATCCAGCAGCGGCATATCGAGGACAACGATATCCGCGCCCTTCTCCTTGGTGATGATCCGCCACTGGTCCTGTATCTCGGCATAGTTGCGGCCCAGCCGGTCGATGCTCTTGATATACAGCACATCGTCCCGCCGCAGCCGGCGCACCATCTGGCGGTAGCTCGGACGCTCAAAATCCTTGCCGGACTGCTTGTCCATGTAGAGATTGCCCGGGGGGATGTTCAGCCCGCTCAAGGCGATGATCTGTCTGTCCTCGTTCTGCTCCCTGGTACTCACGCGGATATACCCGTAATTTGCCACTCCCATTCCCCCGTTCGCGCTGTTTTCATCATTGTACCTCTTTTCAGGGGAAAAACGGCTCAGAGAATGACGTTTTCGCGAAACTCCCCATTGACAAGCCCATGCCCGCCGCTTATAATGGGGACAGTCTTTGGCGCTACAATTCCATACCCTTATCAAGAGTGGCGGAGGGATCGGCCCGATGAAGCCACGGCAACCTGCCTTATGGCAAGGTGCCAATTCCGGCGGAAACGCGAGATGAGGAGAGAGACGACCCCATTCCCCCGCCGTCCAGGCGGGGATTTCTTTTTCTCCCCACAGAAAGAAAGGAGAGCATCATGGCAAAGCGACTGTTTACCTCTGAATCGGTGACCGAGGGCCACCCCGACAAGCTCTGCGACCAGATCTCCGACGCCATTCTGGACGCCATCCTGGAGCAGGACCCTGACGCCCGGGTGGCCTGCGAGGTCACGGCCTCCACGGGCCTCATCCACATCATGGGGGAGATCACCACCTCCTGCTACGTGGACATCCCCCACATCGCCCGGGAGGTGGTCCGGGACATCGGCTACGACCGTGCCAAGTTCGGCTTCGACTGCGACACCTGCGCCGTGATCACCAACATCGACGAGCAGTCCCCCGACATTGCCCAGGGCGTGGACAGGGCCCTGGAGGCCCGCGAGGGCGGCATGGACGACGGCCTGGACGGCGGCGCCGGCGACCAGGGCATGATGTTCGGCTACGCCTGCCGGGAGACGGAGGAGCTGATGCCCCTGCCCATCTCCCTGGCCCACAAGCTGGCCCAGCGGCTGGCCCGGGTGCGCAAGGAGGGGCTCGCGCCCTACCTCCGGCCCGACGGCAAGACCCAGGTGACGGTGGAGTACGGCGACGACGGCAGGCCCGCCCGGATCGATACGGTGGTCATTTCCACCCAGCATGACCCGGAGGCGGAGCCGGACCAGATCCGGGAGGGGATGATCCAGCTGGTGATCCGTCCGGTGATCCCGGCGGAGCTGCTGGACGAGAACACCAGGATCTATGTCAATCCCACCGGCCGCTTCGTGGTGGGCGGACCCCAGGGGGATTCTGGTCTCACCGGCCGAAAGATCATCGTGGACACCTACGGGGGCTCCGCTCCCCACGGCGGCGGCTCCTTCTCCGGCAAGGATCCCACCAAGGTGGACCGCTCGGCGGCCTACGCCGCCCGCTGGGCGGCCAAGAACGTGGTGGCCGCCGGCCTGGCCGACCGGTGCCAGATCCAGCTGGCCTATGCCATCGGGGTGGCCCGGCCGGTGTCCGTCCGTGTGGACACCTTCGGCACCGGCACCGTGCCCGATGAGGCGCTGGAGAGGGCGGTCTCCCGGGTGTTCGACTTCCGGCCCTCCGCCATCATCGAGTGGCTGGGCCTGCGCCGGCCCATCTACCGGCAGACAGCGGCCTACGGCCACTTTGGCCGGCCGGAGCTGGATCTGCCCTGGGAGCGGACCGACCGGGTGGACGAGCTGCTGGCGGCCCTCTGACGGCACCTCCCGTCCTGTCCCGCTCCCGCCATTTTTCGGCAAAAAGCGGTTTTCCCTATTGCAACAAAACAGGAAGCATATTATAATGACTTTCATGTAAAGATGATCACTTGAAAATCGTTCGATAAAGGTGGTTCCCGCATGTCGCTGCAAGGTCTTCGCCAATTTTCCAGGGACAAACTGCCCTTGATCCTGGGCGTTTACATCGTACTCCAGCCCATATTGGACATCCTCACCGCCCTCGGAGTCAAAGCGGAATTCCCCGTCACCGTGGGCGTGGTAGTGCGCGCCCTGTTCATGGCGCTCTCTTTCCTCTATGTGGTGTTTGTCAGCCGGTTCCCGGGCAAAAAGTGGTGTCTGGCCGCTCTGGGCGTCCTGCTGGGCTATCTGGCCCTGTTTATGCTCCAGCTGCTGCTGATCGGCGGGCTGTCCCTGTGCTTTGCAAACCTCCAGGAGACGGTCAAGACTTTCTTCGCCCCCTTTGTGGCAGTATTCCTCATCGCGGTATACAAGGAGTACGGAACCTATGTCTCCACCCGGGCCATCGCCTGGTCCTGCGGCATCTATACGGGCGTCATCCTGCTGGCCTTCCTCACCGGCACCAGCTATCTGTCCTACGGCAACTCCGGTTACGGCTACAACGGGTGGTTCTACGCCGCCAATGAGATCAGCTGCATCGTGGCCATCGCCTCCCCCGCCCTTCTCTTTTACTGCCTGAAGGAGCTGCCCTCCGTCACAAAAAAGACCTGGTGGAAGGGCGCGCTGATCCTCTGGGTGCTGGCCTCGGTGGTGTTCACCGCCGATTTTATCGGCACCAAGGCCGCTTTCGGCATCATCGTGCTGTATATGATCGCCGCGCTGATCTGGAGCGTGATCCGTCAGTTCCAGGCTCCCTCCCGGGAAAACCTGATCCGCTTGGGCGTGTTGGCGCTGATGCTGGCCGCCGTCTTCGCTCTATACTCCATTTCCGCGTTGAACGCCTATATCACCAATGTGATGGACCCGCTGATCGACGTCCCCTCCGATGAGATCGACAACATCTGGAGCAGCCCCATCGCCGACGCCAATGAGGGGACCTGGCTGCGGGAACTCATCTCCAGCAGCCCCCTGGTCCAGCGGATCGACTCGATCCTGAGCCGCCGTCTGTTCAGCGCGGCCTCCAGCGTGCAGGTGTTCCTGGACGGAGGACCGGGCGCCAAGCTGCTGGGTATCGGCTACGCCAACACCGCGGCCTACGGCTACCGCATCGACTTCATGATCGAGATGGACCCCCTGGCCATCCTCATCCGGCACGGTATCCTGGGCTTTGTCCTGTACTTTGCCCCCTATGCCGTCTTTTTCGTGGCGGTCCTCCGCCGGTTCTTCCGCCACCCTCTCAAGGCCCTGTCCAGCCTGAAATACTGCTCCTATCTGTATGCCTGTCTCATCGCGCTGGCCATAGCTCTCTTTGTGGGTCACGCGCTGGTCTCCCCCGCCGTGTCCATCTTCGTCCTGGTCGCCGCCATGCAGCTGTGGGCAGTCTCCGCCCAGGAGGACCCGGACAGCCTCCCCGCCGGGCAGTGATGGCCGCCTGATTCGCGCAAAATAAGCGCCCTCCGCTCTCGCGGAGGGCGCTTATTTTGCCTCAGCAGCCCTTGTTCTGGCTGCTCTTGTTCTCAGAGCCGTTATTCTTCTTGTTCTCGGAGTTCTGCTGCTTCTTGTTCTCGGAGCTGCTGTTCTTGCCGCCGGTGCTGTTGGAATTGGAGCTGCTGTAATTACTGCGGTTATCCATGATTATCACCTCACGAGAACAAGTATGCCTCCTCCTTTGCCTGGTTATACGCCAAAGCGAAAATTTTTCCGTACACAGATGTCCCCGCCGGGGGAAAAGCCCTCATCAGGACAGCAGGATGCGGTCGTTGTCCAGGGCCCTGCCGGCGCCGGCTTTGAACCGGGCCAGCAGGTCGTCCACCGTCATCCCCGCCCGCTCGGCGCCGGACACGTCCAGCACGATCCGGCCGGCGGCCATCATCAGGGTGCGGTTGCCCAGCTCCAGGGCCTGGTGCATATTGTGGGTGACCATCAGGGTGGTGATCTGGTGGCGGGCCACCACCTCCCGGGTGACCTTCAGCACCTTCTCGGCGGTGCCGGGGTCCAGGGCGGCGGTGTGCTCGTCCAGCAGGAGCAGCTTGGGGGGATTCATGGTGGCCATCAGCAGCGTGAGGGCCTGCCGCTGGCCGCCGGAGAGAAGGCCCACCGGCTGCTTCATCCGGTCCTCCAGGCCCATGTCCAGCAGGGCCAGCTGGTCCCGGAACCGGGCGCGGTCCTTCCCCGTCATGTGGGAGAACCATCCGCCGCTGCCGGCGGCCAGGCCCAGATTCTCCTCGATGGTCATGCCGGGGGCGCTGCCCCGCATGGGGTCCTGGTACAGCCGGCCGATAGACCGGGCCCGGCGGTACTCGGGGGTGAAGGTGATGTCCTCCCCGCCCAGCTTGATGGAGCCCTCGTCGGTGAGGAAGGAGCCGCAGATGGCGTTGAACAGGGTGGACTTCCCCGCCCCGTTGGAGCCGATGATGGTGACGAACTCGCCGGGGTCCAGGTGGAGGGTCAGGTCGGTGAGGGCTTTTTTCTCGTTCACCGTGCCGGGATTGAAGGTCTTGGAGATGTGGGAGATATCCAGCATGTCAGCGGGCCCCCTTCCCGGCGGCGAGCCGGCGGCGGAGCACCGGCCACTGGGCCTTCAGGTACGGGATGGCCAGGGCCAGCACCACGATGACCGAGGACACCAGCTTGAGCATGAAGGCGGGCATATCCAGCCGCAGGGCGACGCCGTAGACCATCCGGAAGATGAACGCGCCCACCACCATGCCGAAGGCCCGCAGGGCGATGCCGCCCCGGCCCAGCACCGTGGCCCCGATCAGCAGGGAGGCCAGGGCAATGGTCACCACACCCTGCCCGATGTTCACGTCCATGGACTTCTGCATCTGGCCCAGCAGACAGCCGGACAGGCCGGTGAAGGCGTTGGCCACGCAGAGGCCCACGGTGGTGGTGAAGGCGGGGTTGATGGAGGAGGAGCGGACCATGTCCGGGTTGTCGCCGGTGGCCCGGATGGCCAGGCCCAGCCGGGTGTTCAGGAACAGGGTCAGAAACACGATCACCAGGGCGGCGGCCACGGCGCCCACGATGATGTCTGAGAACGAGGCCAGCGGGGTCTCCGCCAGGAGGGATTTGGCCGCGGAGAAGACGGTGACCGTCTTGTTCATGTTGATGTTGGGGGACCCGCCCAGCACCGCCATGTTCACCGAGTACAGCCCGGTGTTGACGATGATGCCGGCCAGCAGGCTGTTGATGCCCATCTTGGTCTGGAGCAGAGCGGTGACGAAACCGGAGCACACCCCCACGGCCATGGCGGCCAGCAGGGACAGGCCGGGGTGTCCCGCCACGGCCACCACAGCCCCCACGGCCGCTCCCAGGGTGAAGCAGCCGTCGGTGGACAGGTCGCAGACGTTGAGCATGGAGTAGCTCAGGAACAGGGCCAGCACCGTCAGGGAGTAGACCAGCCCCAGCTCCAGGGCGGTCTGGGCGACAGTCAGCATAGCAGGTCCTCCTTTTTATTACCCTTGGACGCCCTCAAAGGACTCGGCGGTGGTGATCTCCTTCACCTCGGTGCAGAAGGGGGTGAAGGCGGCCTTGACGGTCTCGTAGTCCAGGCCCAGGGCGGCGCAGGTCTCAGTGTTGACGGTGGCAGTGCCGTTGTCGAAGGTCATCACGGGGGTGGTGGCGGGGTCGGCGCCGTCCACCAGGATAGAGGCCACCATGTTGGCGGTCTCAACGCCCAGGTGGGCGTAGTCCACGCCGAAGCCCAGGAACGCGCCGTTCAGAGCGAAGGAGTCGGCTCCGGTGTAGTGGGGGATCTTGGCGTCGATCAGGTCCTCGTAGATGGCCAGCTCAGCGGTCATGATGCTGTTGTCAGAGGGGGTGAACACGGCGTCCACGCCGTCGGCGATGAGGGACTGGACGGCCATGCGGATGTCGTCGGTGGTGTGGCCGTTGTAGTCCTTATAGGCGATGTTCTTGCTGTCCAGATACTCCTTGGCGTGGGCGATGGCGGTGGTGGAGGAGTCCTGGCCCAGGTCGTAGAGGAAGCCGATGTTGTCGGCGTCGGGGTCGGCGGCGAAGATCAGGTTCATCACGGCGTTGGTGTCCAGATAGTCGGAAGTGCCGGTGATGTTGGCGCCGGGGGCCTCAATGCTGGCCACCAGCTCAGCGGCCACGGGGTCGGACACGGCGGAGAACACCACGGGGATCTGGTTGTCCTCGGTGGCCCCCTGCATGGCCATGGCCACGGGGGTGGCCACGCCCACCATCAGGTCCACATTGTCGGCGATGAAGTTGGCGATGATCTGATTCATCACGGCGGCGTCGGCGTTGCAGTTGTCATAGTGCACGTCGAAGGCCACCGCCTTCTCCCTGCCGATGGCGTCCAGCTGGGAGAGAATATTGGTGACGATCTGGTTCAGAGAGGCGTCGTCCACGTAGTTGCAGATGCCCACTTTGTAAGTGGTGCCGCTGGCGTCGCCCACCACCTGGGAGGTGAGCTCAAAGCCGGCGGGCTGCTGGGTGGGCTCGGCGGTGGGCTCCTCAGAGGGGGCGTCGCTGGGATCGGCGTCAGAGCCGGACTGCTGGGTCCCGACGGGCTCGGTGTTGGGGTCCTCGGCGGGGCCGGGGCCGGTGGTGGGCCCACAGGCGGCCAGGGCGAAGAGCATGGTCAGGGCCAGCAGCATGGCCAGCAGGGAACTCAGAGTGTTGCGGTTTTTCATTTCGGTTTCCTCCTATTTTGAGATTCGGGCGGCAGATGACCCGGCCGCCTGCCAAAGCGCCGGGAAAAAGAAAAAAGCCTCTGCCCCACATGGGACAAAAGCCTTTGCTTCTGCGATACCACCCAAATTGACGTTGTTCAGACGTCCGCTCGCTTACGCGCGCCATCACGCGCGCCCCGATGGATAACGGGTGGGATACCCGTCGGTCCCTACTCCCTGCCGGTTTCGGTCCGCCCTCCGGAGTCCATTCACCGGCCGCTCCCCGCCCCGTTTCCACCATCGGGGGCTCTCTGCAGGCTCGCCTTGCCGGTTACTTCTCTCCGTCACTGGTTTGGAGTATTCTCTTGTTGTGTGCCATTATATGCAGGCCGCCCCGGTTTGTCAACCCCTTCCGGCCAAAAATTTTCAATGCGTTAAAGCAAATTTTTCCGTGGGTCCGGCCCGCTTTCGGTGTATGATAAGACAGAAAGACAGGAAAGGAGGCGGCGGACGTGGACCATACCAAACTCATCCGGGCGATGCAGGCCCGGGAAGACGACGCCCTCCCCCGCTTCCAGACGGCCTTCGCCCCCCTGGTGAAGTACATCGTGGCCCCCATCCTGCCCGACGGGCGGGACCGGGAGGAGTGCCTGTCCGACGTGTTCCTCAGGGTCTGGGAGTCCATCGGGGACTACGACCCGGCCAAGGGGACGATCACCGCGTGGCTGGGGTCCATCGCCCGGAACACGGCGCTGAACCGCCGGAGGGCCAATGAGCGCCGCCGGGAGGAGGACCTCCCCGACGACATCCTTCCCGCCCCCGGAGACGGCCCGGAGGAAGCCGCCCTGAAGGCCGAGGCCGTCCGGGCCCTGTGGGCCGCGGTGGACCGGCTGGACCGCCGGGAGCGGGACCTGTTCCTCCGCAAATACTACTATTATCAGTCCACCGCCCAGATCGCCGCAGAGCTGGGCCTGTCCCTCCGCGCCGTGGAGGGAAAACTGTACCGCGTCCGCAAGCGCCTGCAAAATGAGCTGGGAGGTGTGTACCGTGGATGAGTTCGACAAGCTGCTCTATCAGGGCGCGGCCCAGCTCCCCCCGGACGACGCGCGGCCCTCCCCCGAGCCCCCCAGGCCCTGGAAAAAGCCCATGGACCGGGTCTGCCTGGGGCTGGCCCTCATCACCGTCACCCTGGACTTCCTGTACCTGAACGTCATCCTCCCCGCCGTGGGCACGGTGCTGCTGTGGCTGGGGCTCCGGGCCCTCCGCCAGGAGAACGGCGGCTTCCGCTTCGCCTGGGTCTGCGCCACCCTCTACGCCGCCCTCCGGTTCGCCGGCATCATCGCCCTGGCCACCCCATTGGACAGCTGGCTGGCGGAGGTCGTCGGCACAGAGTGGCAGACCCTCACCGGGGCGGTCCCCCTCCATGCCGTGATTCGGGCGGGGGTGCTCCAGACCGTGCTGGCCCTGGCGGCGGCGGGGCTGTGGCGGGGCCTCAGGGAGGTGTTCCGCAAGGCGGGCCAGCCGCCCGGGGCCGGCTCCGCCGGGGCGGTGGCCGTCATGGTGTTCCTGCTGTTCCCCCTGGCCTGCGTGGGGCTGACCGGCTGGCTGCTGGTGGGGCCCCTGCTGCTGATCTGGGTCCTGCTGCTCCGCAGCCTGTTCAAGTTGAGCCGCTCCCTGGACGAGGCGGGCTACGCCCTCTCCCCCGCCCCGGTGCGGGTGTCCGACGGCGGGGCCGCCGCCCTCTGGCTGGGCATCGCCCTGGCCGCCATCATCGCGCTGCCCCTCTGCTTCGCCCGGCTGCCCGTCCGGGCCGAGACTCCCGTGTACGGCCCCAGCGATGGCCAGTCCTCCCTCCGGGCCCGCCTGACGGAGCTGGGCTTCCCGGAGGACCTGCTGGCGGAGCTGCCCGACGGCGACGTGGCCCGGTTCGAGGGGGCCTACGGCGTCACGGTAAAGGAATCTGTCAACTCCGTCAATTACCCCGACGGCATCCCCCGCATCACCCTGATAGAGGTCCCCGTGGCCGACGAAACATACGGCTTCCGCATGGTCTACCTGGCCCGGCTGGAGTGGACCGGTATGGACGACAGCCAACTGCGCTTTTACACCGAGGGGATCCGCGTCCAGCCCGACTACCACGGCGCCTTCGCCAGCCTGGACAGCTTGGAGGGCCGGCTGGAGTGGGACGAGGGCGGGGTGTTCCACACCGCCCCCCTGGACCTCCGCGTGATCGGATGGCTGGACTTCACCGCCGACTTCTCCCTGCCCGCCCATCCCGACGGCGGCCAGGTGACCGGCTGGCTGTTCTGGTCCGGGGTGCCCACCCGTCCCACCGAACCCTATATCTTCAACGCATCCATCACCTGCGCCCACCGGCTCACCCCTTGGGTCTACCCCTATGAGCTGGCCTCCGATGGCGTGCTGCAGGACGGTCCCGGCGCGCTGTTTCCCCCGCGGAACTGGCGCACCTTCCAGGATGTCATCACCTGTCACGCCGCCCCGGAGGGGAGTACACGGCGATCGGATAGCAAAAGCGGGTCCGCTCCCATGAGCCGGACCCGCTTTCTGTGTCCGCAGTTCAGATGGCCTCCGCCAGGGCGGCGGCTCTGGCACAGCCGTCGGTCTTGTCGATGTCGCCCACGTTCAGAACGCCGGGGACCAGCACCTCACCCACCATTTTCCACTTCATCAGCGCGGCGGAGCGCTCGATGGGGACGCGGACCCCGTCCAGAACGGTCATGTCCTCCTCCTCACAGCAGGCGATGACAGCGCACTCCTTGCCGGCGATATCCTTTCCGCCCACCACCAGAGAGTACAGCCGGTCGATGACCCCCTTGATCTGGGCGGGGATGGAGTACCAGTAGACGGGCATGGTGAACACCACCGCGTCGGCCTCCAGGACGGCGGGGGCGATGGCGTTGAAGTCGTCGTCGAAGGTGCAGGCTTTGCCGGTGGAGTAGCAGGTCTCGCAGGCGTGGCAGCCGCCGATCTTCAGAAACGCCGCGTCGAAGCGGGTGACGGTGTGGCCCTTGGCCTCTGCGGCCCGGATGAAGGCTTCGGTCAGGGCGAAGCTGTTGCCGTTCCGCCGGGGGCTCCCGGTGATGACTACGATCTTTTTGCTCATTGAGATACACTCCTCACATAGTATCGGGGCCTTGACCTCCCTCGCGGCCCATGCTATAGTTATAGCGCAAACCGCGCATCCGTCAAGTACGCACATTGATGTTAGATACTAACCGAAAGGAGAGCGCTTCTGTGGTCGATTCCTGCATCAGGGACGCGAAGCTGGAGGACACCGGCTTCAGCTACACCATGTCCCTCATCCAGGGCAAGTACAAAATGTTCATCCTGTACGCCCTGATGGATTATCAGATCGTCCGGTTCAACGAGTTGAAAAAATACATCGGCACCATCTCTTTCAAGACGCTCAGTTCCACCCTGAAGGAGCTGGAGGCCGACGGCCTGGTCCACCGGGAGGAGTACCCCCAGATCCCTCCCAAGGTGGAATACAGCCTGACCGAAAAGGGGAAGTCCCTGATCCCCATCCTGGACCAGATGTGTACCTGGGGGGACGAGCACAGGGAATGACATCCGCGGGCAAGGGCAGAGACGAGAGGGCCGCTCCACCGGAGCGGCCCTCTTTCTTATCCGTCATTCAAACGCGAACCCCTCCACGGCCTGCCGGAGGACGTCCTCACAGCCGCTCTCCGGGCCGCAGGGGGCGAACGCCTCCCCGATCTCCGGCACGCCCCGCACGATCTCATAGACGTTCAGGTCGTAGCCGATCCCGTCGTGGACGAAGTCGGCGCCCAGCCAATAGCCATCCACGTCGTCGCCGCTCCAGCGGGTGTAGAGCACCTCGGTGCCGTCCGGCATGGTCTCCGTCCAGGTGTCGTCCAGCCGGAACACGCCGCCGGCGCCATCGTCCTCCCCGCGGAAGGTGACGGTCCCGTCGCCGTTCGCCTCATGGTTCCCCCACCAGAAGGGGTACCATTCGCCTTGGATGGTGCCTCCGTCATACTCCTCGGTGAAGATGCCCGCGCTGACGGTCAGCAGCAGGCCGTCCACCTCATAGGGCCGGTAGAGGTACACCACTCCCGGGTGGAGGCTGACGTGGAGGCCGTGGTCCGGCATCTCCCCGGAGGGCGCAAAGGTCTCCCGCCCGTCGAGGAAGCGGTTTTCCAGCAGCGGGATGCCCACATAGTCCCGGGCGGCCTGCCAGTCCGCCGGATAGGAGACGCTGGCCACGCCGGACTCTTTGACGGCCGCCATATCCTTTTGGAGGGCGGCGGAGAACTCGTCCTCGGCATAGAGCTTCTGCCGGGCGGTGACGCTCAGGTCCCCGTCGGGTCGGGCGCCGCCCCACAAGCCAAAGCCGCCCGTGGCCGCCGCGGCGATGGCCGTCCCCAGCAGCGCTGCGCACAGGCAGGCCGCGGCCAGCGCCGGCCACCGGACCGGCCGGCGGGCCGGTCTCCCCTCCATCCGCTCCAGAATGGCAGCCTTCGCCTCACCGCTGAGGGTCTCCCGCTCCATCATCTTTTTGTATCTCTCCTGAATCATCACTGAGCTCCTTTCTCAACATGGCCCTGGCCCGGCTCATGCGGGTCTGGACCGCCGTCTGGGAGATACGGAGGATCTCGCCGATCTCCCGCTGTCCGATCCCCTCGTAGTAGTAGAGGTGGATCACCGCCCGGTACTTGGGCGGCAGGGACATCACCGCCCGGTAGAGCTCCCCGTCCTCCCGCGCCGCCGGGACGTCCTCGGAGAGCTCCCCCACGTTCCTGCGCCAGAACGAGCGCAGAAGGTCTTTGGAGGCGTTGGCCGCGCAGGTGAGGAGCCACTGCTTCTCCTTCCCCGGCCGGGGCCCTGTCCGGCCCTCCGCCAGACGGAGGAACACCGTCTGGCACACGTCCTCGGCGTCCTGGGTGGACCCCAGATAGCTGTACGCCAGCCGGAACACGTCGTCGGAGTACGCCTCAAAGAGCCGCCTCTGCTCCTCCCGCTCCACGGCCTCACCTCCTACAATAAAGATTACGGTGAAAGGCACGGCAGCCAGCCGTGTCTTTTTCCAACTCAAAGCCGAAGCTGTTA
>CANRIW010000030.1 GCA_947630785.1 uncultured Oscillospiraceae bacterium | reverse complement strand
CTTTGGCATATGCTCACCTCGTTCCCTTCCTCTAACTATATTTTATCATATTTGTCTAACTTTGTGGGAGCGGTTCAAATTGTAGAAAGGAACGAGCAAAAAGATGGCTGTACCTCAAAAAATGATTACATGCAGGGCTTGCGGTAATATGATAGCAGCAAATGCAAAAGTTTGCCCGCATTGCGGAGCAAAGAACAAGAAACCGATTTATAAACGAGGTTGGTTTATTGTCATAGCAGTGGTTGTTGTCATAGGTATAATCGGTTCTATTAGCAGTTCATTTAATAAGTGGCAAAAGAATAGGGGAGAGAAATTCACATGGGAAGAAATTGAATTGAACAGTGTTTTGCCTGAACCCAAATCTCACACAGGCAAATACTTACAAATGATGAAGATAGATTGTATATGTATGTTAATAAGACTTCAAAAGATCAATACAAAGAATACTTAGAAAAATGTGAGGGTATGGGTTTCACGGTAGAAAGTGAAAAAACAGAAAGTTACTATACGGCATATAATGAAACCGGCTATACGCTTTCAATGGTTTATTATGAAAGTGATAAGAAATTTAGTATTACTCTGGAAGCGCCTGAGAAAATGGACACGTTACAATGGCCTACCAGTGAGCTTGTCAGTTTATTACCGGTTCCAAAGTCTAGTGTCGGGAGAATCTCAAGTGAATCTTCAGACTATTTCTATGTGTATATTGGTGAAACCTCTTTAGATGACTATAAGAACTATGTCAATCAGTGTTCAGAGGCAGGTTTTACGGTAAACTATGAAAAAGGTGAAAAATATTATAATGCTGACAACAACGAGGGTTATCATATTTCTCTAAACTATCGAGGAAACAATATCATGGCCATTGAGATTGCAAGTCCAAACGAGGAGCCGGAAACAGTGGTACCGGAGACAACGGTGCCAGAGACTGTTGCACCGGAGACGGCAGCACCAGAGACAGCTATGCCAGAAGCTACGCCTTCGGCAGATATCTCAATAGAATTAGTTGACGGTATGCGCCCAGAGTTCAAAGAGGCCATGGACAGCTATGAAGCGTTCTATGATAAATATTGCGATGTTATGAAAAAATACAAGGAAAATCCGAGCGACTTGAGCCTGTTAGCGGAATATACTGGCCTAATATCTGAACTTGCAGAAATGGATGAAGCGTTTGAAAAATGGGAAAATACAGATATGAATGATGCTGAATTGAAATATTATGCGGAAGTAAATGCCAGAGTTGCTGCTAAACTGCTTGCTGTTGCTGGATCTTAACATGCTGGTTTGTAAAAGTAAGAGAATCTTTTTGAACAAAAGAGCCGCCTGTCACAGACAGGCGGCTCTTTTCACGCTCCCAGCTTCTGTACGATCCACAAAATGACGCCGTAGACGACGCTGGCGCTGATGCCATAGGCCAGCACCGGCCCGGCCACGGTGAACAGCTTGGCCCCGGTGCCGGTGACGAACCCCTCGCTCTTGAACTCCAGGGCGGGGGAGACCATGGCGTTGGAGAAGCCGGTGATGGGCACCAGGGTCCCCGCGCCGGCCCGCTTGGCGATGTCGTCGAACACGCCCAGGCCGGTGAGCAGGGAGGCCAGGAAGATCAGCGTGATGGACACCCAGGCGGCGGCGGAGTCACGGTCGGCCCCCATGCTCTGATAGAGGGTCAGCAGGCCCTGGCCGCCGGCGCAGATGGCGCCGCCCACGGCGAAGGCCCACAGCATATCCTTCCAGATGGGGGATGGTCTGGCTTTGGAGCTGACGTACCGGTTGTAATCCTGATCGGACATTTTCATGGGAACTCACCTCTGGGGGCAGTATTCCCAAAAACGGCGGGATCATCCGGCGTTTTTTGCGTGTTCCTCGGCCAGACTGCGGTGGCCCAGCCCCCGGATGCGGTAGTAGAGGAGGGTGAACACGCTGCACACCAGCCATCCGGCGGGGTAGCCCATGGCCAGGGGGAGCAGGGCGTTGTGGGTGAGCCGCGCCACGATGAGCAGGTAGATCTGCCGGAACACCACAAAGGAGCCCAGCATGATGAACATGGGGGCCTTGCTGTCCCCGGCGCCCCGGAGGGCGCCCGCGTAGACCTGATTGACGCAGCACAGGACATAGAAGGGGGTGAGCGACCGGAGGAACAGAGCGCCGTACTCTACGACCTCGGGGGACTTGTCCTGGTCGATGAAGAAGGTGACCACCTGGGGGGCGGTGAGGATGACCAGCCCGGAGACGACCACCGTGACTACCATGGACATGACCAGGGAGACCCGGACGCCCTGCTTGGCCCGGTGGGGCTGGCCGCTGCCCAGGTTCTGGCCCACGAAGGTGGTGGCCGCCAGGGAGATGGACTGCATGGGAAGGAAGATGAGCTGGTCCACCTTGGAGTAGGCGGTCCAGCCGCCGGTGCTGCCGGGGGCCGCGCCGAAGATGTAGGACTGGACGATCACGTTGGAGAAGGAGGTCACCGCCATCTGGAGGGCGGCGGGGATGCCCACCCGGATGATTTGGCCCAGCAGGTCCATGTGGAGCTTCAGTTTGCGGAGGGACAGCCGGATGCTGGACCTGGCCCGGAACAGGGTCCACATGGTGAGGACGGCGGAGATCCCTTGGGCGATGATGGTGGCCCAGGCCACCGCCTGCACGCCGTACAGGGCCCGCTCCGCCGGATCGCTGGGGGAGAAGCAGATGACGAACACCAAATCCAGCACGGTGTTCAGCACGGCGGTGACCACCAGGAAGTAGAAGGGGCGCCTGGAGTCCCCCACCGCCCGGAGGACGGCGGCCCCCATGTTGTAGAACAGCAGGCCGGCCATCCCGGCGAAATAGATGGTGAGATAGGCTTTGGACTCGGGGAACACGTTGTCCGGGATGTTCATGAGCCGGAGCATGAAGGGGGTCATCGCCAGGCCAAGCGCGGTGAACGCCACCGTCAGGATGAAGGTGAGGACGATGGAGGTGTGGACCGCGTCGCTGACCCGGTCGTCCTTTTTGGCGCCGTAGTACTGGGAGATGACCACTCCCGCGCCGCTGGACAGCCCCATGAAGGACCCGATGAGCATGTTGACGATGGGGGTCACGGTGCCCACGGCGGAGAAGGCGGCGTCGCCTACATAGTTGCCCACCACCCAGGTGTCCACCATATTGTACAGCTGCTGGAACAGATTGCCCACCAGCAGGGGCAGGGAGAACATCAGAATATGTTTGAACACGCTGCCCTCGGTCATGTCCACGTCGTGGGACTTGACGCGGGAGGCGGGCCGCTGTTCCGATTCTCTCTCTCTTTCTTCCACGGGATCGCTTCCTTAACGGGAAATGTGGGGGTCAGCCGGGATAACTCTGGCAGAAACGGGTGAGGATGGCGGCTATCTGGGCGCGTGAGGCGCCAAGGGCCGGTTCCAGGGTAGAGGAGGTCATACCGGTGATGAGCCCGGTCCCCACGGCCCAGCGGATGTATTCCAGCGCCCAGGGCTGGACGCTCTCCACATCGGTGAAGCCGGACAGATCGCCGCTTGAGCTGACGTCAAAGCCCTTGTGGCTGGCGTAACGGTACAGCATGGCCGCGGCCTCCTGGCGGGACATGACCTGTTCGGGTCTGAACGTGCCGTCACCGTAGCCGTCTACGATCCCGTTGGCCGCCGCCCAGGAGATGGCCTCGCTGTACCACTGGCCGTCGGCCACATCGGTAAAGGCGGTACCGCCGCTGAGAAGCGGCTCACCCTCCAGACGGTAGAGGATAGTCACCAGCATGGCCCGGCTGGTGCTGGTATTGGGCTCAAAGGCGGCCGGAGCCATTCCTTTCATCAGTCCGTGGTCCACCGCGTAGCGTACCTCGTCAAAGAACCAGTCGTCGGCGGCCACGTCGTCAAAGGGAAGGCCGGTGTCCACGGTGACCTTTATGGTGACCGTCCTGCCGCCGGCGGAGGCGGTGACGGCCCCGGAGGCGTTGCGCTCCCCGGCGGTGAACCGGCCTGTACCGTCGACGGTCCCTACGGCGGGGTCGGCGGACCAGGTCACGTTCTCATCAGCCATGGCCACGGGCAGATTGTACCATTTTCCGGAGGCGGTCAGGTCCACGGATTCCTCCGGCTTCAGGGTCAGGGAGGACACGGAGGCGGAGGAGCCCTCCTTATTTACGGTCAGGGAGGAGAGCTTGTCGGTCACCCGGACGGTGAGAGAACCGCCGGCGGTGGTGATGGGATAGCTCCCCGCGGCCGTCCCGGCGGTGTAGACGGCGGAGAGGCCGCTGCCGGCGATGGAACCGCCCTCCGCGGCCCAGCCGGGGTCGGACCCGCCGGAAGGGCCGCCGGTGCTGTCATAGGGGGCGGCGGTAAGAGCCAGATCGGCCCCGGTGAGGACCACCTGGGTGGCGGCGGCGGGATAGTATCCGCCCTCCAGGATGGACGTGCCCGCGGGGACGACCAGCAGGACGCAGTTGTTTACCCGCCGCTCGCCGCCGCCGGAGGGCCGGTTGATCACGGAGAAGGAGGAGCTGCCCGGCAGGGTGGCTCCCAGGGTGGTGGAGCCGCCCCCGTCCAGGGCGGCGGCGGACACGCAGCCCAGCTCCTGGAGCCGCTGGGCCACCTGAGAATAGGCGGCTCCCACAGACCAGCCGCTCTGCCGGCCGTCGATGGTGTAGAACACCGCCGTGCCGTCATCCCTGACGCCGATGGCGGTATAAGGATTGGAGCTGGCGGGCAGGGAGGGGACGATCTCTCCGTCCCGCAGGAGCGGATACAGGCCGGAAAGCCCGTACTCCGCGTCCGCCCATTGCTCCCCGGCGCCGCTGACGGAGATGGTCACCAAATCGCCGGGGGCGAGGGCCCGCAGGGCGGCCAGCAGGCTGTCGTTTCCGCCGTACACATTGGCGTAGAGCATATAGCGCCCCTCGGCCAGCATGCCGTCGAAGACGTCGCCGGCGGCGGTGTCGCAGAAGCGCTCCGCGGCGAAGGTCAGCGAGCAGTCCATGGTCATCTCGCCGCCGGAGACCGGCGTAAGGGTGACGGCCACACAGTCCCGGCCGGGGTCCTTATTTACGCGGCTGTTGAAGTCGCGGTTGTAAAGATACAGACCGCCTAAAGAGATGTTGTTCCGGTAAGCGTTGAAGCCGGACAGAGCGAAGCTGTGCTGCGTGACCACGGGGATGCCCTCCGGCTCCTCGGGCGGCTCGTCCTCCGTGGGAGGATCGGATTCGGCGGAAGGATCGGACTCCTCCGGGGGGGCTGTCCCGTCCTCACCGGAGCCGCCGGGGGTGGGCTCGGGATCGGGCTCCGGCGGGTCGGGGTACTGGATGGTGGTGGTCTGCCAGGAAGCGGTCTTGACGGGCTCACGTTCATCGATGAACACGTGCCCGTCTCCGGTAAAGCCAACCTTGGCGTAATTCATGATGTCCAGGGTGCGCAGCACGCCCCCCGTCATCAGCGCGCCCACGGCGGTGCCGTCGGTGTTGAAAAAGCCGCCGTTGATCCCGCCGACGACCCGGTATCCCTGGCTCTGCAGGGCGGAGGCCGCGGCGGAGAGAGTGCTGGCGCTGGTCACATAGGCGCCGCTGTACACCACGGGGGTCACGCCTGTTCCAGGGGTATAGGTTATGTAATGCTCAGAGCGCAGGTCGCTTTTGGAAGCTGACCACAGGCTTTGACTGGTGAGGGTGACACCGCCGGCCAGGGTGACGGACCGGTCCACCAGCTCGGTGCCCAGGGCCCAGGACGCGGAGACCGGCAGAGCCAGGCTCAGCGACAGGATCAGAGTGAGCGCGGCCGCGGCCAGCCGCCGGATGGGATCGTGTTTCATGGGGACCTCCTTGCGCGGGAAAAGAAGTAACGGCTTGTGATATCATAGCACAGACCCTTCCGCTTTGCAACGGAAGGGTCTTCCTGTTTTTGAAGTTTATTGGCTCCTGGATCCCTGGGGATCGGCCCGGAGCCGCTCCAGCGTGTTGGCCAGAGAGTTTGCCTCCTGCTTTTCCAGCAGCTCGCCGATGAGCCGGTTGGATAGAAGAAAGCCCTCCGGGGTAAAATGCCAGCGGCGGCCCGAGCGGGTGGCCCAGCCCTTTTGTTCATATTCCGAGAGCTTGGCGGCGATGGGGTCGAAATTCATGTAGTACTCCCGGCGGTACTCCCACTCCTCGATGCCGTGGGTGGTGCGCATACGGAGCATCAGGTACTCGTTGCCCCGCTCCCGCTGAGGGATGCGGTCCATCTCGTCCAGCAGCTTGCCGCCCTCCAGAACGCCGCGGATGTAGCCGTCCAAGTCCCGGACGAAAGAGTACCGGCAGCCGCCGAAGTCAGAGTGGGCGGCGGCCCCCAGGCCCACGTAGGGCTCGCCCATCCAGTATTTCAGATTGTGCCGGGACTGATATCCCGGTTTGGCGAAATTGGAGACCTCGTACTGCTCATAGCCCGCCTCGGCCAGGCGGTCCACCGTCCACAGGTAGCGGTCGGCCAGCTGGTCGTCGTCCGGGAGGACCAGGCCCTCCGCCACCCGCTTTGCCAGGGGGGTGCCCTCCTCCACCGTGAGGCCGTAGCAGGACAGGTGCTCCGGCTCCAGGGCCAGAGCATCCTCCACAGTCTGGATCCAGTGCTCGGGGGTCTGCCCCGGCAGGCCGTAGATCAGGTCCAGATTCAGGTTTTTGATCTTCGCCTTCCGGGCGGCGGCCACCGCCTCTTTCACCTGATAGAACTTGTGGGGGCGGCCCACCGCCTCCAGCTCGTCGTCGTTGGAGGACTGCATCCCCAGGGACAGCCGGTTCACCCCCGCCCGGCGGAGGCGGACCAGGGTCTTATAGTCGGCGCTGTCAGGATTGGCCTCCAGGGTGATCTCCGCGTCCCGCGCCACGTTGAACCGCTTTTTCACGGCGGAGAGCAGCTCTCGCAGGCGCCTCTCCCCATACCAGGTAGGGGTGCCGCCGCCGATGTAGACGCTGTTCACCACCTGTTTTTTGGCCAGGGGGGCGGTCTCCGCGATGTGTTTCAGCAGGGCCTTCTGGTAGTCGTCCATGCGGTCGGCCCGGTTGGCGACGGAATAGAAGTCACAGTAGTCGCATTTGCTCCGGCAGAAGGGGATGTGCAGGTACAGACCCAATGTATTGGACATAGGCGTGACGTCTCCTTTCGCGGCAACCCGCGGGCCGGGATGAGATATAACAATATTATACCTCTTTTCGCCGCCGGTTGCAATCCCGGCGGGCGTATTTCGACAGAAAACCTCAAATCTGATTTTTAAAATGATTTCTTATAATTATTACTTGACATCTCATTTGAAAAAGAGTACTATCATGATAACGGGACCACATCCAACGATTTTGAAAAGGGGCGGCGGCTATGGAACAGGCCATCGAGCTGAGCGGGTATCAGGATCTGCCGAGGCGCAGGGAGCGCCCCACCGAGAAGGGACGGGACCCCTACGACGGCCTGCGCCCCTGGTCGGCCGTCACCCACGGGGTGGGGGCGGCGCTGGCCATCATCGGCACAGCGCTCCTGATCGTCAGGACGGCTCTGGCCGGCGGCGGCCCCTGGAAACTCGTGTCCTTCGCCATCTACGGGGCGTCCATGATCTGCCTGTACCTGGCCTCTACGCTGTACCACTGTGTGAACACCTCGGTAAAGGGCAGGGTGGCGCTGCGGAGATTTGACCACGCCTCCATCTACTTCCTCATCGCCGGGACCTACACGCCCATCTGCCTCACTGCCCTGCGGGGGCCCTGGGGCTGGTCCATCTTCGGGGTGGTGTGGGGGCTGACCGTCGCCGGGCTGGTGATGACCTTCGCCTGGATCGACTGCCCGAGGCAGCTCACCGCCGGCGTCTATCTGGCGATGGGCTGGCTGTCGGTCATCGCTATCTGGCCGCTGTGGACCACTCTGGGCGGCCGGGGGATGTTCTGGCTGGCTCTGGGAGGGGTGCTGTACACGGTGGGGGGCGTGTCCTACGCCCTGAAATGGCCGGGAAAGGATAATCCTCGGTTCGGCTGCCATGAGATCTTCCACGTGTTCATCGTGCTGGGCTCCATCGCCCACTTTATGCTGGTCTACCGGGTGCTTTTGCCCCTGTAGGGCAATACCTCGAAAGCAGGGCCCCGGCTCCTCGGTGGGAGCCGGGGCCCTGCTGTGTCATGAACGAGGCGGATTGGCAAAATAACGGGAAAAACCGTTGCGGCGGCGCTCAAAATGTGGTAGAATACAAGAAACGATTATGCGCCCGCCGAAAGCGGCCTGGGCGGAACGGGGGAAAGAGCATGAACGATATGACAGCTGACCGCGCCATCCGGGTGATCGGACACCGCAATCCGGATACCGACTCCATCTGCGCGGCCATTTCATACAGCCGCCTGAAGGAGCGGATCGATCCGCAGCATACCTATCTGCCCTGCCGGGCGGGGATACTGAACCGGGAGACGGAGTTTGTCCTGAATTACTTTGACGTGCCTGTTCCCCAGGTGTGTACCGACGTGAGCCCCCAGGTCCGGGACGTGGACTTCCGCCGGCGTCCGGGCGTGAACGGGGAGATGAGCCTGCGCAGGGCCTGGAAGACCATGCGGGATGAGGAACTGGACACCCTCTGCGTGGTGGAGGAGGACAGACTCCAGGGGATCATTACGGTGAAGGACATCGCGACCCCCACTATGGACGGGATGGACACCGCCGTCCTGGGCGACTCCAGCGCCAGCTTCAGGAACGTGGCGGACACCCTGAACGCCGAGGTGCTGGTGGGGGATATCGAGGGAAAAACGGTGGAGGGACATATCGTCATCGGGGCCAGCAGCCCCGAGCAGATGGAGCGGTTCATCTCCAAAGGGGATATCGTCATCCTGGGCAACCGGGCGGAGGGGCAGCTCACCGCCATCGAGATGGACGCGGCCTGCATCGTCATCTGCGGAGGTTCCAAGGTCTCCCGGGCCATCTGTATGCTGGCGGAGGAGAAGGGCTGCATCATCATGCGCACCGACTACGACACCTACGTGGCCGGCCAGATGATCCCCCAGGCGGCCCCTGTACGGCACTTTATGGTGAAGGACGGCCTGATGACCTTCACGCTGGACAGCCTGGTGGAGGACGTGTCCAAGGTGATGGCCACGGTCCGGCACCGCTACTTCCCCGTGCTGGACAGCGACGGGACGTACTTAGGGGTGATCTCCCGCCGGAACCTTCTGAACCAGCGCAAAAAGCAGCTGATCCTGGTGGACCACAACGAGAAGTCCCAGGCCGCCGAGGGGATGGACGAGGCCGAGGTGCTGGAGATCATCGACCACCACCGCATCAACACTCTGGAGACCGACGGCCCCGTTTACTTCCGCAACGTCCCCGTGGGCTGCACCTGCACCATCGTCTACCAGATGTACCTGGAGAACGGGGTGGACATCGACCCGTCTACCGCCGGACTCATGCTCTCCGCCATCCTGTCCGATACCCTTATGTTCCGCAGCCCCACCTGTACCCCGACAGACGAGGCGGCGGCCAGAGCTCTGGCGAAGATCGCCGGGGTGGAGCTGGAAAAGTACGCCGACGCTATGTTCGAGGCGGGGGGCGACGTGTCCGGCAAGACCGGCGAGGAGATATTCGACGGGGATTTCAAGGTGTTCAGCAGCGGCGATATCCACTTTGGTGTGGGGCAGGGCAGCTATATGTCCGAGAAGAACCGCAAGGCCAGCGAGGAGCTGGTGCGGCCCTATCTGGAGGTGGCTCTGGGCAAGCGGCGTCTGGATTACGTGTTCTACATGTTCACTGATGTGCGCGCATCCGCCACCGAGCTGGTCGGCGCGGGCGAGGGAGCGGACGAGGTGATCCGCAGGGCCTTTGATACGGAGCCGCGGGACGGTGCGGCCGTTCTTCCCGGAGTGGTCAGCCGGAAGAAGCAGCTGATCCCCGCTCTGGTAGGGGCCATCAGGCAGATGGCAGACGAGCGCTGATTTTTTGGGAAAAACAGGGAGAGACACGCCGCGGGCGTGTCTCTCCCTTTCTGTGTTTTTCTCGGCCGCTCCCCTGTGTCATCGGGAGAGGATATCGCCCACCCGGTCCAGGTCCATCTCCTCCAGTACCCAGTCCGCCTCCGGCAGGGGCTCGTCGGGGGAGATGTTGGAGCGGATATACACGGTGGCGAGGCCGGCGGCCTTTGCCCCGGCGATGTCACACAGCCCGTCATTGCCGATCATCACCGCCCGCGCCGGGTCGATGCCCCTCTCATTCAGCAGGACGTCGAAAAAACGTCGGTCCGGCTTTTTGACCCCGTAGTCGGAGGAGAGGTATACCCCGTCGAACTTGTCCTCCAGCCCCAGGGCCCGCAGCTCATATCCGGTGAAGATGGCCTGAGCGTTGGACAGCAGCCACAGCCGCTGCCCGTTGGCCCGGAGCCGGGCCAGCAGTTCCGGCGCGCCGGGGTACAGCCGGATGTAGTCCATGGACAGGGCCCGGAACCGCTCCCCGGCGGCCACCGCCAGGGGCATGCCGGCGCTCACCTCTTTCTGTCGGAACAGCTCCAGAAAGACCTCCTCCAGTCTGATCTCGGGATGGGCCTCGTGGCTGTCGCTCCGAAGGACTGTCAGGCTTTTTTCCTTGTCACGGACGGCGGCGAAGTAAGCGGTCTCCAGCTCCTCTGGCCGCCAGTCCGCGCCCCGGCGGGCGTACCAGACGGCCAGCTCCCGCCACAGGGCGGGGCTGCGCTCGTCGGTGCGGATGTCCACCAGGGTGCCGTACAGATCGAAGACGCAGTCGGTGAACCTCATTTCCGCGGCCCCCGCCAAAGCATGAAGCACTCCCAGGGCCGGAGCGTACCCGTCTCCGGCGCGGGGTAGTTTGCGATGAGCAGCTCACCGCCCTCGAATCCCGCGGGCAGGGGATAGGGCACTGCCTCCCCGGTGAAATTGCAGACCACCAGCAGCTCCTCCTCCGCCGTCTTCCGGGTGTAGGCAAAGACCGCCTCGCTGTCCGGGTCCAGCAGGGTGAAGTCCCCGTCCCGGAACACGGGACAGGTCTTCCGCAGGGCGATGAGCTTCTGGTAGAAGTAAAAGACGGACCCCGGGTCGGCCAGGGCGGCCTCCACGTTGATCCCGGTGTAGTTGGGGTTGACTGTGAACCAGGGCGTGCCGGCGGTGAACCCGGCGTTTTTCGCCCCGGACCACTGCATGGGGGTGCGGGCGTTGTCCCGGCTCCGGGCATAGACGGAGGCCATCGCCTCCACCTCGGGGATCCCCGCTTCGATGCGCTCCCGGTAAAAGTTCCGGGTCTCGATGTCCTCGTACTCCCCGATGGGCAGGCGGATATTGGTCATGCCGATCTCCTCCCCCTGGTAGATGTAGGGGGTGCCCTGCATCCCGTGGAGGGCGGCGGCCAGCATCTTGGCGGACTCCACCCGGTATCTGCCCTCGTCCCCCCAGCGGGAGACGATGCGGGGCAGGTCGTGATTGTCCCAGAACAGGCTGTTCCAGCCCTGGCCGGACAGGCCCTTCTGCCAGCGCTCCATGCACCGCTTCAGCCGGGGCAGATCCAGGGGGGCCAGGTCCCACTTGCTGCCGCCGGGGCGGCAGTCGGCGAAGTTGTGCTCGAACTGGAACACCATGCTCAGCTCGCGGCCGCTGGGGTCGCTGTACAGTCTGGCCTCCTCCACGTCGGCGCTCCAGGCCTCGCCCACGGTGACCAGGCCCTCCCCGGCGAACGCCTCCCGGCTGAGCTCCCGGATGTACTCGTGGAGCCTGGGGCCCCGGCAGGTGATCTTCCGGTCCGGCTCCTTGCCGATGTTGTCGATCACGTCCAGCCGGAAGCCCTCTACCCCCTTGCCCACCCAGAAGCGGATCATGTCATACAGGGCCCGGCGGACAGTTGGATTTTCCCAGTTCAGGTCGGGCTGCTTCACGGCGAACTGGTGGTAGTACCACTGGCCCAAGGCCGGGACGTACTCCCAGGCGGGGCCGCCGAAGGTGGCCAGCATGTCGTTGGGGGGCGTGTCGGGGGCCCCGTCCCGCCAGATGTAGTAGTCGTGATAGGGGTTGTCCCGGCCTTTCAGCGCCTCCCGGAACCAAACGTGTTCGTCGGAGGTGTGGTTCAGCACCAGGTCCATGATGATGGAGATGCCCCGCTGTTTCGCCTCGGCGATGAGCCGCTCCATGTCCGCCATGGAGCCGAAGGGGGGCCAGATGGCCTCGTAGTCGGAGATGTCGTAGCCGTTGTCCGCCTGGGGGGAGGCGTACACCGGGGACAGCCAGATGCCGTCGATGCCCAGCTTTTCCAGGTAGTCTAGGCGGCTGATGATGCCGGGGATGTCCCCGATGCCGTCCCCGTCGCTGTCCTGGAAGCTCTTGGGGTAGATCTGATAGAATACGGCGGACTTCCACCAGCCGCGTTTTGTCTTGTCAAGCATGATGATCGCCTCCCTGTTCGATTTGCTCCAGCGCCTCGTACACCCGCAGCAGCTCGCCCACGCTCCAGGCTTGGGCGAAGCAGCCCCTGGAGGGGCCGGGCTCCAGTCCGTCGTAGATCTCCGGCAGATGGCCGGCGCAGCCCTCCTTAAGCAGGGCGGGCATGGTGGACAGCCGCTCCCGCACCCGCGCCGCCGCCTTGGGGGTGTTCCCGTGGACCTTCAGCCACGCCAGGTAGTACCCGCCCAGGGGGAAGGGCCACACGGTGCCCTGGTGATAGGCCAGGTCCCGGTCCCGGAGGGGGCCGCCGTAGGCGGGATGGAAGTCCGGGTCATCGGGGGAGAGGGTCCGCAGGCCGTGATCGGTGTAGAGGCTGGCCTCCACCGCCTCCACCACCCGCCGCTCCCGGTCCGGGGGCAGCATGGAAAAGGGCATGGACACCGCCCAGATCTGATTGCACCGGAGCTGGGTATCGGCCCTGGTGCCGGAGAGCACGTCTTTCAGCCAGCCCCGGTCCTCCATCCAGAATTTTTCGTTGAAGGAGGATTTCACTTTCTCTGCCAAAGTGGCGTACTCTGTGC
Source organism: uncultured Oscillospiraceae bacterium (assembly GCA_947630785.1). GTDB lineage: Bacteria > Bacillota > Clostridia > Oscillospirales > Oscillospiraceae > Enterenecus. The sequence goes on along the minus strand of CANRIW010000030.1, from coordinate 6,258 downwards.
CGTCCGCCCCGGCCAGAGGGGCCAGCCGGGACAGGACACACAGGGCGTTGTACCAGTAGGCGTTGATCTCCACCGGCTTGCCGTGGCGGGGGGTGGGGAGGAACCCGTCCACCCGCACGTCCATCCAGGTCACCTGGTCCAGGCCGGACCCGGCCCGGATGAGGCCGTCGCCGTCCATGGCGATGGCGTACCGGGTGCCGCGCGCATAGGCTTGGACGATGCGCTCCAGCACCGGCCATGCCTCCCGGACGAACTCGTTGTCACCGGTCTTCTGGAAATACAGCCACACCCCGTTGATGAGCAGCAGGGGGGCGTCCACCGAGTTGTACTCCGGGACCTCCGCCCCCTCCGGGAACAGGTTGGGCAGCAGGCCGTCCTTTTCGTAGGCCAGGAAGGTGCGGAGGATGCTCCTGGCCTCCTCGTACCGGCCGGTGGCCAGGACGCACCCCGGCAGAGAGATCATGGTGTCCCTGCCCCAGTCCCCGAAGAAGGGGTAGCCGGCGATGATGGTCTTGCCGTCCGTGGAGGCCCGGTAAGCGATGTAGGCGTCGGCGGCCCGGGCCAGCTCCTTCGCGGCGGGGTCCCGGAGAGGGGCGCTGTCCGGAAGGGCCCGCTGCCGCGCCTCGCAGTCCCGGAGGATATCCCCGCCGGTGCGCTCTGTAGGTTCGGTGGAGAACGTCAGTTCAAGCTGCCGGGTCTCCCCGGCGGGCACCGTCCACTCCGCCCGGCAGCAGAGCAGGCCCAGGCCGCTCTCCTCCCGGCCATTCTCGGCATCATGTCGGTAGAATAGACTTTCACTTCGAGCTGGGATGGCATCCAGCCGCTCGTTGGAAGAAATGTAAAGGGAAACACCATTACAGCGAATGATGCCGTCCCGGTAAACGAACGGGAAGGGCTTTTGGGGCGGATGGCCCTTGGGGGCGAACTGGAGGGACGGCGTCACCCGGAGGACGCAGTCCGCCCCGGAGCGGTTCTCCACGGTGTAGACCGCTGCCGCCCGGTTGAAACCATGGTCCAGAGCGATCCGCCGCCGGACCGTCACCGCCCCGATCTGGTACTCCCAGACGGGCACGCCGTCGAACACGAAGGAGGACAGCCGCCGCCAGCCGTCCTCCGGGGGGAGGTCCCCGGCGAAGCGCTGGGCGGAGAGGAACGCCGTTCCCTCCGCCGTGGTCAGCGTTTCGGACAGCCGGTGGACCAGGCCGTACCGCCGGCTGGGGGAGTCCGCCGCGATCAGGAGGCCCTGGTCGCACCGGGAGACGGAGAAGGCCGCCGATGTGGAGGCATAGCCCCCCAGACCGTTGGCCAGCAGCCAGCAGTTGTCCTCCGCCCGGTCCAGGGTGGGCATATCCCGCTTGTCATAGAAAAACCGCATGGCGTCACCTCGTCAGCGCCGCCCCAGGATCAGGGCGGACACGGGGCCCAGCATGGCGCTGGACCGGAGCTGATAGGGGGCCTGCCAGTGCCAGGCGGAGTCCCCGTCGGCCAGCACGTCCCAGACCCCCTCCGGCAGCTCCGCGTCCACGGTGTCCTCCCCGGCGTTGAAGATCAGGCACAGCTGCCGCCAGGGGCTGTCCCCGGCGTTGTCCAGCAGGACGCCGGAGCAGTTCCCCGTGAACTGCTCCGCCGCCAGCAGCCGCGCCCCCGCGGCGGGGGACTTGTCCCGGAGGCCGGGGAGCCGCTTCCTCAGGGCGATGAGGCCCCGGTACCAGTCCACCAGCGCCCCGTTGTCCCAGGCCCGGTCCCAGTCCAGCCGGTTCAGCTCCGGGGAGGAGCGGTAGGTGTTCTTGACCCCGTTTTTGGTCCGGGCGAACTCCTCCCCGGCCAGGAAGAACAGGCTGCCCTGGCAGAAGAAATCGATGGCGGCCGCCAGCCGGTTCTGCCGGAGCAGACCGGCATCAGACCGCCCGGGAGAGACTGCGGCCAGCTTGTCCCACAGGGTCCAGTCGTCGTGACAGGAGAGGTAGTTCACCGTCCGGGACGGGGCGTCGGAGACAAAGCCGTCCCCGGACCAGCCCTTGACGCAGCAGGCCAGCAGGCTGGCGTCCAGCCCGCCGCCGTTGACGAACCCGGCGTCCTCCGCATGAAAGAGGCTGCCCTTTACCGCGTCCCGGGTGGCGTCGCAGAAGGCGGCCACGCCGGCGTCCAGCCGCCGCAGATTGCCCTTGTGGGCCAGACGGGTGCCGGGGCGGGCCGCGGTGGCGGCGGCGCTCCAGGGCTCCCCCAGCAGGACCTTTTCGCCGGGGCCGTACCGCTTATCCAGCGCCCGCCGGACGCGGTTCATCAGGGGCACGTCCAGCAGGCCCATCAGGTCGAAGCGGAAGCCGTCCATGTGGTATTCCTCCGCCCAGTAGAGCACCGAGTCCAGGATGTACTTCCCACACATGCTCCGCTCGGAGGCCAGATCGCACCCGCAGCCGGAGCCGTCGGAGGGAGAGCCGTCCCCCCGCTGGCGGACATAGTACCAAGGGACCGTCCGCCACAGCCAGGAGTCCAGGTGATAGGTGTGGTTGTACACCACGTCCATGATCACCCGCAGCCCCGCCCGGTGGAGGGCCTGGACCGCCTCCTTCAGCTCCCGGACGCGGACCGCGCCGTCCCTGGGGTCGGTGGCGTAGGAGCCCTCGGGCACGTTGTAGTTCACCGGGTCGTAGCCCCAGTTGTATTCGTTGGGATCGCCGCCCTCCGCCACAGAGCCGTAGTCGAACACCGGCATGAGCTGCACGTGGGTGACACCCAGAGACTTTATGTAATCCAGCCCCGTGGGGTGGACGCCGTCCCCGTTCAGGGTGGTCCCCGTCTGGGTCAGAGCCTTGAACTTGCCCCGCCACTCCGGCCTGACGCCGGAGGCAGGGTCCCAGGAGAAGTCCTTCACGTGGAGCTCGTAGATCACCGTCTCCGGCGGCAGGGGAGGGGCCTGGTCCCCCTCCCAGCCCTCCGGGTCGGTGCGGCGCAGGTCGACGACCATGCTCCGGTCCCCGTCCAGGCCGCAGGCCCTGGCACAGGGGTCGGCGGTGCGCCGGGTCTCGCCGTCTACGGTGACCAGATAGTCGTAGTACACGCCGTCCAGGTCCCGGGGGACCTCGGCGCTCCACAGTCCCCGCGCCCCCGGAGAGAGGGGGAGCCGCTCCAGCTCCTCACCGCCGTCCCCCCGCTGAAAGAGGCGCAGGGTCACCTCGGAGGCGGTGGGGGCCCACAGATGGAACGCCGTCCGCCCCTCCTCCCGGAAGGCGCCCAGGGGCTCGTCACAATGATACCGCTCCCGGAAGGCACGGGAGTCGAAGTATTTCTTAAGAGATGTCCGCGTTTTATCCATAAGCTTCACTGGCCCAGCACCACGCTGGTCTGGCCGTCCAGGGTGAGGGTCGTCCCGTCCAGGGAGGCGGAGCCCAGGCCCACGATATCGTTGATCCTGCTGAGGGAGACGCCGGCGGCGGACAAGTCCACCGTCGCCGTCTCGGACGAGACATTGTGGATGACGGCCACGGTCTCGTCCCCGTAGACGGACACGAAGCCGCCCACCTTTGTGCCCTCCAGGTCCAGGGGGGTGTAGTCCCCCCGGGCGATGGCGGGGTTGGCCTTCCGCACCAGGATGACACGCTTATAGTAGTTATAGAGGCTGTCCCCGCCGGGCAGCTGCTCCTGGACGGTGGCGGAGACCCGGTTGTCGGCGGCGTAGGTGCTGCCCTCGGGGTCAGAAATGGTGTCGCCGTCCCCCCATTCCATCTTCAAACGGCGGTTGGCGTCGGTGTTGGCGCCGCCACGGGAGCCCCGCATGCCGATCTCCTCCCCATAGTAGAGGAAGGGGGAGCCGGGGGAGAGCAGGTAGAGGTTGGCCGCCATCTGGGCCTGGCCGTTGGCGGGATTCAGGAAGCCCGCCGCCCGGTCGGTGTCGTGGTTGGCGATGAAGGGGACCATCATGGCGTCCTCATTGAGGGCCTTGATCTGGTCCAGATAGCTGTCCACATAGGAGGTGTAGGCGTCCACGCTGCCGCCCTTGGCGGTGGCGGCGATCCTGCCGTCGGTCTGGCTGGTGGTGAAGTCGAAGCAGTTGAGGGCGGGGAAGTAGGCGAAAGTGATGGCGTCGGCGTCCCACACCTCGGCCACGGTGTAGATGTCGGGCTTGATGGCCCGCAGCTGGCCCATGTACCACACCCAGAACTGGCCGCTCTTCTCATTGTCGCCGTAGTAGATGTACTTGGCCGCGTCGAACCGGAAGCCGTCCAGGCCCAGGTCCAGATAGTATTTTGCCACGTCCACCACCGCCTGGCGGACGGCGTCGTTGTCATAGTTGAGTTCGGGCATGTCGCTGGAGAAATTGCCCTCGTAATAGTGGTCGATGCCGGAGATGGGGTAGAAGGTCCTGCCTCCGGGGGGATTGTCCGGCTTGGAGTACCAGGTGTAGAAGTCGTAATAGGGGTCGGAGGTGTCGCCGCTCTTGTGGGCGTTGACGAAGGCGGTAAACCAGGGGTTGTTCCGGCCCGTGTGGTTGATGACCATGTCCATGATGACCTTCACGCCCCGCGCGTGGCAGAGCTCCACCAGCTCCTTCAGGTCGTCCTCGGTGCCGAAGGCGGGGTCCACCTTATAATAGTCGTCCACATCGTACTTGTGGTAGCTTTTCGAGGTGAGGATGGGGGAGAGCCAGATGCCCTCGATCCCCAGGCTGAGCCCGCTGGCGGGATCGCCGTCGTTCAGGTAGTCCATCCGGTCGATGATGCCCCGCAGGTCGCCGGTGCCGTCCCCGTCGGAGTCGGAGAAGGAGCCCACGAAGATCTCGTAGAACACCCGGTAGTTGTCGTCCGTGAGGTCGCCGTCCTCCACCGTCACATCGGTGACGGCGTACTCGCCGGCGGGGGCGGGCTCCCCGGAGGGGGTCTCCGCGGGACCGGCGGAGGGGACCCCGGAGGGCGTCTGGGCGGGGCCGGCGGAGGGCCCGGCGCAGGCGGTCAGAAGCAGCAGAAGGGCCAGAAACGGCGCAAAGAGCTTTTTCATATCCAATACCTCCTTCAAAAGGTGACGGGCATGTTTGACGCTTTCATTATGACCCGGAGACGCGGGGATTGTCAAGCCGAAAAAACGGGCGGCGCGCATCCGCCCTTGTAAATCCCGGAAAATTGTGCTATGGTAAAAAAGAGGTGATGGAGAGATGCCCCAAACTATCGTGGAACTGTATACCGGGGAGGACGTCGCCCTACTGGAGCGGCGGGTGAAGCGCCGCCTGGCGGCGCTCATCGTCCTAGGGACCGCCGCGTTCATCACCTGCGTCGCCCTGGCGGTCCTGGCCGATCCCCGGAACGCCGGGAGGCTGGAGATGACCGCCGCCGTCATCAGCACGGTGGCGGGATGGGTCTGCATCTACGGCGGCATTTTCGGCGTCAGCGCCGGGAAGAAGGAGATCGGCCACGCCAATATGCTCCGCACCGAGCCCAGGGAGCGGATCGAGGGCCCCGTCACCGTGACGGACGAGCGGCTCCGGATCCGGGGCAGCATCACCGTGCGGCGGGTGGAGGTGACCTCCGGGACGGGCGTCCAAAAGGTCCTGGTCCACGAGAACCGGGCGGAGCGCCTGGCGGAGCTGCCCGTCACCGCCGTGTATGTGGCCCACGGATATGTGGCCGCGGTGGAGGTGGAGAGATGAGGGTGCTGAAAAATATCCTCTCCCAGCTGCACAGCTTCGCGCTGTGGGCGCTGGCGTCGGTCCTGCTGTGGGGCTGGATCTTCGGCCTGGCCACCGACACCACGCCCGACAAAAAGATCATGATCTTCTGCCATGTGCCGGAGCTCCAGGACGTGGAGCTGACCATGGCCCTGGAGGAGGACCTGCCCGAGGGCATCAAAATGGTGCAGGTCCACCCCTTCGACTATGTGATGTTCGACACGGTGTCCATCACCCGGGCGGATATCCTCATCATCCCCGCCATCGACGTGTCCGAGATGGGGGACGAGATCCTCCCGCTGGAGGGGGACGGCGGCGTTCAGGTATACGATCCGGATACCGGAGAGGGTGTGTTGCTGGACTACATCACCTACGGGGACGAAAAATACTATCTGTTTCTGGGGGCCGCCTCCGCCCACCTGGAGGACGGGGCCGCGGCGCAGATCGCCCGGGAGATGCTGAGCATGGAATAGGAACTTACGGTTCGAAAACAGGCGGGGAGCCCGCGATGCGGGCTCCCCGCCTCAGCTTGTCGAAAAACCGAGTCTAAGCGGTTGCATAGGCTTGGTTTTGATTTACGGAGAAGATACAGCAAAAGA
>CANRIW010000029.1 GCA_947630785.1 uncultured Oscillospiraceae bacterium | reverse complement strand
CTCTCACCTCATTCCCATTTTACCTCATCTATGCAAAAAAGTCTGCCTCTAGGCAGACTTTTTCGACAGACTGAGAGCCGCCTTCACAGGCGGCTCTTGCTATAAACTGACTTACCGAGGATATCACCCAGGAGCCGGGGAGCAAGCGTATGTTTGCTCCCCGGCCCTTTTGTGTAATCAAGTCCCATCCTCTGACCAAATAAAAATTTTTTGCTCGGAGATGGGTATAAAAAGCGCGAAAAAAATACATTCATTATGAGGGGGAAAATACAAGCTGGATTTCACCTGCCCAGCCTTCCCTCAAAATCTGTCAACATAAGGAGATCATAATCATGGAATTTGAGTACCCCAGATGGGACAATATGCTCCTGTCCGCTGTTCAGGAAGCGGAGAGCGCAGCCATCCTGCTCCGGCGCTATGCCGCCGTTGCACTGCCGCCGGAATCGAAAGACCGCGGCTTTGGACCCGCCCCTGACGTCCCCATCGATATCCAGCTCACCCCGGAGGGGTGGCTGACGATCACGCTCCCGGAGGTCCTTCCCAAACGAGACAAAGGGGACCGGGCCGCATTCCTCAGGTTCCATCTTCAAAGAGCTCTTGTGCCTTTCCGAGAGGCAAACCCAGAGCTTAGATTCCATCGTTGTGTGCTGGTCTATGAGTTCATCTATGATCAGGCCCGCAATCGCAGATTCATCGACCATGACAATCTGGAACTGAAGCACTGTCAGGATGTCCTGGAGACCGCGTTTCTCATCAATGACACATCATCCCTGTGCTGCGCTTTCCAATGCAGCCACCGCGGGGAAAAGGACGCCACCCGCATGTGGATCCTGAAACCGGAGCAGTTCCTGGACTGGCTGGAGACCCATGGGGAGTGCTGGAGATGACCACCGAAAAACTGTCATATCAAGCCAAAAAATACATACCTTTTTCTGCTTTTCGGCGGTGGCAGATTTTCGGTGGTGTCCCCCGGGCGGAAAGGCCCTGTTTTCAAGGGCTTCCGCCACCGGCGCTGAACGGGGGTGCTTTTGGTCGGGAGCAAAAGCACCGCAGCCGACAGTCTTATGAGAGAGCGGTCATTTTAAGGGCCGCGAGGCTTAAGGCCGGGCAGTCTCAGCAGTCTGAATGTGGGTGGCCGGACCTCGTGGAACAAGTGAGTATTGAAGAAGGAGATGCTGTATTATGCTGCAGTTGAAGAATAAGCAGCGGGGAATGATGCTGTTGAAGGTCGTAGGAGCATGCGGGGAGTTCCCTGTGCGGTTGGTCCGTGAGATGGGCGGGTATTACGACTATCTCAGGCGGATCGTAACAGAGTTGGTGCGCGAGGGCTATCTGAAGGAGCGGCGCATGAAGGGATATCGGAGGCGGATGGTCCGCTCTCTGAGCCTGACAGAAAAGGGCCTGCTTCAGATCAAGCGCGAGGACCCGGTCATTGCAAAGATCATCCAAGATCACGCGTTTTCCCCCGGAGGCGGTCAGGGGGACTGGAAGAAAACGCTGCGCCTCCATCGGAGCGCCGCCTGCTATTTGGCGGCGCTTCGTCTGGGCGCTCTCTGGCGGCCCGGACGGGAAAAGAGATCGGCGACGGTAGACCGGCTGGTCTACTACAGCGCATATGAATTCCACCGCATGTACGGCAGCGACAGCAAGGGCTCCAGGGTCTCCGGGGTATTCTTTTACGGAAACATCTACTTCCCTGTCTGCTGGCTGGGCGCGAACAATATGTTCTGGAACCAGGATGTGGAGCAGAACTTTCGCGAGCAGTTGGAAAACAGTCCTATAGGCAAGCGGAAGTATTACGGCGGCCACATCCTGCTGGGGGAAGAATGGGACCTGGCAGGGGATCTGGTCCTGCATGGGATCAATCCCCGCACACGGATGATCCGTTTTGGCGGAGAGATCAGCTTCTATTATACGACTCTGGACCGAAACGGGCTGGCGCTGCTGCGGCTCATCCTGGATTCGTTTGCCCTGCGTCAGTTCCAGTGGATGCTCGATGAGAACGGAGTATGCGGGGTAAGGCCCAACCCGGAGTATCTGTTCGATCTGCAAACTATCGCTGACTATTACGAGCCGCCAAACGCAAAACGGTTCCCGATCAGGCCGATAGAAGGGCACTTTTTCGACTTTCAGATGAGCGCCATGGAGCGCATCAATACCTGCGGCGCACGGATCTACCCCATTCCCAGCCAGTGGCTTGAGCTGCGCTCTGCCGGGCCATGTACGAACGCAGGGCCCAAAGGCGGAAGATGACTAAAATAAACCCAACCCGGCCATCCTAAACAGTGGCAAAGGAGTGTGACGGAAACCTTGGAGATTAATATCCGGGACGACAAAAAACTGGTGGAGATCTGGCTGACCAGAGCCGAGGCTGACGACGCCGCTCTGCGGGAACAGCTCGGTCCCTTTTACAAGAAGTGGCAGGGGCAAAAGTATCTGGTCGCGGTGTTCCTGTCCGGCGATCAGGATTTGTGTGACTGCACCAGCGAACTGCTCCGCTACAACCGGAGACGGATCGCCGAACTGGAGACAGAACGGGAAAAGGCCGGCATGGCCGCGACCATGTGAACGAGGCCCTTTTTGATCGTGAAGATGTCAGCAGGATCGCGGGGAAAGTTTAGCCCCGGACCGAAACGATACATGCGATCATCCGGACGATGTGCGCTCCGCTTTTTCGCAAATCCCTGTCGCGCCTCAAAGGCCTGCCGGTCGCCATGATCCACGCGGCTTCTTCAGTCCGCCTCGCCCCACACGTCCTTGGCCAGACGGAACACCGCCCACGCCTTGGGCCAGCCGACATAGAAGCCCACATGGGTCACAATGGCGGCGATCTCCGCACGGGTCACGCCGTGGGCCTTGGCGTTTTCCAGATGGTAGGTCAGGGATGAGTCGGTGATTCCGGAGGACATCAGCGCAACAACGGTGATGATGCACCGGGTTTTGAGGTCGATGTCCTGGTTATTCCAGTTCTCGCCAAAGAGAACGTCGTCGTTGAAGTGGGCGAAATCCGGCGCGAAGCCGCCAAGCTGATCCCTGCCCGCGGTCTGAGTGATTTTTTCCATCAATGATTCCTCCAATTACGCGAAATATGCTGCGATCTCTTTCATCCGGGCGGACTGCTCCACATGGAAGGGACAGCGGCTGTCACAGTGGCCGCAGCCCACGCAGTCCGCAGCGGTCCTGGCAAGGGTCTTGTAGTGTTCCACCGCCAGAGGGTCGCCCGCGGCGGCCAGATCGTAATACTTGTTGATGAGGCCCACATTGAGGCCCGCGGGACAGGGCGCGCAGTGGTTGCAGTACACGCACCGGCCCCTGGACTCCTCGGGTGTGAGGCTTGCAATCACGGAGTAATCCCGCTCTCCGGCAGGGGCGTCCAGATAAGCGAGGTTCCGTCTGAGTTCGTCCACATCCGCCGCCCCGGGCAGGACGGTGAGCACGCCGGGCTTATCCAGAGCGTACTGGATGCACTGGGCGGGGGTCAGGGCCGTTTTGAAGGGGGACTGCTTCGCGTCCAAAAGCTGCCCCGCGTTGAAGGGCTTCATCACCGCGATGCCCACCCCCTCGGCCTCACACCGGCGGTACAGGGCCTGCCGCTCCCCGTCGGAGCCGATGGCGTACTCCCCCTGGCCGTAATCGTACATGGGGTTGATGGAAAACATGAGCATATCCACGATGCCCATGTCCAGCACATGGTGGACCGGGTCCGGGTTGTGGGAGGACAGGCCGATGTGCCGCACCACGCCCCGGTCCTTCATGTCCAGCACATATTGCAGAGCCCCGCTCTTTTCGTATGCCTCCACATCGGTCCGCTCATCCAGGCAGTGGATGAAGCCGAAGTCGATATAGTCTGTTTTCAGATTCTCCAGCTGCCAGCCGATGGAGCGCTTGATGGCGTCCAGATCGGTGGTCCAGCCATATTCCCCGGTGGTGTAGTCGGCACCGAAGTGGATTTGTAAAAATACGTCTTTCCGGCAGTCGGCCAGGGCCTTCCCATAGGCGGGGAAACAGGCCGCGTGGCCCGCCGCCAGGTCGAAGTAGTTCACGCCCAGTTCCGCCGCCGTGCGGACCGTCTCGATGATGTCCCGCTCCCTCTGCTCTCCCACCACCGACGAGCCCATGCCGATGATGCCGATCTGCTCCCCTCCGTGGGGCAGTGTGCGATATCGCATAAGTACCTCCCTCTGCTATTCAAACCACGTTTCCGGCCTTCTGCTTGCCGTTCTGGGCCATCACGCCCACCAGGGCGTGGGGGACATACAGTTCCTCCAGATAGTCGATCTCGTCCTGGGTCAGTTCCAGGTCCACGGCTTTTGCCGCGCCCTCCACATGGGAGAACTTCGTCGCACCCACAACGGGCGAGGTCACTTTCGTGAGCAGCCACGCCAGGGAGATCTCCGTCATGGACACGCCGCGCTGATCGGCCAGCTCCGCCACACGGGCAATGATCCTGCCGTCCGCCTCCGCCGTGGCGTCGTACTTGAATTTGGCGTAGGCGTCCTGCTCCAGCCGCCTGCTGGTCTCGCCGGGGCGCTTTGAGAGCCGGCCGCCGGCCAGGGCGCTGTAGGGCGTCATGGCGAGGCCCTGGTCAGCGCAGAAGGGAGCCATCTCCCGCTCCTCCTCCCGGGCGATCAGATTGTAGTGGCCCTGGATGGACACGAACTCCGTCAGACCGTGCTCCCGGGCGTAGAAGTTGGCCTTGGCCAGCTGCCAGGCGAAGCAGTTGGAAATGCCAATGTACCGGGTCTTGCCCGCTTTGACTACACGGTCCAGTCCCTCCATGATCTCCTCCATGGGGGTGTGGTAGTCCCACATATGGTAGATGTAGAGGTCCACATAGTCCATGCCGAGATTGCGGAGGCTCTGATTCAGGTAATTTTCGATGTGCTTCTGGCCGCTGATGCCGGCGTCGATCTCCTCCTGAGTCCGAGGCGTGAACTTTGTGGCGATCACAAAATCGTCCCGCTTTGCGAAATCCCGCAGCGCCCGGCCCACATATTGCTCACTGGTGCCGTTCTGATAGACGATGGCGGTGTCGTAGAAGTTGATGCCCAGGTCAAGGCCGTGTTTGATGATCTCCCGGGTCTGCGCCTCGTCCACCGTCCAGCTGTGCTGCCCGGTGGACGCGTTGCCAAAGCCCATACAGCCCATGCAGATGCGGGAGACGGTCAGGTCGGATTTGCCGAGCTTTGTGTATTTCATCCTTATCGCTCCTTAAAGGATGGACTTTGCCCACGCCTTTAGGCTCTCCGCCGTCTGCCTGCCGTTCAGCAGTTTTCCCTCCACGATGACGGTGTCCGCCGCCACGGAGGGCTTCAGGCTGGCCACGGTCCTCCCGAAGCCGCTGCCGCCGGAGGTGGCGAACAGCACGATCTTCTTGCCGGAGAAATCGTAGCTCTCCAGAAAGGTGTTGATGATGGTGGGGGCCACATACCACCAGATAGGAAAGCCCAGCAGGATGGTGTCATAGGCCGCGATGTCGGCATCCCGGTCCGCCAGGGTGGGGCGGCTGGACTTGTCATTCATCTCCACAGTGCTGCGGGAGTTCTTGTCCATCCAGTTCAGGTCGGCCTTAGTGTAGGGCACGGCGGGCCTGATCTCATAGAGATCTGCGCCCGCCGCCTGGGCCAGTTCCTTCGCCACACGGGCCGTCGTCCCGCTGGCGCTGAAATAGGCTACTAATGTTTTGCTCATGTTTTGTTCCCCTTCCTTATGTCATGGCTTACAGGTCGTGCACATTGAACTGAGCGTACATGATCACTGTTCCCTGGATCGGGAAAGCGCAGGATGCGGAGATGCCCCCTCCATCCTGCGCATATATTGTAGATCAAAAACCGCCGGTTGTCCAATGCCTGTTTGGGTGCGAAAGAGAAGGGCGCCTATGATTTTGAGCAGATCATTTCAGATAGCTGCCAAAGAACTCCTCCAGCTTGTCAAAGGGGATGGCGTCCTTCCCGCCGCCGTCGTACAGGTCGGTGTGTACGGTATCGGGGATGATGAGCAGTTCCTTGTTGTCCGCATAGGGATTGTCCTTCACCATGGCGGCATAGGCGTCCCTGGAGAAGTAGCAGGAGTGGGCCTTCTCCCCGTGGACGATGAGGACAGCGCTCCTGATTTCGTTGGAATACTGCAGAATGGGCTGGTTCATAAAGCTCATGCAGCCGGTGACATTCCATCCGCCGTTGGAGTTGAGGGACCGGGGGTGATAGCCCCGGGGCGTCTTGTAGTAGTCGTAGTAGTCTTTCACGAAGAAGGGAGCGTCATCGGGGAGGGGGTCCACGACCCCACCGCCCAAAGCGTAGGTCCCGGCCTTGAAGTCCGCAATACGCTGGGCGTTCAGGGCCTTTTTCTTTTCGTACCGGGCGTCGGCGCTGTCCTCGGCATCGAAGTAGCCCCTGGCGTTGACCCGCGTCATGTCATACATGGTCATGGCCGCCGTGGCCTTGACGCGGGTGTCCAGGGCCGCGGTATTCAGGGCCATGCCGCCCCAGCCACAGATGCCGATGATGCCGATCTTCTCCGCATCCACGTTGTCCTGGACGGACAGGAAGTCCACCGCCGCCTGGAAGTCCTCGGTGTTGATGTCCGGGGAGGCCATATACCTGGGCGTGCCGCCGCTCTCCCCGGTGAAGGAGGGGTCGAAGGCCAGGGTGAGGAAACCCCGCTCCGCCATGGTCTGGGCGTAGAGGCCGGCGGCCTGCTCCTTCACCGCCCCGAAGGGGCCGCACACCGCGATGGCGGCCAGCTTGCCGGAGGCGTTTTTCGGCGTATAGAGATCCGCCGCCAGGGTGATGCCGTAGCGATTGGGGAAAGTCACCTTTCGGTGATCCACCTTGTCGCTTTTGGGGAAGGTCTTGTCCCATTCATTGGTCAAAGTCAGTGTGTTTTTCATACCGGTTCCTCCTCTTTTTTCTCCAGTTTAACGGATTCCGTCTCAAACATCAAATACCTGCTGACTATAGGTTACCATGCTTGACAAGCATTCTGTTTTCCGATATGGTAGAGATAGCACATGAAATGAGGAGGGAGGCCCCATGGAATTGCGGGTCCTGCGATACTTTCTGGCCGTCGCCCGGGAGGAGAACATCTCCGAGGCGGCGGAGCGGCTCCACGTCACCCAGCCCACCCTGTCCAGGCAGCTGATGGATCTGGAGGAGGAGCTTGGGGTCAAACTGTTCGAGCGTGCCAGGCGCAGCCGGAAGATCGTTCTCACCGAGGCGGGGACCTTCCTGCGCCGCCATGCGGAGGAGATCGTACTGCTGGCTGACAAGACGGAGGCGGCCTTCGTCTCGGCGGGGGAGGACATCGCCGGGGACGTGTATGTGGCCGCCGGGGAGACTGAGGCAGTGCGTCTGCTGGCCAAGGCCGCCGGCCTGCTCCACCGGGAACATCCCCAGATCCGCCACCACATCTCCAGCGGCGACGGGCTGTATGTGGAGGACCAGCTGGACAAGGGGCTGGCAGACTTTGGGCTGATGCTGGGGCCGGTGAACCCGGAAAAGTACGAGGTCCTTCCCCTGCCCCACCGGGACGTGTGGGGGGTGCTGATGCAGAAGACCTCCCCGCTGGCGGAGAAGGAGGCTATCCAGAACACCGACCTGTGGTCCGAGCCCCTGATCCTCTCCCGGCAGAGCGTTTCTTACGGTCAGCTGATCCGCTGGCTGGGCCGGGAGCCGACGGAACTGAACGTGGTGGGCTATTACAGTCTGGCCTACAACGCCTCCCTGATGACGGAGGAGGGGCTGGGCTATACCCTGACCCTGGACGGGCTCATCAACACCGCCGGAGACAGCCCCCTGTGCTTCCGGCCCCTGGAGCCCCGGCTGGAGCTGGAGGCCAATCTGGTGTGGAAGAAGTACCAGTCCTTCTCCCGGGCGGCGGAGCTGTTCCTGGCGGAACTGAGAGGGCTGTTCGGCGCATAGATGATAAACCTACCGTTTAGGCTCCAAACAAAGTACAGGCGGCGGACGGGAAACCGTCCGCCGCCTATACTGCTTAGGTCATTTCTTTTCACGCTTGTCTCGGCCTTGTCCAGACCGCCGTTTTTCCGGGTCCAAGATGGCTACCACGACCAGACCGATCAGTCCCAGAGTCATCTTGACGATATGGGCGCACATCCAGACGATGCGCGCTCCGCTTTTCCCGCAAATACTAGTTGCGTTTCAGGTCAAGTTGTAGTACAATATCATATATATATTTGCTCTAAATATCGCGAAATTATTGTCACTCCCAAATCGGACAGGAGGATGAAAAACTTGATCGAACGCTTTGACATCGCCGGCTACTGCCGCATCTCAGTGGACGAGGAGCTGGACCGGGACAACGTGTCCATCGAGAACCAGAAGGCCATCATCGAGGACTTTGTGCAACGCAGATTCCCAGACTCCACCCTCACCTTCTACGAGGATCGGGACCGCTCGGGGTACACCTTCGAGCAGCGGGAGGGCTATCAGACCATGCGCCGGGGCCTCATGTCCCACAAGTACGACATCCTGGTGGTAAAGGACTTCTCCCGGTTCTCCCGGCGGAACAGCCGGGGGCTGGTAGAGCTGGAGGATCTGCGGGACGCCGGGGCGCGGATCATCTCCATCGGGGACAACATCGACTTCCCCAATGACGACGACTGGCTGAAGATCCAGTTCCAGTTCCTCATCAACGAGATGCCGGTGACCGACACCAGCAAAAAGGTCAAATCGGTCATCAGGCGCCGCCAGCAGGACGGCAAGTGGATCTGCGCCGCCCCCTACGGGTACATCGTCAACAAGCGGCAGCAGTTCGAGGTGGTGCCCACCGAGGCGGAGGTGGTCCGGGAGATTTTCCAGCTCTATCTGGACGGCTGGGGCTACAAGAAGATCGCCAACTATCTCACCGAGCAGGGTATCCCCACCCCCCGGATGACCGAACGGGAGCGCAAGGAGGCCGCCGGGGATGAGTACCGCCGGGTCGCCAAGCCGGTGTGGGCCATCATCACGGTGCAGAGGATTCTGGACAACGACTTCTACATCGGCACCCTCCGGCAAGGCAAATACGGCCGGAAGAAGATCAACGGCGCCGAGATCAAGCGGGACGAGGCGGAACACCTGGTGTTCGAGAACCACCATCAGGCCATTATCAGTTACCGGACCTTTGCCACCGTTCGGGCCATGCGGGACAAGCGGACCACCACCCACTACCGGGGCATGAAGAAGTATGACAATATGTACTCCGGCTTTCTGGTCTGCGGGGACTGCGGCGCCCCCATGTTCGCAATGAGCCGCTCCACCCTGAAAGAGGCTTACCGCTGCGGCACCTATCACCGGCAGGGGGTCAAGGGCTGTTCCAGCCATCACATCCGGGCGGACAAGCTGGACGAGCTGCTGAAGGTCTATATCCGCAGAGTGAAGGAGAACTCCTCCTCCATGCTGGCCCGGCTCAACGCCGATTTGTCCAAGCAGGACGAGGACATGGACGAGACGGAGCAGAGCGCCGCCCATCTGGAGGAGGTATTGAACGGTCTCCAGGAGGAGCTGAAGATCACCAAGCGCCAGCGGGTGCGGGACACCATGAAGCACCCGGAGCAGGAGGAGCTGCTGAACGAGACCTACGACGAGCTGGAGTCCGATCTGGCTCAGCGCATCTCCGGCCTGCAAAACCAGCTCCAACTGACCGCCGACAAGCGGAACACCATCATCCGGGTGAACCGGGCGGCCAAGACCGCCCTAGAGGTGTTCGACGACATCCTGAACAAGAAGAAGCTGGACCGGAACGACCTGGAGCTCATCATTGAGAAGATCAAGGTCTATGAGGATCATCTGGAAATCCAGCTCAAGCCCGACATCGACAGCCTGCTGCGTTGCGGGACCCTGCCGGAGACGTCCGAGGGAAAATCTTCCAATTCTGACCAGAGCACGGAGGAATTATCATCCATCCGCATCGTTCAGGACTCCGGGAACCATCTGAACAAGGCTTTTTTTGCTAATGTTATCAACGAAGCTGACCCCTTAGAGATCTACACCGACCGGGAGGGCGGCGTGATTTTCAAGAAATATTCCCAATTGGGCGATGTGTCCGACTTCGCCGCCCAGCTGTGCGACACCATCAGCCGGGTGGCCGGCCTGCCCGCCGTCATCACCGACCGGGACAGCTGCATCGCCGCCGGCGGTATGCCCCGCCGGGAGGTGGTGGACAAGCGAATCTCCCCCCAGATCGAGCAGATCATGGAGGACCGCCGGGGCGTCCGCCCGGAACAGCCCGTGCCCATCTGCGACGGCATGGACAAGTACCACGCCCTCATCGTGGTCCCCATCCTGTCAGAGGGGGATGTGCTGGGCGCCGTGGCCTTCGTCAGCGACGGGGACGCCCCCTCCCTGAGCGACACGGAGCTGAAGCTGGCCCAGGCCACCGCCGGGTTTCTGGGCCGCCATATGGAGGCGTGACCGGGAGGGCAAGCCCCTCTGATCAGCAAAGGACTTCCCCCCGCGAAAGCGGGGAGAAGTCCTTTCTTGCTACCTGGTTTTTGTATCCTCTTTCGGGGCGCAGCCGGAGCAGCCACTGCAGCCCTCGCAGCCGCACCCGCAGCCGCCCTTTTTGCGGCTCTTCCAGGCGGAGCGCCACGCCAGCACGGCCAGCACTACGATCACCGCCAGGACGATCAGTGTTCCCAATATCTCAGGCATACAGACGCTCCTTTCCCGTTACGCGCCGGCGGCGTCCACACTGCGGCGGGAGGCGGTCTCAGACAGTTTGGGGGCGGGCCGGAACAGCAACCAGAGCATCCCAGCCAGCAGGACGAGGGCCACCACGGTGAAGAACCCGAACCCTCCGCCGGTGAACAGGGTCCCCAGCTGATAGACGATCAGGGACACCACATAGGCGAAGCCGCACATATAGCCGATGGCGGCAAAGGTCCACTTCACGTTGTTCATCTCCCGCTTGATGGCGCCCATGGCGGCGAAGCAGGGGGCGCACAGCAGGTTGAAAATCAGGAAGGTGTAGGCGGTGAGGGCGGTGAAGTGGCCGGCCACCTGGGCGGTGAAGTTGCCCTGATAGAGCACCGACAGGGTGGCGGGTACCTCCTCCTTGGCGATGAGGCCGGTGATGGTGGCCACCGTGGCCTGCCAGTTGCCAAAGCCCAGGGGGGCGAACACGAAGGCGACGGCGTTGCCGATGTGGGCCAGCAGGGAGGAATTGCTGTCCTCCACCAGGCCAAAGCCGTCAGGCCCAAAGCCGAAGCCCTGGAGGAACCAGAGGATGATGGACGACAGGAGGATGACGGTGCCGGCCCGCTTGATGAAGGACCAGCCCCGCTCCCAGGTGGCCCGCAGCACATTGGTGGCGGAGGGGGCGTGATAGGCGGGCAGCTCCATGACGAAGGGGGCGGGCTCGCCGGCGAAGGCCTTGAACTTCTTCAGGATGATGCCGGACACCACCACGGCGGCGATGCCGATGAAGAAGGCGGACCAGGCCACCAGGAAGGAGCCCCCGAACAGGGCGGCGGCGAACATGAGGATGATGGGCATTTTCGCGCCGCAGGGCATGAAGGTGGTGGTCATGATAGTCATCTTCCGGTCCCGGTCCTGCTCGATGGTCCGGGAGGCCATGATGCCGGGCACGCCGCAGCCAGTGGCCACCAGCATGGGGATGAATGACTTGCCGCTGAGGCCGAACCGCCGGAAGATGCGGTCCATGATGAAGGCGATGCGGGCCATATACCCCACGTCCTCCAAAATGGACAGCAGCAGGAACAGCACCAGCATCTGGGGCACGAAGCCCAGCACGGCCCCCACGCCGCCCACGATGCCGTCCAGCACCAGGCCCTTGACGACATCGTTGCAGTGGATGGCGTCCAGGCCGCTCTCCAGCAGCGCCGGGATGCCGGGGACCCACACGCCGTAGTCGTGGGGATCGGGCTCCGCAACCTCCAGGGCGGCGGCGTAGGTCTCGGCGTTGACCTCCAGCACGTTGGTCTCGCCGGTCTCGTCGTCCCAGAGGTACGCCTCACTCTCGCCGTTCTCATAGGCCTCGATGATGAGGGAGGCCTCCTCAAAGGCGCCGGAGTCCTCGTCCCAGGCATCGGTGTCGGCGGTGAAGGGGAGGAACCAGCCGTCGCCAAACAGGCCATCGTTGGCCCAGTCGGTGCCCATGGTGCCGATGCCCACGCCGCCGTCCCCGATGCCGGGGCCCATGGCGATGGCGTAGATCAGCAGCATGACCACGGCGAAGATGGGCAGGGCCAAAATGCGGTTGGTCACCACCCGGTCGATCTTGTCGGAGACGGTGAGGTCCCCCTTGACGGCCTTCTTCACCACCGCCTTGGACACCACGCCGGAGATGTAGGAATACCGCTGGTTGGTGATGATGGACTCCGCGTCGTCGTCCAGCTCGGTCTCGCAGTCGGCGATGTGCTGTTCCAAGTGTTCCTTTAATGCGGCGTCCAGGTCCAGCTCCTCCATCACCTTCTCGTCCCGCTCGAAGATCTTGATGGCGTACCAGCGGAGATACCCCGCCGGCACCTTTCCCTCGATGGACTCCTCGATGTGGGCCAGGGCGTGCTCCACGCTGCCGGTGAACACATGGGGGTGCTCCCCGGTACGCTTCTCCCGGGCCAGCTCCACGGCCTTTTCCGCCGCCTCCTGTCCGCCCTCCCCTTTCAGGGCGGACATCTCCACCACCTGACAGCCCAGGGCCGCGCCCAGCTTCTTCAGGTCGATGCGGTCCCCGTTCTTGCGGACCAAATCGATCATGTTCACCGCCACCACCACCGGCAGCCCCAGCTCGATGAGCTGGGTGGTGAGATACAGGTTCCGCTCGATGTTGGTGCCGTCCACGATGTTCAGGATGGCGTCGGGCTTCTCTCCCACCAGGTAGTTCCGGGCCACCACTTCCTCCAGGGTGTAGGGGGACAGGGAATAGATACCGGGCAGGTCCTGGATGACCACGTCCTTGTGCCCCTTGAGGCGGCCCTCTTTCTTCTCCACCGTGACGCCGGGCCAGTTGCCCACGTACTGGCTGGAGCCCGTCAGGGCGTTGAACAGGGTGGTCTTGCCGCAGTTGGGGTTGCCCGCCAAGGCGATCTTGACGTCCATATGTACTCGCTCCCTTCTCGGTTAGTAATCGCTAACCATTGGTGTCAAAAATAGGCGGCGCTCCCGCCGCTCCGGGCTCACTGTACTTCTATCATCTCGGCGTCCGCCTTGCGGACGGACAGCTCGTAGCCCCGCACGTTCAGCTCCATGGGGTCCCCAAGAGGGGCCACCTTGCGCACGAAGATCTCCACGCCCTTGGTGATGCCCATGTCCATGATGCGGCGCTTCACCGCGCCCTCGCCGTGGAGCCTGACCACCGTGGCGGTCTCCCCCACCTTTACGTCTTTCAGCGTTTTCATACCGTCTCTCCTCTCCTGTCAGATCATGATGCGGTTGGCCATGCCCCTGTCCAGGGCCACCCGGCTGTCCTTCACCTGGACGATGAGGTTTCCCCCCATCTGGCTGACCACCGTCACCGGGGCCCCCACCACAAAGCCCAGCTCCGCCAGGTGCTGGCGGACCTCATCCTTCCCGGTGATCTTTTGAATGGAGGCGCTCTCCCGGGCCTGCGCCATCGTCAGCGGCATCATATGCCTGTCCCCCTCCCGGTATTCCTGTTTCGCTGAGGTTAGTTCTCGCTAACCTCAGCGTCTGTAGTTTACCATAGCTAACTTCCCCTGTCAATCCCTCTTTTCGGAAAAATGCCGGGGAGTTAGCCATGGCAAATTTGGCGGTTTTGACAGGGACGCGAAAGGGCCGCCGGCGTTACAGCCGGCGGCCCGCTCTCCGCGATGCAGTTGTCATCTGGCCAAAAAGCCGTAATCCGTGGTCAGATTGTGCAGCGCCCACTTGGGGATGTCCACCAGCGGCCCCTGGTGGATCCACCAATAGAAGTCCTTGTCCGCGCCGGTGTCCTTCTGGGTGGCGCCGGGGGCGTAGAGCATGAACTTCGCGCCCTGCCCCGGCATACCGTCGTACCCTGTGGCGGAGAGCCCGTAGGGGGTGCTGGAGATGTACTGCGTCCCGTCCACGATCCACTCCTCCCCGATGGGACGGCCGGTGTCCAGCACCAGCTCCGCCAGCGTCATGGACCAGGCGTGGTCGTTGATCTGCTCCACGGCCCCGAACCGGCCGTGGAAGATACAGAGATATCGGGTGGTGTGATATCCCTCCTCGGGGACCCCCATATCGGTGTCGCAGTACTCCCCGGTAAAGGTGCCGTCCGCGTTCAGGGTGAGGTCGGTGCTCCAGGCCCCCGCGCCGCCGCAGAACTCCAGATTGAGGGAGCCGGTAAAGGGCATGACTTGGGCGGCGGGGTCGGGCGGCACAGGCAGGGTGCAGAGGGGATCTCCCGCCGCCTCCCAGGCCCGCAGATTGTCCTCCATCGACTTGCTTTCGTCGTAAGCAAACCCCGCCGGAGCGTACTGGTCCCAGGGATACGTCAGCCAACGGCCCGTCCGCTCGTGCAGGTCCTCCAGCTCCGAATTGGTGTTCATCAACAGCTGGGCGTCCTCCAGCAGCGGAGACAGCTCCTTCAAAAATCCGGCCACAACCTCCGTGTCCATAGGCTCATGCATGGACTGGCCGAAATTGGTGTCAAACCGCATCCCGCCGATCTGCTTCACCAGCACCTCCCCGGTGACGGCGCCATCCTTCACCTGCTGCCAGCCGTCGGCGAGGCTGAACAGCGTATAGATGTGGTCGGCGTTCCCGGTGCTCATATAGGGGTTATACCGCAGCAGCCAGTCCTGGCCGATGAACCGGTACAGAAACAGCGTGTCCCAGCCCCCGTGGGCGTAAAACCCGTCCTCGCTCCAGATGCAGCAGCCGTTTTCCATCACCCGCAGCCGCTTGCCGCCGTCGATCTCCACCACTTCCAGCGTCTCGGGGACGCCGTTGCGGTTCAGGTCGGTCCGCACGGCGGCGGGCACATACCGGAAGGACTCGCACACCGGCCGGCTGTCCTCCAGCCGCACCTCCGCCCGGACGGTCCCCAGGCGGTCCTGGAAGATCCCCATATTGCAGCAGAGCGCGCCGCTCTCCACCGTGAAGGTATAGCTGCTGCTGAAGCCCATGGTGTACTTCACCTGCTCCCAGTCCTCCAGGCCCTCGATGCCGCCGCCCCGTTTGGAGACGACGGCGTCCATGCCTGGGGCCGAGAGATAGAAGTTGTCCCTGTCGGCCGGCCGCTCGGTGATCTGCTCCAGCATGGCTTTTACCACCCCGGGCCCTTCCACGTCCAGGCACTCCAGGGTGGCCGCGTCGTAGACCCGCAGGCCGTCCGCCGTGACGCCGGTGATGTCCTCCGCGATCCAGGCCACCACAAGCTCCCCGACGCCGTCGCCGTCCAGGTCGGCCCCGGCCAGCCGCGGCATGGCGCCCTCAGCGGCCTCGACCTTGAAATGGGCCTCCTTCCCGTCATAGGTCAGGCTGAACACGGCCTTGTCCTCCTCGCCGCGGTCGAAGGTGAGCGCGGCCGTCTTGCCGTTGACCTGGGCGGTGAGGCCGTCGCCCGCCCCGCCCAGCCGGGCCTCCAGGTTCTCCTGGGTGAAAGCGTACCACGGGGCCTCCGGCTGGGCGTCCCACTGTTCCAGAGCAGCGTTATATTCCGTCTCGCTGACCTCCTCGCCGTTCACCGTGTAGCGCATATTGGACCAGTCGCCGTCCACCGGCAGCTGGTACAGCACGTCCTCAATGGATGCCGTGCCGTCCCCCGGGAAACGGAGCCTGCCCACCCCGCTCTCGGCGGCGCTGCTGGAATTGGGAGCGGTGCCGTCCGCTTTCAGCGCCCAGGCGTTGAACCAGCGGACATAATAGTAGTAACCCCGCACCCCGCCGCTCTCATAGCGGAGCACAAATACCCAGCCGTCCGCGTCGCCGGTGCGGAGCACCGCCTCGTCCACTCCGTCGCCGTCCAGGTCCAGGACGGTGAACTCCTTGGGTGTCAGCACGCCCCCATCCATGCCCAGGGCCGGCCACAGGTTGGTCACGTTGGCGGAATTGACCTCATGGTCGTCGTAGTGTTGATTCCCGTTGGAAAATTCGATGTCCTCCGCCTTGGCCAGCGCCCGGTAGAGAGCCTGGCGAGCGGCCTGAACAACGGCGGGGTCCGCGCTCACGGCAGGCAGCTCGCTCGGGGTGGGCTCCGGGCTGGCGCTGGTCACAGGGTCAGGGCTCTCCCCCGGCCCGTCCTTGGGCGCGGCGGCGGAGCTGAACGCGCAGGCGGTGACGGCGACAGCCAGCACGAGGGCCAGCGCCGCCGCCCAGACCGCCTTCTTCCGGGCGTGGGCGATGCACCGCACCCGCTCCCACAGGGCCTTTTTGCCGCCGCTCATAGTGGTGGCGGCGCTCATCAGGCTCGCCGGTGAGGGCTGTGCGGTGATGAGGGTCAACAGGGTCCAGCCGTAAGCCCTGCGCTCGCCGTCTCCCAGCAGTTTGATGGCCCCCTCGTCACAGGCCAGTTCCGCGTCCCGTCGGCTGAGGAAGGCCGCCAGCCACACCGCCGGATTCCACCAGTGGACCGCCAGCGCCGCGCATCGCAGCAGGCTCCACACCTGGTCGCCGTGGCGGGCGTGGGTGGTCTCGTGGGCCAGCACATGGCGGAGCATGACGGGGTTGTGCGCCGTCTCCGGGGTCACATAGACAGCGGGACGGACCACCCCAAACAGGCAGGGGGACTCCAGCCTCTCCACCGCGTAGACGGGCAGTTTGCAGTCCGCCTCCACGGGCCTCCGCCGGCGGCGCAGGTCCACGGCAAAGCGAACGTTGCAGACGGTCAGGACCAGCCCCATGGCGGCGGCGCCGCCCAGCCACAGCCAGCACAGCGCGCCCTGCCAGTCGATGGGCTCCGGGGCGGGGGCCACAGGGGTATCAGGGGTGACGGGGCCGTCGTGGATGGCCGGGGGCATATCCTCCTGGACGGCGCCGGGAGCCGGAGTGGCCGGGGTGAGGACCACCGTGCCAGGTGTCTCATCCCCCGCCGGGGAATAGACGGGTGCCGGATCGGCGGTCTGGGTCTGGTGGTGTCCCAGCGCCTCCCGGACAGTCTCCGGCACCGGAACGGAGAATAGCTGCACGGGGATCAGCAGCCGCAGCAGCACCAGCCCCCACAGGGCATACCGCAGCCCCGCGCCCATGCGCTTTCCCAGCAGGGCCTGCACCAGGACCACCGCCAGGATCAAAATAGTGGACGTTACGACCCACTGGATCAGCATGGTCATTGTGCGCTCCCCCTCTCCGCCTCGTCCAGGATGGCCTTCAGTTCGGCGATCTCCTCGCGGGTCAGCTCCTGCCTCCGGGCCATGGCGCTCATCATCAGCCCCACGCTGCCCTGGTACACCCGGTCCAGAAAGCTCCGGGTCTGGTCGGCGGCGGCCCCCTCCCGCTCCACCGCGGGGGAGTAGGACTTGCCCTTGCCCACCGTCTCGCAGAGGACCAGGCCCTTGTCCTCCATCCGCCGCAGGGTAGTGATGGTGGTGCTCTTGGCCCAGCCCACGCGCTCGTTCAGGGCGGCCACCAGCTGCATCACCGTCTGGGGATGTCTCTCCCATAGGCAGTTCAATACGTTCCATTCGCTTGCCGTCAGATGGGTCTCTTCCATAGGTCATCTCTCCTTGGTCTACGTTGTAAACCTATCATAGCAGGCCAGGTCTACAATGTCAACCTACAAAATGGTTACAATCCCGTTTCAAACCGGTAACGGAACCGCGGCCATGTTGAGCGGGTTGAAAAGACACATCCGAAACGGCAGAAAGAGCGCCCGCCCAGGAGACAGCCTCATAGACGATCTTCTCCAATACCACGTCCCGAATAAAATGGATGGTAGTCCTCTTGCTGATCCCTTGTTCTTCCAGCACAGTATACACTTCCGCCGCGGGCCTCGGCCCCTCCGCGAGAAGGGTCTGGAGCAGTACCTCAGCCTCCTGCGCCTTGGCCGCCGGCCTGCCGGATGGGGCAGGGATGCCGCTTAGGATGTCGTCCGCCGTCTGGTCCGTCTGCCCGATCCATTCGATCTTTTCACCGACTGAAAAGACGACGGCTGGCCCTGGCGGGGCCAGGTTGCACTTTTGGACCGCCATGACGCGCTCGTCCGGCTTGTCCTTGTCTGTCCTGGCGATCAGCAGGGCGCTCCGGGCTGCGCCCACGATGTCGATGGAGCCGATGGCAGGGAAAAGGCGGTCATCCGAAAAGATCAGCGCCTTCCGGTCCTCCCGGATAAAGCACAGCCGTTTCGGGTCACCGCCCGCCTGGAGGAACCTGGGCAGGACTGTGTCCTCCACATCGTCCTCCGTATTCTGATAGATCACGTTCATGGGCTCCGGCGCTGCATCTGTGAATGGCAGTTGTCTCCCGTCATTCAACCTCCCGAACCGGTACGTCGCTTCCCCGGACGATCTCCAATTCGTCCATCTCTGCTGCCTCCTTTCCGCTCTTGTATGACGCTCGACATTTCCTATCACCTCCGAAAAATAATGACCCGCCTTTTTAGGAAAACAGGGGCGGGTATGTAAGTTATGCTGTTTCGGAGCGAATTTTGTCGATCATCTTTGCGGAAAAAGGCCATGAGAAGCTGATACGTTGGCTCGAAAATATATGCTGCCTGAACCCCGTTCCTGCCCCGGAAGCTCACCGCGGCGTCGCCTCGCTGCGTCGTCGCAAGCTTTGTATCGCTCGTTTCCGTGCAGAGCACGAAAACTCACTCACGCCGCTGCTCCTCCTTTCCCCAAAAAGTCTGGCGACTTTTCGGGGTCCCCGACGGTCTTCGCAAAGTCATATCCTGTTCAGCCGATCATTCGGTTTGGGATGGTATCTGAGGACAGAATGAGTGTCCTCCGCCCTTCCGACCGGAACTCTCAAACGGAGGGCGAGTGTTGTAGGATAGCACACGGAACAGATGTTCGTCGAGAACCTTTTCAAAATTTTTGGAATATTTTTTGAGGGGATGGATATACTATTAAATTTGCAAAAAACAGCCTTATGACCACAGAGAGGCCATAGGACTGTTACTGTTCGTCAGGGACGTATTCCGCATATCCTCCAGGCGGCACTCAAGTACCGCGCATAACCTATTGTTCTGTGTTTCCTGCATGATCAAGCGTATGGTTTGGGGGATCAAAATGAAAACAATTTGAAAACTGTTTTGCTTGTCCCTTGTTTTATTGGCGCAAAGCAGTTATACTTAATGTATATTTTCTTTTCCGTTAATGCCTGTATCGATACAAAGGGCGCGGTGCTGAACTGCGCTCTTGTTCTTTTCGCAAACCCAGTATTCGTTCACACCCACAGGGAAAGGAGTCTTCAATGCCGCAGGGAAGAGAGATTTTAAGTTGCGATCAAACATACTTGATCGGGCTGCCTAAAGGAGGCAGTACCGCAGACAGCGCTGTTCAGAAGCATTGGGAAACTTATTCGGAGCTGTTGAGAAGCACATCGCCTGCCCACGCCCGCCGCGCACATTTCTGGTGCCAAGAGACATCCACAGAGGTTCCTGCTGCACGGATCGCCCGCACACTGGATGGGAAGGTCCCCTGGCGGCAGTTTTATTCCGCATTCCGCAGTAAGGATGTGGGCTTCCGTCCCACGATGAGGCTGCCAGACGGGCATGGCCTCCATACAGGGGACATCCTCCGGCGCTTTACCTTGACCATGGATGGTCACATTACTTATTTTAATGCCGGTCAGAAGCGTGCGCCAAGGCATTATCATCATGGCGGCAGGCTCCACTTCGTGGACAATTATTCGGATAAACGCCTGCTGATCCCCTGGGTGGTAGTAGGTGACTACGCCATTGCGACGGAGAACCTGTTGGTCGATATCAGCTGGGACGATCTCTGCTCACAGGGATTTGTTTCAGAACTATCCATTTAAAAATATTACGGCCCGGATTTGATTCCGGGCCGTATTTTGTGCCAACCTTGCTTTATAACATCTATTCTCAGCGAAAATGGGCGCAGCTGATAGTGAATGTCTTCCCGTCACGAAGTTTCTTATTCTAACTATAGACGTTCTCGTTTGTGAGGTCGGTGTACGTGTAGTATCGGAATGCGTCCTTATTGTCCGCGCGGTAGACCTCCGCGCAAAACGCTCCCAACTGGGTCGCAATCGCGGCGGCGATCGCAAAACACAAGGAAACAGACCGCGCCTATGATCGTCTCAGTCTACCCCGCCTGAGTGTTCTTCCTGCCTGCGTCGTCTCTGCTCCCCATCATCGGTTTTTCCTGTTCTACTTTCAGATAGTCGTTGTAATACCAAGACAGAAATTCCTCGTACATCTCCTCGCCCCGCTTGCGGGCCTTGATTGCTTCCTCGCGCGTGCCATAAGTGCCCAAATAGTGGGTTTTCCCTTTAAAAGTGATTTGAGCCGCCCATTTCCCGCTCTTTTTCTGAAGATAGACGCCGCTGCAACCGCTCTTATTGCTGGAGATAGGCGCCTCTATCCGATTTTCAATCATCTTTACGCTGGTTCCGTCCACGAGTTTCAGATTGGAACTGTGTATCTCCTTCTGGATACAACCACAGCTTTTGCAGTGTCCGGACAGAAGATTGCTCTGGGATACGACAGTCTCGTTGCCACAATCGCACCTGCACCGCCAATAATGCCTTTTGTTCCGCTTTCCAGCGTACTCGATTACTTCCAGTGAGCCGAATCTTTTGTGGACAAAGTCTTTTAACGGGGGATGTCCCAGGCAACCGCAGCTCTTTGTTTTGCCGGAGAGCATCTGGGAGATCGGCACAAAGCACTTATTTCCGCAGTCGCATTGACATTGCCAGATCACGCTGCCGTTGGCGGCGCGCTGTTCAGTGGGAGCAATGCAGACCAATTTTCCAAATCTTTGCCCTGTAAGATCTTTTTGACCGTGCCCAATCAGCTTGGTGTGTTCCCTGGCTTTGACTGTGTCCACCATTTTGAAACACCTTTCTCTCCAAGTCCTTTCAGCCCATCCGGCGCTTGATGGCGCTGTTCATGTGCACAGATAGGAGGGCCCGCAGGCCCTCTTTCCTATCTACTTATTACTTATCAATAGAAATATTTGGCGCTGTAGTTTTTGCCGTCGCCGATGTATTTCATGATCGACGCGCTCTGTTTCCCGGAGG
>CANRIW010000028.1 GCA_947630785.1 uncultured Oscillospiraceae bacterium | reverse complement strand
CATCAAAATCTATTACAACTTTGTCGGGTATGTGGAGATTTGAAATCCATCGTTCTTTATGCGAGGTTAACTAACGAGTTTTATGCCCACGATACCAGCCGGAAAATCCGGGCGGTGAACAAGTCCAAGGGGGAGCGGGGCGTACCGCTGACGGTACACGTCCCCTATGGCTACAAGAAAGACCCGGAGGACAAGTCCCGGTGGCTTGTAGATGAAGAAGCGGCCCATGTGGTGAAGCGGATTTTCAATCTCTGCATGGAGGGCCGGGGGCCGATGCAGATCGCAAAACTGCTGACGGCGGAAAGAGTGCTCAATCCTACGGCCTATAAGCGTGGACAGGGCCAAAACCCGCCAAACCCGGAGAGCGCCGACCCGTGCCATTGGAGCACCAATACGGTGGTAAATATTTTGGAGCGCCGGGAGTACACCGGCTGTACGGTGAATTTCAAGACCTACACCGTTTCCATCTGGGACAAGAAGCAGCGGGACAACCCGGAGGAGAAGTGGGCGATATTTGAGGGCACTCACCCGGCCATCATCGAACCGGCGGTGTTTGACAAGGTGCAGGAAATTCGCCAGCAGCGGCACAGGCGGACAAAGACGGGCAAGAGCAGTATGTTCTCCGGGCTGGTCTACTGCGCCGACTGCGGGGCGAAAATGCACTACTGCACCACCAACTACTTTGAGAAGCGGCAAGACCATTTCGTGTGCGCCAATTACCGAAGCAACACGGGGAATTGCTCGGCTCACTTTATCCGGGCTGTGGTGCTGGAAGAACTGGTGTGGATGCACATGGAGGCTGTGATTTCCTATGTCACGCACTATAAGGCTCACTTCCGGGCGGCGATGGAGAAGCGGTTGAAGCTGTCCAGCGGCGAAGCGGTCAGGGCACGCCGCAAAAAGCTGGCCCAAGGCGAAAAGAGGCTGGATGAGTTAAACCGGCTGTTCATCCGTCTGTATGAGGACAATGTAAGCGGGCGGATCAGTGACGAGCGGTTTTCCATGATGAGCAAAACCTATGAGGACGAGCAGACCCAGCTCAAGGCCGAAGCGCAGTCCTTGAAGCAGAAAATCGAAGCACAGGAGCGGCAAATCGACGATTTAGACCAATTCATCCAGCGGGTACACAAATACACGGAACTGAAAGAATTGACGCCCTACGCTCTGCGGGAACTTGTCAAGGCCATCTACATTGAGGCCCCGGACAAGAGTACCGGTAAGCGGCGTCAGGGTATCCGCATCGCTTATGACCTGGTGGGGTTCATCCCGCTGGAAAAGTTGGCAAAAGAGGAAACGGCATGACCTAAAGGCCACACCGTTCCCTCAAAATGGATTACTTTCTTATGGCACCCCGGACTTGCCCGGGGTCTCCTTTTACTATAATACAGCGCCTTCGGAATGAGTGGGCAGGATCATGTCTCCCTGTCCGTCTGCCGCATCTGCTTCAGGTTGCCGATCTTCTGGGCACGCCGGTCCAGCTCGGAGAGCACGTCGTCCAGGGGGATGCCCTTCTCCGCCATCATCACCATCACATGGTAGATGAGATCGGAGATCTCCCCCACCGTGTCGGCGGGCACATCGTTCTTGGCGGCGATGATGGTCTCGGCGCACTCCTCGCCCACCTTTTTCAGGATCTTGTCCAGCCCCTTGTCGAACAGGTAGCAGGTATAGGAGCCCTCCTGGGGATGGGCCCTCCGGTCCAGCACCACCTGATAGAGGCCGCGCAAAACGTTGTCGTTCATGGGTATCACGTCCTTAGTCTGCCCGGTTTTTCGCGGGTCTTGAAATGATCATAGCTCTATTTCCCGGAAAAAGCAAGAGTACGCCCCCGTGTGGCAGGTGGGCCCGTCCGGGTCGCAGAGGTACAGCAGGGTGTCGGTGTCGCAGTCGGTCTTGATCTTCCGCACGTGGAGGTAGTTGCCCGACGTGGCCCCCTTGTTCCACAGCTCTCCCCTGCTCCGGGACCAGAACCAGGCGGTTTTGGTCTTGAGGGTCAGCTCCACCGCCTCTTTGTTGGTGAAGCCCAGCATCAGCACGTCCTTCTTCTCCGCGTGCTGGACGATCACCGGAATCAGGTCGGATTTTTGAAACAGCCGGTCCAGATCGAACATGTTTCTCACCTCACGGGGATATTCCGGGCGCGCAGGTAGTCCTTCACCTGGGGCATCGTCAGCTCCCCGAAGTGGAACAGGGAGGCCGCCAGGGCGGCGTCGCAGTTCGTGGCCTCGAACACCTCCGCGAAGTGCTCCAAAGACCCGCAGCCGCCGGAGGCAATCACCGGGATGGAAACCGCGTCGGTGACGGCTTTGGTCATCTCCAGATCGAAGCCGGCCTTGGTGCCGTCGGCGTCCATGGAGGTGAGCAGGATCTCCCCCGCCCCCAGATCCTGGCCCCGGCGTGCCCACCGGATGGCGTCGATGCCGGTGGGGGTGCGGCCCCCGGCCGTCACCACCTCGTACCAGCCTTCGGGGCGCTTCCGGGCGTCGATGGCCAGCACCACGCACTGGGAGCCGAACCGCTCGGCGGCTCTGGCAATCAGGGTCTCGTCCTTCACGGCGGCGGAGTTGACCGAGATCTTGTCCGCCCCCGCCCGGAGCAGCCGGTTGAAATCCTCCAGGGTGCGGATGCCGCCCCCCACCGTCAAGGGGACGAACACCTGGGCGGCGGTGCGCTCCACCACGTCGGCCACGGTGTCCCGGGCATCGCTGGTGGCGGTGATGTCCAGAAAGACGATCTCATCCGCCCCCTGGTCGGAGTAGTATTTGGCCAGCTCCACCGGGTCGCCGGCGTCCCGGATGTTGACAAAGTTGACCCCCTTCACCACCCGGCCGTCCCGCACGTCCAGGCAGGGGATGATGCGTTTGGCTAACACTGCTCCCCAGCCTCCCTCACGGCCTCGCTGAGGTCGATGGTGCCGGCGTAGTACGCCTTGCCGATGATGGCCCCATAGAGGCCCATGTCCCGGAGGCGCTTCACGTCGTCCAGGGTGGTGACCCCGCCGGAGGCCACGATGCTGCAGCTCACCCGCTTTTGCAGGGCGGCCAGCTGCTCATAGGACGGCCCGGACAGCATCCCGTCGGCGGCGATGTCGGTGTAGACGAGATACTTCACGCCCAGCTTTTCCATCTGGGCGGCAAAGTCCAGATAGTCCAGCCCGGAGTCCTCCTCCCAGCCGGCGGTGCGGACCCTGCCGTTCAGGCAGTCGATGCCCACCGCCACTTTCTCCGGCCCGTACTGCCGGAGGGCGTATTGCACCAGCTCCGGCCTGGTCACGGCGGCGGAGCCGATGACCATCCGGCCCACGCCGGCCTCCCCCACGGTGATCACGTCAAGCTCGTTCTTGAGCCCTCCGCCCAGGTCCACGTTCAGGCCGGACTGCCGGATGACCTCGTAGATCAGGGGAAAATTCTTCCGCACCCCGTCCCGGGCGCCGTCCAGGTCCACCATGTGGACCCACCTGGCCCCGGCGGCGGCGAACTGTTTGGCCACCTCAAGGGGGCTGTTTGCCACCTGATGGGCGGTGGAGAAGTCGCCCTTTCTCAGCCGGACGCACCGGCCGTCCTTCATGTCGATCGCGGGAAATAAAATCATACTATGCTCCTATCCAAACACATAGTTATAAAAATCGTTCTCGATCAGCAGATCGGTGCTGTCCACCTTGTAGGCCACCAGCTTGCGCATGGCGGCCACGTATTCCTCCTGCTCCTCCGCCGTCATGGTGACGCCGGGAGCGGGAGTGAAGGTCTGGGTAAACCGGTTGTAGAAGCCCCGGTCAGACTTCCAGCACCGGGAGGTGAAGATCACCAGTCCCTCGCTGTCGGAGAGGATGTCGGTGCCGTCCAGCATCCGGGAGTCGTACTCCAGCCCCAGCAGATTGGACAGGGTAGGCAGGATATCCACCTGACAGCACACCTTGTCCACCTCCACCGGTTCGGTCATGGAGGCCGACCAGAGGATGAGGGAACTCTTGTACACGTCGAAATCGATATTGCCCTCCTGGAGATACTCCAGGTCCTCCGAGCTGCCGAACTTCTGTCCCGCCAGCTCTTCCAGTGTGTCCACGTTGAAGTAGGGGATGTGGTCGGGGACGGCCACGATCACAGTCTTGTCCAGTTTTCCGGCCTCGTCCAGCTTCTGGATCAGGGTCTCCAGGGCCTTGTCCACCTCCATACAGGTGCCCAAATAGTTCTGGGTGGTCTCGCTGTAGGGCAGGGCGCGTACAGTGTCCCGATAGGGAGCCACCGCCCGGTTGTCCGAGTAGGGCATGTGGCCGCTGATGGTCAGGTAGTACACGTGGAAGGGCTGGTCGCTGTGGATGTAGTCGTCCACGCTGGCCTCCACCATCACGCTGTCCTTCTGGGGCCACAACAGCTTGCCGCTGGCGTTCACGTCCAGCCCCTCAAAGTTCTGGAGAGTGCCGGTGCCCACCTTGGTCACGCCGCTCTCGCCGAACTGGTGCCAGTCGTAGCCCAGGTTGGGGTGGGACAGGTTCCGGCCGTACATATTGCCGTTGGCGTGGTAGCCCAGCACCTGGTAGCCCTCCCGGCGAAGCTGCTGGGCCAGGGAGAAATAACAGTTGGTTCCCAGCTTGCCGGTGCGGCTCATGGTGGCTGGATTGCCGTTCTTGGGGTAGAGACCCAGCAGGTTCTGGCACTCGCCGCCGGAGGTGCTGGTAAAGTGGAGGGCGGTATAGAAGTTGTTGAACACGAAGCCCTCGTGGGCCAGTTTGTAGAGGGTTGGGGTCAGCTCCGGGTCGATGGCGTAGCCGGAGAAACCCTCCAAGGTGAAGAAGATGACGTTGTACCCCTCGAACATGCCGGTATACTTGTTTTTATTCGTCGGGGTGACGCTGTTGAAGTAGCTGGCAAGCCAGGCGATGTCGTCATTGGTGGCGCTTTCGGCGATGGCGGCCAGATCCACGTCCATCACGTTGGGAGAGGTGTCGATCACCGGGGTGGGCTCCGGAGTCTCGGTGACGGCCGGGTCCGGGGACGTACCGGGACCGGGGGTGGTCTCCGGGCCGGGGCTGGGTGTCTTTGCGGGGCCGGGGCCCAGATTGGTGAAGTCGTCATCCAGGTGGTTTTTGGCCGGGACGATCATGTGCTTCACGTCCAGCCGGAGCATGGTCCAGAGGCCCAGCTCCTCCACCTGGTCGTCGATGTTGGAGTCCATGCCGTAGAGCCTGGCGGGGGTGAGGTCGCCCTGCCAGGGGAGGTGCACCGCGCCCAGCCCCACCAGGTGGAGGATGACCGCCCCAATGAGGGCCACCCCGGACAGCTTCACATCGTACCGGTCAAAGCCCATGAACCGCCCGCCCAGGGCGAACAACAGGATGGCGGGGATGAGCATGACCACCGCGACGGGCAAGGTCCTGATCACTGTGGGAATGATGGCGTCCAGGTAGTCGGTGAGCTTGTTGCCGGCGGCCACACCCAAAAAGCTGAGCGGGTAGTAGGACTGGAGGATGGTCTTGGCCACGATCTCCGCCACATAGACCACCGGGAACAGGATGGAGAACACCTTCATCAGCACACCGTTCACCGTCCGGGGGAAAGGCAGGGTCAGGGCAGACAGGACCAGCCCGGCGGACAGTCCGAACACGGTCCAGATGGGGGAATAGATCATGGGCGTGTCCATATAGACATGGAACACCAGCTCCAGAAACACCAGCTGCGCCGGGAAAAAGATCAGCCGCAGCACCGGCCGGAGGGACTCGCCCCCACCGCCGGTTTCGGGGGTGCTCCTGGTCCCGCCGCTCACCCGGCGGCCGCTGTTGGAGACGGAACGGCGGCCGGGAGCGTCCTTCTCCCGGTTGGGACGGCGGTCCTCCCGCTCGTCATTCAGGTCCGCGAAATAGTTGCGGCGGCCGGGGGCGCTCTTCCCGTCCCTCGGCCGCTGTCCACCCTGATCTTTCCGTTCCCCGTCCATAGGGGCCCTCCCCTTTCTTCTCAGCGGTCCAGCTCCGCAAAATTACGGAGGATGGCGAGGCCCGCCTCGCCGCTCTTCTCCGGGTGGAACTGGCAGCCGTAGACGCCGTTCCGCCCCACCGCCGCCACCACGGGCACCCCGTAGTCCGTCACGGCCAGCACATCCTCTCCCCTGGCGGCGTAGCCGCAGTAGGAGTGGACAAAGTACACATACGTCCCCTCGTCCAGTCCCTTGAACAGAGGCGACGGATTGGGGAAGGTAAGGCCGTTCCAGCCGATGTGGGGCAGCTTTAAATCCGTCTGGATACGTCCCACACGGCCGTTGACAAGGCCCAGTCCTTCACAGTTTCGGACCTCCTCCCCCCGGTCGAACAGCAGCTGCATCCCCAGGCAGATGCCCAGGATGGGCTTTTTGCCCGCCTGGGAGATGAGGGTCTTATCCAGCCCCTTGCGCCGGAGCTTGTCCGCCGCGTCGGGAAATGCCCCCACGCCGGGGAGGATGACAGCGTCCGCCCGCTCGATGGCCGTCCCGTCGTCGGTGACGGCGCTGTCCAGCCCCAGATAGCGGAGGGCGTTGGCCACGCTTTTCAGGTTGCCAACGCCGTAATCCACGATGGCGATCTGTTTTTTCAATTTAACCACATCCAGTCCTGTTCGTCAAGGCGGGCGGCAAGGTCCGTCACAGGGCCCCTTTGGTAGAGGTGACCCCCGTCCCCTCGATGCGGGCGGCCTCCTTCAGGGCCAGCCCCAGGGACTTGAACAGGGCCTCGGTGATGTGGTGGGCGTTGGCGCCGTACTCGCACTTTTGGTGGAGGGTGACCCCGGCGTTGAAGGCGAACGCCCGCATGAACTCCGCCGTCAGGCAGGAGTCGTAGGCCCCGATCATGGGCTGAGGCATGGGCGCGTCGAACACCAGGAAGGGCCGGTTGGAGAGGTCCAGCACCGTGCGGCACAGGGCCTCGTCCATGGGCACGAAGGCCGTCCCGTAGCGTTTGATACCCTTCTTATTTCCCAGGGCCGCCGCGAAGGCCTGTCCCAGCACGATGCCCGTGTCCTCCACCGTGTGGTGGCCGTCCACCTCCAGATCGCCCCTGGCGGACAGCTCCAGCCCCCACCCGGCGTAGAAGGCCAGGGCAGTGAGCATATGGTCGAAGAAGCCGATGCCGGTGGAGACGCTGACCTCTCCCCCGTCAAGGCACAGACTGGCCTCGATCTCGGTCTCCTTGGTCTTGCGGGAGAGAACATAGGCGCGGGGCTTTTCCCCCGCCTCGAAGATGGGTACGTTCATGGTCGTTCCTCCTTACTCAAAGCGGACGCGGATGGAGTTGGCGTGGGCGGTGAGCTTTTCGCACTCCGCCAGGGCGGTGATCTCCGGGGCCAGGGGCTCCAGGGAGGCCCGGTCGAACTCCAGCACGCTCATGGTCTTGAGAAAACTGTCCACGCTCAGCGGCGAGAAGAACCGGGCGGTGCCGCTGGTGGGCAGCACGTGGTCCGGCCCCGCCAGATAGTCCCCAAGGGGCTCCGGCGTCCAGGCCCCCAGGAATACCGCCCCGGCGTTTTTGATCCGGGGCAGCAGCGCCCTGGGCTCCTTTGTGACGATCTCCAGGTGCTCCGGGGCGATGTCGTTGGCGATGTCCACGCACCGGTCCAGAGAATCACACACGATGGCGCAGCCGAAGTCCCGGAGGGATGCCTCCATGATCTCAGACCGGCTCAGATACCCCGTCTGCCGGACGATCTCCCCGTCCACCGCCTCCGCCAGCTCCATGGAATCGGTGAGCAGCACGGCGGAGGCCAGCCGGTCGTGCTCCGCCTGGGAGAGCAGGTCGGCGGCCACGAATTTGGGGGCGGCGCTTTCGTCGGCGATGACCAGCACCTCCGAGGGCCCCGCCACCATGTCGATGTCCAGGGTCCCGTAGGCCAGCCGCTTGGCGGCGGCCACATAGGCGTTGCCGGGGCCCACCAGCTTGTCCACCCGGGGGATGAACCCCGCCCCATAGGTGAGGGCGGCCACCGCCTGGGCCCCGCCCACAGCGATGACCCGGTCCACCCCGGCGATTTTCGCCGCCGCCAGCACCGGCGCGGACAGGTTCTCGGTGGGGGGCGTGACCATGACGATCTTCTCCACCCCGGCCACCTTGGCGGGGACGGCGTTCATCAGTACCGAGCTGGGATAGGCCGCCGTGCCGCCGGGGACGTAGATGCCCACCCGGGTCAGCCCCCGGACGATCCGCCCCACCTTCCCCCCGTCGGGGGAGGTCCACTCCATGGACTTCGCCAGCAGCTTCTCATTGTAGTCCCGGATGTTGGCGGCGGCGTGCTCCAGCGCCCGAATCAGCTCCGGCGGGCAGGAGGCATACGCCGCGTCGATCGTTTCCCGGGAAATCTCATAAGGGGCGGCATGGTCGAACTGCAAGCTGTATTTTTCAACGGCAGAAAAGCCGTTCTCCTTCACATCCTCCAGAACGGCCCTGACCGCCTTTTCGATGTCCGCGTTCTTGGCGGCGGAGCGGGCCCTCATGGCCTCCAGCTGCCGCTGTTCCGCAGAGCCGTCCGCCCTGATGATGGTGATCATACTGTTCCCTCCAGGTTGGCCTCGCATTTGGCGATGAAGTCGGTGATCTGCTCCTTGTTCAGCTTCATGCCGGCGGTGTTGACGATGAGCCGGGCGGACACCGCCGCCACGTCCTCCACCACGGCAAGGCCGTTCTCCCGGAGGGTGGCCCCGGTCTCCACGATGTCCACGATGCCGTCGGCCAGCTCCAGGATGGGGGCCAGCTCCACGCTGCCCTCGATCTTGATGATGTCCACGTCCATGCCCTTCTTCTCAAAGAAGGTCCGGGCCACGTTGGGGTATTTGGAGGCCGCCAGGCGGGTCTTGTAGGTGCCGTAGAAGTCG
Organism: uncultured Oscillospiraceae bacterium; assembly: GCA_947630785.1. Classification (GTDB taxonomy): domain Bacteria; phylum Bacillota; class Clostridia; order Oscillospirales; family Oscillospiraceae; genus Enterenecus. The sequence continues at coordinate 13,569 of CANRIW010000028.1, read as the reverse complement.
GCGCCCTCCTTGACGGCCAGGGCGAACCGGCACTTGCCGAACCCCAGATCCAGCACCTCGTAGAAGGAGCCCCCCTTCTCCAAAATGGTGTCCTTGCCCACCACCCCCAGGTCGCACACCCCGTGCTCCACATAGGTGATCACGTCGGGGGCCTTGACCAGCACCACGTCCAGGGGGTAATTGGGGATGGAGAGGATGAGCCGCCGGCCGGGGTCCCTCACCGGGGAACAGTCCAGGCCCATCCGCTCGAACAGGGCCAGGGTCTTCTCCTGGATGCGCCCCTTGGTGAGGGCGATCCGCAGCCGCCGCCCCGCCGCGGGGGCGGTCTGGTTCAGGCAGGCGGCCACCGCGTCGGCGTCCACCGCAAAGCCGGTGGCCTCGGCCTTCCGGCCGAAGCGCTCCATCAGGTTGTCGTACCGGCCGCCGGACAGCACCGGCGCGCCCGCGCCCTCCACATAGCCCCGGAACACCATGCCGGTGTAGTAGTCCAGCTGATGGACCAGACCCAGGTCGAAGCGGATGTACTCTCCGCAGCCGGCGTCGGTGAGCCTGCCGTACAGCCGGCGGAGGTAGTCGATGCAGGCGCTCTTTCCCGCCAGGGTCTCCGCCTCGTCCAGCACCTCGGGGCCGCCGAACAGATAGGGCAGGCGGCGGAGGGCGGCAAAGGCCGGCTGGCCCCGGTAGGGCTCCAGCAGGTCGTTGAGCAGGGCGAAGTTCTTCCCCTCGATGGCGGAGCGGATCCGCTCGGTCTCCAGGTCGGACATATCCATCCGCGCCGCCAGCGCCCGGTAGAACCCGGCGTGGCCCAGTTCGATGTGGAAACTCCGGAGCCCGCAGCGCCGCAGGGACTCCACCGCCATGGAGACGATCTCCACGTCGGCCTCCTCCCCCACCGCGCCGATGAGCTCTACCCCGCACTGGGCGATCTCCCGGCTCTCCCCCTGGTGGGCGCCCCGGTCCCGGAACACGGTCTGGTCGTAGTAGAGCCGCTGGGGCAGGGGCTCGGAGCGCAGCCGGGTGGCGGCCACTCTCGCGATGGGGGTGGTGCAGTCGGGCCGCATGACCATGATCCGGCCGGAGCGGTCCATAATCTTCAGCATGGCCTCCTGGGGGATGGGGTTGCCGGACTGAACGAACAGGTCGTAGAACTCCACCTCGGGGGTGATGACCTCGGAGTAGCCCCGGCTTCGGAACAGGTCCACCAGGGTGTTCTGGACCTGGCGGCGCTCGGCGCACTCGGCGAACAGCCGGTCCCGGGTGCCCTCGGGGGTGTTGATGATGCTCATGGGGAAAACCTCAATTCTTTATCTCGCTAATGTGATGAATATTACCACAGGCCGCAGGCGTTGTCAAGGGTCAAAACAGCGAGAACTGGCTACTGTCCGGCAGATCTCCGAAGGCCCCCGCCTCTTTCAGCTGCTCGATGTGGGTGGCCGACGCCTTGGTGCAGGTGAGGGAGAACTCCTCGATGGAGAGGAAGTCCCTCCCCTGCCGCTTCTCCATGATGTCCCAGCCCACCGTCTCGCCCAGGCCCGCCACCGACGTAAAGGGCGGGATGAGGGCGTTTTGCTCCTCGTCGATGAGGAAGTTGACGGCGTGGGAGCGGGAAATATCCATCCGGGTGAAGGTGAATCCCCGGCGGTAGAACTCATACACCACCTCCAGGGTGACCAGCATGTCCTCCTCCACGGCGGTGGGCCGGTCGGCCCTGCTCTTGGCGTTCTTCTTGTCGCCGATCTCCTTCATCTTCCGCTTGGCCACCTCGATGCCCCGGCACATGTATTTCTCGTCGAATGCCTTGGCCCGGATGGAGAAATAGGCGGCGTAGAACGCCAGGGGCCGGTGGACCTTGAACCAGGCGATGCGGAAGGCCATCATCACATAGGCCACCGCGTGGGCCTTGGGGAACAGATAGGCGATCTTTTTGCAGGAGCCGATGTACCAGTCGGGCACGCCGTGGTCCCTCATCTCGTCCTCGGCCCCGTCGGGCAGGCCACGGCCCTTGCGGACTGACTCCATGATCTTGAAAGCCCGCTTGGGCTCGAACCCCTTGGAAATCAGGTAGAGCATGATGTCGTCCCGGCAGCCGATGGCCTCGTTGACCTTGGCGGTGCCGGAGGTGATGAGGTCCTTGGCGTTGCCCAGCCACACGTCGGTGCCGTGGGAGAAGCCGGACAGCCGCACCAGGATATCGAACTGGTCGGGCTCGGTGTCCTCCAGCATCCCTCGGACAAAGGAGGTGCCGAACTCGGGGATGGCCACCGCCCCGGTGGGGCCCAGGATGGGGTCGCCCTCGAACCCCAGCTTCTCCGAGGTGGTGAACAGGCTCATGGTGTCCGGGTCGTCCAGGGGGATCTTCCGGGCGTTGACCCCGGTCAGGTCCTCCAGCATGCGGATCATGGAGGGGTCGTCGTGGCCCAGCATGTCCAGCTTCAGCAGATTGGACTCCATGGAGTGGTATTCAAAATGGGTGGTGATGATGTCGCTGTTGGGGTCGTCCGCCGGGTGCTGCACCGGGCAGAAGTCGTAGACCTCCTTGTCCTGGGGGATGACCACCATGCCGCCGGGGTGCTGGCCGGTGGTGCGCTTGACCCCCTCGCAGCTCTTGGCCAGGCGGAGCACCTCGGCAAAGGGGACGTTGGTCCGCCCCACCGTCTCCAGATACTTCTTCACATAGCCGATGGCGGTCTTTTCCGCCACGGTGCCGATGGTGCCCGCCCGGAACACGTGGTCCTGTCCGAACAGCTCGAAGGTGTACCTGTGGGCGCTGGACTGGTACTCGCCGGAGAAGTTCAGGTCGATGTCGGGCACCTTGTCGCCGCCGAAGCCCAGGAAGGTCTCGAAGGGGATGTTGAAGCCGTCCTTGTCGTAGGGGGTCCCGCAGACGGGGCACACCGCGTCGGGCATATCCGCCCCGCAGCCGTAGGGATGGGCGGGGTCCTGGGCGTAGTCGAAGTCGGCGTGGCCGCACTTGGGACAGCGGTAGTGGGCGGGCAGGGAGTTCACCTCGGTGATGCCCGACATGAAGGCCACCAGGGACGAGCCCACGGACCCTCTGGACCCCACCAGATAGCCGTGCTCCAGGGAGTTCTGCACCAGCTTCTGGGCGGACATATAGATCACATCGTAATGGCAGCCGATGATGTCCTTCAGCTCGGCGTTGAGGCGGTCCGTCACGATCTGGGGCGGGTCCTCCCCGTACAGCTCGTGGGCCCTCCCCCACACCAGCCGCTTCAGCTCCCCCTCGGAGTCCTCCAGCTTGGGGGTGAACAGCCCATCGGGCAGGGGGCGCACGTCGCCGATCCAGCCTGCCACCAGGGCGGGGTTATCGATGACCACCTCATGGGCTTTGTCCTCCCCCAGATAGGAGAACTCCGCCAGCATTTCATCTGTCGTGCGGAAGTACAGAGGGTTGTCGCTGTCCGCGTCCTCGTACTCCTTGGCGGCCAGCAGCACGTGCCGGTAGATCTCCTCGTGGGGGTCCATAAAGTGGACGTCCCCCGTGGCGCACACCGGCTTGCCCAGCCGCTCCCCGAGAGCCACCACCCGCCGGTTGAAGTCCCGCAGGTCCTCCTCGCTCCCGGCGATGGACCGGCCCTCCCTGTCGGGCCGGAGCATATAGGCGTTGTTGGACAGGGGCTGGATCTCCAGATAGTCGTACCAAGCGGCGATGCGCTCCAGCTCCCGGTCGTCCTTGCCGTCCACCACCGCCCGGAACAGTTCCCCCGCCTCGCAGGCGGAGCCGATGATGAGCCCCTCCCGGTGCTCATTCACCAGGGACTTGGGCATGATGGGGAAACGGCTGTAGTGCTCCAGGTGGGACTTGGACACCAGCTTGTAGAGGTTGCGGAGGCCGGTCTGGTCCTTGGCCAGCAGGATCAGGTGGTAGGCGGACCGGCGGCCCCGGCCCCCTCTCCTACGGCCCGCCATGGCCGGGTTGATCTGGGAGGCAGCCGCCAGGCCCTCTTTGCGGAGGGATTTGAACAGCTCCCACAAAATCTGCCCGCAGACGGCGGCGTCGTCGTAGGCCCGGTGGTGCTGGAAGGGGGGCAGGCCCAAGGCGGTGGCCACCGTGTCCAGCTTGTGGTTGTGCAGGTCGGGGCACAGGTACTGAGACAGCACCATGGTGTCGATGTACAGCGGGTCGAAGGGCCGGCCCGATTTTTTGCAGTATTCCCGGACAAAACCGGTGTCAAAGGCGGCGTTGTGGGCGCAGAGTGGGGCGTCCCCCAGCCAGTCCAGGAAGGATGCAACCGCCGCCTCCGGCCTGGGCGCGCCCTTCAGCATCTGGTCGGTGATGCCGGTGAGAGACACCGTCTTGGCGGACAGGGGTCGGCCCGGGTCGGCGAAGGAGGCGAACCTGTCCACCACTTCCCCGCCCCGGATGCGCACCGCACCGATCTCGATGATGGCGTCCCGCTTGGCGTCCAGGCCGGTGGTCTCCAGATCGAAGGCCACGAACTCCCCGTCCAGGGGGAGGTCGCCGGGGCCGTGGACGGCCACGTTCTCGTCCACGTCGTTCTGGTAGTAGGCCTCCACCCCGTACAGGATCTTGATGAGCGACCCCCGCTTGGAGGCGTTGTAGGCGTCCGGGAAGGACTGGACCACCCCGTGGTCGGTGATGGCGATGGCCGGGTGGCCCCACTCGATGGCCCGCTTCACCACCGCTTTCGTGTCGCAGAGGGCGTCCATCATGGACATTTTGGTGTGCAGATGCAGCTCGATGCGCTTTTCGGGGGCGGTGTCCTTTCTCCCCTCCGGCTTGGGGACGGAACTGATGCCGTAGGGCTCCAGCACCATGTCGCCGTTGTCGAACTTGCCCACGGTGGGCCGGCCTTGAATCTGGAGCCGCTGGCCCACCTTCACTTTTTTGATGATGGGGTCGGCCAGGTCCCCCTCTATGAACTGGGTCACCCGGACGGAGCCGGTGTAGTCGGTCACGTCGAAGCACACCACCCAGGCCTTCCGCCGGGGCAGCTCCCGGTGCTCCACGTTGAACACGTCCCCCTCGATGAGGACGCTGCGCATATCCAGGTCCAGCTCCCTGATGGGGGTGACCTTCTTTTTGCCATTGATCTTGCCGTAGATGGCCCTGGCGCGCCCTCCGCCGCCCTCCTTGGGGGCCGCGGCCCGCATAAGCTTTTTCCGCATGGCCGCCATCTGGGCCTCCAGGTCAGGGGCCGCCTCGGGCGGCTTGTCCGGCGCGGGGGCGGCCTGCTCTGTCGGTTTGTCCTCCGCCGGGACAGAGGGCTTGTCCCCCGCCGCCGGGGCAGTCAGGCGGAAGGTGACCTCATTCAGCCGGAGCGTCCCCTTGATGGCCTCCGCCGCCCGGTCCAGGACGGTCCGGTCGACGCCTGCGCCCTCCACGTCCACCTCCATGGCCCGCTCCGCCCGGCGCACCCGAACGGCGACGGGGCAGGAGGCCAATACGGACAAGACCCCTTCCGGGAAGGGGCACTTGCCGAAGGTCTGTTGAAAGGTGGGACGGGTCTCCATGGTATGTACGCTCCTTATCGTCGTTTCAGAAAATCAGGCAGTTGATCAATGTGGCCGATGGCAACATCGGGCTCTTCCTCCGGCACGCGGGGAACGGCAAGACCGCCCATTCCCTGCCGCACCCAGACGGTCCGCATCCCCAGTTTTTTGGCGGGGATCACATCGTTATCCAGCCGGTCGCCCACCATAGCGGCCCGCTCCGGCGGGCAATCCGCCTGTTCCAGCGCCATGAGGAAAATGCGCGGGTCCGGCTTGGCCGCCCCCGCCTCCGCCGAGCAGACGATCACGTCGAAGAAACAGCGGATGCCGAACCGCTCCAGGCGCTGTTCCGCCCCCGGCTCCTGGTTGGCGATGACCCCCAGGCGATACCGCCCGCTCAACCGTTCCAGCAGCTCCCCGGCTTCCGGGTACAGGACTTCTTCCTCCGTGCGCCAGGGCGTTTTGGTCAGTCCGAACCGCTCCAGCGCCGCCTTGTAGCCGTTTTCATTCCGGCGTGCGGCATCAAGCGCCGCCTCTGAAAACGCCTCATATGTGACATCGGAACCCGCAACGGTCTCCTCCACCCTGCGGCGCTCCGCCCGGCTCTCGTCGATCAGCGTGGAGCCCAGGTCGAAAAAGATCCAGTCCACATCGATGGTCATAGCGTCTCAATGAGCTTCATCAGCTCGGGCACAAGCCGGTCCTCGGGGACCTTCTTCACGATCTCGCCGTGTTTGAACAGGACCCCCTCGCCGTCGCCGCCGGCCAGGCCCACATCGGCGTGGCGGGCCTCGCCGGGGCCGTTGACCACGCAGCCCATCACCGCCACCGTGATGTCCTTGCGGACGTCCTTCAACAGCTCCTCCACCTGTCTCGCCATGGGGATCAGGTCGATCTTCGTCCGGCCGCAGGTGGGGCAGGAGATCAGCTCCGGGCCGTCCTTCCGCAGGCCGATGGCCTTCAAGATGCGCCGGGCTGCGTAGACCTCCTCCACCGGGTCGGCAGTGAGGCTCACCCGCATGGTGTCGCCGATCCCTAAGGCCAGCAGCCCGCCGATGCCGGCGGCGGCTTTCAGCTCTCCCATCCGGGCGGTGCCCGCCTCGGTGACCCCCAGGTGCAGGGGGTAATCGTACTTTTCCGCCATCAGCTGATAGGCCTTCATGGTCACCGGCACAGAGGATGCCTTCAAAGACACGCAGACGTCCTCAAAGCCGTATCGCTCCAGCAGGCGGATGTGCCGCAGGGCGCTCTCCACCATGGCCTCCGGCGTGGGGCCGCCGTATTTCACCAGCAGGTCCTTCTTCAAAGACCCGCCGTTGACCCCCACCCGGATGGGGATGTGCCGTTCCTTGCAGGCTTTGGCCACCGCCTCCACCCGGTCCGGCCCGCCGATGTTGCCGGGGTTGATCCTGATCTTGTCCACCCCCTGTTCCGCCGCCTCCAGGGCCAACCGGTAGTCGAAATGGATGTCCGCCACCAGGGGGATGGAGATTTGGGCCTTGATGGCCCCGATGGCCCGGGCGGCGTCCAGGTCGGGCACCGCCACCCGGACGATATCGCACCCGGCGGCAGTCAGCGCCTTGATCTGCTCCACCGTAGCCGCCACATCGGCGGTAGGGGTGCTGCACATGGACTGGATGGACACAGGGGCGCCCCCGCCCACGGGGACGCTGCCAACGTGGATCTGCCGCGTCATAGTATCACCCCTATGTGAAGATGTTCCACACATCGTGGAAGGCGATCAGCAGCATCAGCGCCATCAGCAGGACGAAGGCCGCCGCGTGGACATAGCCCTCGTACTTCTCCGGAATGCGCCTGCGGCAGATCAGCCACAGCACGCCGTTCAGCAGCACGAAGAACACCCGGCCGCCGTCCAGGGCGGGGATGGGCAGCATGTTCATCACCGCCAGGTTCACGGCGATGAGGGCCATGAAATAGAACACGTTCATGACGCCCTCGGCCACGGTGTTGGAATCCGCGCCCACCTCGGACACCACGTCCACCACGCCGATGACCCCGGACAGCTGGTCCACCGACACCCGGCCCGTCACCAGGTCGCCCAGGCTCATCCACACCAGCCGCACAAAGTTCACCGACTGGACCGCCCCCTGGCCGATCCGTTGGGGGATGGTCAGATCGTCGACGGCTCCGAAGATGAGGCCGAATCCGTGGTTGGTCTGGCCCTCGTAGGTGTAGTCCATGCGGTACATGGGCACCAGCCCCAGGTCGATCTTCTTTCCGTCCCGCTTCACCACCAGCTTAACGCCCTTGCCGTCGTTCCGGGAGAGGTAGGTCTGCACGTCGCCGTACTCCCACACGCCGTGGCCGTCGATCTTCAAAAGCCGGTCCCCGGCCATGAGGCCGTTCTCCCCCTCGCACTGGAACTCAGGGGCAAACTCGGTGACCACCGGGGCCCGCACCTGACCGATGCCCAGAAACAGCGCCACGGTGATGACCAGCCCCAGCATAAAATTCATAAACGACCCGGCGCACAGGATGATGACCTTCTTCCACCCCGCCTGCCGGGAGAAGGCCCGGGGGTCGCCGGTGTCCTCGTCCTCCCCCTCCATGGCGCAGTAGCCGCCGATGGGCAGAGCCCGGAGGCTGTAAAGGGTCTCCCCCTTCTGCCGGGAGAGCAGCAGGGGCCCCATGCCGATGGAGAACTCGTTCACCTTCACCCCCAGCAGCTTGGCGGTGAAGAAGTGGCCGAACTCGTGGATGGCGATGAGCACACCGAACAGCAGGACCGCCAGTAAAATGTAAAGGATACGCGCCATCAAATCAGGTCACCTCGTCAGCTCAAGGACCGCCTGCCGGGCGGCGCGGTCGGCCTCGAAAATATCGTCCAGGGAGGGATCATGGACGGTTTTTACCCGCTCCAGGGCACCCTCCACCAGCCGGGGAATGTCCAGAAAGCCGATCTTCTCCTCCAAAAACAGCCCCACGGCCGCCTCGTTGGCGCCGTTGAGGACGGCGGTGGAGGTGCCGCCGGTCTTGGCGCATCGGAGCGCCAGGGCCAGGCACCGGAAGGTCTCGATGTCCGGCCGGCGGAAGGTCAGCGGCGGACAGGAGAACAAATTGAAGGGCTTTGCGATGCCCTCGGTCCGGTCCGGCCAGGTGAGGGCGTACTGGATGGGCAGGCGCATATCCGGGCTGCCCAGTTGGGCCAGCACCGCCCCGTCCGCAAACTCCACCAGGGAGTGGACTACCCCCTCCCGGTGGACGGCCACGTCGATGCGCTCCGCCGGCACCCCAAACAGGCGCATGGCCTCGATGACCTCCAGCCCCTTGTTCATCAGGGTAGCGGAGTCGATGGTGATTTTCTGTCCCATCTGCCAGGTGGGGTGCTTCAGCGCGTCCGTCTTTGTGACAAGGGAGAGCGCTTTACGGTCCATGCCGTAGAAGGGCCCGCCGGAAGCGGTGACGATCAGCCGCCGGATCTCCTTATGCTTCGCCCCTTGCAGACACTGGAAGATGGCCGAGTGCTCCGAGTCCACCGGGACGATGTCCACGCCCCTGGCTTTGGCGCGGGCCGTGACCAGCTCGCCGGCGCACACCAGGGTCTCCTTGTTGGCCAGGGCCAGTCGCTTGCCGGCGTCGATGGCGGCCAGGGTGGGCTTTAAGCCCGCCACCCCCACGATGGCGGCCACCGCTGTGTCGGCCTCGGGAATGGAGGCGGCCTCCACAAGGCCCTCCTCCCCACCGAGGACGCGGATATCCGTGTCCTCCAGCCTGACCTTTAAGTCGGCGGCCAGCCCTTCGTCAGGGGTGGCGACCAGCCTGGGCCGGAAGCGCCTCGCCTGCTCCTCCGCCAGCTTTACGTTATGGCCGAAGGTCAGCGCGGCGACCTTGTGGCCGCCGGCCTCCGCCACCTCCAGGGTCTGCCGGCCGATGGAGCCGGTGGAGCCCAGAATGGAAAGCGTTCTGCCCATCACGCGGCCCCCGTGAACGCCGGCAGGACAGTGACCACGAACAGCACCGCCGGCCCGCAGAAAAACATGCTGTCGAACCGGTCCAGCATCCCCCCGTGGCCGGGCAGCAGATGGCCGTAGTCCTTCACGCCATACTGCCGCTTGACAAAGGAGAAGGACAGGTCACCCAGTTCGGTGGCCAGCGCCCCGAACAGCCCGCAGAAACCCAGAGACAGATAGTTGGCCTCTGCCCCGCTGATCTTCGAGATCACAAGGCCGTACAGCACCGCGAAGACCACGCCGGTGAGGAAGCCGCCGATGTAGCCCTCCAGGCTCTTGTTGGGGCTGACCCGGGTGACCCCCCGGTGCTTCCCCAGGAACACCCCGGCGAAGTAGGCCCCGCCGTCGGTGATGAAGGCCAGCAGCACCGCCAGCAGCACCAGATATTGCCCGTGCTCCATTCCCTTCAATACCACCAGGGAGGACAGGGCCAAGGGCATCACCATGCCGGCGAAAATGTTCAGCAGCACCTGGGCGAAGCCGATCTTGGCGTCCCCCTCGTCATAGGCGTGGATGGCACACCAGAAGGACACCGCCGCCACCAGAAAGGCGCAGAGCCACGCCGCCAGGTTGGCGAACTCATAGAGCCGCGTCAGGGGAATGACGGCGGCGGCGGCCACGGCGATGACCTTCATGGGGACGGTGACCTTCCCCTCCCCCGCGGCCCGCAGCAGCTCAAAGGCGGCCAGGGCCGAGATGAACGCCACCACCGCCGCCCACAGCAGGGGCGGGGCGAACAGCATCAGAACGATGAGCAGCGGCACGAAGATGACCGCCACGATGATCCGTTTTGCCATAGGTTCAGACACCTCCGTACCGCCGGGAGCGGTGCTGGTAGACGGCGATGGCCCGCAGCAGCTCCTCCTTGGAGAAGTCGGGCCAGAGCACGTCGGTGAAATAGAACTCCGCATAGGCGGACTGCCAGGGCAGAAAGTTGGACAGCCGCACCTCCCCGCTGGGCCGGATGATCAGGTCCGGGTCGGGCACGCCGGCGGAGTAGAGATACCCGCCGAAACTGTCCTCGGTGAGATGGTTGGGGTCGGCCTTTCCCTCCACACAGTCCAGGGCGAAGGCCCTGGCCGCCCGGACGATCTCGTCCCGGCCGCCGTAGTTCAGGCAGATGTTCACCTGGCAGCCGTCGTACCCCTTTGAGATCTCCTCCGTCTCGTGGCAGAGCTGCTGGAGCCTGGGGGCCAGGGGCGTCAGGTCGCCGAAGAAGGCCATCTTCACCTTGTCCTTCGCCATGCGGCCGATGGCCTCGTGGAGGTACTTCTCCAGCAGGCCCATGATGGCCTGGACCTCCTCGGGGGGCCGCTTCCAGTTCTCGGTGGAGAAGGCGTACACCGTCAGATACTCCAGGCCGATGTCCTTGGCGAAGGTGGCCACGGTTCGGAAGGTCTCAGCCCCGGCGGCGTGACCTGCGGTGCGGGGCAGGCCCCGCTGCCTGGCCCAGCGGCCGTTGCCGTCCATGATGATGGCGATGTGGCGGGGCAGATGCTCCAGATCGGCCTCAGCGGCCTTTTCCCGCCGTGAAAAGAGAGCCATAGCGATAACTCCTCAGCAATTATATGCGGAATATTCCCGCGTCAAACAGGTCATAAACAGCACACAAGCGGGGAATTCCCCGCTTGTATGATATGGATGCAGGTCTCTTACACCGCCATCAGTTCCTTCTCCTTGGCGGCGGTGATGTCGTCCACGTCCTTGCAGCGCTTCTCCACCAGGTCCTGGAGGTCCTTCTCCATCTCCTTCTGGTCGTCCTCGGTGAGCTCGGAGGCCTTCACCGCTTTTTTGATTGCGTCCATGGCGTCCCTGCGGATGTTGCGGATGGCCACCTTGCCCTCCTCGCCGTACTTGCGCACCTGCTTGGACAGCTCCTTGCGGCGCTCCTCGGTGAGTTGGGGGAAGGCCAGGCGGATGACCGAGCCGTCGTTCTGGGGATGGATGCCCAGGTCGGAGGTCTGGATGGCCTTCTCGATGGCCTTCAGCAGGGAGCGGTCCCAGGGCTGGATGGCAAGGGTGCGGGGGTCTGGGGTGGAGATGGTGGCCACCTGCTGGATGGGGGTGGGCACGCCGTAATACTCCACGGTGATGCGATCCAGCACACCGGCGTTGGCGCGGCCGGCGCGGACGCTGGCGTTGTTGGCCTTGACGGCCTCCAGGGTCTTTTTCATCTTCTCGTCGTAGGTCTTGATCTCAACGCTCATGGTCGTGACTCCTTTCGAATGAAATAACTCCTTATCAGGCTTCCACCCTCCGGGGGGAAGGCTTGAAATCGGTCAATTCTGCACCACGGTGCCGATCTTCTCGCCCCGGACCACCCGCAGGATGTTCTCCGGGTCCTTGAGGGCGAAGAGGATGACGGGGATGTTGTTGTCCATGGACAGAGAGGTGGCGGTGGAGTCCATGACGCCCAGATGCTGTGCCAGCACGTCGTCATAGCTGATGCAGTCGTACTTCACGGCGCTGGGGTCCAGCCGGGGGTCGGCGGAGTAGACGCCGTCCACGTTCTTGGCCAGCAGGATGATGTCGGCGTCGATCTCGGCGGCCCGGAGGACAGCGGCGGTGTCGGTAGAGAAATAGGGGTTGCCGGTGCCGCAGCCGAAGATGACCACCCTCCCCTTCTCCAGGTGGCGAATGGCTTTGGAGCGGATGTAGGGCTCGGCGATGGCCCGCATCTCGATGGCGGTCTGCACCCGCACGTCCACCCCCTTCTGCTCCAGCACGTCGGCCAGGGCCAGGCAGTTGATGGCGGTGGCCAGCATGCCCATGTGGTCGGCCCGGGTGCGCTCCCGCATCCCCCTGCCGTCCTTCAGGCCCCTCCAGATGTTGCCGCCGCCCACGACGATGCCCACCTGGACGCCCTCTTTGCAGCAACGGGCGATCACGTCGCACACCCGGTCGATCACATCAAAGTTCAGCCCGCGGCCCGCCTCGCCGGCCAGGGCCTCTCCGCTGACCTTCAGCAGCACCCGCTTGTACTTCAGCTCGCTCATGGTATCCGCTCCCTTTTCGATTGGTGTCGCGCTCTTACCCGGTATTATACTGGAAATCTTCCCTTTTGCATAGGGGGTAAATGAAAATTTTTTGATAAGAACAGGCATAGACTGTAAATCGAAAGGAGGCATGGCCTATGGTCTGCCGCATCGCGGAACTGCAGTATAAGGAGGTCATCGACGTGTCCGACGGCGCCCGCTACGGCTTCGTCCACGACGTGGAGCTGGACCCGGAACGGGGCTCCATCGAGGCAATCGTGGTCCGGGGGCGCCCCAGGCTGCTGGGCCTTCTGGGCCGGGAACCGGACGAGGTGTTCCCCTGGTCCTGCGTGCGCCGCTTCGGGGACGACGTGATCTTAGTGGACGGCCGCCGGCGCGGGCAAAAAAACCCCTGAATTTACGCAAAAAACTCTTGCGTTCCCGGCTTTTCCGTGGTAGAATGCTTTGGTATTCCGCACGGGAGCGGATCGTCCGCCCGGTGTCCCCTCAGGGATGGGCGTTCGGGATGAGGCCCCCGGAGGTAACAACAAAAAAAACAGGAGGAAAAAATCAATGGCAGTCGTATCTATGAAGCAGCTGCTGGAGGCCGGCGTCCACTTCGGCCACCAGACTCGCAGGTGGAACCCCAAGATGGCCGCTTACATCTACACGGAGCGGAACGGCATCTATATCATCGACCTGCAGAAGACCGTGAAGAAGCTGGAGGAGGCCTACGCCTTCGTGAAGGAGCTGTCCGCAAATGGCCAGTCCCTGCTGTTCGTGGGCACCAAGAAGCAGGCCCAGGACGCCATCAAGGAGGAGGCCGCCCGCTGCGGCATGTACTACGTCAACGCCCGCTGGCTGGGCGGCATGATGACCAACTTCAAGACCATGCGCACCCGGGTGGACCGTCTGAACCAGCTGAAGAAGATGCAGGAGGATGGCACCTTCGACATGCTCCCCAAGAAGGAAGTCATGAAGCTCATGGGCGAGATCTCCAAGCTGGAGAAGTACCTGGGCGGCGTGGTGGAGATGAAGAAGCTCCCCGGCGCGCTGTTCGTCGTCGACCCCCGCAAGGAGCGCAACGCCATCAACGAGGCCCGCAAGCTGAACATCCCCATCGTGGCCATCGTGGACACCAACTGCGA